>CBDFGF010000001.1:0-6737 GCA_965247045.1 Candidatus Nitrosopumilus sp.
CGATAACCAATATAAAATCGAACTACAAAAAGACATAAATCTCTAAGTCACACAAGGAAATTTATGTCTTTATACATATGCTAAAATGTTACATTACCTTCATTAGGTTGATATACATAATTAAAAGTATAATATTTATCAAGGTCCACAAACGCATCTGGATCTGCTGGGGCATCTTTATAATAACTTAAGATTTCCATTTTGGCATATTTCCCGTCGTGCGTTTTAAATACTAACACTTTACCTGCTATGGGTGTGATTAAGTGTGTTGGGGCTCCTGTATACAAATACCATCCTGCTCCACTACCAGTTGGAATTGCCTGTGAATTTATAGCATCTTCTTTTAATTTTGTGTTGTCAACTTCAGTTACACTATCCATAGTACCGTTAGTTATATAGGCAGAAGCTATTCCGTTTCTTTCAGGCTCATCGTTAATACCAGTATTATCACCTCCATTTATTAAAATAATAGTTCCTCTTATAGCAATATCCCAATCAGTTTCACTTGTTGTAATCTGGCCTGTTGCGAAATTGAACTTGGTAAACGTTCCATAAACTGGTTGTCCTTGCCCACCTTCCTGAGGGGCATTTAAATTTTTTATTAATTCAGCTTCAATAGGTAAAATAATAGTTGAATCATCATCACTACTACAAGAGCTAAGTGCTGTAATAAGTGCTATTATTGATAAAATTTTAATTGTTTTCATAAGTAATTGTTTGTTGTTTATAGTTAAAAATTAATATTTAGTTTTCCGTAAAATAATCGCCCAGAGATATTGCTAATATTTTGGGAGTCTGTAAAATCTAAGATATTATCTACTCCAAATCCCAGTTCGTAATTTTTGTAAATAGTTTTATTCAGTGCCCAATTCAGTAATACAAACCCTTCTACAAATTCATCATAATCATCCAAATACCCATTAGTATTAGTGTCAAATAACCCGTATTTGCTTCGATATGTAGCTCGGAGGTTTGTGTTTAAATTCCACTTATTCAAACTATAAAATACTTTAGCATTTGCCATATGACGTGATCGATTGAACAAACCAAAATAATCGCTTTCCTTCAACTGAAATGAGGATGAACTTGGCGTTAACCTTGCGTAAACCTCACCATTTTCAAACGCTTTTATTGCTTCTCTATCTTTGGCATATAATAATTGATATCCTCCTGATAATTTTAAATAATTATTTATTTTCCAAGTTCCATTGAATTCTAATCCTTGCGTATACACTTCACTTATATTGTGATAACTAAAAATATTAGTGCCATTCGTTTTTGTTGCAATCACTAAGGTTTCAATTAAATCTTGAATATTATTTCTAAAAATATTTACTTCAAAAGTCAATTCTGAAATTGGCTTATAAACACTGCCCACATTAAAACTCACTGAATTTTCAGGATGTAATTCCTCTTCAAATTCAGTAATCGGAACCACAATAGTTAAAATTTGACCTTCTTCTTCTAACTCAGGAATACGAGTCGTAACCTGATTGTATCCAAAAACAGTATAGCCAACAGTCGAATTTGTAAAATCGAAATACAATTGCCTGAAATCTGGAGCCTTAAATCCATAACCAATTGATCCTTTTATCGAGACTTTAGAATTAACCTCATACCGTATTGCTCCTTTTGGACTAAACTGAGATTTGTATTCGCTATGGTCATCAAAGCGAGCTCCCAAGAGTATGTTTAATTTATCGGTGGGGTTGGTGTCGCATTGTAAGAAAATAAAAGGTGAATTGAATTCAGGTTTGTTAGAAAAATAAGTACGTACCAATGATTCATAGTTCCAACCTAGACCTCCTATAAATGAATTTTTTTCATTTGGATTAAAAGTTCCTCTAAGTTCTGGTCGCACTAATAATTGATTAAAATCTCCATCAGAATAAAGAATACCTTCCTTGTCTAATAAATATTCATCTCCTTTATACCGCGTTGCATAAAACTTGAAATAACTTGACCATTTTTCGTTATATTGGTGATTCAGTTTAAGATGTGAATTCCATTCATTAATTGTACTTTCCCCACTTAATTCTTCTGAAGCAACATATTCTTGTTTTTCGGTAAAATACCTACCTGAAATCATTAAATTAGTGTTATTAGAAAAATTGTAATTTCCCTTTAAATTATAGGTTTGATTATTAAAAGGTTCTACCGTGTTAATATATTCATTGTCTAAGAGGTCATACCCCGAAGTAATAAAATGATTTACAAACCCACCAATGGAAAAGCGATCATTTCTAAATCCTATACTTGTTGAAATATCGTTTGTGTTATTAGTTCCATAACGATACTTTAGGTTTCCATTAAATCCATACTTTGGTTTATCTGTAATAATATTTATAACTCCCCCAAGCGCTTCGCTACCATACAAACTTGAGGAAGCTCCTTTTACAACTTCAATTTGTTTGATATTCCCAACAGTAATTCTACTAATATCCAAAGTCCCAGCAGATCGCCCTATTAGGGGCACTCCATCGATTAATATTAACGTGTATTGAGAATCTAATCCCTGCATTTGAATTCCTTCTCCTCCTCCAAAGTCTGAAACCGTCACCAGTCCAGTTTGTTCATTCAAAATATCACTTAATCGAATAGAATTGACTGCTTCTATTTCTTTCTTTGAAACAATTTGTGCAGGAAGAGGTAAAGACGTTAGTTGTCGAATCGTTCGAGTTGCTGTTATTATACCTTCATCCAAAATTTCGACTGAAGTAGAATCTTGTCTTTGTTCTTGGGAAAATGAAAATCCGAAATAAAATAATAATAGAAATTTAGATAATTTCTTTCGCATGCTTCTATTTATACATTGTAATCGATGCTAAAAATAACTTGGATATTGATTATAATATATCGCTAAAAGATTTTTTAATATCGATACAAAATAAAAATAAATATTCTTGTTTTTAATAGTATAATTAGTACTTTTGGCAATTATTTAATTAATTATTTTTCAAAATAGAACGATGAACAATAAAAATATAACGTTGAAAAAATGATTGAAGAGGTTGCAATACAAGATGGGTTTAGAGTTATTAGTTTAAACAATACATCTAAGGAACAACTCACCTATTTAAAAGGTGTTGAAAATACATATATACAGTTACACTTTTGCGTAAGTGAGACTTCCAAGTTGTTTTTTAACGAACATTATTCATTAGATATTAAAGAGAACAAATCAATATTGCTTTATAATCCCAAACAAAATCTTCCAATAGATTTAACTGTTAATCCAAAAGGGAAGCATTTAATATTAATAGTTTCAATAAAGGTGTTTCATTCTTTTTTCTCTAAAGTTGCAGGTCTAATCCCATTTTTAAATGAAGATAATAAGGGGAAAAAATATTATTTAGACAAAGCACTCAATCCCTCTGAAGTTTTAATTTTAAATCAGATTTTTAAAGAGCGACTTCATAATTCTCTTCATGATTTGTATTTAAAAGGTAAAATTTACGAACTATTAAGCTTATACTTTAATAATAGTGAAGACGATGCTCAATCTTGCCCCTTTTTAGAAGATGAAGACAATGTTGAAAAAATTAAAAAAGCCCAGCAATTAGTCATAAATAATATGGCAGACCCTCCTAGTTTACAGGAAATTGCTGATGAAATCGTACTGTCTGTACCCAAATTAAAAGAAGGATTTAAGCATATTTATGGTGATACGGTTTTTAATTTTTTACTGGATTATAAATTAGAATATGCAAGAAAAATACTTCTTTCTAAAAAACATAATATCTCCGAAATCAGTAATGAAATAGGCTATAGTACCGCAAGTCATTTTATAAGTGCCTTTAAAAAGAAATATGGTACAACGCCTAAACAATATATGTTGAGTTTATAGGAATGGTTACAAAAAGTGCCTAACAGTTTATTTAATTGAAGCTGTAATTAAATCTTCAACTTCAAAAACTTGTCCAGCATTACTATCTAAATAAATATTTCCTATCCGAACACGAACCAATCTCAATGTTGGAAAACCCACAGCTGTAGTCATTTTCCTAACTTGGTGAAATTTTCCTTCAGATATAATAAGACCGTTGCAAGGGCTTGCATAATTTTGCAATATTTCGTATCTTTTTATCATGGAATTAGTACAGCAACCTACATTAGCCGATAGCATTTGCGATATACGTTCACGCAAGATAAAGCAGGTCTTTTTCACCCAAATTAATATCCTTTTAAATTGGGAACCTATCATAAAAGTTTTAAAAAAGCACTACACTATAAGGACAAAGTGCCACAGGAAAACCAAGCTATAGTGGTTTATTACTTTTTAAAATGAGTTTATTGCAAACTTGGTCTGGTTTAAGCGATTATGAAGTTGAAGACCGCATTAATGATAGTATTTCATTTAGTTATTTTTGTAGGTTACATATTGATCAAGTAGCACCGGACCACAGTACTTTATCCCGTTTTCGGAGTATGATGACAAAAGCAAAAGCCTATGAGCCCCTATTTAAAGAAATCAACAGACAGTTAGCAGCCCATAAAATAATAGTAAAAACAGGAGTTATTGTTGATGCCAGTGTTATAGATACACCATTAAAACCCAAAGGTAAAACCAATCATAAAGTCACCCAGGATAGAAAAGATGAGCAGGAAGTGGAAGTAATCAAGGATTATGCAGAAAGTGTAGATGCCGACGCAGCTTGGTTAAAGAAAGGCGGAAAGTATCGATTTGGCTATAAAAAACATCACGTTACAGACAACGAAGGTTTGGTTTTAGGAGTATTGACAACAAAAGCAAGCACCAATGAAGTTGGCAATTTAGAAGACGTATTGAACACCGCAGATTTGCCGGAAGATATTCCGTTAAAAGCAGACAAAGGTTATCAATCAAAGAAAAATGCGATACTGCTTAAAAAACGAAAGTTAAAAAATCATATTCTAAAAAAAGCCTATAAAAACAAGCCTTTAACTCATTGGGAGAAAGTGTTCAATAAACTCATAGGCAAAACAAGATTTAAAGTAGAGCGTACTTTTGGAGGAATTAAAAGATGGTTCTCTGGAGCAACAGCAAGATACAGGGGTATTAAAAAAATGCACACTCAAAATCTTTTGGAAGCCATGTGCTATAATTTGTACCGAAGTCCAGGAGTAATTGCGTCCAATTTTAAAAATTAAGGGAAAATGAACGCTAAAAACGGGAATCTTCAACTTAAAATCAGCTAAAAACCTGAAAATAAAGAAAATTTAGATCAAAAATTTCAAATTAGAAAAGAAAATTGAATTTCATCTAAGTTTTGCAACGGTCTTATAATAATAGACACCCAACTTTTTGGACCATGGCGTTCATCTCTTATATGTCTTTTTCTATTGGCAATTCTGAAGGTTCTTCTATTAAAATCGTTTTGCATGGCCTGATAATATATTTCTCCCCTTCAAGTCCTATTTCAACTCCTGATTGCATTTTTTCAATGGCGGTTTGGTTAATAATTCCATCGACTTGTACATAGTACTCTTTTTCAACTTTCTTATTAAGAATTTTATAACTTACTTTCCCATCTGTGGTAAGTAATAATAAACCTTCTGAATCTTTATCCATCTTCCAATTGCCATTGTACCCTCTGGAAAATCATATAATTCACCTAATAGTTTCGTTCTTTTTTTTCTTTTTCCGTTTACTACAAACTGACTCAAATAGCCATAGGGCTTATGAAGAATAAAATGGCGATGTCTTATAGATACATTTCCCAATGTTTTGAAATTATTTAAGGGTCATGACTAGATTAAGGGTTTGTTTTTGTAGTTGGGAATTTTTTCTTTGAGATTTTTATTATTTAATTTCTGAACCAATTTCCCAATAGTTAGCCCCTGTACGATTATTGAAAATACAACTACAACATAGGTTATTACAAGGAACAAATCTCGATTCATCTCATTGGTCAACCACAAGGCCAATGCGATGGAAATTCCGCCTCGTAACCCTCCCAAGTCATAATTAATGTGGTCTTTGGAACAAAATCCAATTTCTTCTCAAAAAGTTTTACTGGAAAAATCAATAATAAATACCTACTTAGTCTCTGGTCGGTAAGAGTATAAATTTCTTTAATATCAAAAACTAGCGGAGGGTTTATTCTGTTTTTAGAATTAAAAAGAGATTATCAAGGCGTTTTTAATTTTTGCTGCAAGATTTTTTGATAAACACCATCATTTTGGTTTGAAAGCTGGTTTTCAGGCATAGCTATCCTATGGTTACTTATGTTTAAACTCATAAAAGAACGTCGACTAATGATAAGCAAGGATCATTCTAAATTGAGTATTGTAAAGCAAAGTAATCTTTTACAGGTAAATCGTTCGGGTTTGTATTATACTCCTAAAGGAGAAAATGATTTAAATCTAGAGCTTATGCGATTAATGGATGAGCATTATACCCATCACTGTTTTAAAGGAGCTAAACGGATGCATACTTGGCTCACTATGGACAAAGGCTATAAGGTCAATCAAAAGCGCATAGACCGTTTGTATTATCAGGTTATGGGTCTTAGAGCCATTATGCCTGGCAAGCATACCTCTAGGCGTAACAAAGCCCATAAGGTGTATCCGTATTTACTGCGCAATCTAAAAATAGAACAGCCTAATCAAGTATGGGCTACGGATATCACTTATATTCCAATGCGAAAAGGATTTATGTATTTAGTAGCCATTATCGATTTACATAGTCGTTATGTACTTAACTGGTCAGTATCTAATACAATGGATGCACAGTGGTGGTGCAAAGAAACCTTAGG
>CBDFGF010000002.1:0-11578 GCA_965247045.1 Candidatus Nitrosopumilus sp.
TTTTACTACCTCGAACAGAACAATATTAATAACATCAATCAATTAGATAATCAAATTATAAAAGAGCATTACAATAACTTAAAATTACGAAGTAATGACAGAAAAGGTGGTGCATTAAGTAACGGCAGTTTAAACAAACACCTGCAAGCACTTTACAAATTTACAGAATACTTGCGCCAAAGCGGTAGACTGGCAATGCCAGTGATAAACATCCCCTGGGAGTCGTGCCACGACAGCGAAATAGAAACCTTAACAACAGAAGAAATACAACAGCTGCACAGAGCTACTAGAGCTTTTAATAGTAGCATATCAAAATATAAACCCCAATACATTTACGAAGCAATAGCCTTACGAGATGCGGCTATGTTAACCCTATTTTATGGCTGTGGTTTACGTAGAAACGAAGGATATCATGTAAGTGTTGATGATATAAATTTTGATAAAAGGACAGTACACGTACGCAAAGGGAAAGCTAATAAAGAACGATTACTGCCATTTAATAAAACCAATAGTGAATACCTGCAAAAATATATTTATGACGGCAGAACATTACTGATAAAAGACAAAAGAGAAAGTGCTTTTTTTATTAACGAGCGAGGCGGAAGATTAGGGCATCAATCTATGGCAATACGCCTTAAAATATTACAGCTACGAACCGATGATATCGTCTTGCAAGAGAAAAATGTAAGACTACACGTACTACGACACAGCATAGCAACACACTTACTGGCAAACGGTATGCCGCTGGAAAAAATAAGTAGATTTTTAGGACATAACTCGCTTGAGAGTACCCAGGTGTACACGCACCTGGTAGAAGAATCATTTTAATAATAAAACCTATGACTTTTGTAAATCATTTACTCTCCAAAGGTATTAGTGGTAGCACAGCAGAAAGTTACCATAAAACTGTATTGCAATACATTGTTTGGACCGATACAAATAATATCCAGGTAGAACAAAGTACCTACAATGAGATTATTAGCTATGTCCAAAACCTTAAAAACAAGGGTTTAAAACAAAGCAGTATCCAATCTAGTGTAGGAAGTCTAAAACATTACTACAATTGGCTCATAAGTAGAGGGCTGAGAAATGATAATCCTACAAGTAACATCGATATTAAAGGTGTAAAGCGAAGAACACTACACCATATTTTAAGTCAAGCAGCGCTTGAAAAAATATACTTTGATTACAAGAATGCCAGTACTGGTAATCTATCAAAAAAGCGTAATGCAGTTATTGTAAGCCTGTTAGTGTATCAAGGATTAACCACAAGTGAAATAAAACGGTTAACTACAAAGGACATAAAATTACGAGAAGGTAAAATCTTTGTAAATGGAGGGCGTAGAAGTAACCAAAGAACTTTAAAACTGGAAGCGTATCAAATCCTGGATTTTATGGAATACCACCTGCAAACAAGGCAAACTATTTTGCTACAAACCAAAAAAGAAACCGATTTATTTTTTGTAAGTATAGGAAAGAGTTACAGTCTTGCAAACGTGATGCAGAAATTAATGCAACAATTACACAAGCAGAATAAACAAGTTGAAAGCCTAAAACAGATACGAGCTTCGGTAATTACTGGTTGGCTAAAAGTTTATAATCTTCGTGAAGTACAATATTTTGCAGGACATCGTTACGTTAGTTCAACTGAAAATTATTTAATAAACGATTTAGAAGATTTAAAAGAAGACATCAATAAATATCATCCAATCGGATAAAATCCCCACAAAACAAAACCCAGTTTTTTCGCTTGCTCAAAATGCTCTGTCTTTTGTTTTGTTCCGCTCGCCACCACAATGTAAGTTTTTATGCGCCAACGCACTTGTAGCACATTGCTTGAAAAAAAGCAAAGAGCTACGCCAACAAAAAATCTATGCATAAAAACTTACCCAAAGCTATGTTTTCATAATTTGCATTATAAGTTCGCTCCGCACAATTTTTAGACCTTTATATTTTAGCTGTTTAAAATCGTCGTTATAATGTAAATTATGTAAAATAGCCACTCTTCCAACGCTTTTTGCCAACGCTACTGCCACCGCACTACGAAACGTTAATTATTTTGCTCAATCGTCGCAAAACCTCTAGCATTTTTAAAGTTGAAGCTTCTCAACGCTACATCCAATGCAGAAACTTCAACTTTAAAAACGGAGGTTCTTATATAGCTCTATTATTGAAAAAAACTTCAAACTTGAAATCTGAAATAGAATGTAAAATCACATTTTTAATTTTAAAAGCAGTATTTAAATCTTCACAAAAAACATCTACTAACCAAGAGTTCTCAGGTGTTTGAGTAAACTCTAAACGCCAATCGTCCGAAAATAAATCATTAAGCTTTAAAATTAACTTAGACCTGAAGAACTCATCCCAATCGTAAATACGGTTTTTAGTAGCATTATCGTGAATTTTATTATCAATGAAATATTGAATATTAATATCTGTTACAGAAGTATTTATCTTAATCATAGTAAGTTGTTTTTACAAATTTAAGTAATAATACAATGCACTAATTTTATCGAAAAAATGATAAAAAACGTTTTGAAAAGGAACGGAACAGAGGTTGCCGAAGCTGTTGGAGTTCCGTTGCTTTTTAAAATGAAACAACCTCAGGGCGTTAGTCTTGCCTAATCTTTTACAATCAAATCTAAAACCATCAAATGCAGTTCAGAAGTGAGCGCCCAGAAAGTGACTATTTTACATAAAATTGGTTATAACTACGGCATTGATGGAACGAGCAAGTATTATAACCCATTTTATGTAAAGATAGTTTTGGTGGCGTGATGGCTAGGAAACAGGCAAAGAACAGAGGTTTTTTGCCTTAGCAATAATCTGGATATTAATTCGGGGAGAATTAACTAAAAACCCTATATTTACCCTATGGGATGCCCAAAATTAAAAGAAAATTTTACTTTTCTAAAGGCACTGCATAGTAAAAAAGGGGAAAGCCTTAAAAAAAACGACTTAGATTACTACTCGTTTGGTATGCCCATGCCAAACCGTAATATTGAGGGGCAATATCGTTACGCCTACCAAGGACAGGAGAAAGACCCAGAAACGGGAATGGAAGCATTTGAACTACGTTTATGGGACGGGCGAATTGGACGATGGTTGACTACTGACCCTTATGGGCAACATTTTTCTCCATACATGGGGATGGGTAATAATCCAATTAGACTTATTGATCCAGATGGTGGCTGGACGGAAGATTGGATATATAACCCAGATACAGATTCATATTATTGGGATGGGAACGTGACTTTTGATGATCGCTCTGCAATGGCTGCTGGTCATCAATATGTAGGAGTAGGTCAAACAGATATCGCAAGTCATTTTAACGACAATAACAATTGGTTTACAACAACATTATCTAGTCCTGATATAAATACTTCATCATTTACGGATTATTTATCTTCTGAATTAAACTCTAAAGTTGAGAACTTTATCACTACACAAACACCCCAAAGAATTGATGATATAAGAGGGTTCTATGAAAACTTCAATCTCTTTGGAAGCGGCATTAATTGGGGTAGGTTTAGTTTTAATTTGGATATGAACATAAATGGAACTCGAGTTAATAATGGGACTGGAAATGTAAAAATATTTAAGAATAAGAACTTAAATATTTTTGATTATATCGAATTTGATTTGAGAACTTGGAATGGAGAAGTTAACACAGCAATGACTTACCCATATCAAATCCAGTTGCATAGTTCGCGAATTCAAGGTGGCAACCCACAACCTACAATACATCTTCTTATTCATCGTAATCAAGGCTCTGGCTATAACGCAATAAATAGCGCTTGGTATGGGAATTAAAAAGACTATCTTAATAGTATTGCTAATAGCTCTATCTTTTATTGCCTATATGTACTTTGACTATACAAAGAAAGTAAACTATTTAGAAGATTTATATGAACGCGGAGGTGCAGGTATTGTGGCAGATGTTGATTATTTCCTTTCTTTAAAATTTGAAATAACTGGAGAGTTGCCTAAAGAAAGTGAAATATCTGATTTTTTGCCTAAAGTTAGTGAAGCTCTTTTCTCTAATAATAATTATTCATTAAAAATTGATTATTTTGAAAACGATATTTGTTTGTATTCTTTTGGTCCTTCTGGCAAAAACAACAAGCTGAAAAATAAAATAGATGCTCGGCTCTATATGAATATGGATGGTGATTATTTACAAGGATACAGTTTTATAAAATATCTTTTCAATGGAAGCTATGATATACTTTTATTTAAAGGAAAAATAAAATATGACTGTAATGATAGGTCAGATTATAAACATATCTTTTATACAACAACAGATAGTATTTTTTTTAAAGATAAAAAAGCTGAAGTTAAATTAAATAGCATTTTATCTAAATTGGAACTTGAATCTGGTCACTCAAAAGATTACTACGAATCATCAATCTATATATACAACAATGAGGAAGAAAGCTTAAAACTTATGTGTTCAAAGAGTGGTTTGCAAATCGGAAAAGAAAAAGAAGAACAGTTGCTAAATTTATTAAAAGCAGAGTTCTCTGATTACAAATATGTAAAATTCTCTGTAGCTCGATAAAAATCAAGCATACCCCATTGACTTTAATGTAGATGGTTTAAGAAGAAAAAGTGGTGTTTTAGCTTCTAATCATTATTCCTTCAGTTCAAATCTAAGTGTTGATGGCGCTTCTGTTCCGTTTAACGGAATATACACCGTTAGGAATAGGAGTGTAAATTTTGTAACATCCGTCAATGATGTGGGAACAACAGCTAATTTATTTGGTGAGATTTATAACAACGCTTTAAGCTTTGATGGCGGTGCTACAGGGGTTGTGATAATAAATATCCAAAATGCTGGTCTATATAACCAGGTTAGAAACTTTATGTGGAATGTTCATAAACCTTGATGCAATGATGAAAAGAGCAAAATATTTGCTGCCTGCACTTTTGCTACTCATTCTAATTGGATGCAGTAGTAAAATAAACATAGAAACGCTCAAAAGCGAGTATGAACAACTGTTGAATATTTATTATTTTAATTATCCTGAAATCAGAAATCAAAAAGATTTTGAGGGTTTTTTAAAGTATGTCAAATCAAATAACTACGAAGGGTTTGATTATTTGAAAAATAACGAAAACTATTATCGATTAAGCTACAACGAGGATGAAGAGAACGTAAGAATAATAGTTGATGATTTTTTTAATACCACCGTTGATATAAACCTCAAAGATATTGGTAGACCCAAATGGTGTGAAAATGGTATCTCTGTCAAAGGTTTTTTTTCAAAAGACTATGAGAAAGTAAGTAAGGGTTATCTCGGAAAAATACATAAATTTCTAAGCAACTCTTTTCAACAAAATGTAAGTATAACCTCCTTTGCTGGAAACAGCATAGGATCTAACAACCCTAAAGCAGTTTATATATACCAAAATAATAAATTGGAATTACATTGCTCAATGAATGTAGGAGATGGAAAAGTATTAGAAGATATTCAAAAACAACTATCAATGTTTTTTGAAAAAAACAAAAGAGAAATTCCCTTTGATTATGCGCTACTACCTGTAAGCATTAAGGATACAATAATGATTAAAAAAGATTAAACATACGCTTTCTTAGCCTTTGCATCCCTAATCATCCCCCGCTAGCTCTCGTCTGTGACGGGTGCCGTACTGAGTAAACCAATCCAACCATGTTTTTGTATTTTTATGATATGAGTAGAAAATACAAGTTTCATAATCCAAGTGCAGCCTATTTTGTTTCTTTTGCTACTGTATATTGGATAGATGTATTTACAAGAGAAGCTTACTTTAAGATATTAGCAAATAGTGTAGATTATTGCAGAGCGGAAAAAGCTATGGAACTATATGCTTATTGTTTTATGCCAAGTCACGTATATTTTATATTTCGTTCTAGTAAGGAACAACCTACAGAGCTGTTATGCGATTTTAAGCGACATACATCAAAAAAAGTACTAGAAGCTATAGAGAACAATCCACAAGAGAGTAGAAAAGAGTGGTTATTATGGATGTTTAAGCGAGCAGGAAAAAAGGATGCAACTACAACAAAATATCAGTTCTGGCAACATCACAACAAACCTATTGAGCTTTGGAGTCCAAAAGTAATCAAGCAGAAATTAGATTATATCCACAATAATCCAATAGAAAGTGGTTTTGTTACAGAAACTACAGATTGGAAATACTCCAGTGCTAGAAATTTTGCGGAGGATCATACTATTTTGCAGATAGACGATATTGGATTTTTATCTTAAAAACTCTTTTAAAACTCCTTCTAATAGTTGTACTTTATCTTTTGGCAATACATTAGCCTTTTTAGCAAGTTTTTCCAGATCTGAGACCTGTTGTTGAGAAATTCCACAAAACACGTCCATAGACACCTCTAAAGCAGTAGCTAGTTTAACAGCCATCTCCAGGTTGGGATTTACCGTCCCTACTTCCCATCTGGAGACCGCAGATGTTTTTACACCCACCATGGCGGCAAGTTGAGCTTGCGAAAACCCGTTTTTATGTCTTAATTCTTTTAAAATCTTGGCAATATTCATGGCAATAAAAACTTTTTTTGGTTAAAATACATAGCAAATATAGGGTTTTATGTAATGGTAGACAATAATGTATACAGTATTATATATCATGATTGTATATATTTGTATTTTAAAGGTGTAAACAATAGTGTATTATTATGAATAAATTAAGTATAGAAAACCCTGAGCAACTCATCTACAAAAACGAAATTCTACAACTTACAGTTTTAGGGGGAATTAAATTAGAGGGACTGGACAGAATGCGCATTACTCTAAAAGTACAGTTACAAGAAAGCAGCCGACCACCAGTAAGGCATAATCTGGATCTGTACAACGATACCCAGTTAGAGAAGTTTATAAGAAAATGTGCAGAACGATTGGAGATAGGAACTTCAATAATAGCAGCCAGTTTAAGCGAACTCACAGAAGAGTTAGAAAAATACAGGCTTCAAGAAATTAAAAGTAAAACAGAAGATTTAAAGCCTAAAATAAAACAACTTACCAAAAATGAAATTGAAGAAGCTACTAACTTTTTACTCAACCCAAATCTTTTAGAAAACACCGACCAATTAATCGAACAAAGTGGCATTATTGGTGAGAATATCAATCGCCGGATTATGTATTTAATTTTTACGGTACGTAAACAACAAAACCCTTTGCACGTGATTAGTTTAGGTGCAAGTGGCTCAGGCAAAACCCATTTGCAAAGCAATATCGCCAAATTGATACCCGAAGAAGACGTGGTAAAAATAACGACCCTTACCGAAAATGCCCTCTATTATTTTGGGCGCTATGGTGTATGTTATAAAGTGATCATTATCGAGGATATGGACGGAGTGGAAACGGCTTTATATCCTATAAGAGAGTTAAAGAGTAATCATAAGATCGTCAAGTTGGTTCCGTTAAAAACAGGTAACTCCGAAGAACCCAAAACAAAAATGATCATTGTAGAAGGTCCAGTTTGCGTAGCTGGATGCACCACAAAGGAGCAAATTTATGAAGATAACGCAAACAGGAGCTTCCTACTCTACTTGGATGAAAGCAAAGAACAAGACGAGCGTATTATGGAATATCAACGTCAATTATCTGCTGGTAAAATAGATGTACATAAACAAAGAGAAATACAGAAGTTTTTACAAAATGTCCAACGTGTTTTAAAACCCATTAGAATCATCAATCCTTTTGCGGAAGCACTTGTATTACCAAAATCTGTATTTAAACCAAGAAGAACCAACAACCATTACCTGCAGTTTATCGAAGCAGTAACCTATTACTATCAATATCAAAGAGAAAAGAAATATGATAATGAAACAGGCGAAGAATATATTGAAGTAGCAATTGAAGATATTGAAATAGCAAACCAACTTTTAAAAGAAACCTTGCTTAGAAAAAGTGATGAACTGGGTGGAGCAACAAGAAACTATTTAGAAAATCTCAAAGCATATCTAAAAACCAAAAACCTGCCCGACGGCAAGGCGGGGAAGAAAGACTTTACAGGATTGGAAATTAGAACACAATTACGCATCAAAGAAAGTACCCTGCGCAACTACAATAAGCAATTACAACTATTAGGCTACATCAAACGAAATACCAACAAAAAGACAAGAAGTTACACCTTTGAACTGGTCATATCCAAGGATTACGAAACCTTGCAAAAGGATATACAGACTGCATTAGGTAAGGCTTTACAGAAAATAACAAAGAAATAAAACGCAAATCGCAAATAACTCGCAAGTACCATTTTTGCGAAATAGTAATCATAAAATCAATTACTTACATCTAAATCGCAAGAAATCTAAAAAGTGGACAAGTGCAATGAAAAAATTAATCTTAAAAAACGAGAGCTTCCAGTATATCGAAAAAAGTTTTAGAGAATGGTTAGACATTTTAGGTTATGCTCCATCAACGATTTACAACCTTCCTAATCATATTAGAGAATTATTTTACTACCTCGAACAGAACAATATTAATAACATCAATCAATTAGATAATCAAATTATAAAAGAGCATTACAATAACTTAAAATTACGAAGTAATGACAGAAAAGGTGGTGCATTAAGTAACGGCAGTTTAAACAAACACCTGCAAGCACTTTACAAATTTACAGAATACTTGCGCCAAAGCGGTAGACTGGCAATGCCAGTGATAAACATCCCCTGGGAGTCGTGCCACGACAGCGAAATAGAAACCTTAACAACAGAAGAAATACAACAGCTGCACAGAGCTACTAGAGCTTTTAATAGTAGCATATCAAAATATAAACCCCAATACATTTACGAAGCAATAGCCTTACGAGATGCGGCTATGTTAACCCTATTTTATGGCTGTGGTTTACGTAGAAACGAAGGATATCATGTAAGTGTTGATGATATAAATTTTGATAAAAGGACAGTACACGTACGCAAAGGGAAAGCTAATAAAGAACGATTACTGCCATTTAATAAAACCAATAGTGAATACCTGCAAAAATATATTTATGACGGCAGAACATTACTGATAAAAGACAAAAGAGAAAGTGCTTTTTTTATTAACGAGCGAGGCGGAAGATTAGGGCATCAATCTATGGCAATACGCCTTAAAATATTACAGCTACGAACCGATGATATCGTCTTGCAAGAGAAAAATGTAAGACTACACGTACTACGACACAGCATAGCAACACACTTACTGGCAAACGGTATGCCGCTGGAAAAAATAAGTAGATTTTTAGGACATAACTCGCTTGAGAGTACCCAGGTGTACACGCACCTGGTAGAAGAATCATTTTAATAATAAAACCTATGACTTTTGTAAATCATTTACTCTCCAAAGGTATTAGTGGTAGCACAGCAGAAAGTTACCATAAAACTGTATTGCAATACATTGTTTGGACCGATACAAATAATATCCAGGTAGAACAAAGTACCTACAATGAGATTATTAGCTATGTCCAAAACCTTAAAAACAAGGGTTTAAAACAAAGCAGTATCCAATCTAGTGTAGGAAGTCTAAAACATTACTACAATTGGCTCATAAGTAGAGGGCTGAGAAATGATAATCCTACAAGTAACATCGATATTAAAGGTGTAAAGCGAAGAACACTACACCATATTTTAAGTCAAGCAGCGCTTGAAAAAATATACTTTGATTACAAGAATGCCAGTACTGGTAATCTATCAAAAAAGCGTAATGCAGTTATTGTAAGCCTGTTAGTGTATCAAGGATTAACCACAAGTGAAATAAAACGGTTAACTACAAAGGACATAAAATTACGAGAAGGTAAAATCTTTGTAAATGGAGGGCGTAGAAGTAACCAAAGAACTTTAAAACTGGAAGCGTATCAAATCCTGGATTTTATGGAATACCACCTGCAAACAAGGCAAACTATTTTGCTACAAACCAAAAAAGAAACAGAACTATTTTTTGTAAGTATAGGAAAGAGTTACAGTCTTGCAAACGTGATGCAGAAATTAATGCAACAATTACACAAGCAAAACAAACAAATAGAAAGCCTAAAACAGATACGAGCTTCGGTAATTACTGGTTGGCTAAAAGTTTATAATCTTCGTGAAGTACAATATTTTGCAGGACATCGTTACGTTAGTTCAACTGAAAATTATTTAATAAACGATTTAGAAGATTTAAAAGAAGACATCAATAAATATCATCCAATCGGATAAAATCCCCACAAAACAAAACCCAGTTTTTTCGCTTGCTCAAAATCCTCTGTCTTTTGTTTTGTTCCGCTCGCCACCACAATGTAAGTTTTTATGCGCCAACGCACTTGTAGCACATTGCTTGAAAAAAAGCAAAGAGCTACGCCAACAAAAAATCTATGCATAAAAACTTACCCAAAGCTATGTTTTCATAATTTGCATTATAAGTTCGCTCCGCACAATTTTTAGACCTTTATATTTTAGCTGTTTAAAATCGTCGTTATAATGTAAATTATGTAAAATAGCCACTCTTCCAACGCTTTTTGCCAACGCTACTGCCACCGCACTACGAAACGTTAATTATTTTGCTCAATCGTCGCAAAACCTCTAGCATTTTTAAAGTTGAAGCTTCTCAACGCTACATCCAATGCAGAAACTTCAACTTTAAAAACGGAGGTTCTTATATAGCTCTATTATTGAAAAAAACTTCAAACTTGAAATCTGAAATAGAATGTAAAATCACATTTTTAATTTTAGAAGCAGTATTTAAATCTTCACAAAAAACATCTACTAACCAAGAGTTCTCAGGTGTTTGAGTAAACTCTAAACGCCAATCGTCCGAAAATAAATCATTAAGCTTTAAAATTAACTTAGACCTGAAGAACTCATCCCAATCGTAAATACGGTTTTTAGTAGCATTATCGTGAATTTTATTATCAATGAAATATTGAATATTAATATCTGTTACAGAAGTATTTATCTTAATCATAGTAAGTTGTTTTTACAAATTTAAGTAATAATACAATGCACTAATTTTATCGAAAAAATGATAAAAAACGTTTTGAAAAGGAACGGAACAGAGCTTGCCGAAGCTGTTGGAGTTCCGTTGCTTTTTAAAATGAAACAACCTCAGGGCGTTAGTCTTGCCTAATCTTTTACAATCAAATCTAAAACCATCAAATGCAGTTCAGAAGTGAGCGCCCAGAAAGTGACTATTTTACATAAAATTGGTTATAACTACGGCATTGACGTGAGCGAGCAAGTATTATAACCCATTTTATGTAAAGATAGTTTTGGTGGCGTGATGGCTAGGAAACAGGCAAAGAACAGAGGTTTTTTGCCTTAGCAATAATCTGGATATTAATGCGGGGAGAATTAACTAAAAACCCTATATTTACCCTATGGGATGCCCAAAATTAAAAGAAAATTTTACTTTTCTAAAGGCACTGCATAGTAAAAAAGGGGAAAGCCTTAAAAAAAACGACTTAGATTACTACTCGTATGGTATGCCAATGCCAAACCGCAATATTGAGGGTCAATATCGTTACGCCTACCAAGGACAAGAGAAAGACCCCGAAACTGGAATGGAAGCCTTTGAACTTCGATTGTGGGATGCTCGTATCGGGAGGTGGCTTACTACGG
>CBDFGF010000003.1:0-11513 GCA_965247045.1 Candidatus Nitrosopumilus sp.
GGGACAGATTTAACAGTATCACCCGATGTAACCATAAAATATAAATTAGAGATTATATCTAATATTGATGGATTTAAAGATTATGACGAAGTAGAAATAACGGTAAACCCTTACAAGTTAGAAAGTTTAATACCCAATCCAGCTTCCCAATCATTTACTGTTAATTATATAGCAGGTGGTGCAAGTTCAGCTTATCTAATGGTAGTAAACTTAAATACTGGTGGTAGCGATAACTATATACTCGATGTTCAACAGAGTAATACTACCATAGATATTTCTACTTACGTAACAGGATTATACAATATTATTTTAGTTTGTGACGGCGAAGTACAAAACTCAAAAACTCTTATAAAACAATAAGCTATGAAAAATATAAAAATTTTACTCTTTACTTTATTTGCATACTTTTCAAGCAATGCTCAAGATCCGCAACTTTTTGAAAATACTTGGTATTTACAAAATTTGATTATTGATGGTCAGGATAATGTTCCACCATCAAATGAAGAAGTTCCATTTGTTGATTTAATTTTTTCAATTGTAAACAGTAGTATTTTTTTAGAGACAAACGTTTGTAATAATGGAAATGGGATAGTAAATTTTAATAATTCAAATTCAAGTTTTCTTTTTACAGAAGGTTTTAGCACTATAATTGGTGAGTGTAATGATCAAAATAATTCTTCTTTTGAAAATTTATATTTCTTATATTTTTTTTTAGAGGATGTTGACAATCCTTTTACTTATTCTATTACTGACGAGGGTAGTAGTAAAACTTTGGTAATATTTTCTTCAAATGGAAATGAAGCAATCTACAGTAATGAATTATTATCAACACAAGATTATTCTACGAATTTGTTTACCATATTGCCAAATCCTGTAAAAGATGAATTATTTATTTCTGGCACAATTGATTGGAATGATTTTACTGTTAATATTTTCAATATAAATGGAAAACTGGTTTTATCTGTAAATGATTCTAATTTAAATAATAAATCAATTGATGTTCAAAAATTGAATAGCGGAATTTATTTTATCCTGCTGAAAGATAAAAACGGACGGTCTATAATAAAAAAGTTTATTAAGAACTGAAATACAAAATTCGTTGCATAACACCGCATATAAAAAATAGCAGGAAAGGTTTTAAACATAATGTTAGCGCTTTTCTGCTATCTTTGTTAGCAAACTGAAAAATTACCTATACAATCTGCTACTTTTCATATGCAATACCGTTATGGTATAATTGCCTTCGGCACGTAAAAACCATGCTACGCATTTTGTTTCCACTAATTACACCATAAGGGACACTGTACATTACACCTCATACAAAAGTTATTGTATATTTACTTGAGTTTTAGTGAACCCCAAACACATCACTATACATAACATCGTGTATAGCTTATGAGGCGTAATGATGGCTCTCGTTTGGCTACGCCTCACACGCCATACACAGTGTCCGTTACCGGTCATGCTGAAAGACGATAGTCCAACAATAAAACGATAGAGTACAATGAACAGAAAACCCAACGCTTCAACAAAATCAAAAGAGGTGCAACCCCTCACAAAAGCCAAAATCAGTTGCACCACATTTGCTTTTGTCCCTACGCACAATGACCTTTTCAAAAATTAAACTGACATGGAAAAAATAAATGTAGCACGAGAAATAAAAGAGTTAAAAACCCATCTTGCATATTCAAAAAATATTGGATTCTTTTTCGGTGCAGGAACTTCTTGTGCTTTAAACATCCCAAATGTTGAGCAACTAACCAATAGCATTGATGCAGAATTGACGGGTGATTTCAAAACACACTTTGACTTAATCAAAAATGATGTGGCAACATCCGTTGCACCAATGACAGCGAACATTGAAGACATTCTAAATCATATCAGACGAATACGGGAACTAACAGCGGAAGTGGCTGGTAAATCTTATGTTGGCGTAAGCGGTGAAGCGGCAAAAAAACTTGACAAAGAAATCTGCACAAAAATTTACGACCTCATTTTAGAAAAGGAAAAAGTTGCAGACCTTGAAACAACAAAGAAATTTTTTGCATGGTTGAGTATTCTTAATCGAGAGTTTTCAAAAGAAGTTTTCACAACTAACTACGACTTGATTATAGAGAAATCTTTGGAGTCAAGTCAAATACCATACTTTGACGGATTTGTAGGAGCATACGAACCATTCTTTTGGCAAGAGAGCATTGATAAACTTGTTGGTAAGGACGACTTGACACAAAACTGGGTTCGTTTATGGAAATTACACGGCTCATTAAGTTGGTTTTGGAAAGAAGATGTAAAAACTAAATCGCCCAAGATTGTGAGAATTGGAAAAGTTGAAAAGATTGAGGATGAGGAAGACGAGTTAGTAATTTATCCGTCAAAGGAAAAAATATGATTCTTCAAAAAAGCAACCATTTGTTGCATACTTTGACAGATTAAAGAACTATCTACTAAACGGAGAACTACTTTTCATTTTTACTGGCTACTCCTTTTCTGACCAACACATAAACGAAATTATTTTTAACTGCTTACGACAAAACAACCGCTTGTCTGCCTTGGTATTTTTCTTCAAAGACGAAGAAGTTGAGAGTTTACACAAACTTACTTCTTCCTACATGAATCTAAATGTATTTGGACCGAAGAAGGCAATTATAAATGGTAATTTAGGCGAGTGGGAGTTTTCTGAGTTGGCTGATTTCAAAAAGGACAAAAAACAGTTTGACCATTTTTGGAGTGAAGCAGATAGTAAACTCACTTTGGGTGATTTTAAAGCACTTGTAAATTTTCTGATTACAAACTCTGGTAAAAAGGAAGCAATTGAATCAATCGTAAAATGACAACCGACATTACATATTTAGGCAAAATCATTCGTGTTGATTCAGGCACAGTTGAAGTTGAAGTTTCAAATGATATTCCTTCTGCTGCCCCTATCATCAATGGAAGATTATACAAGATTGGACAGATAGGCACATTCATAAAAATACCTGTCGGAAACATTGCAATTTACGGTATCGTGTCTTCTGTAAGCAATACTCCAAGCAAAGCAGACGAAACTTTGATTAAATATAATTTCGGTTCAAGGTTTCTATCTGTTCAACTTATTGGAGAAAAAATTGGCGATGATGATTTTGAAAAAGGAATTGGAACTTACCCAACTATCAACGATGAAGTTCACTTAGTAATTGAGAAAGACCTGTTTGATATTTATGGGAAGCGTGATGAAGATTCAATTGAAATTGGCAAACATTCTTCTTCAGAGAACCTTTCAGTTTATGCAAACCTTCACAAGTTGGTTTTGAGGCATTGTGCAATTCTTGGTTCAACAGGCAGTGGCAAATCAAATACGACAGTCAGTATTCTTAAAGCAATTATTGACAATTACGTTGGTTCACGAGTAATTTTAGTTGACCCACATGGTGAATATGCATCAGCTTTTCCTGATGCAAAAGTTTTCAAAATAAATGATGTAGCTAACCCACTGTTCATTCCTTTTTGGTTAATGAACTTTGATGAGTTGGCTTATTTCCTTGTCGGTGCAAGTCCGAAAGATGACCAAAGAACAGAATACAGACGCTTAAGAGAATTCATTACTGAATTCAAAAAGAAAAACAACTCACTTATGGTGGGAGTTGTAAATAAAGATTTTATCACAGCAGATTCTCCAATTCCCTTTAACATCAAAGAGCTTTGGTGGGAAATGAATTGGTGGCTTAATGCAACTTTCAGCACTGCTATTAAAGACGACCAAACAAAAGCAACAGCACAGCAAACGAATCTAGGTGACTTTGAAAATCTGGTTGGAGCAACATTCACTCCTTATCCACCAAACAACCAACCACCATACAAATCAAAGCATGTTGAGTTTTTTCCTTACGAGAAAAAAATTCTTTCAAGAATTAGAGATAGCCGATTTGATTTCCTTTTTAACCCAGGGAATTTCAAAGGCATAGCAGGAACAAAAGATTTAAACAATCTTCTGAATGAATGGATTGGTAGTGCAAGTAAACTTGCAATTTTAGATTTAAGTGGAGTTCCTTTTGAAGTGCTTGACATTACAGTTGGTTTGATAACACGGCTTGTTTATGACAGTATGTTTTGGGGAAGAAGTGAATCATACACAGGAAAACAAAGACCGCTTTTGCTTGCGTATGAGGAAGCACACACTTACCTTAATAAAAATGACAACAGCAATTACTCCAAGCAAGCGGTTGAACAAGTTTTTAAAGAAGGAAGAAAGTTTGGTTTAGGTGCATTGGTAATTTCACAGCGACCTTCTGAAATTTCTGAAACTATTTTAGCACAAGTTGGAACTTATATTGCTTTGCGACTTACTAACTCAGGCGACCAATCTATTGTGAAATCTTCTGCACCTGACAACCTAAACAGTTTAATTGACTTACTTCCAGCTCTGCGTACAGGCGAAGCAATAGTTGTTGGTGAAGCAATCAAAATTCCATCAAGGGTGAGAATCAAACTCAATAATCCAAGACCAACAAGTGACGACCCGAAATTGATTGAAGCATGGAAGAAAGCCCATCCAGAAGGTGCGGACAATTATAAAACAGTAGTAACAAGAATCCGACAACAAAAATTTTAAATAATGAATAGAGAAAGCGTTCAGTCAAGCATGATAGCCAGTTTAGGTTACGAAGCAGACACTTCAACTTTGGAAGTTGAATTTAATAGCGGAGCAGTGTGGCAATACTATGATGTGCCCGAAAGTATTTACTACGACATGATGAATTCAGGTTCGCTAGGAAAATTCTTTCATTCAAACATTAAAGGGCAATATCGTGAGGCACAAGTTGGATAAAAACCCCAAACAATATGAACGAAATTATTTGCCCAAATTGTAATAAAGCATTTAAAATTGATGAAGCAGGCTTTGCTGACATTGTCAAACAAGTTCGTGACCACCAATTTGAAGAAGAATTGCAAAATCGACTAAATCTTGCAGACAAAGAAAAGGAAAGTGCAGTAAAATTAGCTGAAGCAAATGTTAGAAATTCTTTGCAAGAACAACTTGCAAAAAAAGATAAAGAACTAACGGAACTCAAAGCTCAAAGTGACTTAGCACTATCCGAGAAGCTAAATAAAAAAGAAGCTGAAATAACACAGCTAAAATCAAAAATTGATAATGTTGAAGTTGAAAAAAAACTTGCTGTTAACGAAGCTGTCCAAAAAGTTGAGAAAGAACGAGACATTTTAGCAAATGATTTAAAGACCAAAGAATTAGAAAAACAAAATCTGGAAAATTCTTTAAAGCAACAATTTTCAACCGAATTGCAAAATAAGGATGCAATTATCAAATATAAAGACGATGAGATTGCTCGTGTTAAAGATATGAAGCTAAAGCTTTCGACTAAAATGCTAGGAGAAACTCTAGAACAACATTGTGAGACAGAGTTTAACAAACTTCGTGCAACAGCTTTTCAAAATGCTTATTTTGAAAAAGACAATGATTCAAGTGGTGGAAATAAGGGAGATTTTATATATAAAGAAAACGATGATGCAGGAAATGAAATCATTTCAATTATGTTCGAAATGAAAAACGAAAATGATGAAACTGCTACTAAAAAAAGAAACGAGGATTTCTTTGCGAAACTTGACAAAGACCGTAAAGATAAAAACTGTGAGTATGCTGTTTTGGTTTCGCTTTTGGAATCGGAAAACGAGTTCTATAATACTGGAATAGTTGATGTTTCTCATAAGTTCGAGAAGATGTATGTAGTACGACCTCAATTTTTTATACCAATTATTACACTTCTTCGTAATGCAGCAATGAATTCCTTGAAATACAAAGCAGAACTGAATTTAATGAGAAATCAAAATATTGATATTACCAATTTTGAAGAAAAGGTTGACGCATTTAGAAAAGGGTTTGCATATAATTATGATTTAGCTAGTCGAAAATTTACTACGGCTATTGAGGAAATAGATAAGACCATTAGTCATTTGAATAAAACCAAAGAAGCTTTGTTATCTTCCGAAAACAACTTACGATTAGCCAACAATAAGGCGGATGATTTGACAATTAAAAAATTAACCCATGGAAACCCTACAATGAAAGCAAAGTTTGATGGACTTTCGGATAATTCTGAATAAGCAAATAATTGAAATACAATAGCCAACGCATTTGGTTGCACATTTGCAAAATTGCACAAGCCAACTCTTAAACAAAGTTTTGCAAAAGAGCGACCAAGCCAACGCACCAAGACAGAAAAACAAATAGAAAAGTAATGATAAAAACAAAGCACGAACCGGTAACAAAGGCTATATGCAATAAGGGTTTCAGTGGTTATTCAAGCATTCTACTACGCTCAAAATTTTGTGTAATTTGATATGAAATTTATCCGCAATCCCTTACTGCACATAGCCAAACCGTTATGGTATAATTGCCTTCGGCACGTAAAAACCATGCTACGCATTTTGTTTCCACTAATTACACCATAAGGGACACTGTACATTACACCTCATACAAAAGTTATTGTATATTTACTTGAGTTTTAGTGAACTCCAAACACATCACTATACATAACATCGTGTATAGCTTATGAGGCGTAATGATGGCTCTCGTTTGGCTACGCCTCACACGCCATACACAGTGTCCGTTGGCAACAAGCTGAAAAAAAATTACGTTCCAAATTAAAATTTTACCTTTGCAAAAAAACAAATGGCTGATAAAGCATTTATAACATCCGAGATTTTAAAGTGGGCTAGAGAGTCCGCCAGAATCTCTGTGGAAGATGCTGCCAAAAAGGTTTCTGTATCACCTGAAAGATATTTGACTTGGGAAGATGGAATTGATTATCCAACTATTCGGCAGGCAAAAATATTGGCAAAAAGCTTTAGAAGACCATTTTCACTTTTCTTTTTACCAGAAATTCCAAAAGATTTTCAACTACTTCAAGATTATAGGAGAGATGATGCGCAAAAATTAGATACAGCATCATTGTTTATAATTCGTGATGTTCAAGAAAAACAGAATTGGATAAGTGAATTATACGAAGAAATAGATAAGAATGAGACCATTACCATAAATGCAGGACAAATAAACGAAGATGCTGTTTATAATTGGTATGACCAAGAAGGGAATCTAATATATACGGGTACAGATTTAACAGTATCACCCGATGTAACCAAAAAATATAAATTAGAGATTATATCTAATATTGATGGGTTTAAAGATTATGACGAAGTAGAAATAACGGTAAACCCTTACAAGTTAGAAAGTTTAATACCCAATCCAGCTTCCCAATCATTTACTGTTAACTATTTAACAGATGGTGCAAGTTCTGCTTATCTAATGGTAGTAAACTTAAATACTGGTGGTAGCGATAATTATATACTCGATGTTCAACAGAGTAATACTACCATAGATATTTCTACTTATACCTCAGGTTTGTACAACATTATCTTGGTTTGTGACGGCGAAGTACAAAACTCAAAAACTCTTATAAAACAATAAGCTATGAAAAATATAAATATTTTATTCTTTATTTTATTCGCATACTTTTCATGCAATGCTCAAGACCCGCAACTTTTTGAAAATACTTGGTATTTACAAAATTTAATTATTGATGGACAAGATAATCTTCCACCCAATAATGAAGATGTTCCTTTTATAACTGTATCTTTTAATGAAAATTTATTTTTTACATTTGTTTGCGATGGGTTAGATGGCATAGTGATTTATAACAATTCTCAATTTTCGTTTGATAGTTGGAGTATGACTCTTGGAGGTTGTTTTGGGATAAATGCAACTGAAAACGCTGTATATCAAGGTATTTATCTTGGTGAATTTTTCATTAGTAATATTGACAATCCTTTTACTTATTCTATTACTGACGAGGGTAGTAGTAAAACTTTGGTAATATTTTCTTCAAATGGAGATGAAGCAATTTACAGTAGTGTGTTATTATCAACACAAGATTATTCTACGAATTTGTTTACCATATTGCCAAATCCTGTAAAAGATGAATTATTTATTTCTGGCACAATTGATTGGAATGATTTTACTGTTAATATTTTCAATATTAATGGAAAACTGATTTTATCTGTAAATGATTCTAATTTAAATAATAAATCAATTGATGTTCAAAAATTGAATAGCGGAATTTATTTTATCCTGCTGAAAGATAAAAACGGACGGTCTATAATAAAAAAGTTTATTAAGAACTGAAATACAAAATTCGTTGCATAACACCGCATATAAAAAATAGCAGGAAAGGTTTTAAACATAATGTTAGCGCTTTTCTGCTATCTTTGTTAGCAAACTGAAAAATTACCTATACAATCTGCTACTTTTCATATGCAATACCGTTATGGTATAATTGCCTTCGGCACGTAAAAACCATGCTACGCATTTTGTTTCCACTAATTACACCATAAGGGACACTGTACATTACACCTCATACAAAAGTTATTGTATATTTACTTGAGTTTTAGTGAACCCCAAACACATCACTATACATAACATCGTGTATAGCTTATGAGGCGTAATGATGGCTCTCGTTTGGCTACGCCTCACACGCCATACACAGTGTCCGTTAGCTGCAACTGGAAAAACTGAACAACTTTGGAAACCGATTACAAAAATTTTTATAATTCATATTTAAAAGAGTATCACGAAGTCCGAGCAATTTATTTAAAAAATTTATTATCGAATACGGATAAAATAAATTCAATAATAAAAGACAACGAACTTGAATCTCAAGGCGTAAAAATATCTTTAACGAAAAATACAAAGTTCATTATTCAAGCAGACTTACGACAGAATTATTTCCATTCAATAGAAAGCTTTTTTGAATTTTTTTTCGCTTTCCTACCTAAAAAGGAAAAAGTTCCTGATAATCGAAATATTTTAAGAGTACTTGTAAAATCAAATTGGAGCCAGAATTATAAAAAAATAGAATATATAGCAAATGGAAAATGGAAATTAAATCTTCTTGATGAAATGATTGATTTTCTTGACCATAATGTAAGTATTGGTCATTACTTATTTTACGTTGGTACTTTCTCAAAAGAGAAATTTGGCGTAGAGTATCAAAATGCAGTCAAAAAGAGTGTTGAATCTATCAAAAAAATAATTAAAATTTTAGCTGTTGATTTCTCTAAAAGAGATGAATACAATGCTTATAAGCATACAATGAGAGTATTTCCTTCTTTCAACTCAATTCATATTTTGAATGCTAATACTTTAAAAGAGGAAATAAATTTTGATTTGTCTAATTCCGCTTCTTACCAAATATATAATGATAAAGAGAATGAAACCATTGTTAAAACTAAACTATTTGACCCTGAAAGAGATTTTAAAATGACCAGAATATGTAGTCGTTTAATTTATAATATGATTGAATTAAGAAGTATCGTATTTGGAGATAGAAAAGAAAAAGAAAAGAATGAAAAAATAGCTCTTATTCTGTTTAACCAAGAAAACATCGAAGACTCAATTAAGCATAATGTGAAAATACAAGATTTGAGTTTTAGTTCTAAATTAATAAAAGGCAGCAGCTAACACCGCATATAATTTATTGCTAGTTCTAGCCTACTTACGAAAATCCTCGCGGATTTTCTATTCGGTTTTTATTTGCTAAATTAGGTGCTTAACCACGCAACAAACCATATACCAAACGTTATGGTATAATTGCCTTCGGCACGTAAAAACCATGCTGCGCATTTTGTTTCCACTAATTACACCATAAGGGACACTGTACATTACACCTCATACAAAAGTTATTGTATATTTACTTGAGTTTTAGTGAACCCCAAACACATCACTATACATAACATCGTGTATAGCTTATGAGGCGTAATGATGGCTCTCGTTTGGCTACGCCTCACACGCCATACACAGTGTCCGTTGGCAACAAGCTGAAAAAAAATTACGTTCCAAATTAAAATTTTACCTTTGTAAAAAAACAAATGGCTGATAAAGCATTTATAACATCCGAGATTTTAAAGTGGGCTAGAGAGTCCGCCAGAATCTCTGTGGAAGATGCTGCCAAAAAGGTTTCTGTATCACCTGAAAGATATTTGACTTGGGAAGATGGAATTGATTATCCAACTATTCGGCAGGCAAAAATATTGGCAAAAAGCTTTAGAAGACCATTTTCACTTTTCTTTTTACCAGAAATTCCAAAAGATTTTCAACTACTTCAAGATTATAGGAGAGATGATGCGCAAAAATTAGATACAGCATCATTGTTTATAATTCGTGATGTTCAAGAAAAACAGAATTGGATAAGTGAATTATACGAAGAAATTGGAGAAGACAAACTTCCATTTGTAGGTAAATATTCTATTAATGATAGTCCAGAAATTGTTGCAAGAGATATATTGGACACCTTAAAAATTAGTCCAAACAATTATCAGAAAACACCTATCAAGGAATGGATTGACAAAGCAGAAACTGCGGGAATATTTATATCTCGTGCTAGCTACTTGCATTCTCATTTAGTTTTAGATAGAAACTTAATTCAAGGTTTTGCAATTGCCGACAAATTTGCACCTTTTGTTTTTGTGAATTCAAAAAATTGGAATGCGCCACAGCTTTTTACACTAGTTCACGAGTTAGCACATATTTGGATAGCAAAATCAGGTATATCAAATGAAATTGATATTGACTTTACTGATAAATCAAAATTTCATCCAGTAGAATTATTCTGTAACCAAGTTGCAGCTAATGCATTAATGCCAAGAGAATTAATTACCCAATTTGGCACAGATACATTTGATTCAAATAATATGATTTTTAAACAAGCAAAAGAACTCGGTATAAGTTCTTTTGCCTTATTGGTTAGAGCTTTAAACTTAAATATAATTTCCCAATCTAAATACAAGATTCTAAAACAAGATGCTCAAGATGAATTTGAGAAATTTTTGGAAAGGGAAAAGATAAAAAAGGAAAAACAAAGAGAAAGAAAAGGTGGACCAGACGCTTACCTTCTTCGTCTAAATAAAAACAGTAAACTATTTACAAGAATTGTAATGGATTCCTTTAATAACGGTTCATTGTCGCCATCAATTGCAAGTAATCTTCTTAACACGCAGATTAATAAATTTGAAAAATTTGAAAAACTACTTGCCTAATGTTTGAAGATGAAAAAGTAGTTTACTGTATTGATGCCAATATTCTTATTCAAGCTTGGCAAAAATATTACTCACCAGAAATTTGTCCATCTTATTGGGAAGTTTTAAATAATTTAGGTAAAAAGGGCGTGATTTTTATTCCTGAATTAGTTTATGAAGAAATTGAGAAAGGTGAAGACAATCTATTTGAATGGCTAAAAAACAGTGATATTCCAATTAAAAAAATTGATGGAGAAGTAGCAAACCGTCTAAAAGAAATATATGCATCGAATCCAAGTCATAAATATTTAGTTTCAAGCAATGGAATTCACTCAAAAGCTGACCCTTGGGTAATTGCTCACGCAATGAAAGAAAATGCAATTGTAGTAACAAAGGAAACAAAAGACTATTTTAAAAAACAAACCAAAATTAAAATCCCTCACGTTTGC
>CBDFGF010000004.1:0-200525 GCA_965247045.1 Candidatus Nitrosopumilus sp.
AATTCATAATTAAAAATTTGAGCCAATACAGTTTTTCTTCTTGGATAACAGTCAGTGTTAACTGATGAGTTCTTTCTTGTCTTGATTCCTGCAGTGATATTTTCATGATACAAATATGAAAAATCACTTTTTGTGTCATATGCACCATCAGCAAGGGTTTTAGTTACATTTCCAAACTGTTTTGATTGTTCTACCAGAGACATAAAAGATTTTGAATCATGTGATTTATCATCTGTAATGGTAAGACCCGTAATCTGCTTTGATTTTACATCTACTGCCACATGAATCTTCAGAAAACCTCTTCTCTTCTGCCATTTTTGTCTCATCCACTCACCTCTGTCTGCAACCTTGACTCCAGTGGAATCAATTGCAATGATGATGTCTTTTCCCAGTTTTGGGTTGCACTTGATATCGAGTTTGTTGACACGTTTCCAAATGGTAGAATATGTCGGTGTTTTTGATTTTTCTTTCAGGTGTGATTTTATCAGTCCCTCTGTTTGTCTGTAGGGGAGATGCAGATACGCATGGCAATACCCTAGTGCTTCCATGAAACTCTCAGGATAGACGTACTGGTGTCCTTCTTTTCTGCGATTCATCTCTTTGAGTTCTGTACCCCACTGTTCCATGGCATCAAAGGAGAGCATGATTTCTCCCCTTCTTACAAGGGATTGGTTGTATTTTTTCCAATTTCTATTCATGAAATTGTACAAAATGTTCTGATCCAAACCTTGATTGGTAGAATTAGTTGGATAAACTAGTCATGTTAGGAAACACAGCAGGATAAACTAGTCATGTTAGGAAACACAGCAAAGAAGAAGAGTTTCAGATAATACTAAAGATTAGAATTCTTTATGACCTACGTATTATTTTGTTAGTCATATTATGAAGTACTTTATAATTTTAATCCTAATTGGATTTACTGTAATTACATCTACTACCGTAGTGTATGGAATGTGGTTTCCACAATCCTCTGAAGAATTATTTGAGCAAAGTGAAACAGTATTTGTTGGAACTATTATATCTGTAAATATTTTAGAGTTTGAAAGATCCAATATCTACCATTTTGAAGAAAACGAAGTTTCACAAATTGTTGTTGAAAACTATACTCAAACACTTGATGAATACACCGTGGAAATTGAAGAGTTTCTAAAAAATCCTCAAGAATCAAACATAATTACAATGTTGGAGGCAACAGTTGGTGATGTTCCTGGCCATAATGTTCCAATAGGGGGATTTGAGCTGGGTGATAGAGTACTGTTTTATGTCTCAAATATAGACGGAACAAACCAATACTCTCCAGAATCATTTAAGATTTTAAAACAATGTGATGCAAAGTTGGTGTTGGAACAACCCAAGATTACTCTTGTCAATGATTTTAAAATAACGCAAGACGGAATTTCCCTAAATGATAATTTTACTGCTAACAAACCTATTCAGTTTGTCTACAACAAGGACATGCGAACATTAGAAGGCAAAAGTTTTGATGTAGATATCGGTATAAGTAAAATCAGTGACAATGACCATGAAATTACAATTCAAAAAAATATTCATACAAAATCTAAACCATGTGAATGGATATCAACCGCAAGTTGGGAATTTGTTCTAACTGCTGGTAAATATTCAATGTTTATGCACACGTCTGAAGGTAATCGTACTGGAGGGGATACTTTGAACAGCAGTTTTACGGTTATAGAAAATATTTCTGAACCTAAACAAACTGATAAACAAATTTGTGGTTCTGATACGATATTTGTTGATGTAGTATGTCAGAAAATAATTACTGAGAAACCATCACAAGATGACGCACCATTCTTTGGAATCTTTATGTATTTTGATGATTTTTTTTCATGGATAATGGGAAGATAAGATGAAAACTAGACTTTAAAAATAAAGATCAAAATATTCTAAGCGTTCCAATCGCTTTCTGTCGTTACTTAGAAAATCATCGAAAAGGTATCTGTACCCACTGTGGAATCAAATCCAATTTGAACCTAAAAAACCAGAATTATAGAAAAAAATGGATTTGCCCGTTGTCTGAATCAGTTACCTGTAGATTTTTCGAGATTTTATTAAAACTACCTGATGACTCGTTGGATTGGTTTTTGCCATTCTTTACAAACTGCATAGAATTAGCTTTTTATCAAAATCTTGGTTATGTCTCTAAATTGATAATCTTTTCCCTCTATTTGAGAATAAATTTTATCTTCAAGTAATTCATGTTCCTCATCAAAGTACAGATTAAATAAAATCCTGAAAGAATTTACTGGGGTGGTTGTTTCAAATTCAATATTTCTTCCCTCATGTGGAAAATAATAGGCTTTAAAATTATTAAAACCACTTAAGAATTGTATGTATTCACCTTGAGAATTATCTCTTCTCATACCATGATCTGATTGAATTATTATTACGGGTGGATTTTCTGTATCAAGCAATTTTTCTATAACATTTCTCATCTTAAAATTCGCAAATTCTAATTGTCCGAGATAAAGATCAGCTTCCAAGTTTGCACCCTTATCATTTAGCTTGAGATCTTCTGGAAGTATATCTTCTCCAGTTGGACCAAAAACAAATGGTCTATGAGGAACCATTAAATGTACCAATACAAATTTTGGAGTGTCATTTCTGTTTGTCATTTTAGATAACTCAGAAAATCCACAAAGGATCTTCTCACGATAATCCATTGCAAATAACTTTGCTTGTATAGGATTAATAATTGTAGTTCGAATTAATTCAGAAAAAAACTCCGAATCTAACGCATTACTAGTATGACAAAATCGATAATCAGTATTTTTTAAATTTCGCGTAGGGGTATCCCAAGATTTGATTCCAGGTTCTATTACGTATGTTGTATATCCTCTAGATTTGAAATCCTTTATAACAGCAGTATCACGTGAAAGATGAAACAATTCTTTGTCAATGACATTTACACTTTTAGTTTCATCGTAAATGTGATTAATGTAGTTCATGTTTAAAGTCGATGGTATAGAAAACCTAGTGTTCTCATAATTACTATAACTTTCTGTAGATACGAAAAATCCTTTTTCAATTAAAAAATTCTGGAAATTACTGTTATCATAATTTAAAATCGTTTGTAATGATTTTGAACCTGGATAACCGTCAGGAATTATATAATAAATATCAAGAAATTTGTTCAATTTTGCAATTTGGTTAGAATCCTCAAGTCCATCTTCTGATTCCATAACAGAATAGCTATCCATTATGAAAAACTGCCCAATACCAATAAGAGGTAATATAATGATAGACACAGCAACAACATTAATTATCTTTGTCGCATTATTCAGTTTACGTTCTTTTTTGATAATATATGTGGAAATTCCAATAAACATAATCATATAAACACTCAACAAAATGAGATGCATCTCAAAAATAGGATAGCGCGGAAAACTTTCTCTTAAAATATTATACGAATGTCCATATGAAAAAAATAAAACTAATCCAAGAGAGACAATCAATCCTGATTTAATGTTATTTTTTAATAGAAATCCTATTAAAATCCAAAGTAAAAATGTAGCTGTTACTATTAACAATAATAGTAAAATTATTACTTCAAGAAAAACATTCACATTTTGCGAAAATAAAAAAATAATTGGAAATACAGCAAGAATGAAGGGATGAATTACCGTGAATTTGGTTAACGACATTTTAAATCACAATTTATTTTTCATGTTGTATACAATTCTTTCAGAGTTTTTTATTGATATTGATTCAACAATTTCAAAATATTTTCCAAATACTGTTTCAAACTCTTCTTGGTTATAATCAACAAAGATGTCCTCTCTTGTGGTCAAAAGTTTTTGTATTTGCGAATCATTTTTTGGTATGAATTCAATAACTAAATGTCTACAAATTTTTTGGAAAAACTGCACAATTCTTTCAAAAGGTAGATTATTGGAAATAGCAAGATGATGTATTAAGGCTAATGCTAATACCATGTCCGTTGGCCCTCTCTCCATAAAAGATACACGCTCTTTGTTCTCCCAACCCAAGTATGGGCTTGGATTAGTTAGATCTAATAAAAGTGGCAAAAGATTTTCTTCGTTATTTTTCATACAATCCAAATAGTTTTTTTCCACTGCTACAGGATCAACATCAAATGCAATAGTAGATATATTTTGTTCACTTGCTAAACGACTAAACACTCCAGTATTTGCTCCCAAATCCCACACCATTTTGGGTTTGATTTTTGTAATACAATCTTTAACTATCTCTTTTTTATGCAAAAATGATTCGTCTGAATAGTTTGTATCAGAATAATAGTTACCCCATTCCGTATCAGTAAAATTCCATCTCATCTTTGAAATTCCTGATTGTAGGCTTTCAATAATACCTTCAAAAGATCTTTTGCTTAACGATATTTTTTTTACATCGACTCGTTTACGTTCATATCGTTTTTGGTTTTTCGCATGTGCATGAATATGTGTTAAAAGAGAAAACATAACACGGGTTTTAGTTGGCAATAATGTACTTGCAAGATCTAAGGGAATTCCATCAACATATATTCTAAACAATTGATTAAGGCGTATATCTTTATGACACATTAATGCAAGTGGCGCCATAAAATGCTGGCAAAACTGTCTATATGCTTTCCAAGGTTGTCCTTCTTCATATTTTTCCAAGGAAAGAGTATCAATTAGAAGTGATTTATTTTCTTTAAACTGAATATTATATACACTCGCATCTTTAAGGGTCATTTCATATTTCATTGCAATTTTTTGGATTTCAAGTGTGGTTAGTGCTGCTTGCTTAAGCTGACTAAAACTCCATTCATAAGGATAGGAAATAAATGAAATTTGTTCAGGTTGAATAATTTTATAAAAATTATCTTTTTTGGGTGGAGAAATATCTACTTCTTTGTGTGGAATGAGTAGACCTGATTGAACTAGTTGATCATATAGACCAGAGTCAATTAGCTGATCATAATTTTCTTTATATGATTTATTTATTTGTCGATAGATGTTTTGATTATGATAAAATAGAAATCCACTTGGATCCCTAAAAGAGCTGTTCTCTACTTTATAGCAAATCATATTATTTGTTTACTTGAGAAAATATTTCTTTAAATTTTTGCCAATAGATCTTTAATGTAATACCTATACCGACTAGAGCACCAACTAGCGCTTGTATTATGATACTTCCAGTACCAGGATCGATGTATCCATAGGCATCAGATATGAATAATCCATGAAAGATAAATAATAACGCCCCACCAATAATCCTAAATCTATGCTTTATGTTGGGAATCAGCATTCTTTTTTATTACTAGGTGGATTATTTAAGGATGAATATAAAAACAGCTTTCTAAGCTGCAGTATTATGAGACCAAATCTGAAACAATCTTTTTGTAATTAAGCGATTTAGATTTAATTAATTTCAAGTATTATTTTACAGCAAAGAAATGATTCAAGCAATAAAACAAACCCCGTTTGTACACACTACCTATTCTGTCATATTTTAAATGGGAACCAAGATCAGCATTACTCCAATTTGCTTTTTGTGGTCCCGTTAGCAACCACCTTAGTAATCGTATGTCTAATGATATCATCATATAGTGTTCAAATTTTTCTATATCATTTTTATTTACTCTATTGATCTCTTTCCTATTACAACTTACTGTAACTACTAAATCCTTATCATATACATCAGTAGTTTTTAGAATTATCATAGTGTCAGAAACCCAACCTATTTTTTGTCGGATCTTCTCAAAATTTTCATAAGCTTTTGGCATTAAATCATATACTTCTGAGGCATGTGGCTTTGATTCATGTTCATAAGAAAATTTTTTGTGAGGTAGAACATCTTCAACATATCTTTTCTTATCACTCTTATCTATTGGAACATAATTTTTGTTGCTTGTTCCAGTATCAATATCAAACCAACAGTCGTTATTCAAAATTATACCACGATATTTTTCATGAGGTATATTATTACACATCCATTCAAACGCATCTTCTAATTCTGGCTCGCCTCTATATTGATTCAAAGCAGTATTTTTACCACATAAGGTATAACTACCTGCAAAAGGAATGTAATATTTTGGCTTTAGTAATTCTATGTATTTTTTTGTAGTTTCAAGCTTTTTTTCTTGTTTTAGTTTGGCTTGTTCTTTTTTCTCATTCTCAGAAAGATTATAGCAATGTGGCCATGATGATGCAGCAATATATCCTATGAGTAGTACATCGATATTACCATAAATAGATTTGATTGAAGAAGCTGTGATTTTTGCAATATCGTATGGGCAATCATTGGTATTTACAATTACTTGGTTTTCGTTGTCAAAAACTGCAATTGTGTCTATCTGAGTTGTTTGATACTTAAATTCTGATAGCCCACAACCCATAATATTGCCACAAATACTTGGGTCGCAATTATCAGCTGCCAAAATATTTACATGAAGGCTTTTTTTTAGTCTGGTTCTAATTCCATGCTCTAATTCAATTGTTTTAAACCCCAATCCTTCGATTTTATTTTTAAGAAATTTTTCTGGAAAATTATGAATTAGTACAGGAATTTCTTTATTTAATCTGAATAACGTTTTTGCAGAGCTATGATCAGGATGAATATGACTTACATATATGAAATCGACATCTGCAAAATTTTTAGGTTTGAAATCATATGGCGGATAAATAGCCCATGATCCCATATACTCTTCTCCTTCCAACCACGGATCACACAGAATTTTGACTTTGGAATCTCCAACGCCATCTTCAATCAAAACGGATGCAGAATTTAGTTGCGTAATCTTCATTTGTTCACACAATAATTTCTGTATCTATTAAAAAATGTCTCGTTAAATTTCAATGGTTTTTTTGAACTATGAAAAATAAAGTGTATTTTACCAGAGAAAGCCTTTTGTTACTAGTAAACCTAATAGAATAGGTTTGTTTACCTGTAATAGGAAGCTACTAGTTTTTCGCCCAACTTTAGGTCTTTCTGTTCTCTGACTTTCTTAACTGATTTTTCAAAATGTTCCATAGTTACTTTGGCATCTATACTCTGTTTCTCAACATCTTTGACATCTGGATGCTTATCTAAGAATTCATGAATAACTAAAGAAACTGCAGTATTTGCAATGGCTGCTACGTCTGCACCACTAAGTCCATCAGTTAGTTCGGCAAGTTTATCAAAATCAACGCGTTCAAGATTATTTTCCTCAGTAATTGTTGGTATTTCTGCAGAACTAATTTTCAAGATACTCTTTCTGCTTTCTTTGTCTGGAAGTGGAATCTGAATAATCTTATCAAATCTTCCTGGTCTTAACAATGCAGGATCAATCATATCTGCTCTGTTTGTTGCAGCTAAAACTACAACACCATGCATATTTTCCATTCCATCTAATTCTGTAAGTAATTGACTAACAACTCTTTCACTTACTGCAGTTTCTCCTCCTGCTCCTCTGATTGGTGCTATTGAATCAATTTCATCAAAGAATATCACACATGGTGCAGATTGACGTGCTCTTTTGAAAATTTCCCTTATACCTCTTTCAGATTCGCCAACCCATTTTGATAAAAGTTCAGGACCTCTTACTGAAACAAAGTTTGCTTCACTTTCTGTAGCAACTGCTTTTGCAAGTAAAGTTTTTCCTGTGCCACTTGCGCCATGAAGTAAGATACCTCTTGGCATTTTGTGCCCTAATTTATCATAAAGACCTGGATACTTCATTGGCCATTCAACAGCTTCTTGTAGCTCTCGTTTGACTTCTTCTAAACCTCCAACGTCATCCCACTTTACATCTGGATTCTCAATGAAAACTTCTCTCATTCCAGATGGTATTACTTCAATCAATGCTTTTGAAAAGTCACCCTGATTTACAATTAGTTTATCCAAAGTTTCTGGAGAGAGTTTCTCTTCTTGTAAATCAAGAATAGGGAGTAATCTTCTCAAACATTTCATTGCAGCTTCTTTACAGAGATATTCTAAATCTGCGCCAACATATCCGTGACTTACTGATGCAAGTTTATCTATATTGACATCATCTGTTAATGGCATATTTCTACTGTGAATCGAAAGTATGTCTTTTCTTCCTTTTTTGTCTGGAACTTTAATCTCTATTTCTCTATCAAATCTACCTGGTCTCCTAAGTGCAGGATCAATTGCATTTGGTCTATTTGTTGCAGAAATGACAATAACTTTTCCTCTTGCCTCTAATCCATCCATTAATGATAACATTTGAGAAACAACTCTTCTTTCAACTTCACCTGTAACTTCTTCTCTTTTTGGTGCAATGGAATCAATTTCATCAACAAAGATTATTGATGGAGATTTTTCTCTTGCTTCTTTAAAAATTTCTCTTAGTCTTGCTTCACTTTCTCCATAAAACTTACTCATAATTTCTGGACCTGAAATACTGATAAAGTGTGCATTACTTTCATTTGCAACTGCTTTTGCAAGTAATGTTTTACCTGTTCCAGGTGGACCATACAATAAGACACCTTTTGGTGCTTCAATTCCTAACTTTTCAAAAATTTCTGGGTGTCTTAATGGAAGTTCAATCATTTCTCTAACTTTTTTAATCTCATCTGTTAATCCACCAATGTCTTCATATGTGACTTGTGGAACTCCACGTAATGTCTCTCCTTTTTCTGCAATGTGGAAAACAGTTTTTTGAGTAACTAAAACTGCATCAGCTGCTGGCGTTACCCCTATAACTTGAAAAGTTAAACGTCCACCAAAATATGGAACCATTACATTATCTCCCTTAATCAAAGGAACACTTTCTAAAGCATCTGCAAGATACCTCTCATCAATTGGAGGAATTGCTTCAAGTGGTGCAACCACTATTTTTTCTGCAGCTACTGCCTTTATCTTTCTCACGGAAATTGTATCTCCAATAGCGATTCCTGAATTATTTCTACCAAGTCCGTCAATTCTGATAATTCCTTTTCCTTCATCAGATGGATATAATGGAAGACATTTTGCAACTGTTCTTCTTTTACCTTTAATTTCTATAACGTCTCCAGTAGAGGCATTTAGTGTGTCCATAGAATCATAATCGATTCTTGCTACTCCTCTTCCAACATCTCTAGTGTATGCCTCAAGAACTTTGAGGGAAAGAGCATTTTGACTCATACAGAAAAGCCCTTTGTCTAATTTTTATACCTTTGTGGTAATTTTCATAAACAACAAAGAACAATCACAAGCTTAAAATCATCTGTGCATAGGAAACGAACAACTTGGGTAAGAGACCATTAGTTAGACGACGTGGCCGTGGAGGACATCAATTTAGATCTACAGCTACTGGAAAAGTAGGCTCCAAGGCAAATTATCCCCGTTTTCCACTATCAGAACAACATGAAGGAAAAATTATTGATCTGATTCATGAACGTGGTAGAGAAGCACCATTATCTAAAATTAGATTTGAAGATGGTTCTGTTTCATTTGTTCCTGCAGTACTAGGAACTAAAGTGGGTACAACTTTACAATTTGGATTAAAATCAAAAATTGAAGAAGGAAATGTTATCAGTGTTCAAAACATTCCTGATGGAACAATTGTATGTAACATTGAAAAGCACTTTGGAGATGGTGGTACTATAGTTAAATCTGCAGGAACTGACGCAACTATTTTCTCTCATGGTGATGAAGGTGTTACTGTAAAACTGCCTTCTGGAAAATTTGCTACTTTTAATCCAAAAAACAGAGCTATGATTGGTACTCTTGCCGGAGGAGGATCTGGTGAAAGACCATTTATGAGTGCAGGTAATAAATGGAGAAATTTCAGAGCAAAAGGAAAGAAATTTCCAATTGTTAGAGGTGTTGCTCAAGCCGCTTATGTTCACCCACATGGCGGTGGCCGTCATCAACACGTTGGACAAAGCTCAACTGTTTCAAGAGATGCACCTCCTGGTGCAAAGGTAGGTAGCATTGCTGCCAGAAAGACTGGTAGAGCTAGAATTAAAGAAAGAAAGTAGTTTTTCTTGCTGTGTTTCCTAACATGTTTTTTCGTTAAGATATACCGAAAATCATTACATTAGGATCAAAAATTAACAGTTGTTTTTATTCAAATATTCTTAACTATGACAGAATTAGGTAAAAATTCATAGTTAGGAAACAAAGCAGTTTTTCTTTTAACCTAAAATTGATTAATAGCTCACTGAAATAAAACTTGAATGTCAAATCAACGAATTAGAATCATTGTAACTGGTAAAGTACAAGGTGTATTTTTTCGTCAGGCACTAAAAGTGATGGCAAAGAAAAATGATGTTTTTGGATGGGTAAAAAATCTTAAAGACGGTCGTGTTGAGACTATTTTAGAAGGAAATGAAGAAAAAATTAGTAGACTTGTTGAATGGTCGCATGGAGGGCCTGCTAATGCCAGAGTTGAAGATATAGAGATACATAATGAAAAATTTTCTGGTGAATTTACAAAATTTGATGTTTTGTATTAATGAATCTCTTCAAATGCAACTTTGAGCATTTGACTAAATTCTGAAATTAGCTGGTCTTTTTTGACCTGAATAATTTGTACAGGCTCTTTTCGGTTTTTCTGAATTTTGATGATAACTCCTTCTCTTTGAGGTTCTACATCTACAAACCATCTAAATGTCATTGATTTACAAAAAACTACTCTATGCGTTCTAACATCTTCTATTACATTTTCTCCCAAAGAGAAGCAAAATTCTCTGATTGAATCAAAAAGAGGTAATACTGAACTTGGAATTTGTTTCTTAAAGTCATTATAACTCCTCTTATTACCAAATGAGATTATTCCCTCCATGATTTTGCAAATTTGATTTTAATTATAAAGGTAGTAGATCTGCTGGCTCCAGTCTAGACGAATAGTCCCATTTCAAGGCATACAAGATCCGCCACGTTGACGAGGAAGCATGGATGTCCCACCTTAGGATTGCTCCCTCCCGGACCTCATCCCTTTCAATGGTTCGGTCTTAGAAGTTATCCCTTCGGATAATTCTAGTCCTGCAACCATCCGCCTCGGCGTGATTTCATTTCCGCACACCAAGCGGGAATTACCCATCTAGAGATTTACCCAACAGTTACTGATCTCTGCATATAGCCGGTTTCAGAATAGGGCACGGCTGGCACCCCGATCTTACCTACTACCATTTTTCCTAAAGAAAGTATGTTATATTTGCATTAGGTTTGATTCGCTTTTAGTTTTAAAATTATGTTACAAACTGAGCATACATTACCTGTACATTCATTACCACACTTTTTACAAATTGTTTTTTGTTTATAATTAGAATTCTTTACAATTTGAGATACTTTGAGAACTGATTGATACAAATTATTTTTAATTCCACTATGTTGACTTTCCAATGAATTTAGAAATTCACGAATTTCTGTTCTTATTCCTTCACTCATGTGTGGACAAGGTTCTGATTGAAATGGTATATTGTTTGTAAATGCATAAAATACTATTTCAGATTCGTATATCTTACAAAATGGTTTTATTTTTCTTAAAGAATTTGTAGATGTATCTGGATCCATCCATCCAATCTTATTCGTATCTCCTGAAAGCATGTTTATGACAAATGTTTGTAATGTATCATCTAGATTATGACCTGTTGCAATTACATCTGCCCCAATATCTCTTGCTGCAAAATCAATTGCACGTCTTCTAAGTGTACCACAAATTGAACATGAAGAAGTTTTTTTGTTTTCTCTTAACTCTAATGCTTCATCAAGCGTCAATTCAAACAGATCTTTGTAAGAGTAAACTTTGTGTTCAATATTTAATTCTCCACAAAATTTTTCAACAATTTCTAGTGCCTCATCTCTATATCCTGGAATCCCTTCATCAATTGTAATTGCCTTAATTCTAAAATTATGGGTTAATGCCATTTCGTGAATAATTTTTAGTAATGCCAAGGAATCTTTTCCACCAGAGACTGCAACAGCCACTAATTCATCATTTTGAATCATATTGTATTTTGAAATAGTTTTAGCAGTTTTCCTCACAATAGAATTTGAGAAACACTGTGAGCATAGTTTTTGACCCGAATATTTTCTAGTATAGACTGCCTGATTTTTGCATCTATCACATATCATAAATTCAAGTATTTTTTTTCATTAATGATTCTTTAGGCATCTTGACCAGTCTGTTATAAACATCTAGACATATAATACTAATTATGTCAACTAAACTGGTTTCTCAATCTGATCAGAAGGAAGTCATTTACAACCGTACTGAGAGAATTGCACAATATATTGAAACTCAAAAAAAGCATCTGTCTACAAAAAACCTAGAGACTTTTCTCAAATATAATGACGATATGATTGTGTGTAGTATATCTGATAGTACCAGATACAAGAATCTTGATCATTTTGGATTATTGACAAAAATATTGCAAAAAGACTGGATATATGTAACTGAAGATGATCTTAGATCACTTGTTGCCAAAATAATGATAAAACATGGAGAAAATGGAAAAGAATCTGGATATTCACACATACTCAAAATTTCATTAAAGGCAATAGTGAGATTTGTTAAGTTAGACTCAAGAAACAAACCTGAAGATGGGGAATTACAAATGTTAAAGTTCATCAAATCAAAAAAACCAAAAGACAAACTCACACGAGAAGACTTGCCAACTGATGCAGAAGTACAGAAAATTCTAGCAGTTTGTGCTGATTCATCAAGGGATAAAGCCATGATTTCAGTTCATGCAGAAGCTGGAACAAGAATCGGGGAGCTTTTGGGAATGAAAATCAAAGATTTCACACTAGATCAAAATGGGGTAATTCTAAAGGTAGATGGAAAAACAGGAGTAAGACCAATTAGAATTGTAAAATCAGTACCATATCTGACACGATGGCTAAATGATCATCCAAACAAAGATAATCATGACAATCCATTGTGGGTATACATTCGTAACAGTGATTCTTTTGGAAAATCAATGAATTATGCTGGGTTTAATGCAATTTTGAAGAAAAGAGTAAGACAGGCTGGAATTACAAAGAGAATCTCATCTCATCTATTTAGGCACAAAGAAATTACTGATCTTGCTAACAAACTAACAGAATCAGAGAGCAGAATGAGACACGGATGGGAAAAAACATCACTAATGCCTTCAAAATACACCCATCTCAACCAAGAGGATCTAGATGATAAGATGTTAGAAATCATGGGAGTTAAAACACAAAAACAGAAAGAAGATGAACTCAGGGAATGTGTTTACTGCAAGATTCGATACCCAATAGAGACTAGATTCTGTGATGTATGTTCTAGACCATTAGATGTAGCTGATGCAATACAAATGGAGAAAGAACAAGAAGAAAGAACTAAAGCACTAATCATGGAAACACTACGTCAAGAGCATTCAAACAAATCAAAATCAATTCAATCTGATAAAATGCGGGATACAATTGATGAAAAATCAAGAGAGATAGAAGAACTAAAGAAAATAGTACATACGTTGACACAAAAATAAATCCTACACTATCTACATATCATACATTTGTTACATGTTGTTATCAAAGATTTATAATCAATTCAGGCACGAGATTTATAATTCAATTAAAGCTAAGAAAATAACACATGCCTAATTTTTAATGCCTAGATTGTATCTATCAAAATAATAATTAAAGCTGTAAATTAGCTTATGCCTAGATTGGATATGTACACAAGAAAAGGAAAAATTTGTAGGATGTGACAAGTTGTTACTAAGGGAATAACAACAAAGCAAATTTCCACATGACGTTAATTCTAGATTAGATTAATCAGAACTGCATACAAAATTTTAGAAAAATTATGAAAAAAGAATTATAAATCTTTTTCAGATAATTTCTGATTGATGTATTGTCATATCCTTTGTCTGCATAAACGGATATGATTTGCTGGATTGATTTATCATCAAGGAAATCTGAAATACTTTTCATCACATCAATGAATCTTGTACTGTCATGTTCATTTGCAGGACTCGTTACAATTGATACTGGCAACCCATTTGATTCTACTGCGACATGCACTTTTGTGCCTAGAATCTTCTTGAATCCATCATAGCCTATTAGACCTCTTGCGTAATTATTCCTAGGCGTAAATTCTGAGGAAGAGTATTTCCAAAAATTCTCCAATATTGAATTTTTAGGCACAAGTTTGATCAAAATTCAAAATACTGTCAAAAACCCTTCTAATTGCGCAAGAGGTCTATTACGTTACCCCTTTTTTATTAGGGATAGATGAGGAATCCACTGATATCTTTTGCAGGTTAATCTTGTTTTGTTTGTATGCTGATACGATTGCACATTTGAGAATCTTTTTCCAAATTCCTTTTTGTTGAAAATCTTGAAATCGTCTGTGTGCTAATGATTTGGAACCATATCTTGCAGGCAAGTCAATCCATCTGTAACCAGTGATTAGTACAAACATTATTGCATTAATTGTTGTACGGTCATCTGCTCTTGGTCTTCCTGTTTTAGCTGGTTTTGGCAGATGTGGTTGTATCGTGTTCCACTGTGAATTTGTTATTTCTGTAAATTTCATGAGAATTAATTTTGTGTTAATGCAAATAGATCTAAATGATCATCTGAATTTGTCTAAAAGGTTGGTTTTGGGATCAGTTGATTATTCTGTAACATGATATTTTAACTTCTTAATGATTTTTTTTACTTCTTTTTCCGATAGTTCTTCTTCTCGATTTTCAAGAAGATTGTTAATGTTTTTGATACTAGATACAAAAACCATTTTGTATTTTGGATCATATTGTATATTTCCTTTAATGGATAATATCACACTAGTTACTCTTGGGGCTTTTCTCCATGATTTTAAGACATGCCACAATAGCCTACCTGCTCTTCCTACTTGTTCGTGAGGACTAAAGTAATTTTTTTGCCTAACATAATTGTCACTCCAGTTTTTTACTTCAATTGCGTATACACCTTTTTTTGAAACTACCACAAAATCAACTTGAGCAGATTTTAAATTCTTTTCTCCATTGTATGAGATATAGTGTGACAATCCAAGTCTTACCCCACATAAGACATGATATTCATCACTAAGTTGGGATAATTTGTCAATGACTTGGTTCTCTCCTTTTGCTCCTGCATGAAATGGATCATTTCTTTTTTGATCAAATTTATTGTATTGTTTTTTTAACCTCCATCTTTGAAATTTTGCTACAAGCCCTTTAGCTTCTGTCTTGAGTTCTTCTTGCATCTCAACTTCAACTTTATCAATATCATCAATCTCCTTGACCCTTTTTGGATACAAATCTAAAAGCTGCTTTTCACTATCGGCACGACCATAAATTATTGCCATAACTGGAAGATAGTTTTTGGATAAGATAAGAATTTATGATAAATTCTCTAAAAATAGCAATCCTCTTTAGATAAAAAAACAAAAACTAATCATTGAGTCTTTTAGATAACTTTCCATCTAACCTACAAGCAAGAGATTCTCAAAAAGAAATTCTTGATGCAATACAGCAAAAGCTCAAGTCAGGATATAGAAAAATTATACTTTCAGCCTCTGCAGGAATAGGCAAGTCTGCAATTGCAATGACTCTGGCAAAAAGTTATGAAAATTCCTTTGTTGTTACTTCTTCAAAAAATCTTCAAGATCAATATATCAATGATTTTGAAATACTAGTCCCAGTTAAGGGTAAATCCAATTTTCCATGTTTTAAGGCAATGGAGCAAAAGGGTATTGATCTACAAGAATATGATGTGGCCATGCGTCAAGGTCTTTCTTGTGAGAAAGGTGAATGTGAAGAAAGAACTAAAGAAGGAAAAAGACAAAACTGTAAATTTAAACCACGAATACAAGCATTTGAAGAAAAAACATTTCAAGAAATTATTTGTCCTTACTATGAACAAAAATACTCTGCATTGCTTGCAGATCACTCTGTATGGAATTATCACTCTTATTTTCAGACAGTCAAATACAATCGAGGAATATATGGAGAATATCTAAATCGAAATATTTCTATTTTTGATGAAGCTCACTACATTGAAGACCAAATTATTCAATTCGTCGGAATTGAAATTATTAAAAAATACATTGATGAATGTGAAATTAGAATAGAGTCATATGATCTATCTGATATAGAAATGATTATTCAGTTAATACGTGATATTGCGGAATTTTATGCACGTAAAGTCAAAGAAATTCGAGAAAGCAGAGCTCACCAAGAAAATCCTGATTATAATCGAATTAGAAAGCTAGATGGAGATTATGAAAGATTTGCAAGAGTTAGATCTGAGATTTCATCTGATCCTGAAAATTTTATCATAAATGAACCTGAATATAAGAAAGGTAAATTCAAATCAATTGTCATAAAGCCTCTTGATGTCTCAAAATATGTTAAAGAGTTTTTCATTACTCCATTTCAAATTTTCATGTCTGCAACAATCAACAAGGATTCTTTTTGCCAAAATATGGGATTTTCATCTGACGAAATAGCTTTTGTAGATACTCCACACTCTCCATTTCCTTTAGAAAATCGCAAAGTAGAGTTTCTAAATACTGCCAGACTTTCATACAAGAGTCCCATAGTAAATGAAAATAGAATATGGCTAAAGATTGATGAGATCTTATCCAAGCACAAAAACCAAAGAGGTCTAATCCTTACCTCTTCTCGTGCCAGATGTAAAAATATTGTAAAAAACCTCTCTTCAAAAAATAAGAATAGAGTTAGAATGTGTCATGCTAGAAATCCAAATGGAAAGACACAAGATGATGTCATAAAAGAACACGCTAATTCAAAAGATGGTGTTTTAGTTTCCTCATCACTTTGGCAGGGAGTAGACCTGAAGGATGATTTGTCAAGATTTCAAATTATTGCCAAAGCCCCATATCCAAATTATACTGAAAAATGGGTTGAATCTAAAATGGAAAGATATCCTCTTTGGTACTCATCACAAACAATTACCAAAATATTGCAAGGGTTTGGTCGTTCCATAAGAAGCAAACAAGATTGGGCTACAACTTATGTTTTAGATTCAGCTGTTGAGCCTTTGCTTAATAATTCAAAAAATTTAGTTCCTAAATCATATTATGATGTTTTTGGTTGGGATATGTTACCTGAATAAAATTGAAATCATTTTACACCTTCAAAAATATCTTGCCTTTAATTTATGAAGAAATTAAAAATTTTATCAAATCAAAATACAAGATCAAGATTTTGGAAAAAACTTCACCAGGACTGAAAGAATCTTTTGATATTTTGGATGAAGCTATCAAAGTACATTACTATACAAAGGGAAAATTGCTTTTTCAATCAAGTCCAACAAACAAAACTTATGCAAAATTGATTTTAGATATAGATGATAAATTTTCATTAAATTCGCTTGATGAAATAGAACAAAATTCACCTACAATACCATCAGATATGAAATATTTTGTAGGTTGTGACGAATCAGGTGCAGGAGAAACATTTGGGTCAATATTTCTTGGATGTGTAGTTGTTGATGCAGAAAATTTAAAAAATATTCAACAAATTTTTGATAACCCAAACATCAAGGAGCTTGAAGAGTATGAAATATTGGATAAATATGATAAGATCAAAAAATATTGTAAAATTTTTGAAAATAAATGTGAGGCATCGGAAATTGATGAGACCAATAAAAATACGCTTCTTGATCAAAAATATGAAGAATTGATAGGGGATGCAATTTCTGGAAAAGAAAGATTAGGTGTAATAATTGATGATTATGGCATACAAAGAGGGTTAAAATCATTTTTGGATAAACTTAGTTCTAAAGGAAATGAAGTAATTATTGAAACTAAGGCTGATGAAAAGTATGCTGTGTGTCAGGCTGCTTCTGTTGTTGCAAGAAAAGAAAGATTAGAAGAAATACGAAATATCAATAAAGAATTTAGAGTGCAAGATGAAGCTGGAAAAATAGTCTATCCAGGATCTGGAAATGCAGGAAATCCACAAACTGAAAAATATTTAGAAGCGTTCAAGAAACTGTATCCTTCTAAAGATCTCCCTCCTTTTGTAAGAAGGAAATGGAGTAATGTTAAAAAATTCTTGCAGAAAAAATCTAATCAGAAAATTTCAGGATTTTTTGGAGAATAACTTTTGAAGTATTTTAGAATAACCTGAAATGATTATCAAGTTAACAGACAAATCTCCACGAGCAATCAAGTTTGAATATAATCAATCATATCTATATACAGAATTTTAGAAAAATTATGAAAAAAGAATTATAAATCTTTTTTAGAAAATTTCTGAGAAATTCTATCAAAAAAGATTTGTAAATCTGTTCTAAATAAAATAATTGATGAATACAGTAGACCTCTTGCGCAATTAGAAGGGTTTTTGACAGTATTTTGAATTTTGATCAAACTTGTGCCTAAAAATTCAATATTGGAGAATTTTTGGAAATACTCTTCCTCAGAATTTACGCCTAGGAATAATTACGCAAGAGGTCTAATGAATTTAGAAAATAAAACTGGATTTGTGGCATTTAATTTTCCTTATCCTGGTAGTTTTAGTAATGCACAAGGATGGGAAGTTAAATATTTTCCAGATGTAAATTCTAATGTAGTTTACAAAAATTATGTTTGTACATCAGATAATTTTTGTAATACAGATTCTGGAGATATTGAATTTATAGTAAATGGAAGTTTAAACTCAATTAGATCATTTAATAATTTACTTTAAATTTCATTTTCGTCAGGAGCCTCAAGCCCTGTAAACCAATTCCATAATGATTTAGCAGTAATTCCGGTATTTGAGCAAGGTTGGGATATTGATGGGAGTGTAAAATTAGAAGTTTATTTAGATCATGATGAAGATTTATGGAATACTCAGCCTATTTCAGAATTAAGTGGTTTTGATCGTATGAATGGAAATAAACATATGGTTTTGTATTGGCCAATTGAGAAATCCAACCAACTAATTGCAATTGACTATTCTAGTTCTCAAGATCGATTTAATGCACAAGCAAGACCTGTTCTCTTTGGTGCATTTTTAGGTATGGGTGCAGCCTTACTTATTGCTAACGTTCAGTTAAAAAAAGAAGAAGATTCTGTTGAACATCTAAAATCAGTAATCACAACAACAGAAAAAAACATCACTGGTTCTTTAACGAAAATTAATTCTATTGTTGAAGAAGAGCATAATGAAAAAGAAAGAAAATCTCAAGAAGAAAATCACATTTACAAAGTATCATTATTGCATGATCTTGATAGTATGTTAATGTCTGTCTGTAATTCGATTTCTACATATGGAAATAAGGAAGCTGGTACAATTTCTGAGACTGAAAGTAAAGAATCACAACGTCAGTTTATTGATGATTATATTTATTGGTCTAATAGAATTTCAACCATTAATTCTAATACATATGTACCAGCAGAAATTCGAAGTTCTGTTAGTATGTTACTACATCAAGGAATTAAGCCTATAACTTCTCCAGGTTCTGTTTTAAAATATGATTTTCTTAAGAAAACATTATTTGATATTTTAGATAGAATTATTGAATCAGAATACATGACAGAAGATGAAGATAAGGAAATTCAACGAAGACTAAAGAGTATTCAACAAATCAAATCCTTAATGAAAAAAGTAGAATCAGGTTATAACTCAGATGACTAAGGGGAAATACTGGCCAATTCCAGATGATAAGATTCTAAGCGGAAGTATTGTTACTCAAAAAACTCACCACATCCTAGATTTCGTTACGAAATGATAAATCCTGTTTTTTAAAATCAGACTAATTTCTCAAAAAAACTGATTTTGTGCCTAAGTATGTTTAACAAAAGAAGCTGAATACTTTAGGTATTTTCTATATTGTAAACCATCCAGATTTCATGTAAGATAAAGCAATATTTAGACCAAACAAGACAAAAGTGAATGCGTAAATTCCCCACATAACCCCATTTACTGCGTTGTCTGAAATTCTTTTATCAATAATCGTATGAATGAATTTTCCTCCATCTAATATTGGTAAAGGAAGCATATTGATTATTCCTATGAAAAATGAAATCATCCAGAGCCATAACAAAAACAATGAAACATTTGGATCATTCCATTCAATGAAATTCATTACAGGTTTGTAGGCAAATGAGTTGTCTCTCATAATCCCTATCAATCCTCTTTCAGGATCTTCAGGTGCAGGCATAATCTCTACACCAAATTCTAATGTTTGACTATCTCTAAGTACTGTAACACTTGCTGTTTCACCCGGATTCAAACTGGGAAAATCAATCGGACTATAAATCGGTATTTCATTAATTGAAGTAATTATGTCATTTGCAAACAATCCTGCTTTTTCAGCTCCAGAATTTTCTATGATTGAGAGGATCAAAACTCCTTCAGGCAATTCATAAAATACACTTAGAAGTGGTTCAGGTAATACCATTGCAAAGAATGGGTTTGTTAATAAAATAGCACCTAATACAAATGCAAAAAGTACGTTAGATGTAGCTCCTGCCCCAATCACTCTTAATTTTGAAATCTTTTTTGCTTTGTCAAATTCTTCCTCATCTGGCTCTACAAATCCTGCAAACAATGCAATAAATATTGCAAAGCCTCCTGTTTTGATCTTTATTTTTTCTAGAGCAGCTACTATTCCATGTGCTCCTTCATGGATAACTAATACAATTGGAATCGATAGTAAAAAGTATGCAATTGCAGGTGCAGATGTTAATGTTATCCCTGGAATCAGTACTGTTAATTCTGCAAATTCATCTTGTGCAACAAAAAAGTTTGCTACATTATTTAATAAAAACCAAAATGCAAAACCCATCATTAGAAAACCTGCAATTACACTTACATCAGCAAAAACCCTAATTCCTCTCTTTGTTCTACTAAGTAGTTTGATCAGAGCTGAATTAACTCCTTTATTCTTGTAAACTAGACTGTATGCCTTTATCTCAAAGCCATATTTTTCCAATTTTAGGCCTTTAGCAATTATTAAAATAATAACCCAAGTAATTAACACATAGATTATTGCATTCTGAGTAATAAAATCAAGTTCCAAACTAATTGTTAATTTTTTAAAGTACGTACATTTATCGGTTACTATGAAACCAGTAATAATCCTCTCAACATATCCTAACAAAAAATCAATTACAAAAATTGCGAATGAGTTTGTAAAAAATAAGACAGTTGCATGTGTCAACATTTCAAAAATTTCTTCAATTTACTCTTGGAATGGAAAAGTGGAAAATGCATCTGAATATCTTGCTATATTCAAAACTACAACAAAAAACAAGAAACTACTAAAAAAGAAAATTAAAGAAACTCATCCATATGATGTTCCTGAAATAGCGGAAGTTGATGTTACCTCTATTAACAAGTCATATCTTAATTGGTTGATAGAATCTACAAATTAAGACTCTATTGCATATCGTAATAAGGAAACTATTCCACCTAAACCTGTAACTCTTAGACCAATATCTGTAGATGAATCAACACTGTAAATTTCTACTCCCTTACTTTCAACATCATTTAGAAAATCTATCATTTTTTGCTCATTATCTTGAATTGCTTTGTCTGAAAAAACAAGGGATTCAACTGCTCCTATTTGATTTGCATTAAAAGTTTCATCAAATCCCATAGTGAACTTTCCACTCTTCTTATTTGCAAGAAGCATTATCTCATCGATGATTGATGATACCTTAGCTAGCTTGCTATCTGACATTATTTCCTTCATTGTTTGAGATTTTGTAAATATGTAAATTCCATCTTCTCCACCCGAATCAACTCCTTCAACAACATGAACTTTATATTTTTGCGATTTTTGAATAAAATTAACAAATCTTTTCTTTGTTTCACCAGGGCCAAAAACTACTATTGAATCCCCTTCTTTGAAAACAGTTGATACTGCTTGTTGTACTTGCTCAAAGAATTTTTCAATATTGAAGTTAGTTTTGTATCTCTTTCCACCAGAACCTGAATAGATATTTGGAATAAATTCTAGATGTGTACCTCTTAGTCTAGCAATCCCACAATCACCAGTATCAATTGCAACAAGTACAAAGCCAACCTGATTATTACTTGATACTAGAAGATTCTTTTCAATTGGTACCCATCTTTTTTTTGAAATTGTTATTCCATCATTAATTTTTAGAATGAATGAATGATGTGAGCCATGCGGTACTGATTCATTACTTGATTCAGAAATCGTTCCAGCAATTCTTAATCTATCTAAGACATCATCAAGTGAAATTTTTTCTACCGTTAATGCAATTCTGACTTTAATTCTTTCTCCTTTGTCAGGTCTTGAATAATCCTTGCCTTGTTTTTGAACTCGTGTTGTATCTCCAATTACTTTGTCATTTTCTTTAATTATACGACGTAGATTCAAAAGATCATCAGAATCTTCTGGCATGACAGAAATTGAATTCTCATCAATAATCTTTGTAATCATGATATTGTTCTAATATACAAAAAGAAAAGAGTTTAGCTTGTAACTTCGTTAGTCTCTGCTTCTTTAGATTTTTTCTTCAGATAGTTTTCAACCCAATCTAAAGTAAGTACACCTGATTCTGCTAGATTTGTAAGAGAATTTGAAGAAGCTTCTCCTGAAACTTTACCATTGTTTCTTCTCAACTGACGCCATTTTAGGTATGTGTTTCCACTTTTTGAATTATAAATAATTCCAAGAATATCTCTTGCGTTAACAAATGTAATGTCTCTAATTTTTTTCAAAGTTACTTTATCAGCTGCTTCTACGTAAACTGATCCCAAATTGTCTTCTCTTTCTGGAAATACCTCAAAATCTTCTAAATAACTTCTTGGCGCATAAGATTTGCATGTACTTGAAAAGATAAATCTTCGAAAACTTTCCACTGAAGCTGGCGTGTCAATTGCAACCATTTTGAATGATTGATCTATTAGCCATTTATCAAGCTTCTTGAAAGACTCAATAGGAATCTATCTAAAATATTACTTGCGGGCGGTGATGAACCTATCCCTTTGAATGATGATGAGGATCTTGAGTTCTGAGCCTGCCTTAGGATTTTAATGGTTGATTTACTTTGGAAAAATATGAAATCTCTGACTGACTATCTTACATTTCGTGTTAAAACACGAAGAGCCTTTGTCAATATTACTCCTGACATTAGAAAACTAGTTACAAAAAGCAAAATCCAAGAGGGACTTTGTCTTGTAAATGCAATGCATATCACTGCTAGTGTTTTCATTAATGACAATGAAAGTGGGCTGCATAAGGATTATGAAAAATGGTTAGAAGGCTTGGCACCACATGAACCAATTGATCAGTATGATCACAATAAAACTGGTGAGGATAATGCAGATGCTCATCTAAAACGACAAGTAATGGGACGAGAAGTGGTGGTTGCTATCACTAATGGTGAATTAGATTTTGGTCCATGGGAACAAATTTTCTATGGAGAATTTGATGGAAAAAGATCAAAAAGAGTTTTAGTTAAAATTATTGGTGAATAGTTTTCTATCCGAAATCTACTTCACGTTTTTGACTTTGTGATTCATTCTTTCTTGCAGCAGCTCTGAATTCTTCATCATGATTTTGAGGTCCATGTCCACATTTTACACATGCTATCTTGAATCCGTCATCATTTTTTTCATATGTTTCACATCCACAAAAACATGCCATGCTTGAATGTAATTTCTCAGATGATATATCTTTTAGGATGTAATTTCACTTTCTAATTTACAACATTCGCCCATTGGAATATCATGATCGTGTGGGCATTTTCTTGGGTGCTTTAGCATTGTACAAAGAGCATCTGTAAATTGTTTATTCATATGATGCTCAATACCACATACCATTTCCTCATCAATTTCCACTTTTAGTGCGCTTTCCATGAGAACTTCTAACAACCTACTATTTCTCATCATACTAGCACCAATTGTTTTACCCCCTTCCGTGAGTTTTACTCCTGCCTTGTTGTAAGAAACCAATTCTTGATTGTTTAATTTCTTGAGCATTTGAACTACACTTGGTTGTCTGATATTGAGCATTCTTGCAATAGTGCTAATTTTGACATCTTCTCCTCTTTCTTTGATATGCCAAATTGCCTTTAAATACATCTCTACGTGCTCTGCTTCTGCAGTTCCTACAAATAAAATCTCGTCATCCAATGTATCCATATCATACCTTCTTTGAATCTTTTAATAAATATTCAAAGTATTGACGTGCAAATCCAGCTAATCCTGCATGATCTGCCCAAATTGCAACAATATCTGAAGAGCTCTCACCTGCTATTTCTGGACCTAACAAAATTACAACATATTTTTTGTCAGATATTATGCCTCCTCCAAACAAACCTTTCTTGACTTTTACAGATGCAACTCTTTTGATTGCCTTGATAGATTCTTTATCCATTGTATCTGAAGTAAGTATTGTAATGTCCACTCCTTTATCATGAAGTGATCTTAATTTTGGTAATGCTTGTTTGACTAATTCTTCTCCAGCTTCAGGTAATGCAATCATTACTTCATTTCTACAAGTCTCAACCATTTCTAAAATTTTAGCAGCAATGTTAGTTGAACCTGAAAGTACCCAAATGTCTGGTTTTTCGCTTGTTCCACTTTTCTCATACAATGGAACTAATTCATTTAATATTACACTTTGATTCTGTAAAAAATCATTTTCTATTTTTTGTTTTGTAGTTTTTAGTCCTGTTGATGGTGATTTTGCAAAATATTTTGTTGGTCTTGAATCATCTGAACCAATCCAACTTTTTTCTTCTAGAGTTCCCAGTACTTCATAAATTTTTGAATATGGCACCCCTGACTTTTGACTAAGATCCGATGCTGTTTGTTCTCCTGCTTTGAGTAAAGCAGAGAATGTTCTGATTTCATAACTTGTAAGACCAATTTTTTCTAATGCCTTTCTTGTTTTGTCAGATATGCTCATGCGATCTAGTCGATCAGTCTTCGTATTTAAACCACATATGCCTACCTCCTAAATTCCCCACGGGGGCAAGTATGAAATGCGTTATATACTAATTCAGAAAAATGCCCATAGTAGGCATGGCTCTAATTCAGATATCTGATCAATCGACTAAAAATTTAGGCAAAAAATCTACTATTAGATTCACTCAAAGTATCTGTCCAGATTGTAACATGATTCTGGATGCAGAGGTTTTTGAGAGAGATAGTAAAGTCTTCATGACCAAAGTCTGTCCAACTCACGGTGAATGTGAGGAATTATACTTTGGTTCTTATGAAATGTACAAGAAATTCAGTACATATTGGGTGGATGGAAAAGGTGCCCACTCTCCAAACGTAATGATTGACAGATGTTCCTGTCCAAACAACTGTGGATTATGTTCAAACCACTTATCTCACAGCGGACTTGCAAACATGATTGTAACTAACAGATGTGACTTAACATGCTGGTATTGCTTCTTTTATGTAAAGAAAGGTCTTGAAGGCGCTTACATGTATGAACCAGATCATACTCAAATCAGAGCAATGATGAAGACTCTAAGGGCTGAAAGACCAATTCCAGGAAACTCTATGCAAATTACTGGTGGTGAACCAATGCTTAGAGAAGATATTGCTGATGTTATCAAAATAATGAAAGAGGAAGGTGTTGACCATATCCAAATGAATACCAATGGTATCAGACATGCAATGGATCCAGAATCTGCAAGAGAGGTAAGACTTGCTGGATGTAACAACTTGTATCTTTCCTTTGACGGTGTAACTCCAAGAACAAACCCAAAGAACCACTGGGAGATTCCATATGCACTTGACAGTTGTAGAAAGACAGGTACTTCTGTAGTATTTGTTCCAACAGTAATCAAATCAATTAATGACCACGAATTAGGTGGAATTATCAGATATGCACAAAAGAACATGGATGTAGTTCATGCCGTAAACTTCCAACCAGTATCTCTTACTGGAAGAATGGGCAAATCTGAACGTGAAAAATATAGAATTACAGTTCCTGATTGTGTCCAAAGAATTGAAGAGCAAACAAACGGTGAGGTAACTGTTGATGACTGGTTCCCAGTTCCAAGTTGTATGCCACTAACAAATGTAATTGAAGCATTCTCGAGCAAACCAAAATACGAACTATCAATTCATTTTGCTTGTGGTGCAGGAACATACATCTTTGAAGATGCAGAAACAAAGAAGTTTGTCCCATTAACAAAATTCTGTGATATTCAAGGAATGTTAGAACTATTTGAGGATAAAGCAGAAGAGATTCGTTCTGGTAAAAACAAGTACTTTACAATGCTTGAAGTTGTAAGAAAACTTAAAGGATTTGTTGATTCCAAGAAACAACCAGCAGGATTAGATCTAGCAAAGATGTTTGGTAATATCTTGATGAAGAGATCATTTGATTCAATTGGTTCATGGCACGTCAAGGGATTGTTTCTTGGTATGATGCACTTTCAAGACAAATACAACGAAGACTTGGAAAGACTACAAAGGTGTGATATTCACTATGTAACTCCAGATCTTAGAATAGTCCCATTCTGCGCATTTAATGTAATTCCTGAATGGTATAGAGACAGAATCCAAAAGAAATTCTCTATCACCGTTGAAGAGTGGGAACAAAGAGAAGGTGTTAAACTAGAAGACGGCCTTTACCGTGGTCTTATGAGACGTGGAGCAGGCGATGAACTAGCTGCTGGCTGTGCAAAGAGTCAGATGTTCCATGATGCAGCACAAGCCACAATGTAAATCTGATTTTTTCAAATCAATACTTTTTTCAAAAGAGTAATAACCATTCAAATTAGCATCGAACTGATGAATGCCAAATCCCAGTTATTCCAAATAGGTAATTTTGATTTCAGGTTAAACCATTTGTTAGTAATCGGTGTATTGATTTTATCATTTTCAATAACTTTCATGATACGCTCCCAAGGAGCTGATTATGGATTTGAATTAAATGAGTTTGATCCATTTTTCAATTTTAGAGCAACTGAGTTTATTGTAGAGAACGGTATTTTAGAATATTATCAATGGCACGATGATATGAGTTGGTATCCAAATGGAAGAAATATTTCTGCAAGCTCACAAACAATGTTACATATAACAGCTGCAACAACTTATCAAATTTTTGGGGGAATTCTTCTTTATACGACTTTGCAATTTTATTTCCTGTAGTAATTGGTTCATTAACAGTTGTAATTGTATTTGCACTAGTTAGAGTTTTGAGGGGAACAACTGCTGGCTTATTTGCAGCACTATTTTATTCAGTATCCCTTCCAATTATGATAAGAGGATCACTCGGGTGGTTCAAATCTGAGCCAATGGGATTATTTTATGGATTATTAGGACTGTATTTCTTTCTGAGTGAAATTAAATCTGAAAATAAAAAAATTGCAGTTATTAAAGTCATCGCAGGAGGAATCTTCTTAAGTTTTGGTTTAGCATCATGGGGGGAATTCAATTCTTGGTAATTCCTATAGGAATTTTTATTTTTACTCTTCCATTTCTTAGAAAAGACTTTGGATTTTTAATTTGGTGCATTCCTGTTTTTGTATTTTTATTTTTATCAACTACAATGATGTTTGAGAGACCTGGATCTGGCTTTGTGTTTGGCTTAGGTGGGGTTACATTGGTTGGCCCTACTGTTTTTTTGTAGCCTGCGCTTTAATTCAAAAACTCAGTAAACCTGAAAATAAAATTAGAAATAGTTTGTTTCTCCTATTGGCCGTAATTATTTTGGGATCATTCTTGATAGTAATTAGTCTAGAATCTGATTTCTTACCTTCGCCAGGCTTTCGTTACTCAAATGCCTTAAATCCATTTCTGACTACAGTTAACCCCCTAGTAGATTCTGTATCAGAACATGCAACTACAACCATTAAGCAATCATTTCTATTTCATTCAGTTTTAATGATTTTTGCAGGTTTGGGTATTTGGATAATTTTTAGTAAAATAAAATCCAAGTCATTGGATTATTTATCAAAAGACATGTTGGCCTTCTCATTAATTTTGGGGTTGATGGGAGTATATGTTAGCTCTACATTTGTAAGATTAGAGCTTTTTGCCTCGATTTCATTAATTCTTCTGTCCTCTATAGGCTTGTCAGTTTTAACAAGAGAAATTATACATTACAAAAAACCAATTCATTCTATTCGAGATAATGTCATAAAAATTTCCTTTGTGGGCGTTATTTTAATCCTGATTGTATTACCTTTACAAACACCTGCCAATGGAAATTGGGTTTCGAGTCTAGATTATCCTCAAACAATTTTGAATGGTGGAGCTAAATATGCCGTTGCAACAAATGATTGGTTGGAAACTCTAGAATGGATAAAACTAAACACTCCTCCAGATTCTGTGATTGCTGCATGGTGGGATTATGGATACTGGATAACTACAATGTCAGAAAGAACTTCACTTGCAGATAATGCAACAATGGATTCACAACGAATTAAAAAAAATAGCTCAGATTCTCCTCAGCTCACCTGATGATGCATGGCAAATGCTTCAGGAAATGGATAGTGATTACGTTCTAGTCTTTTTGGCTCCACAAAAATTAAGCAATACAGGTGAAAAATCACTTTATACGCTAAATGGCGGTGGTGACGACTCCAAGAAACAGTGGTTTATGAGAATTGCTGGTGAAGATCTTTCTAAATATCTGTTTTCTGATGGAGTTAGTGGAACCGACTATTTCTGGAATGAAACACTGTTAGGAAAAATGTTCCCATATTCTTTGGAATTTTATGTAAATCCCAATAATAATCAACAATCCGCAACATACGCACGAGGATTTATGCCAATATACACAGTTGACATAAAATATCCTGTTGACGGTGATGGTCCATTACGGTTAGTTCATGCATCACCATCATTTATAGAACAAAAAGTTGGAGTAATTATTGGAGTATTTGTTTATGAGATCAATGATGATCATGTTCCTCAAAATTTGAGCAAATAGTACAAATTCATAAATTCATTTATTTGTGGTATTTTTGCAATTATTTTATTTTAAATTAGGTGATTGGGTATCTACTGCCCCTAGATAATTATTGGATAGTCAACGATAACTAACAATGGATTTTGTATCATTTGCAAAGATAATCTCTGATGAATCAGCATTGATACAATTCCTAGAATCAAAACATACTAAGAATCTTTCTTGTATCTTTTGTAAAAGCAAAACACTCTACATCATGAAAAGCAGAGACAGAATTAGATGCCAAAACTGCAGAAAAGATTTCAAACCATTTGCCAATTCCAAATTCCATTTGATTAGAATCCCATACTCAAAATGGCTTACACTAATCAAGCTCTTTGAGTTGTCAGTATCTGCCAAGACCGCATCCGAACAGATGCATCTAAGCTACAAGACAACTCTGCAGGCATTTGACACAATTAGATATTCCATACTAGAAGAACTGGCAAAGACAGATCATGTTCTGAAAGGCAAAATTGAACAAGATGAGGCATATTTTGGAGGCAAAAGGAAGGGAAATCGTGGACGCGGTGCAAAAAACAAGACTATTGTTTTTGGAATTCTTGAAAGAAAAGGGAAGGTACATGTTGAGATTGTAAGAAATGTCAAGGCCAAGACATTGCTTGCAAGTACAATCAAAAAAGTCAAGAAGGGAAGTATCGTATATACTGATAAGTGGCGTGGCTATGACTCGTTAATTTTCAATGGTTACAGGCATCTGTCAATAGATCACAACAGGATGTTTGGCAAAGGTGACGTATACATCAACGGCATTGAGGGGTTTTGGAGTTTTGCAAAAGAGAACATGGCAAAGCATCATGGTGTCAGTACAGGTAAGCTTTTACTGTACATCAAGGAGATGGAATGGAGATACAACAACAGAAACAATAACTTGTTTGAGTTGTTGTTGAAATACATGTTGGGGGCACTAGGTACATAATCACCTTAAATTAAATATTAATTGTTTTAATTAGGAAGTAATTACAAAGAAATTGAATGACAAAAAAAATATTACTAATTTTTGAGAGTACTAAAATTGAATCTATACTAATTTCAAACGTTTCTGATGAGACTTTAATTATTACAGGAAGTCAAAAAATAAAAGATCAAATAACTAATTTAGGATATAACTGTAAAACAATCAATAATTATTCAAAAAATTCAAAATATGAAAATGAAAAAGCAATTGAATGGATAAAGAGTTGGCCAGACAAACCAATCATTGGTGATAAAAGCTTCAAAGAACTCTTAGTGTATGACAAATTCAGTATTTTCTGGTTTCTCGAATCCAGATTTTATTACTATAGAATTCAGAGCTTAATCCCTTTAATTGAACAAATAAAAAATATGATGGAACAAGAAAATCCCCTTGAAATTTTTATCCATGGAAATATTGATGTCTATAAAATTATTAAACAAAAATATGATAAAGAAATTCAAAAAATTGAATTTTCTTCTAATAAAAAAAATACAAACAGTATATCCCACAAAAGTTATAGTGGAAATCAATTTTTTAAATTATTGGCATTAAAGTTCTTTCGTGGATTAAAGTTATCGTCGACTAACAATAGTGAAGAAAAACCAATTTTGATAATTACTGAAATGGGAAATTGGAGACCTGATTATGACTATGAAGAGGGAAAAATTATTCATAGAGACACATTTTTTCATAATATAGTAAAACAACTAAAAAATTCGAAATACCCAATTAGGATTATTGATTATGAAAATCAGGCAAAAAGATTGTTAAAATCGAAATCTCTAAAAGATGAAAGAGAAAAAGAATTTGGTGTTCCTGTAGAGTCTTGGGAGAATTATATTTCACTTGAAATTATCAAAAAAACTAGAAAATTTAGTCATGAATTAGAACAACTTTGGAATAAAATTAGTATTACAAATGAATTTGACAAAACATTAACATATGAAAATTTTTCTCTTCCTGAGATTCTTAAAACCGATATAGAATATCTTCTAAAAAGTTTCAAAAGCTATATGTCAATAACGTTCATTGAAACCTCAAAACGAATAATTGATACTATCAAACCTTCAATAATTTTGATGCATGATGAATATGGTGCCCTTCAATTATCTATAATTAAAGAAGCACAAAAAAGGAATATTCCAACAGTTTCAATTCAACATGGCGCAAATACCGCATCAAGCATTTCTTATATTCATTCTAAGCAACATATTGTTGATAAAAGTAAGTATCTTAACTTTCTTCTTCCACAAAAAATATGTGTATGGAGTGAACAATCAAAAGATATTCTAATTAAACAAGGGAATTTTCCAGATGATATTCCAATTATTACTGGTGATCCTAAAACTGATTTTCTCCCAAATGTGATAAAACAATTTAATCATGAACAAATTTGTCAAAAATTAAAGATTCCAACTAACAAAAAAATTTTAGTGTTTGTTACCCAACCTCTTCCAAATATTGAAGAAAAAGAGATTATTACAAATTCAATTTTTAAAATTATTAAAAATTTTGACAATGTTTTTCTAGTTATTAAAGTTCATCCACGTGAAACTGACTTGTCATTCTACAAAAATATGGCAGAAAAATTCAATGTCCGGAATTATTCGATTCAACAATTTTCTAATCTTTATGAAATTCTTTTTATCTCTAATATTGTACTTGTTGCATATTCTACAGCTGGAATAGAGGCTATGCGAATGAAAAAACCAGTAATCTCTCTTGATATGATGGGACTAAATGAAAATCAGCCCCTTCTGAAGAGTGGCATACCTATAATTGCTAATTCGGAAGACAAGCTGATTTCTAGTATTAAAAAATGTCTTGAAAGTGAAAATGTTGAGAAAATGATTCATGAAGGGCAAATATTTGCAGAAAAAGAACTAGGTAAAGCAGATGGCCAATCATCAACACGAATTGTTAATTTAATAAAAGAATTAACAAGAAATAATTCTCAAAAATTATTTTAAATTTTTGTTAAAATCTCAAAAATCCTTTCAGATGCTTTTCCATCATTTTTTGAATTATAACGTTTTACCATTTCTTCATAGCCATTTATAATTATCTCTTTATTTTCACAAAGAATCTCATAGACTCTTTTTTCTAATTCTTCATATTTTTCAGTGTATAACACTGCTCCAATTTCATGATCGTTCAGTGCCATTTTCAAATCTTCTTTAATAAAATTCTGATTAATTACAATTTTTTTTCGTAATACTGCTTCCACACTAACATTTGAGTAATCTGAAATTATCAAATCAGCAGCCGATAATAAAATATTTAGATCAATATCAAATGTAATTAAAAATTTATTTTCATTACATTCTGTTTTTACAAAATTTATTTCGTTCTTAATTTCCTCTGGATTTCTTTTATACTTTGGATGAAGTTTGATAATAATTTCTGTATTATTTTGATTACAAAATTTAATTAATTTTGAAATCTACTGTTCATCATTTTTATGCCACAAACTCATTGCGACAATTATAATTTTTTTCTTATTACTAATATCATACTTTTCTTTTAAAATTTTTTTTGATTTATTAGAATCTAGAAATTTGATCTTATCGTATTTTGGATTTCCAGTAATTAAAATTCTGTCATTATCTATTCCAAAATTTTGCAGAGTTTTTTGTCCTTGAGATCCATAAATACAAATTTTATCCGCTGAAAATAACATGGAAAGTATTGCATTTTCATCTATAAGTAATAAAATAACACTTGTGGTGGGAATATTCAGATTTTTAGATGAATATGCAACAACTGAACCTAACATTGTTTCATCACTGATTATGGCATTTTTCAAACTTAATTTTTTTAGAATTTGATCTAAAATCATAGATGTTGCAATTACACGATAAAATCCGTCAATAATCTCTGGATTCATTTTTTCAGAATAAATTAATGATAAATTTTTAGAAATAGCAATGTTTTTTATTTTTTCTTCAAATATTTTACCCGCATTAGTTTTTCGTAAAACATTAGCAAGGATATACGTATCCTCAAAAAATTGGCAATATGGAAAATGATTTTTTTCTAAAAATGAGCTAGTGATTGGGTCTATGGTAAATATTTTGTAAGGGATTTTTGTATTCGAAAATTTTTGGAATATTTCATAATAAGATTCAATTATATCTTCTCTGTCACTTGATAAAAAAAACCCAAATTCTAAGGAATGATCATTTGAGATCTTGTTATTTACATTTTTTAAAATGGATTTTGCTGTGTTTCCTAACATGACTAGTTTGTCCAACTAATTCTACCAAACAAGGTTTGGATCAGAACATTTTGTATGATTCCATGAATAGGAATTGGAAAAAATACAACACATCACTAGTTAGACGTGGGGAAATCATGCTGTCTTTTGATGCCATGGAACAATGGAGTACAGAACTAAAAGAGATGAACCACAAAAAGGAAGGACGTCAGTATATCTATCCTGAATCATTCATGGAGGCACTAGGGTGCTGTCATCTCTATTTGCATCTGCCATTCAGACAAACTGAAGGTCTGATAAAATCACACCTGAAAGAAAAATCAAAAACACCAACATATTCTGCAATCTGGAAGCGTGTCAGCAAACTCGATATCAAAATGAATCCAAAACTTGGAAAAGACATCGTCATTGCAATTGACAGTACAGGAGTCAAGGTTGCCAATCGTGGTGAGTGGATGAGACAGAAATGGCAGAAAAGAAGAGGATTCTTGAAGATTCATGTTGCAGTGGATGTGAAATCTAAACAAATTACAGGTCTTACCATTACAGATGATAAATCACATGATTCAAAATCTTTTATGTCTCTGGTAGAACAATCAAAACAGTTTGGAAATGTAACTAAAACCCTTGCTGATGGCGCATATGACACAAAAAGTGATTTTTCATATTTGTATCATGAAAATATCACTGCAGGAATCAAGACAAGAAAAAACTCATCAGTTAACACTGACTGTTATCCAAGACGAAAATCTGTATTGACTCAAATTTTTAATTATGAATTATGGAAGCATAGCGTAAGCTATGGGGACAGATGGATTGTTGAATCAGTGTTTTCTGCATTCAAGCGAATGTTTGGTGAACATGTAACATCGCACAAAAGAGAGAATATGATTCATGAACTGAAAATGAAAGTTTGTTTGTATAACAAGATGATTGTAATGCAATAGAATAATCAAAAATTGATTGTTCAATTAAAGGATGTTAATGATTTTTGCAGTTAGGAAACAAAGCAATGGATTTTATTGCATAATCAGGGTTCATTACGTAAATCTTTGATGATAATAGTCGCAAAATCATGGGAATAGTTTTTTTAGCTAATTTTAACCCAAATGAAATTTTATTAGTTGTTCCAGAAAGAATTTTTGAATATTTGTCCAAAGATTTTTTATATTTTAAAATTTCAGTGACCTCTTCTTTTTTAATGATTCCTCTAAACTATATTCATGTAGAATTCCATTCTTTACTCCATATACAACTTTATTATTTTCGAAATTCATTTCATTGGCTATTTTTTGTATGATAAAATTTCTAAAATGATTTTTTTTAAAAATAAATACTGTATTTTTTTTATTGCCCAATATTTTTTTAATTTTTTCTAAAAATAATAAATCCTCAATCAAGTATCTATAAAGACCTACATTTATTGGATATTGATTAAATTTTATTTCATTACACGCATTTTTATATTTTAAAAATAAGATTTTAGTTTTTTCATATATTTCATAATTAATTTCTGAAAATCGTGGGAAGTAATCATCTAATTTTTTTGAACTTAAATTATCATTGATTAATTTTTTTCGTATATTCTCATTATCGCAAATTAATTCAAAATCTTCATCTTCTTGAACTATGTATTCTCTGATTTTTTCTAAATCTCTCATTTTATTATAACAATAAATTTTTAAAAACATTTTAACACCAAATTAATTGTAGCCAAAAATTGTTTCTGCAGTCTTTAGGTATTCAGAAGTTTTTTTCAATGAAGGTAATAGGTTTATGTATTTTTTATCATCATCAAGCATAATTGCAATTTCTTCTGCTATTCCTTGTTTAATATCAGAAAAAGATTTTTCAAATTTTACTTGATTCCAAACACCAGTGTCTTTTTTGCATACAAAAAGATCTTCCAATGGTATTAGCTGATAGGAATTTTTGGATGTATTTACTTCAATTCCCCATCTTCCACCTGAACCCCAGTCAGCATGATAAGAGAAAGGAATTCCTCGTTTAGATAATCCATATCCTACGAAAACCGAACCTGTAGGATGCCATTTAAGATTCCCAAATTGTTGAGTATGAATCTTTTTTGGCAATCCAATTAATTCAAATGCCATTGATATTGGATGCAAAGAATTACTGATTCCCCATCTCTTATACACGTCAGACATTTTTTTGAAATCTATTTTACTAATCCTTTCTGTAAAAGTAAATCTGCATGAAGTGATTCCACCTTCTTTTTCACATAGATTTTTTAATTTATAAAAATTGGGATAAACCAATCTATTGAACCCAACTCGAATTTGAAATTTTGATAGTGATTTTGATGCATGTTCTAACTCTTTAGAAAATAATGAACCTGGTTTTTCAATTAAGATATTAGTCTGATCACACTCTGTTGCTATTTTTGTAGCTGATAAAATTTCAGGAATTGGAGTTGCAATTATTGTTAGATCTTTTTTTTCTATATTTGCCAAGTTCTTCTTAAAACCCCCTATTAATAATTTAATTTTCTCTCTCTTACAAAATGTAGAAATATTTTTACCTTTATCTGAAATCACAGTAATGTCAGTAACTCCAAGTTTTGTTAAGGCCAATATATGATGTTTAGAAATTTCACCTCCACCAATAATCAATGAAGATTTGTTTGAAAAATTTAGATTTTCAAAATTTGCTAACCAATCACAAATTCCATTCATTTTTTTCATGTAATTGGACATAGTTCCTGTTCCTTATTTGTTAATTTTTTAATATGTTGATTAAAAATTCTAAATATTTCTTTATGATGAATCTGTGATTCTTCTATAGTAGTTAAATTGCAATTATCCTTGCTTAAGATATCTTCAGTGATCTTGTTGGTTAGCTCACTTACATGTTCATATATAAAACTAATTTCTTTATCCATTGGATTCAAAATATTTGTAATTCTCTCACTAGTTTCATCAATCATAATATGTTTATCATTCCCAATAATATTGATTACATAAGGTAATTTTGTTGCTGGTAGTGACGTCATTGAAAAAGTTGAGCCATTTTTTATTGATCCACTTATTGTTCCAGCAAATTCAACAAAATCTTTTCCTCTTTTATTTGAAAATAATTGATTTAAAAGAAAATCACCATTTAGATTTACATTAAAATCATCTGTGAAGAATGAAAACATATCTAGATAATGAATTAAACTTGTAGCTAGTGCAGAAACATTTGATGATGTTACTGAAATATGTATTATCTCTGAATTATCAAACATTTTTTTTAATTTTTTATATGATTCAAAATATCGACGATTTGTATTTACCCAACCTTTTGCCCCAAATTCTTTGAATTTTTTAATTAGTTTTTCATACTCATTATCCGATTGGCAAACAATTTTTTCAACTAAAAATCTTGAATGCCCCATTTCTAATAATTTACAAATAAGATTTACTCTTCCAACAGCTAATGTAGCAATTATTGTAAGATCTGGTTTATCATTTAGCTCGTCTATGTTCTTTATCCATGAAATATTGTGTAACTCTTTATCATATTGAATTTCAGATAATCTATGCCTTCCGAGTTCTTGAGATTCTGAAAAAGGTTCTAATTTTGGTGATTGGGTATCTACTGCCCCTAGATAATTATTGGATAGTCAACGATAACTAACAATGGATTTTGTATCATTTGCAAAGATAATCTCTGATGAATCAGCATTGATACAATTCCTAGAATCAAAACATACTAAGAATCTTTCTTGTATCTTTTGTAAAAGCAAAACACTCTACATCATGAAAAGCAGAGACAGAATTAGATGCCAAAACTGCAGAAAAGATTTCAAACCATTTGCCAATTCCAAATTCCATTTGATTAGAATTCCATACTCAAAATGGCTTGCACTAATCAAGCTCTTTGAGTTGTCAGTATCTGCCAGGACCGCATCTGAACAGATGCATCTAAGCTACAAGACAGCCCTGCAGGCATTTGACACAATTAGATATTCCATACTAGAAGAACTGGCAAAGACAGATCATGTTCTGAAAGGCAAAATTGAACAAGATGAGGCATATTTTGGAGGCAAAAGGAAGGGAAATCGTGGACGCGGTGCAAAAAACAAGACTATTGTTTTTGGAATTCTTGAAAGAAAAGGGAAGGTACATGTTGAGATTGTAAGAAATGTCAAGGCCAAGACATTGCTTGCAAGTACAATCAAAAAAGTCAAGAAGGGAAGTATCGTATATACTGATAAGTGGCGTGGCTATGACTCGTTAATTTTCAATGGTTACAGGCATCTGTCAATAGATCACAACAGGATGTTTGGCAAAGGCGACGTATACATCAACGGCATTGAGGGGTTTTGGAGTTTTGCAAAAGAGAACATGGCAAAGCATCATGGTGTCAGTACAGGTAAGTTTTTACTGTACATCAAGGAGATGGAATGGAGATACAACAACAGAAACAATAACTTGTTTGAGTTGTTGTTGAAATACATGTTGGGGGCACTAGGTACATAATCACCTAATTTTAATATCAATTGGGAATGGTAATTTAACTAATGATTGAAGATGTCTACTTCCAATATTCCCACATCCTACAAGGCAGATCTTTTTCATAATTTCTTTTCTAAATCAACCTATTATTTTAATACTGCAAATTTTCAAATTAATAATAATTTTTAAATTTTTTTAAAGTAATTTTAAATTTTAAGATCATAATTGTCTGGATAAATTGTCCACATACTATCATTCTTTTTGGCTCTTTTCTTTTCTTCATCAGTCATAAGTATTTCATTCAGTTTTTCTCCAGGTCTTAAACCAATAATTTTATGTTTTGTAGAAATTTTTGAAGCAAGATCTACAATATCATATGACTTCATTTTAGGAATAAAAATTTCACCTTCATTAGCTAGTGGTATACATTTTAATATAAAATTTGCAGCTTCTTCAACATGAAAAAAATACCTCTTTATTTTTCGATCAGTTATAGAGAGAGGTTTTTTATTTTTGAATTCTTCTTCCCAAACCTCAAAAACATTTCCTCTAGTTTCAATCACATTACCAAATCTAACGCTGGCAAATTTTGTATTTTCGATATGTTTACCCGCCCAACTTGTAATTTTTTCAGATAGTAATTTTGTAGTTCCATAAAGTGTTGACGAGTTAGCAGCCTTATCTGTACTTACATTGATGAATTTTTTTGGCTTTAATCTAATTGCTATCTTAATCAAATTTACTGTTCCATTAATGTTAGCATCAATTGTTTCTATTGGATTAAATTCTGAAATCTCTATATTTTTAATTGCAGCTGTATGAATTATTATGTCTACTTTATTAAATGCCATTTCGATTCTTTCTTTATCCAAAATGTTTCCCAGTAGAAATCTTAATCGTTTATCATTAATTTTATGTTTTAATACAAATAATGCATGTTCATTCATGTCAAAAACTCTGACTGATTTGACTGGATAAGAGAGAATTTCTTTAGTTAATGTAGAACCAACACTTCCTGCGCCTCCTGTAATTAGAACTGTTTTATTTCTTAATTCTTTTGTAATGGAAGATTTTTCTTTAGATGTTAATTTTTTCATTTTATAATATCGAGTCTTAATACCCACTTTTATGTTCAACTCAAAAAAAACTCTTTGAATAGTGAATTCCGTGAACTCAAAAGTTATCTGTAAGATATTTTCTTAAGTAATAGAAAATGAATATTCTTGGAATAATTCCAGCTAGAGGGGGTTCAAAAGGTATTCCTAAAAAAAATCTTAGAAAAGTTTCTGGCATACCATTAATAGAATATACTATAAAAGGTGCTAAAAAATCTAAAAAAATCAATAAATTAATTGTTAGTACAGATAGCCCAGAAATTATCAAATTAGCAAAAAAATTGCATGTCGAGCCACCATTTCGTCGACCTGCAAAATATGCTACTGACAGTTCTTCGCCTTTTGAAGTAATTAATCACACTCTAGGATTTTTAGAAAAAAATGAACATTATTCACCAGACATAGTAATTATTTTACAACCCACTTCTCCATTACGTAATTATTTGAATATTGACAAATCTATAGAACTTTTGATTAATTCTAAATCATCTTCAGTTATTGGAGTTTTCCCAATGAAACAAAATCCTTTCATGGCTTTAATTCTTAATAAAAATAAATTTTTAACACCTTACAAAAAAGAATTTAAAAAATTTTCTCAACGACAAAAACTTACATCATTTTTTTATCCCACTGGTTCACTATACACATTTTGGACTAAAACTTTTTTAAATTATGGGAATATCTATGGTAACAAAATTAAGTCTTTGGAGGTATCTAAAGAAGAGAGTATTGATGTTGATGAACCTTTTGATTTATTTTTAATACAAATGATTTTAGATAACTGGAATAGTTATAAGAAGAGATTTTCTAAATAATTTAACATCTTGTCACCAACAATTAAAATTCAAAATCGATCAATCGGAAATAAATTCAAACCATTTGTTATTGCAGAAATTGGAATTAATCATGAAGGTGATGTTTTGAAGGCTAAAAAAATGATTAAAGATGCTTATGATAGCGGTGCCGAATGTGTAAAATTTCAATGTCACGTAATTGATGATGAAATGATTCGAAATGATGTAATTCCAGGTAACACTTCAGAGTCTATCTGGGATATAATGAAAAGATGTTCATTAACCGAAGATGAGGAAATTATCTTAAAGAATTATGCTGAAAAATTAGGACTAATTTATCTAAACACACCATTTTCAAGAAAAGCGGCTGATCGCTTAGAAGAAATGGGGATTTCTGCATATAAAATAGGATCTGGAGAATGCAATAACTACCCATTGATTGAACATATAGCTTCATTTGGAAAACCAATAATTTTAAGCACTGGCATGAATGACTTGAACTCAATTTCAAAAAGTGTTGAAATTATTGAAAACAAGAATATTGATTATGCCTTGTTGCATACTACATCAATTTATCCTACTCAGTATGATGAAATTCGATTGGGCGCTCTTGAAGATCTGAAAACAAATTTTCCCAATTCTGTAATTGGATTGAGTGATCATTCTATTGGAAACTATACTTGTATAGCTGCCGTTGCTTTAGGTGCATCGATTTTAGAAAAACATTTTACATCCGACAAAAATTGGCCAGGACCAGACATTCCTGTCTCAATTGATCCTTCCGAACTTAGAGAATTGATTAATGGCAGTAATGCTGTTTTTCAAGCTCTTGGTGGACATAAAACAATTCTAAAAAATGAACAACCAACAATTGATTTTGCTTATGCTAGTGTCGTTTCAACAATGGATATTAAAAAGGGAGAGTCATTAAATGACAAAAATATTTGGGTTAAACGTCCTGGTACTGGTGAAATTCTTGCAAATGATTATAAAAAATTGTTAACTAAAACTGCAGTAACTGATATTCCAAAAAACACTCAATTAAAATGGAAAATGATAAATTAATTTAATTTTTTATAATAGCCTTTATTGTTAAATCAAATCCTTCATCTATGGATAATTTAGGTTCAAACTTCAGAATTTTTTTAGCTTTTAAATTATTTGCCCAAATACAGGTTTCTCCTACTCTCTTATTCATATATTCTACTGGAATTTTTCTTTTTGAAATTTTTTCTATTGTTATAATTATTTCTCTAATGGAATATTTTTTTCCAGAAGAAATGTTGATTATATTAAATCCTCCTAGGTGGTTGTCAATTGAATTAAGAATTCCATCCACTGCATCATTTACATGTAAAACATCAACTTGCTGATTTCCGTTGTTGTCTATGTTTAATTTTTTATTTGGATGATTAATTGCGTTTAGTAATGTTGCAATAAATCCTGCTTTTTTCTTTTCCCCATAAAGATTTGAGAGTCTTAAAACTGTAATATCTAAATTATACCTGTCTGAAAAATGTTGATACATTATTTCAGTCAGCATTTTTACATGTCCGTAATTTGTTTCTGGTCTTAACGGATCTGTTTCTAATGAAGGTCTATCTAAATTTTCACCATAAACATTAATTGATGAGATTAAGACGACTCGCTGAACTTTTTTCTTAATGCATACATTCAACAAATTTAATCCAACATCAATATTGGTTCTAAACAATTTTGAATAATCAGCGGTTACTTGACCCACCATGTTGATTACAATATCGTTCTCATTAATTTGTTCTTCAAATGTTTTTGAATCTAATAAATCTCCACGGAAATTTTTTATCGATAAACTATCTATTTTTTTTTCATGAATCATAAATTTTACGTCATAATTTTTTTCCAATTTTTTTAATAACGGTATTCCTAAAAATCCTGTTCCACCAAAAATTATAATAGTCAAATCAATACTCCAATTTTTTTTGGGTTGGAATTTTTTCCAAGTCTAGTTTTTCTAATATCTGAATAATTTTTTTTGCAGAATTACCATCACCATAAAGATTTTTTGATTTTTTTATTTTTAAAAGAAATTTTTTACTATTAATTGCAATATTGATAGCTTTCTTTATCCGGTTTTTATCATAATTCACATCTATTACACTAGAAGAACGAAGTCTACCTGTTTGTCTTGTACCAATATTTACAGATGGAATGCCTAAAAATGGTGCTTCCATTATTCCACTACTAGAGTTTCCTATCAAGACTGATGAGTGTTTTAACAAATTTATGTATTCATCAAAATATAGAGCAAAAAATTGTTTAACTTTTGAATTCTTTACAATTTTAGAAATTTTTCTAGAACCTGCATCCGCATTACCATGGATTAAAATTGATTGAATACCAGATTCCATTACTGCATCAAGAGTTTTTTTAATATTTTTATCAACTATTTCAATTTCACTTGTTACTGTATGTTGCAAAATAATTCCATATGGTTTTAAAAAATCAATCCCAAATTTTTTTTCTAATTCTTTTATAGGAATATTTTTAATATTTTTGATATTGTCAAGAGATGGATTTCCTACTATGAAAACTTGTTTTGGATTTTCTCCCATCTTTATTACTCGTTTTGCAGCTTCATTATTTGTTACAAAATGAATATGTGAAAATTTTGTAGTTGCATGTCTAATAGATTCATCTATTGTTCCAGTTACTTCTCCTCCTTCCAGATGTGCAACTATGATATTCAAATGTGCTCCAATTATTGCTATAGCTAAATTTGCTCCAATATCAAAACCTGCCAATATTATATCTGGCTTAATTTTTTCAACAATTTTTAAAAGTTTTATAATTGCTTTTGCAAATGCACGAACCATTTCTGCGTTTGTATTATTATGATTTTTAGAATACATGTTAAATTTTGCCAAAATTTTAAATTTATCTTGGTTAATCTGGTTAATTGTAAATCCATATTCTTTTAATAAATGACTGCCAGTTACAACTAAACCATAGTCCAATTTCTTTGATTTTTCTATTTCTTTAATAATAGGTCTAAATTTTGAATAATCTGCCCTTCTTTCTGTCACTATCAAAATTTTCTTCTTCAATTATTATGAAAATTTATTTTTGTCAAATATAAACTCGAGTGATTTATTTTTTTAATTGATATTAAAATTAGGTGATTATGTACCTAGTGCCCCCAACATGTATTTCAACAACAACTCAAACAAGTTATTGTTTCTGTTGTTGTATCTCCATTCCATCTCCTTGATGTACAGTAAAAACTTACCTGTACTGACACCATGATGCTTTGCCATGTTCTCTTTTGCAAAACTCCAAAACCCCTCAATGCCGTTGATGTATACGTCGCCTTTGCCAAACATCCTGTTGTGATCTATTGACAGATGCCTGTAACCATTGAAAATTAACGAGTCATAGCCACGCCACTTATCAGTATATACGATACTTCCCTTCTTGACTTTTTTGATTGTACTTGCAAGCAATGTCTTGGCCTTGACATTTCTTACAATCTCAACATGTACCTTCCCTTTTCTTTCAAGAATTCCAAAAACAATAGTCTTGTTTTTTGCACCGCGTCCACGATCTCCCTTCCTTTTGCCTCCAAAATATGCCTCATCTTGTTCAATTTTGCCTTTCAGAACATGATCTGTCTTTGCCAGTTCTTCTAGTATGGAATATCTAATTGTGTCAAATGCCTGCAGGGCTGTCTTGTAGCTTAGATGTATCTGTTCAGATGCGGTCCTGGCAGATACTGACAACTCAAAGAGCTTGATTAGTGCAAGCCATTTTGAGTATGGAATTCTAATCAAATGGAATTTGGAATTGGCAAATGGTTTGAAATCTTTTCTGCAGTTTTGGCATCTAATTCTGTCTCTGCTTTTCATGATGTAGAGTGTTTTGCTTTTACAAAAGATACAAGAAAGATTCTTAGTATGTTTTGATTCTAGGAATTGTATCAATGCTGATTCATCAGAGATTATCTTTGCAAATGATACAAAATCCATTGTTAGTTATCGTTGACTATCCAATAATTATCTAGGGGCAGTAGATACCCAATCACCAAAAATAATACATTTAGTATTTTACTGAAAAAATCATGGAATTACAGCAAAATTCATAAAAATTCAAAAGTTAAAAACTAATCTTTGAAAAATTAATTGTATCTTTGCTATAAATATTGTAATAAATTTTCACCAAATAAGATCATTTCTGAAATAACTAATTTTTTTATCTAATTTTTATAATTTTTGTATATAATTGAGTGATATTCGTGTTACATATTCTGGGCTAATAGCCTTAATTGGGGGTTTAGCTGGTGTTATCTTTGGCCTTGGCTTTATACTTATTGTCACTAGAAGTTTATCGCCTGAAGAATTTGGTACCTGGGCACTCTTACTCAGTATTGTAAATTATTTGTTGATTTCCGAAGCAATAATCTCTGTATGGACTATAAGACAAATTGCAAGAGGAGAACTAGTTGGAAAAACTAGTGTTTTGTCTAGTGGAACTATGTCTCTCTTTATTCTTCCTGTGTTTGTGGTTTATGCTTTTTTTGTTTCTGAAAGTAATCAAACAGAATTTGAAATTTTACTTTTAGGTGCTGCATTAATTCCAGTTAGCTTTGTAAGTCAAACACTTGCTTCTATAAATTATGGACATAAACCTCATGCAGTTACCATTTCACACATAATCTTTCAAATAATAAAAATCCCAATTGCTCTTCTAACGGTATTAATTCTTGATCTTGCAGTTCTAGGTGTTGTATTAGCAGTATTTTTTGCGTTTGTTGGGAAAATCTTAGTACAACTTTATTACGCAAGATATAAAATCAAAGAAAAATTCTCTTTAAGAAAATTAAAATGGTGGCTTCGATATTCATGGATCCCACTATTTACACACACACAAAATTTTCTACATGTAATCGACATTACAATCTATTCTATAATCATAGGTTCGGTTATAGGTGTAGCTTATTTTCAGGTTGCATATTCTATTGCAGCAATTATACAGCATTCTGGAACCATTTCTAAAGCATTGTATCCAAAACTATTATCTGAAAAAAATTATGGTGGTATACAACAGAATTTTACAAGAGTTCTATATTTTGGCATTCTTTTATTAGGAATTACTATTGTTTTTTCTAAACCTGCGCTATTTGCTTTAAATCCACTTTATGAACTTGCTTGGCCAGTAGTGATAATAATTTCTTTTAGACTTTTTCTGAACATCTTTAAGACTATTCCTGTGGCTATCATTGTTGGTACCGAACAAGTAGATACAGAAATCAATCCAAAATTTTCAAGATTTTTAAAAAGTAGTTTTTTTAGAATGCCAAAATATCTTGGATTTTTTAATTTGGTGTATATCTTGGCATTAGCTTTGTTTCTTCTATTTTTCAAAGATTCTGGTATTTCAGAAATTGAATTAGTTAGTTGGTGGGCTCTATTTGGCCTAATACTTGAAATTCCTATTCTTATTTTCTTGTGGAGTTACTCAAGAAAGTTTATCAAGATATCATTCCCAATTACAAATTCTCTAAAATATGTATTAGCTATGCTTGCATTTGTTGGATTTTTTATGATTACTTCTGACATGATCTTAAATTATGCTATCAGTATCTATGATTTTCTTCCAACATTATTGCTTGAATTAGTTCTATGTGTGGGAATTTATCTAGTTATTACTTATTTGATTGACAGAGAAACAAGAACTCTCTTTAAATCTATTCTGACGGAACTTAAAAAATAATTACACATTTATTTGTTCAAAAACTATTTTCAAGGTATATTGAAATATGTTAATAAATTGCTACAGTAGTTTGTTAATATATGCTATTTGAAAAATCTAATTTACTATTTCTATAGTTATTTCAAACTTTTTCGTCTAAAGGAATTCCTATTGGAGAAAAATCAATATCTTTATAGTATTTACATAGATGAATTACATAATTTTTTACATCATTAGGTACTTCATTTCCTCTACCTGTTATTCCGACATTTTTTCTTGTAAACTGAGTTTTTGCTTTTTCTATACTTTCTAAAATATCTGACTGCTTGCAATTTAATCCGACATAATCTACAACTTTAGTAAGAGTTTTTTCAGGATTTGCAAGCAATTCTTCATAAGTTAAAAATAGTTTATTTTTGGCTTCATACCATGTAATGTAAAAATTCAGATACCATGGAATTATCATTTCAGCTATGAACTGATATGTAATTTCTTTTTTATCTAACAAAATTTCATCAGGAACATAACCCATGGGTAAAACCGGATTTTCTTTAATATGATCATATAAACTAGGGAAAATATTGCTGTGTTTCCTAACATGACTAGTTTATCCAACTAATTCTACCAATCAAGGTTTGGATCAGAACATTTTGTACAATTTCATGAATAGAAATTGGAAAAAATACAACCAATCCCTTGTAAGAAGAGGAGAAATCATGCTCTCCTTTGATTCCATGGAACAGTGGGGTACAGAACTCAAAGAGATGAATCGCAGAAAAGAAAGACACCAGTACGTCTATCCTGAGAGTTTCATGGAAGCACTAGGGTATTGCCATGCGTATCTGCATCTCCCCTACAGACAAACAGAGGGACTGATAAAATCACACCTGAAAGAAAAATCAAAAACACCGACATATTCTGCCATTTGGAAACGTGTCAACAAACTCGATATCAAGTGCAACCCAAAACTGGGAAGAGACATCATCATTGCAATTGATTCCACTGGAGTCAAGGTTGCAGACAGAGGTGAGTGGATGAGACAAAAATGGCAGAAGAGAAGAGGTTTTCTAAAAATTCATGTGGCAGTAGATGTAAAATCAAAGCAGATTACGGGTCTGGAGGTTACAGATGACAAGTCACATGATTCAAAATCTTTTATGTCTCTGGTAGAACAATCAAAACAGTTTGGAAATGTAACTAAAACCCTTGCTGATGGCGCATATGACACAAAAAGTGATTTTTCATATTTGTATCATGAAAATATCACTGCAGGAATCAAGACAAGAAAGAACTCATCAGTTAACACTGACTGTTATCCAAGACGAAAAGCTGTTCTGGCTCAATTATTCAATTATGAATTATGGAGGAACAGCGTAATCTATGGGGACAGATGGATTGTAGAATCAGTGTTTTCTGCATTCAAGCGAATGTTTGGTGAACATGTAACATCGCACAAAAGAGAGAATATGATTCATGAACTGAAAATGAAAGTTTGTTTGTATAACAAGATGATTGTAATGCAATAGAATAATCAAAAATTGATTGTTCAATTAAAGGATGTTAATGATTTTTGCAGTTAGGAAACAAAGCATGCTTTTGAATAATCTTGCTTTTATATTGGCAGAATTGTTTTAGCAATATATGGAAAATGAAAAAATCACAAAAAATGGAAGAAATCTGGTTAGTAATATGTTGGTTCATTTTAAATATGGTTTGGTAAATTTTAGTTTTACTTGGAAAGCTCTGAACAAAGTTCTTTACGAACAGTAGAATGGAAAGATAATAAAGTAGTAATGATTGACCAGACAAAACTTCCAAACAAACTAGAGCTTGTAGAATATGATGATTACAATCAGGTTGCAAATGCTATCAAAACTTTGGTGGTTAGGGGTGCTCCTGCAATAGGCGTATCTGGTGCTTTTGGATTAGCATTATCAGTTTTACAAAGTACAGCAACTACTAAAGATGAATTGATTTTAGATTTAGAAAATGCAAAAAAAATTCTTTTTGAAACAAGACCAACTGCAGTAAACTTGGCATGGGGTTTAGAACAAATAATGAAAATTGCACAGTCTGGAGATTCAGTAGAACAAATTAAAAAACTAGTAGTTAATGCAGCCAAGAAAATGGCTGATGAAGATATAGAAATAAACAAGATCATGGGAAAAAACGGATCTGTTCTTTTTGATGATAATGATACAATAATGACTCACTGTAATGCTGGTGCTTTAGCTACTGTAGCATATGGAACTGCATTAGGTGTAATTAGAGCAACAAGGGAGAGTGGAAAAAATGTCAAAGTCATTGCAACAGAAACAAGACCTGTACAGCAAGGCTCTAGACTAACTGCATTTGAGCTAAAACATGATGGATTTGATGTTAGTCTTATTCCCGACACTGCAGTGGGATATACAATGGCAAATGGATTGGTCGATAAGGTAGTTGTTGGTGCAGACAGGATAGTAAGAACTGGTCACGTCTTTAACAAAATTGGAACCTATCAGATAGCAACCATGGCAAAACAACATGGAGTTCCATTCTATGTGGCTGCACCATTATCTACATTTGATATGGAAAGTGATGCTAAAGATGTAATTATTGAAATGAGAAAAGGAAGTGAAGTTACGGGAATTGGAGACAAAAAAACTGCCCCTGATGACATTAACGTGATAAATCCTGCTTTTGATATGACTCCACCAGAACTAATTTCAGGAATTATTACAGAAAAAGGCGTGGCTAAACCACCCTATAAAGAATCTATAAAAAAATTATTTGAAGTAAACAATTGATGCCTAGGAGAGATTACGCATTTTATGATATGTTCTAGTTGTTCATGATTTTTAGGGTCAACCTTTTTGTTATTCATGCTCAAAATCATGTCAATTATGTCATCGAGATGATAAAACAAACAGTTGTATAGTATCGTCAAAGCACTAGGAATCTGATATGAAGTATATGTGCAGGACCTGTAAAACAAAATGTGATGATATTCCAAAACATATGATTACAGTACACAAATTTTCAAAAACAATTGTGGAATCCCAACTCAAATCAAACCCAAATTGTTATAAAAATTCCTTTGAAAAATTATCTTCATAATCATTATAAAGATACCCTGATTACCTTGTATAGGATTACGTAGATTCTGTATAACTTTTAAATTTTTTATAAACTTATACCGTAACAAGATATTGTGAAATCACAAATTATTTGCATAATGTTATTTTCTATTTTGATTTTTTCAGTTGTTTTGACTCCTCAATCTTTTGGTTATGGTGGAGGTGGAAAAGAGCCTGATCCTAGCATTTGCGGAGATAGACTATGCTCCGAAATTCCGGGAGGCAGAGATGCATGGGAAAATAAAGAAACCATACCATTTACAATTAAAAATCAACCCTCAATGACATCTCCGTCACTAAAAACTCAAATAAAGAACGGAATATCTCCTGATTTTCTAACATGCACTGATGGATTTGAATTAATTTTCAAACTTAGAAACAATTCACCTGTATGTGTTAAACCAAAAACTGCTGAAAAACTGATTGAACGTGGTTGGGCTTTAGCGAAATCTTTAATTGATAGTTTTGAAGAATGCGTGGCTGCAGGAAATCCCGTTATGGAGTCATATCCAAGACAATGCAGAACTAGTGATGGTAAACATTTCGTAGAAGAAATTATACAGCCAGAAAATATTGTGATCCCAAAAGAAAAACAAGAACTATACCAGTATGCATTAGAGCTTGTAAACGAAGACCGGAAAAAACATGGAGTTTTACCCGTAAAGTTAGGCACAAACCCATCTGCTCAAAATCATGCAGATGATCAACTGAAAAATTCTTATTTTTCACATTGGAATACTCAAGGAGTCAAACCATATGTCACCTATACTGAGTTTGGTGGAACTGCTAGTGTTGGTGAAAACATTGCATTTTCTCAAAGTATTTGTCCAACTTCTAATTGTCTTCCAAATACATGGGATCCATCTGAACAAATCAAGAGTCATCAATACAGTATGATATATGATGATGCAGATTCTGATTGGGGTCACAGAGATAACATAATAGATCCCTACCACACACTAGTGAATTTTGGAGTATCTTGGAATGAAAATAATTTTTATTTTGCCCAGCACTTTGAGACAAAAATAATTCAGTGGAATAATTTAGAGATTGTAAATGATAAAACATTGAATTTGAATGGTGATATTCCATCAAATTACAAAATATCTAACATTTTAATTTTTGAAGATGATTCTATTAAACAAGTCTCAGGATCTAGTTTGAATAATGAATTTCCTTATAATGCAGGATATTATGATCAAGGAAGATTTGTTGGGATGTTGGTAGAACCTCCTCAAACTGGCTATTATTATGAAGAGTGTGATATCGGTAAACTCACTACAAATGGTACAGACGGTATCCAATGTATGGATTATGTAATTTACGATGAGATAGGCGGACCGATAAACCAAGTAAATATCAGTGCAGATGTTTCACAGTGGTTATCACGAAATGGCCTTCATACAATTTACGTAACTCTGGAAGACACTACCACTGGAGAGTTAGTTGAAGCAGCATCAATAACACTGGAATATCTAGAAGATGACATTTTTTATCCATAGACTTCTTTACACTTCATAATCCTAAGGGAAATTACGCATTTTATGATATGTTAGAAGTGTTCTTGATTTTTTAGGATTGTAAAATGATTTATTCCATAACTAACAAAAAATATATAGTGTAATGTTATATGTTAGGAATAAAATTCACCAAACGACAATTTAAGAAATACTTTCGATTAAAAACCAAATATCATATTTTGGGAATAGAAAAATGTGGAGCTACTGCGTTAGAAAATTATCTTAGAAATAATGGATTCAAAGTCATACGGAATGAGTCGCTTTTCAAAAAACCAGATGTTGTAAAACTACACTATACTTACTGGCCTGATTATCAACCAGTAATTATACTTCGTGATCCTGTTGAAAGAGTTTATTCACATTATTGGTACAAACGATATTATCAAAAAGGTCATGGTGATGAAATTAAATGTTCATTTGAAGAGGCATTTGATTTGCATCCTGAAATAACTGAGGGATCGAAATTTGAAAAGCACCTTAAACGTTGGAGTGGATTGCCTTTACTCATTTTTCATCTTGAGGAATTGCAAAAACTTGATGATTTTCCTAAAATTAATGCTACTAAAAAACCACCACTTACATCTGTTCAGAGAGAAATGATTTTACAACGTCTTCGTGTCTTTGAGTGAAAATAACAATCGATTCATAATCTTACTATAAATTACAAATCTATTTTAGCAAATATTTGGAACAGTTTGGGTCATCGCTACACACTATCATTATTTTTTGATTGAATCTAGCTTTTTGTGTCTCTGTCAACGGTTTTGGGGAGCTGCCAAGTGCTTCACACTTTTCAATAATGGGAACTTGTAAGAGATTGAGAAACTGTTGCTCAGTTACAGTGATAATGGTGTACTTTTCATCTCCTTTGAATTTTATTCTAGTTTTTACTAGGACATTATCATCTTCGATTTGGCTCATCCCCCATTAGAAAAATTAGGAACGGGAATTAAACATAGATGTTTACAATTAGCTACATTGTAATTTACACAAAAAATCTAATCTAACTCTTTAACAATCAAACTTTCCATTATAATGCGTCTCTTTTCAGAAACAAAAAGTCCTACTAATCAGGCTATTTGATAAAAATACAAGTGTTAATTGAAGCTAATTAATAGAAAGTTTTTATTGTTTTTTAAACTGCATTTTACAATATGAATACAGTTTCTGCACAAGCAATTGAGGATTCCCTCAAGCAATGCATGGATCCTGAAGTACCTCTCAACATTGTAGAGATGGGTTTGATTTATGGAATTGATGTTGCAGAAAACAATGACGTTAATATCAAAATGACAATGACAACTCAAGGTTGTCCCCTCCATGAAACTCTGGTTCAAGATGCAACAAGATATGTAAAAAAAGTTCCAGGAGTTAACAATGTCAATGTAGACATTGTATGGGATCCTCCATGGTCAATGGATAAGATGTCTGAAGAGGCAAAAATCAAAATCAAGAACATTGGATCTGGTCTGAATACTCCTGCACCAATCAATTATGAAACTGCACTACCTCAAGGTGTTGGAAAACTGGTCCAACAAGAAGATGGTTCAATGGTCTTGGCAAACGAACATGAACAAGGCTTTATGGTAAATCAAGCAATTGTAGACTTTTGGAAGTCTTGTAATGGACAGCGTAAAGTTACAGAACTAGTTGAAGTGTTTGCACAGCAAACAGGATTACAAAGAAACCAAGTAGAAAAAGAAGTTATGCAATTGTTAAAACAATTACGTGATGGTGGATTAATAGCCATTGCAGGGCAACCTGATACACCAAATGTTGAATTTAAAAAATAATTTTAAAAAATATAGTTTGAATTAGCGCCATCAAAGTTTATTGTAACACCTGAAAGATATTTTATTTTATTTTCAATAATTGATTTTACAAAGTTTCCAATCTCTTTTGGTTCTCCTAGTCTTTTCATGGGTAGAGATTTTTTGAATTCTTCAACATTTTCTATTAATTCTCTAGTTCTATCTGTATTGATAGGACCTGGTGCAATATTGACACAACTGATATTTTTTTCTGCGTATTCTTTACTTAAAATTTTGAAAACTTCACTAAATGCAGCACGATATGCTGAAGAAATTATTAATTTTGGGTTTGGCTCTTTAATCACATTTGAACTAATCAAAAAAATGTATCCGCCATCGTTAATTTTGATATTCTGCAAAATAGTACAAAATCCTAGAAATAACTGATTGTGATATAATTTCCAATCGTCTTCAGTTACAGTTGAGAATTGTTTTGGAGCGGGACCTCCTGTGTTTAGAACTAAAATATCTGTTTGATTATGTTTCTCTAGAAATTTTTTCACACTATTCAAATCTGATGTATCAATATCATTTTTTGAAGCAGCAAAAACATCGATTTCTATTGACTTTAGTGATTCTGAAATTGCTTTTCCTATTCCTCGTGAACCACCAAGAACAATTGCTTTAGTCATGTTATTTTCAAAATATTACTTGATAATTAAATTTCTTTACCGAACCAGATAGTTCTAATTAATTACAAAATCATACACAAAATAGCTTGAAAACACTCCAAAAAACCCTAAGAAAGACTCTCACCAGAGAGGAATTTGTAGAAAAGTTCTACAACAAGAGCAAATCTTCAGGATCTAAGAATGTCTTATTGTCTGCATTGAAACTCTTTGATAATTTTTGCTCTAAAGTGTATGGTAATGATTCTGAAAGACTACTTGATGAACTTAGAGGAGATACAAGTGACGCTCTTTACCACTTTCTTCAAGATTTTATCAATTACATGGGAGAAAAAAATCTAAAACCAAAGTCAATTGCATCATATTTCAGTACTCTTAGAACATATCTACGTAGTCAGGGAATCAAAATTAGCTCAGATGATGTGAAGGATCTGATTTCACTACCTAATATCATTCAGGAATTAAGAATACCACTGACCAAAGACCATCTAAAATTACTGTTAGATTATTCAAAACCTGACCGTAAGGCACTATAGACCTCTTGCGTAATTATTAACAAAGCGTGTCGTCTAATCGAATCAATTCATCGTCGTCATGGAATCACAACAAAATTCTCTTTCCACCGTATCCTGAAATTGACCAGGCCGCATATGATGTCACTGATGCAATCATAGCGGCGCAGCCTGTTCCTGAAGACATCCTGCATTATCCTGAACTTCTTTATCTTTGAGATTGTGTGCTCTACTGTAATCCTGATTCTGGACTGGTTCCTGTTGAACTCCTTTTGCCTTGCAGTAAGTCTCTTGCCTCCTTTGCGCTTGCATGGAAGTACCGGATTGAACTCCGGAAAGTCCCTTGCCATTCCCTCGTATCCCAGGTCTACAAACGTCTGCAGCCCATCTGGCAGCATCGTAGGATGCTTGGCCTGAAACATCTTGTAGTCATGCGGCCTGTCAGGAGAGTGTGGAGGCTTGTTGACTATCTGACCATCAAGGTTTACCGTATACTGGTTCTTGACTGTGTGCATCCCCTTCTTGCCCGAGTAGTGCGTCTGCCTCTTCTTTTTGTTCTTCTTTGGCCTTGGTATCTGCTGCTCTGATGAGTCAATCATCACACAAAACTCCGGAAAGTACCGTTCAAGATCCTGTATGGTCCCTATCTTTTTGGATTCGGCGTACATCATCTTCTGGGGGATTGGTATTGAGCCCCTCACTGCAGCCTCCAGGTATTTGATGTTCCTGCAGACGTTGCTCTGGTCAAGGCAAAAGAGATATCCTGCAAGCTCGTATGTGATGTACATCCTGTAGTAAACTAGAAGCATCATAAGCCTGTCCCTGACTGGAAGAGCGAATCTGCGTCCTGCCCCATCTTTCACTCCCTCTTTTTGCGGGATAGCCTTCTTTGCTCTGTTCTTTTGTACTCTTTTTCTATCTCAGATGACAAAAAATCAAACTGTTCTAGGCCAATCCCAGTAAATGACTGGAATGACCTTGGCTTTCTGGCTAGTTTCTTGTATGTTAGCATGAAATAACGAGGATGTTCTCAGCTTTGGATCTTGCTGTGAGTAAATTTGCATAATTTGATCAAATTGTGTTAATTGCGCAAGAGGTCTAGTATGCCACATGGAATTAGAATATGTCCTCTCAAATCTTATCCATTTTCGTCTTTTTCGTTTCTTTGGTTGAACTTCTGCCAATCCCTTACTCCTCAGTATTTGGTGTATTGTGTTGTGAGGTATATGGATTCCATCTGCATCAAGTATCTTTTCAAGAAATACTGCAGAACATTTGAATTTCTCAAATGCTGATTCTGCAGCTTCTCTCATCTCTTCTGTAATGATTCTTTTTGGCCTTCCTGGTTTTCCCAATACTGGAATATTTTCTGAATTACGATATTGTGAGTATAGTTTCTGTACCCAACGTGTAGATATCTTTATGGAATGGGCGACATCAGCATTTTTTGCTCCATTCTCTTTTTCTCTGATTATCCATGATATCTTGACTGGATCTAGTTTCTGCATGACTAGATGGTTTTTGCCTCTGTTCCAAACGTATCTTGATTTTAGTCTAGAACTGATGGGGTGAACTAATTTCAGGATAATAGACAAGAAAACGAAGAACGCTAATCTAGTCCTTTCACATGCGCATGGATGATGTCCTGTCCTTGCCAAGCATCAATTAGCAATATAGCTGCATGAGCCATTCCAGTATGATCTCTGTAGCTACATTTACCTACATCGACATTATAGTAAGGTACTCCTGCAATAATCTCAATTCGTTCTTTTACATATGGTTTATCTAAAAATTCAAACTCACAAGCCATATGAGGAATTCTATTTTCAGGTTTTTCAAACTGATCATGTGACACATGCATCTCATCAATGTCTGTAACATATTGTTGGACTTTGCTTATTGCATCATCATAAGATAACGGGAACTCTTTTGGAACCAATTCAGGATTGTTTGTCCATCCACCATAACCAAACCATACTACTAATCCCCCATGATAATAATCAAAATGGAAAATTATGTGACCATATTCACTTTTGAATGTATACCTAATAGTCTTACCAATATTTTTGTGTAATTGATCATCAGTATATTCCCAATCCATCCTTTGAGCAAAATCTTTTACATATGCATCTAGATATTTCTCATCTAGTTCACCATCCATTATATAAAATCGATAATGTACATCTGGAAAGGGAAATTTTCCCTCTATTGTTTTATAATTAGAAAACTTTATCCGTTCTTTATTGCACTCATTACCACCTTGGCAAAAAGGCAATACATATCCAGCATCAGTGTAATATATGCGATCACCTCGTCTATCATAATCTTCAAGCAAATTATGTCCTGTTATCTGTAATATTTTATCTACAAACTCATCTCTTTGGTCTTTTTCAATGATTGGTGTCCAATATCCAGTAGGATTAGGGATTGTTTTTAAACCAGAATCAGTGTTTGATTTGTTCACTTGAATTTGTTCTGATATAGCAACAGAATCTGTATTCTCAACAACAGATGTGTTCTCAACTACAGGCGGATTCTCAACTACAGGTTTTGGGATTACCTCCCAACCTCTCTTCTCTGCAGTCTGTTCGCTCACACATACATGTTTATCATTATCACGAACTGCATGCACACGGTCAGTGTTACATTGAATGTCTTCTGGTGCCACGCCGTTTTTGATTTGCTGTAACGGAGAAGGATACTCTAAATATGATACAGTGGAAAAGGATACAACGGCTAGTAAAACAAGTGTTATAACAGGCAGCATGTTTGATGTAAAGGATTTTTTTGTCTTACTAGTTAAGATATTTTTACAAATCAACAAGATCATGGATCTAGGTATATATGATATAAACATGGTGATTAAATTATCTCTTTTCCGGAAATTATTTCATCCTTTAACTAAAAGAGCATTATGGCCATACTATCGTATGCGTGGGTATCATGGCATACCTATGGTCAAACTAGATGAAAAGAAGATCAACTGGCTCATAAAATGGAAACAACAAGGTCACAAGAATGCAGACATTGCAAACGGACTAAAGATAACACCCAGAAGAGTGCAACAAATCTATTCACAATATCGCACAACTAGAAAAATTCCAATTCTCAAAACACCAGGACGTCCAAGAAAGCCAATCACCGCACAAGAGATAGAACTAGTAAAACAAACCCAGAAAAAATATCATGCAAATGCATTGTATCTTGAAAAGTTCATACTCAAACTGCACAATACCAAGATAAACCATAACCGTATCCACAAGATTATGCTAGATGAAGGACTGTCAGTGGAGCAACCAAGAAAGAAGATGAGAAGAAAGTGGATAAGATATGAGCGAGAATACTCAAACTCGTTGTGGCATACTGACTGGCATGAGATACATGACCTACGATGGGAAGGAAAGCAACTAATCACCTTTGAGGATGATGCCTCACGACTTGTTGCAGGATATGGAGTGTTTGATAATGCAACATCAGTTAATGCCAAAACTGTTCTTGCAGATGCGATAAAACAGTATGGAAGGCCAGCATCCGTAATTACTGACAATGGCAAGCAATTCACATCAAATGTGGAACCACTTGACTGCAACAAGCCTGTAGAGTTTGAAGAGTATCTGATGAAAAACCATATCAATCACATTCACAGTAGACCATATCATCCTCAGACAAACGGCAAGATAGAAAAGTTCTGGGATATCTTTGAGTGCAAAATTATTCATTTCAAATCAATTGACGAGTTTATCCACTGGTATAATCGGGGTTGTCGCCAAATTCACATCAAGCTGCCACCACCACTATATTCTGCCTTGCGGCACACTCTAGACGGTTTAACACCTCAAGGTTCCATCCTATTGCCTTGCACAGTCCGAACCGCCTTCTTGTGGACTTTTTTCTGAACCTGCACAGCAACCGGTGACCCTCTGTCTCCTCGGCTCCAAATATCCCCTCTATCATGCCACGTTTTTTGTAGATATCTGCATCAAACAGTCCTGCCGCCCTTTTACGAAATGGTTTTGAGCTGCTTATGGCGTTGTTCCTCTGCTTTATGTTTGGAGTCATGCCGACATCAAAGACAAGCCTAAAGTTCTCATCAGAATCATATCCCTTGTCTGCGTTGAATCTGCTGCCAGAAAATGCAATGCCTGTCTTTTTGATCTTCTCTATCAGGGATGCAAGAACCGTGGTGTCTGCCACATTGCTGGCCGTAATGCGGCAGGAGAGTATGACCTGCAGGCCCAGTACTGCAGTCACGTGCCATTTGATATACTTTTGACGTTTTACCTCTGATTTGTGCCTGTTTTTGACGTTTTTTTGCACCATGTAATATCTGCCAGTAGCAACGCCGGTGCTGTCTGATGCAAGCTTGAGTTTGGAGGAGGCATCAAACCCTGCAAGACATGATTCTGCCGTGCAGGCAATGATGCCCTCAAGCCATGCAGTCGGAATCTTCTGCATGAACTTGGCAATGGTGCTGTGATCCGGCAGGGGTTCGTTCCACGGCATCCTCAGCAGAGCTGCAAGATTCTCCATGTCCCTGGATGTAAAGTCAAGGCACACCATGAGTATGCAGAGAAATGCAAGCTTGTTTTTGTCGTGTACCGGTTTGCGTCCCGCGCCAGACCTTTTGGCATGTGCAGGACACGGATTCTCCACAATCAAAGAAACTATATGGGATGTGAGAAAATCCAGTTCTCGGGTGTGGGCATCGTGATAGTACTTCCAGTACTGATCACGTCTCTTATGGTTAGTCATTGGGGAACCCATACCTCCCTGATCAATATGCGTGAAAAATTACAAAATTAGATCATTTGGTTGAATTTGGCGACAACCCCGGTATAATCACATAAGACCACATGGTGCACTGGATTTGGATGAGATGGAGACACCAGCTGATGCGTATTACACTAAGAAGGTGACAAACGAAATACTCATAGACCCAGAAGTATTATGGAGGAACCACTCATGAAGATAACACGAAATAATTTTTGGAAAGAACACATGGTGATTAAATTACATCATTCTATTATCCTGAAATTAGTTCACCCCATCAGTTCTAGACTAAAATCAAGATACGTTTGGAACAGAGGCAAAAACCATCTAGTCATGCAGAAACTAGATCCAGTCAAGATATCATGGATAATCAGAGAAAAAGAGAATGGAGCAAAAAATGCTGATGTCGCCCATTCCATAAAGATATCTACACGTTGGGTACAGAAACTATACTCACAATATCGTAATTCAGAAAATATTCCAGTATTGGGAAAACCAGGAAGGCCAAAAAGAATCATTACAGAAGAGATGAGAGAAGCTGCAGAATCAGCATTTGAGAAATTCAAATGTTCTGCAGTATTTCTTGAAAAGATACTTGATGCAGATGGAATCCATATACCTCACAACACAATACACCAAATACTGAGGAGTAAGGGATTGGCAGAAGTTCAACCAAAGAAACGAAAAAGACGAAAATGGATAAGATTTGAGAGGACATATTCTAATTCCATGTGGCATACTAGACCTCTTGCGCAATTAACACAATTTGATCAAATTATGCAAATTTACTCACAGCAAGATCCAAAGCTGAGAACATCCTCGTTATTTCATGCTAACATACAAGAAACTAGCCAGAAAGCCAAGGTCATTCCAGTCATTTACTGGGATTGGCCTAGAACAGTTTGATTTTTTGTCATCTGAGATAGAAAAAGAGTACAAAAGAACAGAGCAAAGAAGGCTATCCCGCAAAAAGAGGGAGTGAAAGATGGGGCAGGACGCAGATTCGCTCTTCCAGTCAGGGACAGGCTTATGATGCTTCTAGTTTACTACAGGATGTACATCACATACGAGCTTGCAGGATATCTCTTTTGCCTTGACCAGAGCAACGTCTGCAGGAACATCAAATACCTGGAGGCTGCAGTGAGGGGCTCAATACCAATCCCCCAGAAGATGATGTACGCCGAATCCAAAAAGATAGGGACCATACAGGATCTTGAACGGTACTTTCCGGAGTTTTGTGTGATGATTGACTCATCAGAGCAGCAGATACCAAGGCCAAAGAAGAACAAAAAGAAGAGGCAGACGCACTACTCGGGCAAGAAGGGGATGCACACAGTCAAGAACCAGTATACGGTAAACCTTGACGGCCAGATAGTCCACAAGCCTCCACACTCTCCGGGAAGACCTCATGACTACAAGATGTTTCAGCTCAAACACCCTACACTGCCAGAAGGACTACAGACGTTTGTCGACCTGGGATACGAGGGAATGGCAAGGGACTTTCCGGAGTTCAATCCGGTACTTCCATGCAAGCGCAAAGGAGGCAAGAGACTTACTGCAAGGCAAAAGGAGTTCAACAGGAACCAGTCCAGAATCAGGATTACAGTAGAGCACACAATCTCAAAGATAAAGAAGTTCAGGATAATGCAGGATGTCTTCAGGAACAGGCTGCGCCGCTATGATTGCATCAGTGACATCATATGCGGCCTGGTCAATTTCAGGATACGGCAGAAGGATTTTGTTGTGATTCCATGACCTGATGAATCAGTTTGGTTAAATGACGCGTTTTGTTGGTAATTACGCAAGAGGTCTAGTATGTTTTGTTCATTGGAATGCCAAAACAAACAAGAATCCCTAGCAACATAAGATGTCAGTCATTTCTTATTGGTGTTTTGTATTTGATCAGAGCATTGTCTCTGTATGAGGATGTAATTAGGCGTGGAAGACCGTATGTTTATCCAACCATTCTGATGGTACAACTATACATCATAAAATCATGGATGAGGATTCCTAGCAATAACACGCTGCACTATTTCTTGTTCATCAAATGTAATAATGATAAATTGCTCAAGGCCTGCAGGCTACAGCAAATTCCAGACAGAAGAACAATTGACAGAAGATTCCAAGTGTTGCCAATTAGTACCATCATCAACAACATGGGAAATCTGTTTGTCTCAGAAAGATTAGTAGATGATATATCTGCATCAGTTGATAGCACAATGCTGCAAGCCGCAGACCCAGTATGGCACAAATCTGACATCAAACAAAATCGTCTTCCAATTGCAGGAATTGACACTGATGCCAAGTAGGGTTATTCCAAATCAAGGGGCTGGAGATTTGGATACAAACTGCACATGAGTTACAGTACTGGCAAACTGATAGTTCCACTGTCTGCCTGTATCAGCACTGCAAATGCTCATGACGGCAAACCGTATGGTACACTAGTTGATTCACTTGCAGGGCTGTTCCAAAACATATTGGCAGATCCTGCGTATGATGATGGCAACCTGTACCATTGCAGCAATGAGAAAAATCTGAGACTGATCTGTCCAGTCAAAGTATATCCATCTACGCCGCCAGACAGAATAAAGCTGGCAGAGTTTTATGATTCCAAAGAAGGTCAAGAGTTGTACTCTCAGAGAAAGGTGTCAATCGAGCCGTTATTTGAGATTGTTAAAGACATATTCAACATAAGGACATTGCCAGTAAGAGGACTTGAGAATGTGAAGTCATTTGCTCTGGTTTGTGTTTTGGCGTATCAATTGGCAGTTTACTACAACTGTGTGACAGGAGTAGAGAATCCAAGAATTGTAAAAAGAATGCTTTGCTGTTAGAATCATTTGGATTTATTTTTGTAAATCATTATGCCCAAGTCTCAATTATTTAGTCCCATATAATAAATTCTTGATGAAACAACAAAACAAAATGGCAAGAATGTGGCCTTCTATCCATGTTCTGATAACACCTGTCAAAATGACTGGTTAGCTGGTGTGAGGGTAGAACTCTCATCAGTTGGTGCAGTGACACTAGATGCTGTTGTCAAAATGACTGGTCAGCTGGGTGTGAGGGTGGAACTGCAAAAAATAAAAAAAGGGTTAGATAGAATCGGTTGGAAATACACAGATTGCCGTTGGTGACAAGTCAGTATCGCTAACTGTTTGTCCTGATGCAGTAAATGCGACTACATTATCAACATCGTGATCTGTGACAAGTCCGCTATCCATATGACGTAGTTTTGCTTTTTTGTCAACTATTCTCACATCGTATTCTTCTCCAAATCCTTTCATGGCAACCGATGATTCAATGTCCACCTCTAGCGTTGCGTTCTCAGATGTACAAAAACTGCTCTCGGCTTCTTTGAGTTTCAATGTGTGTCCATGAAATCCATGTTGCGGAAGATCGTATGTGGTGTCAACTATTCCGTTATGTGTCACTATGACTACAACCTCATTTGCACCATCCATCAAAAATGCATAGCCAAATGCAGAAGTTCCATCCTGTGGAATGTTTCCCTTTGCCTTGGCTACAAAATTGATAAACTCGTCTGGCAACTGACTGTTTGTTGAATTAGAGGCTAGAAAGTCAATGTTTTTGACCTTTCCCCATTTTAGGCCAAGATAGTCAGAGGGTGTGGCAATTGCACTACTTGTAACTACGCTTATAGATACAAGTGCGCCAACTGCTAGAATAGCTAACAATAGTGCTCTATTATTCATGTTATTAGATTTGCTTGAATATCTACGATATATCAAGTTTGGTGTTTGTGGCTCTCTGATATACTACACTTGCTAAAAGCTGTTGGTAATTCACAATCCAAAAGTCCAAATGACTGACCAGCTGGGTTTGGGTGGAATAATAAAAAAGGGGAGATTATGGTTCGTAGTTGAGGAATGTTCCATTTAGGAATGTGTTGATATAGTCAATCAGAGTGTCAATGACTGACACTTGTGCATTCAACGCAATTACCGTTCCATTTACTGATGTGATTTGGTTTTGCAAATCTGTATTCTCGGCTTGCAGGTCTGCAATTTGTTGGTTTGCGGAGGCAATCTGTTTTGAAAGAAGACCTTTGTTGTATATCTTGGTGACTTGTGTTGAGTTTAGTTCAATATCATAGATTCGGAGATCATCCAGTCTCGTGCCGTTAGTAGTACCCTGACCTGTACTACTTGAGCCTATTCCAATAGGGTGATCATTTTTTATGGTTCCTGATATAGAGCCGGTCTGACCATCATAGAGTATACCTACATCCTGTCTGTCTACGTATGCCTTTAGTCCAGTCCTGTTACTGGAACCATCATAGGTAAATGCAACATGGTGCCAGCTATCATCAGTTATGCTTGTGGTGCGAACGGCTATTTTATTGCCTGAATCATCGTCTAGTGCTGTGTTTCCTAACATGACTAGTTTGTCCAACTAATTCTACCAATCAAGGTTTAGATCAGAACATTTTGTATGATTCCATGAATAGGAATTGGAAAAAATACAACACATCACTAGTTAGACGTGGGGAAATCATGCTGTCTTTTGATGCCATGGAACTGTGGGGTACAGAACTCAAAGAGATGAACCACAAAAAGGAAGGACGTCAGTATATCTATCCTGAATCATTCATGGAGGCACTAGGGTGCTGTCATCTCTATTTGCATCTGCCATTCAGACAAACTGAAGGTCTGATAAAATCACACCTGAAAGAAAAATCAAAAACACCAACATATTCTGCAATCTGGAAGCGTGTCAGCAAACTCGATATCAAAATGAATCCAAAACTGGGAGAAGACATCGTCATTGCAATTGACAGTACAGGAGTCAAGGTTGCCAATCGTGGTGAGTGGATGAGGCAGAAATGGCAGAAAAGAAGAGGATTCTTGAAGATTCATGTTGCAGTGGATGTGAAATCTAAACAAATCACAGGTTTAGAGATTACAGATGACAAGTCACATGATTCAAAACATTTTGTATCACTAGTTGAGCAATCAAAAGAGTCTGGAGATGTAATCAAGACACTAGCTGATGGTGCATATGATACCAAGGATTGTTTTTCATATTTGTATCATGAAGGTGTAATTCCTGGAATCAAAACAAGAAAGAACTCATCAGTTAGCACTGACTGTTATCCTAGACGAAAAGCTGTTCTGGCTCAATTATTCAATTATGAATTATGGAGGAACAGCGTAAGCTATGGAGATAGATGGATTGTTGAATCAGTGTTTTCTGCATTCAAGCGAATGTTTGGTGAGCATGTAACATCGCACAAAAGAGAGAATATGATTCATGAACTGAAAATGAAAGTTTGTTTGTATAACAAGATGATTGTAATGCAATAGAAAAATCAAAAATTGATTGTTCAATTAAAGGATGTTAATGATTTTTGCAGTTAGGAAACAAAGCATCGTCTAGCTTAAAGCTTATTCCGCCTGTTCCATTCTCCCACATCCATACATTGATGCCCTGTTGCCAGTAGACATTTGATTTTGATATGAATGACGAGTTAGGACTATCAATATCTGCCTTTTTTATCCAAAATGCAATGCTGAATGGATCTGTTCTCTCAAAGTCAAAGTTAGACTCGTTAGACCTCTTGCGTAATTATTAACAAAGCGTGTCGTCTAATCGAATCAATTCATCGTCGTCATGGAATCACAACAAAATTCTCTTTCCACCGTATCCTGAAATTGACCAGGCCGCATATGATGTCGCTGATGCAGTCATAACGGCGCAGCCTGTTCCTGAAGACATCCTACATTACCCTGAACTTCTTAATATGGGCAATGGTGTGCTCTACTGTAATCCTGATTCTGGACTGGTTCCTGTTGAACTCCTTTTGCCTTGCAGTCAGTTTTCTGCCTCCTTTGCGCTTGCATGGCAGCACCGGATTGAACTCCGGAAAGTCCCTTGCCATTCCCTCGTATCCTAGGTCTACAAACGTCTGCAGCCCATCTGGCAGCATCGTAGGATGCTTGGCCTGAAACATCTTGTAGTCATGCGGCCTGTCAGGAGAGTGTGGAGGCTTGTTGACTATCTGACCATCAAGGTTTACCGTATACTGGTTCTTGACTGTGTGCATCCCTTCTTGCCCGAGTAGTGCGTCTGTCTCTTCTTTTTGTTCTTCTTTGGCCTTGGGATCTGCTGCTCTGATGAGTCAATCATCACACAAAACTCCGGAAAGTACCGTTCAAGATCCTGTATGGTCCCTATCTTTTTGGATTCGGCGTACATCATCTTCTGGGGGATTGGTATTGAGCCTCGCACGGCAGGCTCGAGGTATTTGATGTTCCTGCAGACGTTGCTCTGGTCAAGGCAAAAGAGATATCCTGCAAGCTCGTATGTGATGTACATCCTGTAGTAAACTAGAAGCATAACTGCCCTGTCCTTGATGGGAAGCTCAAACTTGCGTCCAGCTCCGACTCTTCGTCTCCTCTTCTTAGAGGAGAGTCTCTTTTTCTCTGTGATCTTGTATTTCTTTTCTATCTCAGATGACAAAAAATCAAACTGTTCTAGGCTAATCCCAGTAAATGACTGGAACGCTACTCGGTTTTTTGGCTAGTTTCTTGTATGTTAGCATGAAATAACGAGGATGTTCTCAGCTTTGGATCTTGCTGTGAGTAAATTTGCATAATTTGATCAAATTGTGTTAATTGCGCAAGAGGTCTAATATGTCGGTGTTTTTGATTTCTCTTTGAGGTGTGATTTTATCAGACCTTCTGTTTGTCTGAATGGCAGATGCAAATAGAGGTGACAGTATCCCAATGCCTCCATGAATGATTCGGGATAAACGAATTGACGTCCTTCCTTTTTGTGGTTCATCTCCTTGAGTTCTGTACTCCATAACTTTGTTTCCTAATTATTTCATCTAGCCTCAAAATATAATCGAAAAAGATTTGGATCGCAAAATTTTCATATCAAATTATGCCTCAGAAGATAAAATATGATGACAGGCGATACATTTCACGTGGTAAATTCTATGTGTTACATCTTGATGATGATATAATGTCAGAAGGTGTTGAACAACTAAATGATGGAAAGGTCGGACATCCGTTTGTATATTCAGATGTGTGTTTTATGGTAACTGCATTATTCAGAAACACTGTAGGTACTGGATACAGACAACTGCAGGGAATAATTGAAGACATGTTGGGAAAAGAAAAATCACCAAACTTTTCAGCAATTTGGAAGAGAATCAACAAGACAAGCCTAGAAGATAATAATGGCAAGAGTTGGTTCTCAGATGGAAAGACAAAAACAGAGATTGTATTTTTGGCAGGTGACTCTACAGGACTCAAACCAACTAGTCGTGGTGACTGGATGGGTGAAAAATGGGATCTAAGACGTGGATTCATCAAGATGCACATCATGGTTGATTCAAGGACCAAGAAAATTTATGCAGTGTCAATTACGGATGAGAAATCAGGCGATGCACCAGAATTTGAGAGATTGTTATCTGAAGCATTGCACAACATTGAGAATTCCTCTAATGTCAAAAAATCCGAAGAATTGTTAGTTGGTGCTGATGGTGCATATGACACCAACGATAATTTTAAAGAATGTGAAAAGAAAAATGTCATACCAGTAATTCCAGTAAGAAAAAATTTCTCACCAAAGACAAAAGGAAACAAGTTAAGAAAAGAGCAGGGATTGTTGCAGCTTGGCCATTGTGAAATGAATGCTGAAAATATCAAGATGTTTGATGGTTTAACAGAGCAACAAAGAAAAGAGAATCAAAAGCAGTGGAAGAAAGATATTGGTTATGGCAGACGTTGGACAGTAGAGATTGCAATTTCTACATTTAAGAGAATTTTAGGAGAGAATGTTTCTGCAAGAGTTTGGTGTAACGTTGTAAGGGAAATAAAATTCAAGGTGATGATTTACAATTTGATGATTGATGCTGTACTGGAACAGGAGGTGAATCATAGTTAGTTTGGGATTTGTCTTGAGAATGAATGTTTAGAGTGGAATTGGGAAACAAAGTTTACTCCATGAGTCTATAGCATCAAAAGACAGCATGATTTCTCCACGTCTTACTAGTGATTCGTTGTAATTTTTCCAATTTCTAGTCATGGAATAATACAAAATATTCTGATCTAAAGCTTGTTTGGTAGAATTAGTTGGATCAACTAGTCATGTTAGGAAACACAGCACCATGAAGGAATAATTCCAGGAATCAAGACAAGAAAGAATTCATCTGTAAACACTAAATGCCATCCAAGAAGAAAAACTGTTCTGGCTCAAATTTTCAACTACGAATTGTGGAGGAATAGCGTAAGCATGGGGACAGATGGATTGTAGAATCCGTGTTTTCAGCGTTTAAGAGGATGTTTGGAGAGCATATAACGTCACATAAAAGAGAAAACATGATTCATGAGTTGAAAATGAAAGTTTGTCTGTATAATACAATGATTGCAATGCAATAGAAAAATCAAATGAATTCAAACAATTAGAGAATGTTAACGATTAGTTGGCGTTGGGAAACAAAACATCTTCAGAGGCACATGGACATACTTTCACATCAGGGGTATCATGGGAATTACTTGGAGCATTTTCCATCTCTTCTGCTGGTACACCACAAACTATACTATGACTATCTGGTCGACCCCGGCGTACAACGCAAAGAACTCGTTTCAGGACCACATGAAAATCACAAATGCATAATTTTGGAACACAGCAGACATGAGGATCACACTTATTATATTTACATTGTTCATATTTGTATGCACAATCACCATTGGTTCACCCAGAACACGAATCTTAAAGTCGTGATCATGTTTGCGTTTACAATCATGATGGGAGCCCACTCTATAGGTGTAGTGCATGCAGATAGTGATGATGATTCTAAAACAGGGCACATGGCAGACTCGTCTAATACCGAACAGGCCAGACACACACCCCCGCTACAGCAGCTCAGGGAAGGAGTATCGCTTTCTGTAATTCAGTGTAATGCTCCAAGAGAGTTGTACCTAAGAGACTCTCAAACTCCAGTTTGTCTTCGTGTCAGCACATACGAGAAACTATCAAGTTACGGCATCGATCTGACTCTGTATAAGTCAGTATCGGACACTATGACAGCATTACTGTTGCAAGATAATCTTGACCTAACTGATGAAGAGAAGTTTTGGCTCACAGACAACCCGACAATAAGGGTAGCGTATGATCCAGCATGGTTCCCGTATGAGTATGTTGATGAGTCAGGCCAGCTTGCGGGGGTTACAGCAGAGTACAGATCCGAGTTTGAAAGAGCTGCTGGAGCCGATTTTGTCCAGATTCCAATCTCTGACTGGACTGATGCTCTAGACGCACTGGAGAACAGAAGAGCCGATGTCATATTTATGGTCGCCAACACGACAGAGAGACTCAACTATATGGACTTTACAAGGCCACACAGCACAATAAGCACAGACATTGTAACGCTAGGCAATACACCCATCGATGCTGACGACCTTGCAGATCTCCGAGTAGCTATAATAAAGGACTTTTCAATAGAGTCATGGCTTGATGAAAACCGTCCAGATATAGGTTACATGTTAGTAGACAGTTTTGAAGATGGGTTCAAGAAGATGCAGACAGGTGACGTGGATGCATTGTTGGGGGTGTGGGGAACAATCTCGCACTATGCAAAAACACTAGAAATTGAGGGTTTGTACAATGCAGGCCCTACAGGACACGAATATAATCTAAGCATTGGCTACAGAAATGACCAGCCTACTCTTGGTATCATTCTACAAAAAACACTAGATCATATACCTGCTATAACAGTAGAGCAATCAGAGTAGAATGCCGTGAAGTTTTGTTTAGAACGGCCTTGTAGAAACCATACCATAATAACAAACTCTAATTTTCTGATTCTATAAGCATTGTATGCGGTGCTGTCCAAATTTTTCCCGGAAATTCCCAGAAAAGCTTATAGATCATGACGAAACCCGGCTGCAAAGCTTTTGGATCACGATCTTGACACTACGTCAATGTCAAAACGACGAAAGAAAGGCAGGAAAGGCAGGAAAGACAAGCAGCATGACGCTCACGTCCGAAGGTGCAAGATCCAGATGTGCAGGAACTATGCGGCATACGAGAAGAAGAGGAGGGGCGAGGGCAGAAGGATGGTGACGAGGACCAAGAAACTCAAAAGACTGATCCCTGCTGTTTGGAAGGGCGACGCCCCCAAAGACGAGACTGCCGCACTTTTGTGCGTGCTGGACATGGTGTTTCGTAACCACTCGTACAGGGTCCACGTCACGTACATGGAATTGCATCCGGGTACGGTAAACGCCTACGGCCTAAAAAGGATTCCATCAAAATCGTCCCTGCACAACATGGCAAGGACGCTGTCAGGCAGGATGGGGCAGATCAAGGAACTTCTCCTAGCACAGGCAGGAGGCGACGCGTACGGAACCGTCATCGGCGACTCGTCTGGGTTCTCTATCATGAAGTATGTGGACTGGGAGGAGGCCAAGAAGGGACTCGTCTCAAGGCGCGAGTTTGACAAGCTGCACGTGCTGGTGGCCCGCACGGCATGGTATCTGCATGCGAGGTGACGTACGGCAGAAGACACGACTCACCGGTGTTACGTGACATGTACGGGAGGATCCCGCACGGCACCGGCTACGTCCTGCTTGATGCTGCATACCTAGCCCACAAGAACTGCTCCATGATTGCAGAAAGCGGAAGGGAGCCAGTCATATGCCCCAAGAAGAACTCCGTTCCCAGTGGATTTAGCCCGATGGGAAGGATGCTACGTTGGCACAGGGACGACCCGGACGGGTTTGCAAAGATATACGGCCAGCGAAGCTTGGTAGAAAACACGTTTTCTGTCATAAAGGAGAGGTTTGGCGCCGTCGCCCGTGCAAGGACTGCTGTCATGAGGAAGCTGCAGCTTGCCCTAAAGTGCATCTGCTACAACCTGGTCGCGTAGGATCGTGCCGTACACGTGGGGGGAGGCTTTCCTAGCGCAAGCTGTCTTCTGACCCCTATCTTTGGGACGAAGCCCTGAAGGAGACTAGACCTCTTGCGTAATTACCAACAAAACGCGTCATTTAACCAAACTGATTCATCAGGTCATGGAATCACAACAAAATCCTTCTGCCGTATCCTGAAATTGACCAGGCCGCATATGATGTCACTGATGCAGTCATAACGGCGCAGCCTGTTCCTGAAGACATCCTGCATTATCCTGAACTTCTTTATCTTTGAGATTGTGTGCTCTACTGTAATCCTGATTTTGGACTGGTTCTTGTTGAACTCCTTTTGCCTTGCAGTCAGTTTTCTGCCTCCTTTGCGCTTGCATGGAAGTACCGGATTGAACTCCGGAAAGTCCCTTGCCATTCCCTCGTATCCCAGGTCGACAAACGTCTGCAGTCCTTCTGGCAGCATCGTAGGATGCTTGGCCTGAAACATCTTGTAGTCATGCGGCCTGCCAGGAGAGTGTGGAGGCTTGTGGACTATCTGGCCTTTGAGGTTAACTGTATACTGGTTCTTGACTGTGTGCATCCCCTTCTTGCCTGAGTAGTGCGTTTGTCTCTTCTTTTTGTTCTTCTTTGGCCTTGGTATCTGCTGCTCTGATGAGTCAATCATCACGTAAAACCCTGGAAAGTACCGTTCAAGATCCTGTATGGTCCCTATCTTTTTGGATTTGGCGTACGTCATCTTCTGGGGGATTGGTATTGAGCCTCGCACGGCAGGTTCCATATACCTGATGTCCCTGCAGACGTTGCTCTGGTCAAGGCAAAAGAGGTACCCTGCAAGCTCGTATGTGATGTACATCCGGTAGTAAACTAGAAGCATAACTGCCCTGTCCTTGATGGGAAGCTCAAACTTGCGTCCAGATCCGACTCTTCGTCTCCTCTTCTTAGAGGAGAGTCTCTTTTTCTCTGTGATCTTGTATTTCTTTTCTATCTCAGATGACAAAAAATCAAACTGTTCTAGGCTAATCCCAGTAAATGACTGAAACGCTACTCGGTTTTTTGGCTAGTTTCTTGTATGTTAGCATGAAATAACGAGGATGTTCTCAGCTTTGGATCTTGCTGTGAGTGAATTTGCATGCTTTGATCAAATTGTGTTAATTGCGCAAGAGGTCTACTGAGATCCTTAGCTTTTTTGATTGCAATAATTTAAGAAATTGATTAAAAATTGGAAATCATTATGCCCAAGTCTCAAGTATCTTAAATCGTATTCGTGATAGATTCTCAAAGAGAAGAACTAGGGAATCAACATATAGACGATATATGAATTAAAAATAGGGTTCTGTTGTGTCTAAGTGACCCAAAATATTAATTTTCTCTGAATTGAGAATTTGTGAGAATTCATTTCTAATGGATCCAAATTAGCTAGAATGTGTTACAATTGGGTCAAAAATTGATGGTTTCTACAAGGCCATTATCATACTCATAAGCACAAGCCTTGACGTTTTCAGCAGGTGCTAAACTTGAATTTTCATCGTGTAGGTAAAGATTACCATAAATTGTAATGTCCCCAGATGTAGCATAAACCGTGGGTAATATAAAATAAAACGAGGGTTGGTAGTTCTGAAGTTCTAAATGTCCACCGTATCGTTTTAGAAACTCTTCTATAAATTCAAGAGTAAAGTTGTTGTTTCCTAGATACTCTAAAACATCTGTGATGTTATTATTTTGCATATATTGGTATGTTTCTGGAATATCTTCAATGGTTTTGCCGTTTGAGAGCTCCTTAATTCTTTGCAGTTGCTCTTCAGTGGGTACTTCTTCTGAAGCTGTTGATCTGGCAATTCCCTTGCTTGCATAATTAGCATCCATATCAGCATAATACTTGGTTACAAAGTCAATTGGATTACCATCCTCATCTACATAGGGATTATAGTTTGGGCGCTGTTGAGATTGAATGGTGATGGTATCCTGTGTATCTTCAAACAAATACAAGTCATAACTTACACCACGAGGCATCCAAATATAGATGCTATTTTTTGTATCTAATATATCATCAATTTGTAATGATATTTGTTTTTGATGAATTTCTGATTCGTCATATACAGCTGCATAATTGTAATAATTAAACTGGTTTCCATATCCCAGTAAAGGGGACACACGACTATTGGTGAGAACAAAAGAAGTGTCTAGTAATTTGGTTCCTGAAACTGTATTTACAACAATAACTCTATCTGCAATATCGTATTTACTAGCTCTTTTTTGCGCTAGATCATCAGAAGCAGCAGATTCGATTTCAGCTTCGTTTGTGTCGTCATCGTATATGGTATTTCCATTTTCATCTGTTTCATACTGTATCCAGCTCCATGTAGCTGTAACGTTAAAAGGCACTCCTTTTTGAACTTGAGTTGGAACTTCAATTGTAAAGTTTGGCCATTTTGTGATACTAGTGCTGCCACGTCCTTGTGATGTTCCATTTAGAATCATGGTTTTTTCAAAAGTCAAAGTATTACCTTGTGCTTGTAATCTTAGATCTTCAACATTATCATCAGATGTATGTATCACCATCCATCCTCTCTGTTGCATCTTTTGCATCGAATCCTCATAGATGCAAGCCGGCGTTCCCCTTGATGTCTTCATTAGAGTTTTTTGCAAGTTGCATTGGATCTCCTCTATCGGGGTTCCGTCTCTGAATTGTGCTAGGGGGGTGGATTGAAGATTCTCCGCAAGTGTGGGAGTAATTGCAGCTCCAATTCCTATGACAAAAAGCAGTCCTAAGATCATTGTTTTTCTAGTCATTGTATTCGTAAAAACTTTACACTGTTCAATCTTAGAGACATTTGCTATTTTTTAGGAACAAAAAATGTGAAAACATCCGAAGATTCAACAGTGTAATTTTCAATCTAGTGTTCAATTCGGGTGATAGGTGTTAAGTCAGGGTGATAGTGAATTAACTGAATTTACTCTGAATGTCTAGAAATTTGTTAACAACTATTCATGCCTAAGATTATTTTTAATTAGAATATTTTTACTAGTTAGATTTCTTTAATTTCAATAATTGTTCCCTGAACAGAATCCATCTTTATGATGGCTTTATTTTCATCCCAGCCTAATGCAACATACCAATCTCCTGCATCATCATGGTACTTTGTTTCTAATGTCTTAATATCATCTGGTTTTACATCATATTTTTTTGCAATTCCAGAAATCGCAAGTGCAATTGCATCTTTTTCCTTTTCCAGTCTTCTTTTCATCAGACCAATTCCAGGACTCATAATTTTTCTGGTTAGGTTGTTCTAATATAGTTAATTGACAAAATTACCCATAAAGTTCAATTTTCCTAATTGAACCCTTTCAATGTTTATACCCCAATTGTATACTAGAAACAAAATGAAATTAATTCAAAGAATTTCAAATTCCACGCTTGTAAAACCTACTACTCTTGTATCTTTTGTTTCAATTTTAGCAGTAATTGGTCCTATTGTAATTGTTTCAGCAGGATTTTGGGATGCTATATCTCATCTTCAACAAGAACCAGAATTTTTCTGGAGCATTCAGCACATAATAGTATACACAGGAGTATCTATGACTAGCTGCGCTGCTATCATGGGTTGTATTCTTTTATTTAGAAAATCAGTTCACAGATCCCTTAAGACTGGAATCAAACTTGTCATAGCTGGTTCAGTAATCCAAATAATTTCAGGGTTTATAGATTCCTTATCTCATGATGTCTTTGGAATTGACGGATTGATATCTTGGTCCCATCAGCCACTTGAATTCGGACTTGTTCTTGCATCATTAGGAGGGGTTTTGATATTAAAAAACAGAGAACACACAAAACTCAAATTATTTCTTCCATTCTCAATTGTAGCATTCTTGTTTTTTACAACTTGGCTAATCTTCAATTTGATTCTAGTTTTTGGACATACTATTCAGTGCATCCCAGTCTATGAGATATTCTCATCCGGTTGCTCTATATTGTAATTTTTTATTTTTAGATATGACATTACTATTATAGTCACAGCGCCTACTAATATCAAAATTCCTGCTGGAATCATTTGTTGAGAATTTGTATTGCCAAATTCTACTTGTAAATTGATTTGATTTTTTGAGAGATTTGTAACTTTTACAGTATGTGTGCCATCTTCATTAAAATCAAAATATCCTACTGACATTTTTGTCTGAATCCGTTCTTCTTGAATTACATTATCTTTAGTATCTAATATTTGGACAAATACCTCTTCTCCTGTAAACTCAGGCATGTAGACTCTGTAGAATCCAATATCTACACCTGTAAATTCTGACGTTAATTCAAAAGAATCAGATTGTTTTAGCAAAATTATATCATACGTTTTTTCAGTTTCAACAAAAATAAACGAAATCCAAATAATTCCTATAATCACCAACCCTAATCCCAATTTGAATAGTGATACTTTCACTTCATCATAGTGACAAATTATTTACCTAATAAGATAATCTAAAGGACTCGGAGGGCTTCGATCCCTCGACCTAGCGGTTCGAAGCCGCTCGCACTATCCAGACTGTGCAACGAGTCCAAAGAAGTAAGATTTTAACAGGTCTAAATATCTGTCTAGATACTTTGAAAGTGTCAAAAAAAGTAACTGATGTTGAATATGCAATTAGAGATATCGTTTTGACTGCAAGAAAAGTGGAACAAAAGGGAATGCAAGTTGATTATCTCAACATCGGTGATCCTGTACAGTTTGGTTTTCAACCACCAGACAATGTTAAACAAGCTTTGATTGATGCAATTAATAAAGGTGAAAATTACTATTCCTCATCTGAAGGTCTCTTGGAATTAAGAGAAGAGATTGCTAAAAAAGAAAATGCAAAAGGACTATCAATTTCAGCTGAAGAAATTTTAGTTACTAATGGTATTTCTGAAGGACTTGATATGATGATTTCTTCAATTGTAGAAGAAGGCGATGAGGTACTTTTACCAGGACCCTATTATCCGCCATATGCATCATATGTAAGACTGCATGGTGGAATTCCTGTAGAGTTTGCAGTAGACTTGAATAATTCTACACCAGACATTGATGACATTAAATCCAAAATTACTTCAAAGACAGTTGCAATCTGTTTGATTAGCCCAAACAATCCTACTGGTGTAGTGTTTAATGAAAATTCACTCAGAGAACTAGTAGACATTGCAAATCAGCACAATCTCTACATAATATGTGATGAAATCTATGATCAAATTGTCTTTGATGAAAAATTTGTGGGAATTGGCAAAGTTGCCGGAGATTCACCTGTAATTGTTCTAAATGGTTTCTCCAAAGTTCATCTTATGTCTGGCTGGAGAATTGGTTACATTGCATTTAACCAATCACCACAACTTGAAGCAATACGAGAACATCTTCCAAAACTAGCAAGAGTTAGGATTGCAACTAGTCTTCCAGTACAACATGCAGCTTTAGAATCTCTTCGCGGTCCTCAAGATTACATTAGTCACTTTGTTATTGAAATCAAAAAACGTAGAGACTTGGTCATAAAGCGTCTCAATGAAATGCCTGGCATTTCTTGCCCCAATCCAAAAGGCGCATTTTATGCATTTCCAAAGATTGAAGACAATAGATTTGGTACAGATAAAGAATTTATTACAAAACTTTTAGAAAAAAAAGGCGTACTTACAGTTCATGGTTCTGGATTTGGTAAACAATATGGAAGTGGACATTTCAGACTTGTTTATCTTCCTAGTCTTGAAATATTAGATTCTGCAATGAACAAAATTGAAGATTTTGTTAGTCAGTAATTCCAAACTGAAAATTTTTCAGGAATTATTTCTATAATACAGTTAGTATCCTCAAGTAATTCTTTCGCAGATTTGTTCTCAAGTGTCTTAAAGTATCTTAAAAGAATTTTTTTTGCAATTGTTTTTACTTTGTTATTTTCTAAAATTAAATTAGCATCACCTTGTCCCATTACTCCGTAAATGTTTGGGGCATTGATACCTACATCAACACAAAAGGCAACGCGTTTGTTACTTTTTGCATTTTTTGCCTTATTTGTCCTAGTGTTTGTTCCTATGTAGATCTTTTTTCCATTATACATGTACCAAACAGGAGCAATATGTGGGGTTTTGTTTTTACCAATTGTTGCAAGCCGTAATACTTTTTGTGATTTTAGAAATTCATCTCTTTTGTTCATGTTTTCTAAATCCTAATGCTACCATAAAAATCCCAAAGCCTAACATTGCCATTGAAACTTTTTCATTTGTAATTTCTCCATTTACCAAAAAATCTTCAACAAATTCTGGTCCCCAGATGAATAACTGCCTGATTAGAACTATTCCTGCCATTACAGAAAAAAGCACACCAATTGCTGTAAACCAATTTCTACCTCGTCTATAGTATTCGTGACTCATGATTAATGAAAAAAACAGACTCAGACAATTTTAATGCCAGGATTTTTTATCTTATTTCTTATCATTGCATTAAGGAGAAGTGGCGTAGAAATTTCCGAAAGATAAGATAACTCTCCTGGACCCAAATAAATTGGTCTTAGTCCTTTAATTTCGTTAATCAATCCATTTACTACTTGAATTGATTCATCATCATCTCCACATACAAAGATATCATAGTTTAGTTCCAATGTTGGATTGACAAGTTTCTTTTCAGAAATCACATGAAAAGCTGAAACAAGTTTTGATTTGTTCTTCATGTGATTTGATACTAGTTGATATGAAAATGGTTTGTTTTCTTTAATTGGAATGAATTCAAATCCAACATCTGTTTTTGTCATTGGAACGATTGGAGATACAACAACACAACTATCTTTGATCTCAGGTAATATTCCAGAACATACAGAATCAATATTTTCATAAGGAATTGACAAAATCAAAACATCGCTCTCCTTTGCAACTGAAACATTATCGCTTCCAGAAATTGTTCCCTTGATCTCTCCAAATGCTTCTTTGGCAAGATTGGTATATTCTACTGCTGAATCAGATGCTCTTGCAGCATCTCTAGAGCCAATAATTACATCGTGGTTTTGTGACCATCTTAAAGCAAAACCTTTACCCATCCCACCAGTTCCACCAATAATTCCTATTTTCATGATAATCTATCTGATAATGTTATTATTATCTTTATTTGAAGTTCGATCAAATTGGGACAAATAATTTTCCTTAGACATGGTCAGGCAAAAAATAACACTGAAAGAATTTTAGCTGGTAGAACTGAAGGTGTTCCATTAACTGATACTGGAATAAAACAATCTGAACAAACTGCTGAATTACTTAAACACATGAATATCTCTACAATTTATTCAAGTCCAATAGAAAGAGCAAAACATACTGCAGAAATTGCTGGAAAACACAACTCACTAGATGTTACAATTGATGATCGTCTAAATGAACTTGATATGGGAAAATTTACTGGCATGCCATATGATGAGATTTTTAAAAGTCACGGTAATGTTTTTATGAAATTCTATAATGGCGAACTTGAGATTGCTCATAATGGAGTAGAAACTTTTCCCGATGTCAAAAAACGAATTCTAGGAATTGTTGATTACATAATTGAAAAACATCCTGATGAGAATGTCCTGCTTGTAACCCACATGGATCCAATCAAAGCAATGCTTTCAACCATTGTTGATCTATCTCCTATCAATCTCTTTGAATTAATAATAGCAAATGCCTCTCTTAACATCTTTAGAGAAAAGGATCGGAAATTCTCACTTGCAGGACTTAATGTAATGCATCCATCACGTTTCGATCAAGTTGGTAGTTTGAAATCTTAAAAACCCTTAAATAGAAAAAATAGGTTTCGTCAGTCAATCGCTAATGAAAGGAATGGTCGGATTATTCTTAGTATTGGCAGTTTTAGTAATAATTCCAGCTATAGATTTAGCATTTGCTGCAGGTGACGAACCTGGGGAATATCTTGATCGTAGAGTGATTATCTGGAACTTGTTCTTTAGGATGATGACTGTTGCATTTACAGTTGGTGCAGTAGTTGCAGGAACAATGATCTGGTTAGTTTGGAGGTTCAGAGAATCTCATCCAAAAGCCAAGCCAACTGCATATGAGGGGACTGACTGGTCAAATTGAGTGGACATTCTAACTGGCCTGAATGGATTTACGTTGCCGTTGTAATTGCATTAATGTCATGGGTTGGAGCAGAAGCATGGGAAGCAGAGAGACTTGTGGAACATGTTCCTGAAGGTGCTGAAGTAATCAAAGTAACTGGGCAACAATGGTTCTGGAGTTTTGAACATGAAGATGGAACAAAAGAAATTGGTGAGCTACATGTTGAAGTTGGAAAAGCATACAAATTTGAGATAATGTCAAAAGATGTAATCCACTCTTTTAATATTCATGATTATGTTGTTTTACTTGACGCAATTCCAGGAAGAGTCAATGTTGTATGGTTTGCTCCAGATGCAGTAGGAGAACATGATATTCAATGCAGAGAATATTGTGGACTGATTCACTATAACATGCGTGGAACACTATATGTGGAGGAACCATCATCTTGATAACATTATTATCACAACTTTCTATCGTTCGAAGTGAGGAGATTAACTAATGGTTCTAGAATTACAAAAACCACGTCCAATTTGGCAAATCATGTTCTCAACACATCACACTGATATTGGTTTACTCTATCTTATTTCCTCACTAGCATTCTTGTTCTTAGGTGGCACATTAGCACTTGCAATAAGAGTAGAGTTATTCGCGCCAGGTGCACAAATTATTGCTGATTCTATGACCTTTAACAGAATCTTTACTGTTCATGGTACAACATTAATCTTCTTGTTTATCATTCCTTTTGCATCTGCAGTTGGTAATTACTTTGTTCCAATAATGGTTAGATACAAAGATATGGCATATCCAAAACTTAATGCAATTGCGTTTTGGATGATTCCACCTGCTGCTGCACTCGTCTGGTTAGGCTTTGCAGACTTTACTTGGTACGCACAACCACCGTACTCTGTCATTAGTGCTCCAGGTCCAGCAGCTGACATGTGGATTTTTGGACTAAAGATTTTGGGTGTTTCATCAGTACTTGGTGCCATTAACTTTGTAATTACAATTCTCAAATGTAAGCATCCAGACATGTCAATTGGACAAGTCCCGCTTCTAGCTTGGTCATTCTTGGCAACATCTTTGATTATCATTGTCGCAATTCCAACATTTGCAGCAGCACTCTTGATGCTTCTAACTGACAGACTAGGTGTTAGTGGGTTCTTTAATCCTGCAATGGGTGGTGATCCAATCGCATATTCACACTTGTTCTGGTTTACATTCCATCCAGAGGTATACGTCTTGGTAATTCCAGCTATTGGTATGATGTATGAAATCATTCCAAGATTCTCAAGAAAGCCAATCTACAGCTACAACTCTGGAGTCTTTGCGTTTGTAATGTTGTCTCTTGTTGCTTTTTCATCATGGGCACACCACATGTTTGCAACAGGAATGTCATTTACCGAAAAAACAGTCTTTATGGTAGGAACTCTTGCAGCTGTTCCAGCATCTGCCATGCATGTGTTCAATTTTATTGCAACAATGTGGAATGGTAGAATCAAATTCTCAACACCAATGATGTGGGCAGTTGGTGGAATTGCGTTGTTCTTTGCTGCAGGTGCAGGTGGTGTTGTTAATAGCGCAATGCCATTAGACTTTTCAACACATGATTCATACTGGGTAGTTGGTCACTTCCACCTCTTTGTGATGGGTACTATTGCATTTGGTTCAATTGGTTATCTCTACTACATGTTCCCATATGTCACAGGTAGAATGTACAATGAAACTATGGGTAAGGTACACTTTTTCATGTCATTTGTAGGTACAATACTGGTATTCTTCACACAACACGTACTTGGTTTGTATGGAATGCCAAGAAGAATTTACGATTATCCGCCAATCCCAGAATGGATTGCCATGAACCAGATTGCATCTGTAGGTGCAATGATTATTGGCGTCAGTATGGCAATATTCTTGTACAACATGATTTACAGTTCCGCAAAAGGAAAACTTGCAAATACCGATGACCCATTTGGTCTAGGTGGTAAGTACTACTATCCTTTCGAAGCAAAGAACCCACATCACTAGGAGAAAAAAATGAGTAGCGAAACAGAACACCCAGCAAACGAACCAAAACACCAAGTATACAGAACATCTCCAGAAAGAACTGGAAAAATGATGATCATAATGTTAGGCATTTGCATTGTTGGTGGAGTGATATTCTTTTCAATGTGGGACTATTGGATTTCACAACCTGCTCCAGTTGTAGCAATGATGGCAGGAGAAGCAGATCATGCTGCACCAGCAGCAGCAACTGGAAAGACAATTACACAAGATCTTACGTTTATAGAATCATCTGACTTTAGGACTTTGGCATTTAATGCATTACCAGGTGAGGATGGTAATAACCCGACAATTCAGATGAATGTTGGAGATACAGTTGTCTTTAATGTAGACAATGGAGGAGTATCATTCCACTCATTTGGTGTTACAAAAGCTGATGAGGGCTTTGCAGGAATAGTTCCAGGTAGTGACATTGGTGCTGCATCGAATCCATTAAAACCAGGAGAAGGTGGTTCTTCTGAATTTGTTGCAGGTGAAGAAAGAACTTACTACTACATCTGTACTGTTCCAGGTCATAGAGAACAAGGAATGGTTGGAGAAATCATTGTAGGTCCTGCACAAGGTGGTGATTCTTCTGGAACAGCAGCAGCTCCAACAGGCGTATCTCATGAATTTACTTTGAACTTTGTAGAATCTGATGACTTTAGGACTTTGGCATTTAATGCATTACCAGGTGAAGATGGTCATAATCCAGAAATTCGAGTAAACTCTGGTGATGAAGTAACCACTACTACCAATAACATGGGTAAATCATTCCATGCATTTGGAGTTGTTTCAAACCCTGAAGACTTTAACAGTGTAATCTGGGACTCTGCAATTGCTGCAATGTCAAATCCTCTAAGGCCAGGTGAAGGTGGGAGTACTACTTTCACTGTTGGCGCCCCAGGAACATACTACTACATCTGTACTGTTCCAGGACATGCATTACAAGGCATGCAGGGTAGCTTTATCGTAGAATAGTTTTGGCAATTCAGTATCTTGCATTAGTAACAATGATTGTTTTGTATTCTCTAATGTTTATTGGAGGATATGTCTCAGCAGCTGGACTTGGCTTGACTTGTCCTGAGTGGCCATTATGTCCAAGTGGAGTATTGCCCACTGAAGAATATTTTATTGAATGGACTCATAGATTAGTTGCTGCTACTACAGGAGCGTTGGTAATTGCAACTATGGTTGCCTGTCTAATTAACAAGAATGCTGACTTGAAGATCAAAGTAACAAGCTCACTTGCGACTGTATTTGTTATTACTCAAATCACTCTTGGTGCTTTGGTAATTGATCTGAAACTTCATGCAGTTTTAGTTGCTATTCACTTGGGAATTGGAATATTGTTATTTGCAATGGTGTTGTTAACTACTTTGTTTGCATTTAGAATCTCTAGAATTTCTATAGAGTCTAAAGTTTAAATTTTTTAAATTTTTTTGGCAAGTAAATATACCCAACAACTACTGCAAGACCCATAGCACCTGCAGTTATTGCAATAAAGAAGATGTATCCAAATGGATTTTGTGTTCCCATGTTAAATGTAAAAGTTACAACTCCTAGGTTTTCTCCAATGTCATACAAGTCAACCTTTACAATATGGTTTCCTGAATTTTTCCATACATAATCCAAGTCCCAATGAGCTCCTTCTATGGATTTAGGAAGTATTGTATCTACTAGTTCTTCGTTATAGTAAATTTTTATTCCCATCCTAAATCTATCAACTTCTTCATAGTCAAATCCCTCAGTTACTCTTATCAAAAATATAGATGGTTCGCCAATTTGGGGAAACTCGGGCAATGTAGCTACCTGTACTCTATAACCTGCCTCAAATTTCTCTCCTGAATTAAACATTGAATGAGCATTAGCATCAAATACTGAGATGAATGAAAGTAGCAAAATTAAAATCAAAAAAAATGATCGTTTTTTAGTCATTTAGATTATCATTAAAATTGGATAAATATATTGTAAATCAATTTCTTTACAAAAATCTTCAAAACCTTTAAATCCTAAACTACGAGAATCTGATTCGTTGACTATCGTCACAAAATCTATCGATATCAAAACACCTGTAGATAATGTTTTTACCTATTTTGCAAGACCAGAACATGTTTCAGACCAAATTAAAAATGATACGGTAGGCATGACAGTTATTCCTATGGATATCAAAGAAGGGATGGGTGTAGGTACAACTTTTAGAATTATTGGTGACTTTAGCGGCAAACGTCTAGAATGGGATTGTGAGACAACTGAATTTGTTAAAAATGAAAAGATCTCCGCAAAGCAAATTGAAGGTCCTTTTAAGAGATGGGAGATTACCAATGAATTCAAAGCATTAGGTGAGAATCTCACCAGAGTAATCATGTCAGTAGATTATGTAATGCCATTTGGTCCACTAGGAACAATTTTAGATAAAGCAAAATTTGCAAAATCTGCTGAGAAAGGTATGGAGACTGCTCTATACAACGTTAGAGGTTTACTCGAAGGAAATGGTTCAATTCCTGTATACATCACACTAGATGCTTACAAAAAAATTCTTGCCGAAAAGAAAAAGATGAATGATGTTCCAGTTTCAACTGTACTTACAGCAATTCTTGAAAAGTACAATGAAATTGAAGCTAAAGCACAAAACTAAATTTTCCTTTATTTTGCAATCTTAAGATTAATAACAACTCTGGGTTTATCGATTTTGGTGGGTCTATGGCGCAGCCAGGTAGCGCACCGGACTCTTAATCCGGTTGTCGAGGGTCCGAATCCCTCTAGACCCGCCACCCTTATTGGTCTTAAAATACGACCCGCCGCATAATGTTTTGTTGAAGATAAGTTATGACGACATCAACACTCGAAACGATCCGTACCAATTATTCTTGGACTGTATCAAGAGTCCAGAGACTAGACGAAAGTACACAAAACTACTGGAACGGTTCTTGTCATCCATTCCAGATCAAGTGTATTCAAAAGATACTGCAAAAAAGATAAAAAATTCAGAGAAAGAAGAGATTGCAAGGATTTTTGTAGGTCTGGCAAAACAGAATCCAGACCTTGTAACTGATATTATTGCATCATACATCAAGGAGGAAAAAAAGCTAGTCGAGTCAGGAAGACTGAGTTCTGGAACCCTTGAGAATCATATCAAGCCAATCAAGGTTCTACTAGATGCCAATAGAATCCCAATCCATTGGAAGTCATTGCACAAACTGTACCCAAGAAGGCAGAGCATGATAAAAGACAGGGCATACACAAAGCAAGAATTACAAAAAATGCTTGATGTTGCACATGACATTACAGATAAAGTAATAATCACACTATTTTCATCAGGGGGATTCCGGTTGGAGGCGTGGAATTATTTTACATGGAAAGACCTCAAGCTATTCAAAAACAAAGACGGTTCCTACAAAGGAGGTGCATTGTTAGTTTATGCAAATGATGCCGAACAGTACTGGACTCACATTACTCCAGAGGCATCCAAGTATCTGGAACTGTACAGGCAAAAATGGAATTCAGAGATTGGAGAATGGCCAAAAGACAGTCAGCCATTACTAAAGGCAGTAAAGTACCCAACAATACATAGGCTAAACTCGACAGGTGTGAAAAAACGAATTGAAAAGATAGTAAAATCAATCGGAATGAGACAGTCTCTACCTGAAGGACAAAAAAGATACGAGGTTCCACTGGATCACGGATTCAGGAAATATTTCAATACAATGTTACGACGTGCCAAAGTAAATTATTTGGACAAAGAAGACATGATGGGTCACAAGGTAGGACTAGAATCACACTATGAGCGATACCAAGAAGAAGATTACGAAAGATTCCCAGAATACCAAAAGGCAATTCCGTTTCTTACAATATCAGACGAGGAAAGACTGCGAGTAGAAGCTGCTGAAAAACAAGAAGACATTGAAAGACTGGAACAAAAAAATGAAGAGATCAAGCACTTGCAGAGCAGATTAGATAATGTTGAATCCGGTTTGGAGGCTCGTCGTTCCCAATATGAAAAGGGTCGTCTAGCTGCAGATGATAGTCTCACAAGCAGATTCCTCAGTTTTGCAATTCCACTCTGGTTTGAGAGCAGGGCATCAGAGAGTGAAAAAAAGAAGATATGGAAGGAATTTAAAAAAAGAGATCACAGTCAAGAAGAAATTACAGAGATTCTTGGAGAATCAAAAGGACTGAGCATGGGCAATATCATTGAGAGTGCAAGACAGTTTGAGAAAGACCAGTCAGAGGATTCTGAATAATGGTGGTGTAATTCTAATCTAAAGGGATTTGTTACTGTGACGTCCTTTTTATGGTTCCAAAATAGGATAAATACTCTTAAGGGGAATTGTTTGATTGGTTCAATACTCTACATAAGTTCAAATAAAGTTTAGGTAAAATAATTGATCCTTCAGGATTACATACCACAAACCTTCAATAACTAAAATTTTTCACATAGTATGACATGGAAGGTAAGTTAGGACCAAAAATACAGAATCTTAAAAATTTTTTAACAGATCTTAACTCTGAAGAATCACAGAATTACATTAACGATCTAATTAGTAAAGAAACGGTTAGACCTGAAGAACTTTTTGTAGGAAAATTTCTAAATGCTGAATTTTGGAAAGAGGTTGGATTTTCAGATAAGGAGATAAAAATTGAAGGAAGAGCAGGGGTCAAGGGAAGAGTGGAAATTGGATTACATATAGAAGATCGAAAAATTGCAGTAGAGTGTAAAAAACCATATTACCTAAAAAATGGAGAAGCTGTAAGAAATGAATTAGATGGTAATGATATTTTTGAATTAGAAGATCAAATTTCTCAGTATTTACTCTCTCATCATTTTGTAATATTCACAAATGGATTTCATTGGTTCTTTTATTCACAAGAATCATATGCTATTTGGCAATCTAATAAAAATAAAAAAGACAATCAGATTAATCCTTATTTTGATCATTTTACTGAAAAAGAAATTTTTGATCAAAATTCAAATTATTTTATATTCAATATTCTTTCAAGACAAAATATTCTTGAATCACTTGCAAGTATGGGCAATAAATCGGTAAGAAATGCAATTACTGATGAATTCTTTATAGACTTAAAAAATTGGGCAGGTTTTATTAATTTTGTACTTAAAGATACACCCTCAAATACCAAAGCAAGAACAACTAGTTTAATCAATAAATTCATTTTTGTTAGAACGATGGAAGGAGTAGGGGTTATTCCTAATGGCTTCTTAGCATCATTATGGGATAATAAAAAAGGAGTACGCAATTCACCGGTAGATTTTATTGATCATATTGATGATGAATTAAGTGAGATTTACGATACTGAGCTTTTTACTCCTAAATTTATCGTAGATGAAGATGGTAAAGATATTCTAAAGAATGAATTACCACAGTATAGTGAAGAGAGGAAAAAAAATTATGCCTATGTAGCACTTCCAGAAGAATTTCTATCAGCCATTTTAAAACCAGTAGATGCATTAAATTTTGATAGTTATGGAAAGACGAAAATAAGATTCAAAGATCAAGATTTCTATATTCGAAGCTTGTATTGGTGGAAATTTGAATCAATTTCTGCAGATATTCTTGGAAAAGCTTATGAAACATATTTAGCAAAAGAAAGAAAGAAACTTGGAATTTATTACACAACACATCAAATTACTGAGTATTTAACACATTCAACAATAGATAACATTTTTCAAAAAAAAATATTAGATTTGAAAGATGAATTAGAGAAAGAAGATTGGGATGTTGACAAAATAAAAAATATTGCAAAAAAAATCTACGATATTAAGATATGTGATCCTAGTTGTGGTTCAGGCTCATTTTTGATTCAAGCCATTAGACGAATTTGGAAAAAATATCAAGAATTGGAACTCATAATAGGAAAAAAAGATAATGAATTGACAAAAGGGAAATCAACATTAGATGTACATTTTACTGATAAAATTTCTGTCTTGAGATTTCTACAAATTCTTTTCAGAATTGATGATAAACAACAACGTATGGGAACTATGATACTTAGACATATTTTTGGTAATGATAAAGATGTCAATGCAATAGATACAGCAAAACTAAATGTGTGGTTAGAATGTTTAAGATTAGATGCAAATTCATATAGACGTGAAAAAGTCAAAGGAAAACGACACGTTCTTCCAAATCTAGGATTAAACTTAACAGTGGGAGATTCTCTTATTGATCTTTCTCCAGAAGAAGTAGATGCATCATTAAATGAAGAATCTAGAGGAACTCTTCAAAGTATTTTTAAATTAAGGAATTTGTATGTTGAATCTTTTGATAAAACAAGTATAGCAAATGACGCAGCAAAATTAAGAGATGGGTTAAAAGAATATTTCTTACGTGACAAATTCAAAGAAAAAATCCCTTCAAAATTATATGAAAAATTACAAAATCTTACCGATCCACTTTATTGGCCATTACTTCATTTTAGTGCCTTTTACAATGAAGATGGTATTTTGAAATCTGAAAATGAGCGTGGATTTGATATCATTATTGGTAATCCCCCATGGGAAATTCTGAAACCTGATGTTGATGAATTTTTTAGTCCATTTTATAATTCCGATGAAAAGAAAAAATTTAGTAAATTAGATAAAAAAGAAAAAAAGAAAACAGTTAAAGATCTTTTAGAAAATAATTCAATTTCAAATCAATGGAAAAAATACAAAGAGGATATCAAAACATTTGTTGACTATTTCAAGGATTATGATTATAAGCATCAATTTGGTTTAGTTGATGGGAAAAAAATTACAGGGGATAGAAATCTGTACAAACTATTTCTAGAAAAAGCATATTATTTATTAAAAAATGATGGCATGTGTGGAATTGTCATTCCTTCTAATTTCTATTCAGATTTAGGAGTAAAAGGACTGCGAGAACTTCATTTTAAAAAATGTAAAATAATTTCAATCTATAGTTTTGATAATAAAAATAAAATTTTTGAAGATTTACACAGACAATGGAAATTTATGACATTTGTTTATAAAAAAGGTGGAAAAAGTTCTAAATTCAATGCTGCATTTTATGTGAGAGATCTTGATGACTTATTAAATTTAGATAAGAATTGTGTCAAGTATGATTTATCATTAATGGAAAAAACATCACCAATTGCATTTTCAATCATTGAATGTGGTTCAAAACTTGAAATTGAATTAATCAAAAAACTTTTTTCTTTTCCGTTATTGCTAGATAAATCTAATTGGAATGTGAAATTAACAAGGGAGTTTGATATGACTAATGATTCGGATATTTTCAATGAAGATGAAAAAGGTGGAGTGTTATATGAAGGAAAAATGATCCACCAATTTGATAGTCAGTTATCTCCTCCCAGATATTGGATAAAAAATGAATTAGCTGAAAATAATTTAAAGGATAATATTTTGAAAAAATTACAAACAAATGATAATTCAAATATTAATTCTAGTAAAATAAAATTTGATCATTCAGAATATAGATTAGGATGGCGTAGTATAGGTAGAGCAACAGATAAACGAGCATTCATCGGAACCATTTTACCAAAAAATGTTTATCTTGGAAATTCAATAATATCTGTGAAACCATATGTTATTGAAAATAATAAAATTGTTAAGTCATTAAGTTTAGAAGAAACTCTTTATCTTTGTGGTTTTGTTAACTCATTTGTTGTAGATTTTATCCTAAGAAAACGAATTGCTGCTAATATCAATATGTTTTATGTGTATGAACTTCCTATACCAAAATTATCTGAGAATGATAAATTGTTTAAAGAAATTGTTCAAAAAACATCTCAATTAGTTTGTATTAATTCAGAATTTGATGAATTAAAAGATAAAGCAAAAATTTCTAAAGGCGTTTCGGAACCAAAAAAAAGATTAGAGTTGATTGCTCAAATTAATGCGTTAGTGGCATCAATCTACAATATTTCGAAAGAAGATTTTGAATTGATATTAGATACTTTCCCACAAGAAGATAAAGAACTAAAAGAAAAAACAGTTATAGAATTTGAAAATCGGAAAAACAAAAATTACTAAAACAGGTAGATGAATATGAAAAAACTATAAACATACTTGAAGACACATTAAATAAAAATTAATATTATAATGAATTATTAGAAGAGCAAAATAAAGAACTGGATGAAGATGTAACTCAATTATATGAATATGGAATAAAACTATACGATAAAATTAAAGAAGAAGAAAGAAAACCAAAAACTACAATAAAAGAAGGTATTGTAACTTTTGAATTTTATGATTCAAAAAATAATTACTATGTATGGGAATTACCCATAGAAACTTATGAGGAATATGTTTATGATGAGGGATATTTTTATGATATAGATTTACGTCTCCCATCAGGTGAAATAAGTACTGTAGGTGATTTTACCGTATTTGTTGAAGGTAGAATGTTTGAAGATGTAATTGATGATCTTTATAATAATTCAGAAGATGATTATGATTTTCTAAAAGAGGTATGGCATGTTACTTCTAATTTTTCCACTTATCAATTAGATATTGGTGAATATCCTAGATTTGTAGTAGAAACTTTTGTTAGAGGTAGCGGTGATTGTGAGGATACATCTATACTATTAGCAGAAATGTTAAGATCTTCAAAACATACTAAAGATTGGACTATACAACTAGTTTATTTGGATGGGGATAATCCAGCCGAACCTCAAGAGGTTAGTCATATTGCAGTCTATGTAAGTAACGGTGAATGGGGTCGTACTATCGAAACTACAGCTAGTTCTAAAGAATATGGCTTAGAAGCGTATGACAGTATCACTATACATGGTTGGAGTTTTGATGTATGAGTTATTAGTTTTAGTTGTAATACTATAATTATACTGGTAACTATATGTGAATACCAAGGCAAGGAAATCAGACAGCGTTACAGATGAATCTAATAGTTCCAAAACTTATAGTGCATCATCCAAGAAAAGTCCAAAGAAACAGATTAGGACCAAATCAAATAAGACCATGTATGTGGGCATTGACCTGCACAAGAAGTTTCTTCAAGTAGCAATAATGGATAATGACGGAAACATATTACAAAATGACAAAGTTGAAAACAATCACCAATCAATCAAGAAACATTTTGTAGATATCCCAATTTCTGCCAACATCGTCATGGAGTCCTCATCAATCTGGTATGACACATATAGATTTTTGACAGACCAATTGAAATACAAAAACGTAACACTGTCAAACCCATATCTGACAAAAGCGATAGCTGCATCTAAGAAAAAGACAGACAGGATTGATGCCAAGATACTTGCAGATCTTTTACGTGGAGGATACATTGCAACATGTTATGTCCCAGACAAAAAGATAGTAAAACAACGCCAGTTAGTACGATACAGAAAAAAACTTGTTCAATGGAGAACTGCTGTTAAGAACTCTGTTCATGGAATTTTGTTACAGGGTGGAATAAAAATTCCAGGAGTTACGTCCACTGAGACATATAACAGAAGACTCAAGGCACCAGATGATTACAGAATGGATGGATTTTTGAGACAGATAAACTATCTTAATCTGCAAATTGCAGAGATTAATTCAAAAGTATATGCTGCTGTAAAAGTTAATCCTGATGCAATATTGATAAACTCAATACCTGGAATTGGAAATTATTCTGCACTAGTTATTGCATCCGAGATTGCAGATATTGAAAGATTCAACGATTCCCACAAGTTGTGTGCATATGCAGGGGTTGTTCCATCAGTTAGAAATTCAGCTGATACAATACACCATGGTTCCATAACAAAGCGAGGAAGCATGACAATGCGTTGGGTCCTCACAGAGTAGACCTCTTGCGTAATTATTAACAAAACGCGTCATTTAACCAAACTGATTCATCAGGTCATGGAATCACAACAAAATTCTCTTTCCACCGTATCCTGAAATTGACCAGGCCGCATATGATGTCGCTGATGCAGTCATAACGGCGCAGCCTGTTCCTGAAGACATCCTGCATTACCCTGAACTTCTTGATATGGGCAATGGTGTGCTCTACTGTAATCCTGATTCTGGACTGGTTCTTGTTGAACTCCTTTTGCCTTGCAGTCAGTTTTCTGCCTCCTTTGCGCTTGCATGGCAGCACCGGATTGAACTCCGGAAAGTCCCTTGCCATTCCCTCGTATCCTAGGTCTACAAACGTCTGCAGCCCATCTGGCAGCATCGTAGGATGCTTGGCCTGAAACATCTTGTAGTCATGCGGCCTGCCAGGAGAGTAGACCTCTTGCGTAATTATTCCTAGGCGTAAATTCTGAGGAAGAGTATTTCCAAAAATTCTCCAATATTGAATTTTTAGGCACAAATCTGATCAAAATTCAAAATACTGTCAAAAACCCTTCTAATTGCGCAAGAGGTCTAGTGTGGAGGCTTGTGGACTATCTGGCCATCAAGGTTTACCGTATACTGGTTCTTGACTGTGTGCATCCCCTTCTTGCCCGAGTAGTGCGTCTTTCTCTTCTTTTTGTTCTTCTTTGGCCTTGGTATCTGCTGCTCTGATGAGTCAATCATCACACAAAACTCCGGAAAGTGCCGTTCAAGCTCCTGTATGGTTCCCATCTTTTTGGAGCCTGCATGCACCATCTTCTGGGAGATTGGTATTGAGCCTCGCACGGCAGGCTCGAGGTATTTGATGTCCCTGCAGACGTTGCTCTGGTCAAGATTAAAGAGGTACCCTGCAAGCTCGTATGTGATGTACATCCTGTAGTATACTAGAAGCATAACTGCCCTGTCCTTGATGGGAAGCTCAAACTTGCGTCCAGCTCCGACTCTTCGTCTCCTCTTCTTCTTGGAGGAGGAGAGTCTCTTTTTCTCTGTGATCTTGTATTTCTTTTCTATCTCAGATGACAAAAAATCAAACTGTTCTAGGCTAATCCCAGTAAATGACTGGAACGCTCCCGGTTTTTTGGCTAGTTTCTTGTATGTTAGCATGAAATAACGAGGATGTTCTCAGCTTTGGATCTTGCTGTGAGTAAATTTGCATAATTTGATCAAATTGTGTTAATTGCGCAAGAGGTCTATTGTCTCTAAAATGCTTTGTTTCCTAACTGCAAAAATCATTAACATTCTCTAATTATTTGAATTCATTTGATTTTTCTATTGCATTGCAATCACTGTATTATACAGACAAACTTTCATTTTCAACTCATGAATCATGTTTTCTCTTTTATGTGACATTATATGCTCTCCAAACATCCTCTTAAACGCTGAAAATACGGATTCTACAATCCATCTGTCCCCATGCTTACGCTATTCCTCCACAATTCGTAGTTGAAAATTTGAGCCAGAACAGTTTTTCTTCTTGGATGGCATTTAGTGTTTACAGATGAATTCTTTCTTGTCTTGATTCCTGGAATTATTCCTTCATGGTACAAATATGAGAAGTCATCTTTGGTGTCGTATGCACCGTCAGCTAATACTGTAATCACATTTCCAAATTCTTTTGATTGCTCAACTAGTGATACAAAAGATTTTGAATCATGTGACTTGTCATCTGTAACCTCCAGACCCGTAATCTGCTTTGATTTTACATCGACAGCCACATGAATCTTCAGAAAACCTCTTCGTTTCTGCCATTTCTACCTCATCTGCTCACCTCTGTCTGCAACCTTGACTCCAGTGGAATCAATTGCAATGATGATGTCTCTTCCCAGTTTTGGGTTGCACTTGATGTCAAGCCTGTTTACTCTTTTCCAAATGGCAGAATATGTCGGTGTTTTTGATTTTTCTTTCAGGTGTGATTTTATCAGTCCCTCTGTTTGTCTGTAGAGGAGATGCAGATACGCATGGCAATACCCTAGTGCTTCCATGAAACTCTCAGGATAGATGTACTGGTGTCCTTCTTTTCTGCGATTCATCTCTTTGAGTTCTGTACCCCACTGTTCCATGGCATCAAAGGAGAGCATGATTTCTCCACGTCTTACTAGTGACTTGTTGTATTTTTTCCAGTTTCTATTCATGAAATAATACAAAATGTTCTGATCCAAACCTTGATGGGTAGAATTAGTTGGATCAACTAGTCATGTTAGGAAACACAGCAACCATTACTAGTTCTATTTCAGGATCATTTCCAAATTCAGATTCTAATTGTTTAGCACATTCTACTCCTGCAAACCCACCACCTAAAATCACAACTTTCTTCTTATTTCTAGCCAATTGTGTCCTTCTCACAGATTAGGCGAATATATGCTATAAGAAATATTTTCACTAAAATTACAGGATTGTTAGGTTCTCATAATATCTGAATGTAAGATATCATATGCTCTTGATGAATCCTTTTCATTTAGAATGATAACGATACTGTCTTGGCCGAAAAATGCATTTTCTAGCTCAATTCCACTGGTATGTAATACCTCAGCAACATAAGAAACCACATCTGATTGGTTCTGAGATGTGGGTATTGAAATTCTAATCTTTGCAAGACCCGTGTTGAACATATCATCTTTGTTTGAAACATTTCTGAAGATCTGTCTGATGTCTTCCATATCTTCTGCAAGGAATCTAAAAGAATCAGAGAGTCTGAAAAACTCATAATTATTTGTTACCTTGGAGAATCTATCTAAAATTGTCATAGGATCAATTTCATTTGAATCCTTTATTGAAAATTTAATATCCATAATTCCATCAGTTAACGCTAATCTAGCATTTTTCAAAACTGGTTCTTCTTTGATCTCTTCTTTGCCTTCAAATGAATCTGCATATCGTTTTATTGCAACTACCACTGTATTGAGATTAACAGAATTTCCTAGAATCTTTTCAATCTCTGGCTGAATCTTTACTGCTAATGCTGTGTAGTTTATCATATCCATCTTCATACAATCATAAATCGAACGATTTCTGGTAATAATTTCCCTTACAACCTCAGGCACAGACATGTTTGAAACCCTCATTAAGATTATTATAATATGTCAGTTATAATAGGATTATGTAAGAAATCAAAGAAATCTCAACAATCTTTATATAATGTCATATATATTACATATAGTACATAAATATGACAATATTCTTTGATAGCGAATTTGATAAAATCTTCAGAAGAATGTCAAACTCTTTTTTTAACATAGATGACATCTTTGAGGAATCCAGAGGAAATAGTTCTAGTCCGTGTTGTTACGGTTATACAATAACTGTTGGTTCTGACGGAAAACCTGTTGTAAAGGAATATGGAAATATCAAACCAGGCCAACCTCCAACTTTTGATACAAGAGAACCAGTTGTCGACACAATTGTCGATGAAAAACAAAAGATTGTAAAACTTATAGCTGAGATGCCAGGAGTTGAAAAGACTGATGTCAAAATTGTTGTTGAAGACAAGATTGTAGATCTTTCTGCAGAACATGACGAAAAAAAGTATCATGTAAAAGTTTCACTAAAACACAAAGTTGATGAGAACTCTGTAAAGGCTTCCTACAAAAATGGAATTTTAGAACTAGTCTTTAAGTTAGTTAAAGAAAAACCTAAAGGCAAAACGGTGGAGGTTGAATAATCCCCCTTTAATTTTTGAGGTGATAAAATGAGTGAAATTATTTTAAAAGTAGATGAAATTCCACAACAACATGTTGGAAGAGGTAGGGCAATTGTTGATCCTAAAATTATTGAGGAACAAAAATGGAATACTGGTCAAATTTTAGAATTAACATACAACAAAAAAACATATGTAAAACTTTGGCCAGGCCCCCCTGAAGAATATGGAGCAAGCGTTATCAAAATAGATGGAATTACAAGACAAAATATTGGGGCTGGAATTGGCGACAAAATTTCATTAAAATCCGTTGAAACTGTAAACGCAGAACACATTGTATTATCTCCAACTGAAAAGATTGCGGCGGAAGGATTGCAAGAATACATGATCTACAACTACCTTAATCATGTCTTTACAACAGGAGATTCATTATCTCTGAATACACAGATGGGAAGTAGAGTTCAGTTTGTTGTAACTAGTACAAAGCCATCGAAACCAGTCATTGTTACTGAGAATACAATCTTCAAACTTGGAGCAATGACAAAAGCAGTTGAGGCATCTGTCCCAAGAATAACATATGATGAACTTGGGGGCCTGAAAAACGAAGTTCAGAAGATCCGTGAGATGGTTGAATTGCCCATGAGGCATCCAGAGTTGTTTGAAAAAATAGGCGTAGAGGCACCAAAAGGCGTCTTACTATACGGACCACCAGGTACAGGAAAAACTCTACTTGCAAAAGCAGTTGCAGGAGAAACTAATGCTCACTTTATTTCACTAAGTGGACCTGAAATTATGGGTAAGTACTATGGAGAAAGCGAAGAGAGAATTAGAGAAATCTTCACACAAGCTGAAGAAAACTCACCTAGTATAATTTTCATTGATGAGATTGATTCTATAGCTCCAAAGAGAGATGAGGTATCTGGTGACGTTGAGAAGAGAATAGTTTCTCAACTCTTGACATTGATGGATGGCATGAAGTCTAGAGGAAAAGTTGTAGTGATTGCAGCTACTAACAGACCAGACTCTATTGATCCAGCACTTAGAAGACCAGGCAGATTTGATAGAGAAATTGAAATTGGAATTCCTGATGATGAGGGGAGATTCGATATTCTCTCAATTCATACACGTGGTATGCCAATTAATGAAAAAGTAGATCTTAAACAAATTTCAAAGATTACACATGGATTTGTGGGAGCTGATTTGGAAGTATTATCCAAAGAAGCTGCTATGAGATCTCTTCGTAGAATTCTTCCTGAAATTGATCTTGATGAAGAAAAAGTTTCATCAGAAATTCTTCAAAAGATCCAGATTACTAGTGAAGATTTTAGAGATGCATTAAAAGAAGTTAGACCAAGTGCACTCAGAGAAGTCCAAGTCCAAATTCCAAATGTTAGTTGGGATGATGTTGGGGGTCTGGAACAATTAAAAGAAGAACTTCGCGAGGCAGTTGAATGGCCTATAAAACACAAAGAAGCCTTTGATTATGTTAATGTAGAAACTCCAAAGGGAATACTACTTTATGGCCCACCTGGAACTGGTAAAACTTTGATTGCAAAAGCACTAGCAAAAATGACCGAGTCTAACTTTATCAGCATAAAGGGCCCAGAACTACTCTCAAAGTGGGTTGGTGAGTCTGAAAAAGGAGTCCGACAAATCTTCAGAAAAGCACGACAGGCAGCACCATGTATCATCTTCTTAGATGAGGTTGATGCACTTGTTCCACGAAGAGGTATTGGAGGTTCAGGATCACATGTTACAGAAAATGTAATCTCTCAAATTCTAACTGAGATTGATGGACTTGAAGAACTTCATAACGTCTTGATAATTGGTGCAACTAACAGATTAGATATTGTAGATGAGGCAATACTAAGACCAGGCAGATTTGATAGAATCATTGAAGTTCCTAATCCTGATGCCAAAGGAAGACAACACATCCTTGAGATTCATACAAAAAAGAAACCACTTGCAAGTGATGTTAGCATTACAAAACTTGTAGAGTTAACAGATAGTTTTAGTGGTGCAGATATTGCTGCAATTACAAACAGAGCAGCAATAACAGCTCTGAAGAGATATGTTAGTGGCAAGTCTCAAAACATTAAAGACATCAAGATTACCCAACAAGATTTGATTGATGCAGTATACAAAGTAAAGCCTAGAAAAAAGGAGGCTCCGCTCACTCAATGCATAAAATAGTCTAAATACTAAGGAAAATGACACAAAATAATGAAACTCTATCTTGACTTTCAACCATGCCAAGAGTGTAATACGATGATGGCTGAACTGAGTAGCCCTGAGATGTTATTTGCTGATGCAAAAACAAGAGCAGATGAATCATCAAAATTTCTTAGACATCTAACATATAATCACAATGAAGTTGTTCAAGCTGTTATGGATGATCTTCCAAAACAAAAAAGAGATCAAGAGTTTGATTTCTTCAAATAGCTTTCTTTTTAATTCTTAGAAATTAATAATCATATTCATATACAATATTGTTGTAACATCTCTGTGAAGTTAAAAAATGGAAACTAGTTTTATTTTTAGTTTAACTGTTATACTTATTTCAGTTAGTTCTTTACAATTTGCATTTGCATTTGAAACTGAGCAAGAGCCAAAACCACCAGAAATTCCAGTACCTACTCCAGAGCCAGAACCAATTCATCCACCTGATCCTGATCCTGTACCTGAACCATTCCCAGGAGATACTGATTCAGAAAAAATACAACGATTAACTGAAGAAAATGACAAGTTAAAACAACAAAATATCAACCTTAAAGGACAGATATCAACTCTAAAAAATGAAAAGTTAGGATTACAAACTGAAATTTCAAAACTTAATGATATCATTCAAAGTCTCAGAGAAATAACAATGGAACAAGTTCGAGTGATAATGGATTTGGTAAATAAATTTAAAGGTATATTATTTGAAAGAATATTTTCTCCTACAATCAACTTGTAGGATTTTTTTTGATTAGATTAATCCAGCTTTAATGTTTTCTTAATTAAGAGAGCCCTGTTTCTGATTGTAACATCACTAACTCCGGATTCTACTGAAAATTTCTTTTGACTGATTTTCTCACTATTTATTATACATGAAATATACAATGAAGCAGCAGCTTGCGCTACAGGGTGTTTTCCAGCTGTAATCTGCTCTTTTTCACAGCGCTTTAGTATCTCAAATGCGTCTCGTTTGATCTTTTCTTTCAGATTCATGTTGTTTGAAATTTTTGAGATAAACGAAGTAGTATCGTACTGATTAAGATTTAGTCCAAGCTTTCTGATTATAGTTCTCAAATCTCGAGAAAGTATTCTTCTTTCAACATTTCCAGCATTTGCAATGTCATCTAACGTTCTTGGAATGTTGTTTTCTCTACATGCTGCGTACAAAGAAGCTGAGACTAATGATGCCATTGTTCTGCCTCTAGTTAGTTTTGCATTAACTGTTTTTCTGTAAATGTATGCAGCATTCTCTACAACATTATCTGGAATTCCTAACTTTGTTTTCATTCCATGAAGCAAAGTAAATGCCTTGCTAAAGGTAGCAGTCTTTCTTGACTTACTTCTCTGATCCCACGTTCGTAATCTATTGAATTCATATTTTGTTTTACTAGGTAATGCATTTCCAGAAAAATCTTTATTGGTGCCAATCACAGTTGATAGTCCCCTATCATGCATTGTTAGTGATGTAGCAGGACCTATTCTTGTTAGCTTCATAAAACCTTCCAGAGTGTAACCATTGCTTTCGTTTGATGTGTCAGCTATATTTTGCACTAGAATAAGACCGCATCCCCCACAAACAATTTCTCCTCTTTCAGAATCTGTTATTACGGGGTAGGTTTTGCAAGTATCTAATTGACACTTGACATCATAATCACTAGAATAATTTACTACCACTACTAACTATTATTTGTATTTCTAAAATAAAAATAATTTGTTTTAGGCAATTTTGTAATCAAAACAAAACTTTGTAAACAAAAAATTCCTCAATTTTTTCAAAAAACAAAATTCTTGTTTGTTATGCAATCCACATTGTAATAAATGTTAAAAATGAAAAATAATTTTCTTGAAAACTAAATTGATTCTAAAGAACGTCCACGATTTGTAATCATTTGGGTAACTGCTTCTACTGTATAATCAATTCCATATTCCTCTTCAAAATGGTCTCTTAATATTTTGATTAATCCTATAGTTTTTTCTTCGTCTAAAGTAAATTCACATTCAAAACCAGCCTTCACATCTCAGTTTAAGATTCATTTAGTTTCGAAACAATATTGAGCCTATAAAAATCATAAACCTATCTCTCCGAATTAGAATGAAATTTATGCATACATTGATTATCCATTGTAGCGCTAATTGGAGGAAAATCCTTAATGAGTCAATTATTAATAATTAATTAGAAATGGTTTATTCATACCAAGTTGTAAAGTTTCAAACAATTTCCCTTGTACAAGGAACTCATTGGTCTCAATCAGTAGGTGATAAGGGGGTTCTTTACAAATCACTCAAAGATCCATTTTCAAAACTTATTGTTCAATCTTCTAATGGTTCAAAAAAACTATACCGCGTTCCAAAAGACAGAACAGTTGTTGTAACTGATGATACTGTTCATTTTCTAGGTGAATTGGCTTAACTATTTGAAAAACTGGTCAATCTGATCTCTATATTTAATAGCAATCTTTCCAAAATCTGTAAAATCTTCCACAGTTGGATTTTTCATCCTAATTGCAAATTGATTAACAAATACAGATAGTGCACTACCAATAATTAGATTGTAAACACCATCAGCTACATTTTTTGAATAAGGAAATACAACTTTGATAAAAGGTAGGTATGTCTCAGTCTGAGAAATCATTAATTTGATGTGCTTTTCAACAACTTCTTCAACGTCATCTGGAATTGCCATAATTTTACTAGTGTTAATTTCTTATAAGTAGGCATTTACTTATTAGGCATGATTAAGTTACTTTTGTAAACTCTTCAAATAAAATTGAATTTATAACACGAATTCTAATTTCCATTGTTGCTTGAATTAGACAAGAAAGTATTTGGTAAAATTACAACCAAAGAAATCATTGGTGCTGAACCCCCTGCAATTCCTGACACCAAAGATATTCTTGAAAAAGAACTTGAAATTTTACTTGCAGAACTAGAATCCCAACCAAAAGAGAATCTTGTGAAGCTCTTAGAACAACAAAAAATCACCGAAAAATATGTGAATAGCAGACCTGGTGCTATGGCTTTGTCTCAAAACAAAATTAAACTATTCAATGAATACAACAAAAAATATGTTCAAACAATCAAAGAAAAACTAGAATCTTAGTTTTAACGTTAACCGTTAATCTAACAGTTGATTTATGCTTCTTATCTTGAATTATTCTATAATGACTATTTTGTTGTTATTTGGCTCAAATCTGGCTCAAAATTGAAGAAAAAGTTGTTGATTAATAAATACCAAACAATGAGGAACCTAGACTCGTGAATGGTAAGTAAAACAGATGAAATGTGTCCAAGATGTGCACAGGGACAATTAGTTACTGATAATGAATCCGGAGAGATGTTTTGCTCCAAATGTGGATTTGTAATTACCGAAAAATTGCAAGAATCTGGACCAGAATGGAGATCCTTTTCTCAAGACGAACATGGTGATAGAGCAAGAGCTGGTGCACCAACATCATTGACAATGCACGATATGGGTCTTGCAACAATCATTAATCCTGTAAACAAAGATGCTTCCGGTAGACCACTCACAGCATCTATGAAAAGTACAATTGAAAGACTTAGAACTTGGGATAGCAGAAGCCAAGTTCATGAACCAGTAGATAGAAACTTTAGACAAGCATTTAGTGAATTAAATAGACTAAAAGACAAACTAGCTATTTCTGATGCAGTTATTGAAAAAGCAGCTTACCTTTACAGAAAAGCACTTGAAAAAGGTCTTGTTAGAGGTCGTTCCATTTCAGCTTTGATGGCAGCAGCACTTTATGCTGCTTGTCGTGATACTGCAACTCCAAGAAATCTAAAAGATGTAGAACAAGCTGGTAACATTAAAAGAAAAGATATTGCAAGATGTTATAGATTACTAGTTAAAGAGCTTGATTTGAAGATGCCAGTAACTGATTCAGTTCAATGTATTGCAAGAATTGCAAGCAGAATTGGAATTGCTGAAAAAACTAAAAGATATGCAGTAAAAGTACTAAAACAAGCACAAGAAAATGAAGTTTCTGCAGGAAAAGATCCAATGGGGCTAGCAGCTGCAGCATTATACCTATCCTGTGTCAGAAATGGCGAAGATAAAACTCAACGTGATATTGCCGAAGCTGCAAATGTTACTGAAGTAACTATCAGAAATAGATACAAGGGTCTCAAAGAAACACTTGATCTATAATTTAAAAAAATAATCTAACTTACGCTTGTGCGTAAGTGGAAAATTTTTCATTTAATTCAAAGCTAGGTTCTTCTAATGTCAAACTTAATCCCTGAATGTCTCTCCAAGATAATTTTTCTTCAAAAGACGAATTTTCTTTTTTTGAAATTGATGGAATTTCTACCATGAAGTCAATAAAGAAATTTTGCATATAAGGCACGCGTAGAACTGATAAATTGTTCATCTATTCTCTTTGTGAATTCTCAGGTGGTTTTTTGACAAATCCACCTTCAACTGATTCAGGTGGAGGAATCTTCTTTGATTTTCCTAATCCAATTGTTGTAATAATTACTGATGATAAAATGATAAAGAAGATGATTTGTGGGTATGCTGCTCCATTTGACAAACCCAGAGTTACAGGATATGTAGCAAGCACAGCTGCAGCTAATCCTCTAGGAATCATTGAGTTTGTTACTGCTCTATCCAATTTGGAAAATCTTTTTGTTAGTGTTATCTTGCCAACAAATATTCTTCCACCAAAAACAGCAATTGTAATTAAAATTCCAAATACAACATATTCTATTTGTCCAAAACTTGCCATCAATCCAACAAACACAAAGAAGAATGATCTTACCAAAAATGTTAGTTGATTATGTGTTGGATCATCCGCCTCAATCTTTGGCAGCTTAAATTTTAGTATTCGTGAAAGGTGGCGTTTGTTCCCAAGCATTAAACCAAATACTAGTGCTGTCAAAGCTCCAGATTCTCCAAATGAGTTTGCCAAGAAGAACAAAACAAACAAGATTCCTAATGTAAGCATGTATGCGTGTTGAGCATTTCCAAGCTTTGTTGAAACATACATCCATGGAATTCCTACCCCAAACCCAAGAACCAAACCTACAACAACTGCTCTTCCAAGGGTTTCTTGCAATGTTTGCAGATCAAAATGTCCTATAAGCACTGCTTCAAATAATATGAATGCAACAATCATGGCTAAAATATCAGTTAGTGCAGATTCAAAACTTAGCATTGATTTAACTTCTTCTGAAATTTTGATATTTCTAACAAGGCCAAAAACAATTGCTGAGCTACTTCCACCTACAATTGAAGCTAATAAAACACTCTCTAACCATAACCATCCCAACGCATAATGAGCAGCAAGTGTAATGATTACAACTGATAAAATAAAACCAAGAACAGCAAGTGTTACAGAAAAGTGTGCAGTTTTTACAATATGTTTAATGTCTAGGTTTAACCCACCATCAAACATGATAATTATCAATGCAAGTGCTGCAAAATATGGCACTACTTCAATAACAGCTTCTGGTTGAATAATTCCAAAGACAGGTCCTATTATTATTCCAAAAATCATCAAAAACGCTACATCTGGGATTCCTGTTTTTTTGAAGAATGCTTCTCCTGCAACTCCAAGAAAAATTACTACCCCTGCTGCAAGTAATATAACATGAGCCGAAGCAATTGGTCCATCCTGAAAAGATAATGTCGCTATAGAACTTTGTATCTCAGCAATTTTGTCCAAAATCGAACTTGAATCAAAATCAGATAATGGAGGCACCTCGTCAACTTGTCCTCTAATCAAATTCAAAATAGACAAAATTATGGGATTCATTAATGACTGAATGTAAACATATGTGGATAAAAGTTAAACTGGATTTGTTTGATAATTTTAAGCTCCATAATTGATTTTTAGATACACATTAAATAACCTTAACAATACTCTTCTTACTTGAGTGCAACAGAAGCATTACGTAAGGATCACAAGCAGATTAAACGCTTGGAGAAGGTAATCATAAAGTGTTATACAGAACTTTATACAGGGAAAAATATTCCTTTATGTGATATAGATAAAATTACATTAGTTATAGAGGAATTCTTAGATTCTATTCATTATTCAAGAGAGGAAGATTCCTATTTTCCTTGTGTTGCTAGCTATGATCATCTTAAACAAGAAATAAGAGCTTTGTTAATAGAACATGAGTTTTCTAGAAGGATTTCAATACAAATCAAAAAACATCTCAAAAGATGGAAAGAGGGAGAAGATGCAAGAGAATCTGTTGCCAGATTTCTAAAAACATATTCGATATATCTTATGGATCATATGACCAAAGAAGAAAACTTTTTTGATAAAGCCGAATCAGAGGTACTCTCAAAAGAAGAAGAATATGACATGTATGAGCAATTCAAATCAGTTATGACAATTTCAAAAAAAATGGAAGACATGATTAAAGAGATTGAATATCTAGAAAATCAACCTTGGTTTCAAAATTAACGTAAGCTCTTTATGGGCTATTAAGGAGTTTTGATTTATGAAACCTTTTGTTCTTTGGATGACTGGTCTTCCTTGTTCAGGTAAGACCACCATTGTAAAAGATTTGCAAAAAGAAATCCCAAATTTGGCAATGCTTGATGGTGATGAACTAAGAGAATGGTTCTCACCAAAAGACTTTTCAAAAGAAGGACGTGATGAGCACAACAAAAAAGTTGCTCATTTGGCTAAGCTTTTGCTAAACCATGGTGTCCCAAGTGTAGTATCTCTAGTATCACCATATATTAAGAATAGAGAAAATGCTAGAAAGATTATTGATGTAGGTGAACAGTTTGCAGAATGTTTTGTGAAGTGTTCAATTGAAAAATGTGAAGAAAGAGATGTCAAAGGCATGTATGCCAAGGCAAGAAAAGGAGAAATTAAAGGATTTACAGGAATTGATGATCCTTATGAAGCTCCAGAAAATGCAGATTTAGTAATTGATACGGAACATGAACCACTTTCAGAAAGTGTAAACAAAGTAAAGGACTTTCTTAACGGAAGAAACCTACTCTAATTTTTTAAATTCTTCAACTATTTTATCATGAATTAACCCATTTGTCACCAGAATTCCATTTTGGTGAAAAACTTCTTTGTTATTGTATGTGATATCATTGCCTAACATATCTGTCATTTTCCCTCCTGCTTCTGAAATAATACAATAAGAAGCAGCTGAATCCCATTCCTTCATTTTGTTTGTGGTTGTGATATATGCTTCAGCTTCTCCTGAACTGATCTTTCCAACCTTTAATGAGCTACCTATACTTGTAAAATCTTCAATACCTAATTTTTTGATAAATAATTTTTCTTTATCTGATAGATGATGTCTTGATCCAATTGCTCTACACTTTGAAAGTTCTGCTGATGTAGTTACAGATATTTTTTTCCACTCATCATTTGAATATCTAAATGCCCCACTTCCTTTTTGTGCAACAAAGAATGTTTTTTCTGTAGGCCAACCTATTACTCCAAGAATTGGTTTTTTATTTTTAATTAGCGCAATCATAACTGTAAATTCACCTGTCTTATCAATAAAATCAGAAGTCCCATCAAGTGGATCTATAATCCAAATTGTATCCTTTGACAATCTACCTTGATCGTCTTTGTCTTCTTCAGATAATATTGCATGTTCTGTTTGTGAGAGAATTTCTTTAATGATTTTGTTACTCTTAAGATCTGCTTCTGTAACTGGCGAATCATCATTTTTTTTTGATACTTTAAAATCTCCCTGATAAATCTCTAAAATTGCATTCCCTGCCTCTCTTGCAGCCCTGATAGCAATATCTAATTCAGGGATCTTATCATGTATGGGAATGTCTTTCAATTGAAATTTCCTAAGTTGTAAGTTCTGGCTTTAATGTCCAAACAACCCCTAGAACAATAAATGGAATTGACATAACTCCTATGATAGCAAGTATGGTGTTAAACTGTGATTCAGAAACCTGTGGGTTGTTTACTAACCATGGTAGTGGTAATGTAATGATTACCCAAATAACTCCTAAAAGTATGATCAACTTAGCTTTTGACTTTCTATCCTTCATTATATTCTGTATTCCCAAGTTGTATTAAATTCATGTGAATTCATTTTATTGATTCTCCTCCATCTACTGCAAGTATTGCGCCAGTGATCCAAGACGCGTCATCTGATACAAAATACATTACTGCTTTCGCTACTTCTTTAGGTTGACCAATTCTACCTATCGGATGTTCACTATCCATGAATTCTTTATCTTTCTGAGTTTTCAAAAATGGCTTTGACATATCTGAGACTTGGGCATAATGATCTACAAAAATAAATTCAAGTGATTCTAACAGCAAAGCATTCTCTTTACAATTCTTGGATTCCCATTGCCTACAACACAGTTGTAGTACACTGCAAGCTGATACACCAAGACACAAATCAGAGCAAATGACTTTACATTGACAAATCCTTTTACTGGCAATGTCCTTATGTTGAATATGTCTTTGACAATCTCAAATAACGGCTCGATGGACACTTTTCTCTGAGAGTACAGCTCTTGACCTTCTTTGGAATCATAAAACTCTGCCAGCTTTATTCTGTCTGGTGGTGTAGAATGATATACTCTGAGTGGACAGATTAGTCTCAGATTTTTCTCATTACTGGAGTGATACAATGAACCGTCGTCATACGCAGGATCTGCCAATATGTTTTGGAACAGCCCTGCAAGTGAATCAATTAATGTATCATACGGTTTGCCGTCATGAGCATTTGCAGTGCTGATACAGGCAGACAGTGGAACTATCAGTTTGCCAGTGGAACAACTCATGTGCAGTTTGTATCCAAATGTCCAGCCCCGTGATTTGGAATAACCCCACTTGGCATCAGTGTCAATTCCTGCAATTGGAAGACGATTTTGTCTGATGTCCGATTTGTGCCATACTGGGCCTGCAGCTTTTAGCATTGTGCTATCAACTGATGCAGATATGTCATCTACCAACCCTTCTGAGACAAACAGGTTCCCCATGGTACTAATCATACCGCGAATTGGCAACACTTGGAATCTTCTGTCAATTGTTCTTCTGTCTGGAATTTGTTGTATCCTGCAAACCTTGAGCAATTTATCATTATTACATTTGATGAACAAGAAATAGTGCAGTGTATTGTTACTTGGAATTCTCATCCATGATTTTATGATGTATAGTTGTACCATCAGAATGGTTGGATAGACATACGGTCTTCCACGCCTAATTACATCCTCATACAGAGACAATGCTCTGATCAAATATGTTCTTTCCAAAAATTATTTCGTGTTATCTTCATGAGTGGTTCCTCCATAATACTTCTGGGTCTATGAGTATTTCGTTTGTCACCTTCTTAGTGTAATACGCATCAGCTGGTGTCTCCATCTCATCCAAATCCAGTGCACCATGTGGTCTTATGTGATTATACCAGTGGATAAACTCGTCAATTGATTTGAAATGAATAATTTTGCACTCAAAGATATCCCAGAACTTTTCTATCTTGCCGTTTGTCTGAGGATGATATGGTCTACTGTGAATGTGATTGATATGGTTTTTCATCAGATACTCTTCAAACTCTACAGGCTTGTTGCAGTCAAGTGGTTCCACATTTGATGTGAATTGCTTGCCATTGTCAGTAATTACGGATGCTGGCCTTCCATACTGTTTTATCGCATCTGCAAGAACAGTTTTGGCATTAACTGATGTTGCATTATCAAACACTCCACATCCTGCAACAAGTCGTGAGGCATCATCCTCAAAGGTGATTAGTTGCTTTCCTTCCCATCGTAGGTCATGTATCTCATGCCAGTCAGTATGCCACAACGAGTTTGAGTATTCTCGCTCATATCTTATCCACTTTCTTCTCATCTTCTTTCTTGGTTGCTCCACTGACAGTCCTTCATCTAGCATAATCTTGTGGATACGGTTATGGTTTATCTTGGTATTGTGCAGTTTGAGTATGAACTTTTCAAGATACAATGCATTTGCATGATATTTTTTCTGGGTTTGTTTTACTAGTTCTATCTCTTGTGCGGTGATTGGCTTTCTTGGACGTCCTGGTGTTTTGAGAATTGGAATTTTTCTAGTTGTGCGATATTGTGAATAGATTTGTTGCACTCTTCTGGGTGTTATCTTTAGTCCGTTTGCAATGTCTGCATTCTTGTGACCTTGTTGTTTCCATTTTATGAGCCAGTTGATCTTCTTTTCATCTAGTTTGACCATAGGTATGCCATGATACCCACGCATACGATAGTATGGCCATAATGCTCTTTTAGTTAAAGGATGAAATAATTTCCGGAAAAGAGATGCTCTGATCAAATACAAAACACCAATAAGAAATGACTGACATCTTATGTTACTAGGGATTCTTGTTTGTTTTGGCATTCCAATGAACAAAACATACTGAGATCCTTAGCTTTTTTGATTGCAATAATTTAAGAAATTGATTAAAAATTGGAAATCATTATGCCCAAGTCTCATCTATCTTGGTTCTTTGCTGTTATCATTACTGTTGCTCCATTTTCTGACAAAATTTTTGCTGTAGCAAATCCTATTCCACGACTTCCACCTGTTACTAATGCAACTTTTCCAGATAATCTCAATGTTTTTTAGACAAAAATTCGTAATTTATAGCTCAATCATACCTCTAAACAGGCATAAAATATTTTATAAAATATCATAAAATTTTATAATTTATTAATTGAAATGTTAAATAGTTAAAGTTACTATATCAATTAATGCCGAAGGGTACAATACCTATCGACTAAAACTGCGTAGCCCCGCAGAACCAAAAAGGCAATCAGACGATATAATGTTCTGACAACGAGAGGAAATCTCTCAGAGTTCTGCAGTAAAGGGGTATACGCCTTTTAATTTTCTAAAATATCCACAGATACCGAACCCATTACATTTCCATTTGGATTGATAATTATGGAAATCTCTTGCATCTCAGAAATCAAAATGATTTTTTGCCCAACATATTCCCATGTAAAATATTCAGAGGCCCCAGTTTGGTGTGAGGTACTTTTAAGCCTAAAATCTTCAGAAAAATCAAATTTTTCTCCATTTAATGTTATTGATAAGATCTCTGGACTACTTCCATTTGGGACAAATCTAAAAGAATACTCGCCCTTATTGATAGTAAATGTATCAGTATAGGCTCCATTAGTGTACAAATTAGGATCTGCAAGAGTTGCATGAAATACAACATTATCATTTTTCTCAGATGGCTCTATTGAAAAAATTACTACAAAAATTCCAATTATCACAACTATGGAAATTAATACAATTTTTTTATTCACTGAAACAAGTTCTAAATTCCATTATAAAAATAAATTTCTAATTTAATTGGAAACTATATTACAAGAAATATTATTTTTCTCTTATCTTTCTAGTTAATATTTCTAATTTTTTAAGATGCTCCAATATCCATGGGTCATTAATCAGATTCATTATATCATCTATTTTAAACATCTTTGGCGTAGTAATTCCTTCTTCAAAGTCATAAAGTTTTATGAGTCTATTTCTAACATTTTCAGATTCAATCTTTTTGTTGTGTGCAAAGTTATGTGCAAAATCATTTCGAATTTCTCTGATCTCATTAAGCTTTTGTTGTATTTTTATTCTTGTAACATCACCAATCTCATTTTTAAAATCTATGTGATGTTTCATTATTCTAGATAACCAAATAATTTTTGTACCAAACGATGCAGTTCTATCTTCATCAAACACTGTCTTTGCCCATAATGGAAAATCATTTTTATCACGCAAAAATAAATCTGATGCTTTGTTTCCTAACCCCAACTAATCATTAACATTCTCTAATTATTTGAATTCATTTGATTTTTCTATTGCATTGCAATCACTGTATTATACAGACAAACTTTCATTTTCAACTCATGAATCATGTTTTCTCTTTTATGTGACGTTATATGCTCTCCAAACATCCTCTTAAACGCTGAAAATACGGATTCTACAATCCATCTGTCCCCATGCTTACGCTATTCCTCCACAATTCGTAGTTGAAAATTTGAGCCAGAACAGTTTTTCTTCTTGGATGGCATTTAGTGTTTACAGATGAATTCTTTCTTGTCTTGATTCCTGGAATTATTCCTTCATGGTACAAATATGAGAAGTCATCTTTGGTGTCGTATGCACCGTCAGCTAATACTGTAATCACATTTCCAAATTCTTTTGATTGCTCAACTAGTGATACAAAAGATTTTGAATCATGTGACTTGTCATCTGTAACCTCCAGACCCGTAATCTGCTTTGATTTTACATCGACAGCCACATGAATCTTCAGAAAACCTCTTCTCTTCTGCCATTTCTGCCTCATCCATTCTCCTCTGTCTGCAACCTTGACTCCAGTGGAATCAATTGCAATGATGATGTCTTTTCCCAGTTTTGGGTTGCACTTGATGTCAAGCCTGTTTACTCTTTTCCAAATGGCAGAATATGTCGGTGTTTTTGATTTTTCTTTCAGGTGTGATTTTATCAGTCCCTCTGTTTGTCTGTAGGGGAGATGCAGATACGCATGGCAATACCCTAGTGCTTCCATGAAACTCTCAGGATAGATGTACTGGTGTCCTTCTTTTCTGCGATTCATCTCTTTGAGTTCTGTACCCCACTGTTCCATGGCATCAAAGGAGAGCATGATTTCTCCACGTCTTACTAGTGACTTGTTGTATTTTTTCCAGTTTCTATTCATGAAATTGTACAAAATGTTCTGATCCAAACCTTGATTGGTAGAATTAGTTGGATCAACTAGTCATGTTAGGAAACACAGCATCTTGGTGTACCAGCTTGCAGTGTACTACAACTGTGTTGCAGGTAATGAGAATCCAAGAATTGTAAAGAGAATGCTTTGCTGTTAGAATCACTTGAATTTATTTTTGTAGATCATTATGCCCAAGTCTCAATTAGTTTTTCTGAATTTATGCTCAGTTCTCCTCCCGCATCAATTTCCTGAAAAATTTAGCATTTTTTTAACTGAAATCTCTGTTCCGCTTTGTGTTCCGCTTTAACGTTTTAAAATGTTCCTCATAAACAAGTAGTTGTATACTATAACATGTCAAAACAACAATACAGGTCCGAAATGGGCATAATGGGTGATATCTTAGACGTTACCGCCGATGGCGGTCGTGATGGAATCATTGTATCTGCAATCTCTCGAAAAGCCAACCTATCTCACTATGCGGTACTTGACAAATGTGAGAAACTAGTAGAAGCAGGCTTAGTCGAATCCGTCAAAACTGACAGGAATAGAGTCTTTCAGATTACTGAAAAAGGACTTCAATTTTTCCAGGAGTTTAAGAAATTTCAGGGACTCGTAGAAAGCATGAATCTAAGGTATTAAGCCAATGAAACCCAAAATCGTACCAATTCATAGGAAAGAGTATCTTCGAGAAGATGGAATGCTTTTTGTAAGGACTGATGGTATCCTTGAAACAATGGTTAAGGCGCCTTTGATACTTGCTGGCTTAATTGTTGTTGCACTAACGATGCCTATGCAGACCTCATTCAGCTCTACTCGAACTCTGGATCTAATCATTCAGTCTGATGGTTCTACACACATTTCATCTTACATAGATGTAGACTCTTCTAATTTTGAACTAAGTCTCTTTGGTCCATCAATTGACAATTTTATTGCTATTGGGGAAAGTGGTTCTTTATCTGAAGATATTATTGGTGATAAAGCAATAATTAACACTCTTGGTTCATCAAGTATCACTGTAGATTATGACATTCATGATTTAATTTCAAAAGAAGGACGAGTTTGGACTTTTTCATTTGATTCCCCATCAAATTACTCATTGTTAATGCCAGAAAACTCTGTAATTGTTAGAATGAGTGTTTTACCAAATAATATGGAACAAATTGATGAACAAATTAAACTAGAACTTTTTAGCGGACCTGCTCAAATAGATTACATTTTTGGAGTCATTCCAGAACCAACTACTACAAATCAACTTGAATACACACTTGATTTTATGACTGTGGGATTAATTATTGGACCAATAATTACTGCAAGTATTGTAGCTGCAATTCTTATCAAGAAAAAACAATTAAAATCTTCACAAGTACATGTTGTAGAATTATCTGAAAAACAATCAGAACCTAAATCTTTAGACACTCATACAATTTTCAATCTTAGACCTAAAATGCGCGAAGATGACAAAGAAATTGTAAAATTCATCTCTGAAAATGGAGGTCAAGTTTTTGAGAGTGATCTACGAAAGAAATTCCTTCAACCTAGAACTACTATGTGGAGAGCTGTAAAACGACTAGAAAGATTAGGCATAGTTGAAATTTATAAAAAAGACCTACTAAATATGGTTAAACTGAGAAACGATTTGGAGGAAGAGAATTGAAAGTTATTGCATCATTAGGCTTGTTAATTTTGGTGGCTAGTATGTCTTTAGGTAATCCTGCATTTGCTGAATCACTTGATAATATTGAGATGTCTGTATTGAATTATGATGGTAATTCTGCAACTGTTAAAATTACTTGGAACCATGATGATAAAGCAACAAATTACAAAACAGGCTGTGTCAGCTGTAATCCAAATACTGAAAAATTTACAACTGGTGATAGTATAACATTCAGCAATGTAACTCCAATCCCTAATAGTTCAGATGCAATGCTCTATGTGATAGCCTATGATTCTGAAAATAAGATCATCTCTGCAAAGCAACTCATAGTTGATCTCGGTCAATAAACTGAAATTAGCGTAAGCAAAACAAATCCAGTTAAATTATCATAAACTTCATATATATTTTCTAAACAGCATTGAGCATGGCCTCTAAAGCAATTACAGTTGGAGTAGGAATTCCAATGATTGTGGTTGGTGCTTTAATGGCGTGGTTATGGGCTCCAACGGAAGGTTATTTTCAAAACCAAGTAGAACTTATTGGAAGTACTATTGGAATATTAGGAGTGGTGTTCTTTATCTCTGGATTATTCTATTCAAAAGAACCCGTCTTGCATTAGTAGAAACTCATTGAATAAATAATGAAAAAAATTACGAATATTGCATGAAAGTAAGACTATTTGAGATATTTACGTCAGTTGAAGGTGAAGGCATTCTTTACGGAACAAAGACTCTATTTGTGAGACTTGCAGGATGTCCTTTCACCTGTTTTTATTGTGATACCATAGAATCTCTTCCCCTTGATTCTGGCACAGAATATACAATTGAAGAGGCAAATCAACTAATTGATTCTAATCTCAAAAACCAAACTTACAAAGTAAATTTTACTGGAGGTGATCCATTGATCCAACATGAAGCTGTAGCACTACTTGCAAAGCATATCCAAGACAAAAAAATTCCTACATATCTTGAATCATCATGTTTTGATATTGATAGATTCAATCATGTTTTACCATTTTTTGATATTGTTAAAATTGAATTTAAAACAAAAGACTCTGATTTTGTAGACTCTAAACACTATGAAAAATTAATTGTTCATGCAATGAAATGTCTTGAATCTTCTGTAAAGACAAAGAAAACAACTTACATCAAAATTGTAGTCAGTTCCAAAACTCAGTTAAACGAATTTGAAGAATTGACAAATCAAATTTTTGATGTCATCTCTAAAGATGATATTGATGGGTTTGTCATTCAGCCTACCTATGGTGTTTCTGAACCATCACTGGATCTTTTATTGAATTTGTATGATATAGTATATCCTTACTATATTGATGTCAAGGTAGTTCCACAGTTACACAAATTTATTGGAGCCCCATAACATTAGCACATACCTAAAAATCGGATTAGGTTCAAATACTAGAAAAATTCTGTGAAAATATCAAATGGACAAAGAACGTGTAAAAAAACTCATTAGAGAATTAATTATTGAAGTTGGTGAGGATCCCACTCGTGAAGGATTACGAGAGACTCCTGAAAGAATTGCAAATATGTACAAAGAAACCTTTTCTGGATATGATTCTGATTCGGAGTTATCTGTACAATTCTCAGAAGATTCTGATGTAGTTATTGCACGTAATATTCAATTTTATTCGATGTGTGAACACCACATGTTACCATTTTTTGGAAAAATCCATATTGCTTACTCACCAAATGGCAGAGTTTTTGGAATCTCAAAACTCGTGAGACTAGTAGAAAAATTTTCAAAGAGACTGCAAATTCAGGAACGACTAACCAAGAATATTGCTGATGAGCTATATGCTCAAGGCGTTAAGGGTGTTGTAGTTTTTGCAGATGCAGAACATCTCTGTATGAAAATGCGTGGTGTTAAAAATGATGTAATGCTCTCTTCATCAGCGTTTAGGGGAATTTATGAAAATAAAGAAGAAAAAGAGAGCATAATGACACTCATTAAGAAACGTGCCTCAGATCCATCTTTTTAGGACATTCTGAAAAATTAAATAATCAACGGTTTTGATAAAAGTTAATGGGGACTCATGATAATATTCACATTCCAAAGGAATCATGGCCTCATTGGACATGGTATGCAATAGAATGTGTAATTCTTATTGTAATCTCTTTTCTATCGGCAGTTAAAATTACTGACTCTATTGAAGGGCTTACCCCAGAAGTACATAACTATGTGATTACAGGAATTGTTGGAATATTCTTCTTAGTTTGGTATGTTGGAATTAGAGGTTTTATTCTAAAAAAGAAAATTCTTCGAAATCGCTATTAGAATCATTTAAGATATTTTGTTTTATCTATAATACCTGCTTTCTGAAATGCAATTTTTCTGTTATTGCAAGATTCACAAACTCCGCAATGATATTTTTTATTTGAATAGCAACTCCAAGTCTTAAAGATAGAATCACCCAAAACTTTCACTCCAGCTTTTAGTAAATCCTTCTTTGATAATCCTTTACGATAAGGTGACCAAATCTCAATACTTTTTCGTAATCCTAAATTGATTCCATCAATCTCCCCTTGATTAAATGCAGCTTCCAGTTTTTTTGCAAAAGTTGGTCTACAATCAGGATAGTGTTTGTCTCCAGTATGAGCACCATATACAACTAGTGAGGCATTAAGTGTAAAAGCCCATGCCGATGCAACTGATAAAAATACTGCATTTCTAATTGGAACTACAATTGAATACTCAAATTTACTAGGAATCTTTCTTTTTGTGCTTGTTAAAACATTAGAATTACCATACAATTCTTTCATAAAGCCAATATCGATTATTTTATGCTGCTTTAACCCAAGTTTCTTTGCAAAAGATTTTGCTGCTGTAATCTCCCTGCTTGCCTTTTGTCCATATGAAAACGTAATACCATACAACTCATACCCTGATCTCAAAAATGAAACTGCACAAACAGAATCAACTCCTCCGCTAAATACAATGACTGCTTTTTTCATAAAATCACACCTAAGATTATCTTCTCTTATCTGCTGCACCTTTAGTGGGTTTACAGATTATTGTTTGACATTTTGTATTTGTAGATGCAAATCCTCTTGACATAGCTAAACATATCTTTTTTAAATCAGCTGAACTTTTTGAAAATGCAATTACTGAAGGCCCTGCTCCACTTATTGTAACACCTAACGCTCCTGCTTTTAGGGCATTTTGCTTTACTTTGGAAAATCCTGGTATTATATGTCGTCTTGCGGGTTCAACTATCACATCTTTAATTGAATTTCCAATCAACTCTGGATCTTTTCTCATAAATCCCGCAACAATTGCTGATGCATTTGATAGATTCAAAGTACTATTAGTTAACTTAATTTTCTTTGGAATCACTCCTCTTGACACTTTGGTTTTCTTTTTTGGAATGTCAATATCTGGAACAGCAATACACATTCTAAGATTTGTTGGAGGTTCTACTCTGATTACATCTAAGGGATTTGTCTTTACAATTACAAATCCTCCCAAAACAGAAGCAGCAACATTATCATAATGAATTGAACCAGCACTGGCTTTTTCTCCAGAACCTGCAAATTCTACTAGAGAGTTTCCATTAAGCTTTAGTCCAAACAGTTTATCAAATGCCACTGCAGCTGCTGATGCTGATGCTGCACTGCTTCCCATTCCAAATCCTGCAGGAACTCCTTTCTTGATTTTAATTTCAATACCACATTTGATCTTGAATCTTTTTTTCATATTTTTTACAACTAATCCTGCAGTATTTTTTTCAGGATTTGTTGGAACATTATCATCTGTAATTATAATAATTCCACTTTTTGTTTTAGATAGTGTTACCTTGTCATGAAATGCATCTATTGCTAATCCAAATACGTCAAATCCTGGACCTAGGTTTGCAGTAGATGATGGTGCCTTTACGGTAATCTTTGATGCCAACTAGTCTTCTACCTCTTCACCCAAGTTAAGAATTCTGCTAAGAGCACCCTCAAGATTCTCAAAACCCTCTCCTGTAACATTTGAAATTGGAATCAATCCTTGTGCAAACCCACCAAGATTCAAACCCCGTAAAATGTTTGTAGTCAACGTATAGGTATCCCCATCTGCTTCTTTGCCAATCGCACTTTCTAACGTACTCAGACTTGTTGACTACTGTAGTATGTCTTTTAGTTTGGCATCAATAAGATCTGTTTTTGTTAATACATTAGACCTCTTGCGTAATTATTAACAAAACGCGTCATTTAACCAAATTGATTCATCGGTGTCATGGAATCACAACAAAATTCTCTTTCCACCGTATCCTGAAATTGATCAGGCCGCATATGATGTCGCTGATACAGTCATAACGATGCTGCCTGTTCCTGAAGACATCCTGCATTATCCTGAACTTCTTTATCTTTGAGATTGTGTGCTCTACTGTAATCCTGATTCTGGACTGGTTCCTGTTGAACTCCTTTTGCCTTGCAGTCAGTTTTCTGCCTCCTTTGCGCTTGCATGGAAGCACCGGATTGAACTCTGGGAAATTATTCCTCATTCCCTCGTATCCCAGGTCTACAAACGTCTGCAGCCCTTCTGGCAGTGTAGGGCGTTTGAGCTGAAACATCTTGTAGTCATGCGGCCTGCCAGGAGAGTGCGGAGGCTTGTGGACTATCTGGCCGTCAAGGTTTACCGTATACTGGTTCTTGACTGTGTGCATCCCTTCTTGCCCGAGTAGTGCGTCTGTCTCTTCTTTTTGTTCTTCTTTGGCCTTGATATCTGCTGCTCTGATGAGTCAATCATCACGCAAAACCCTGGAAAGTACCGTTCAAGATCCTGTATGGTCCCTATCTTTTTGGAGCCTGCATGCATCATCTTCTGGGGGATTGGTATTGAGCCCCTCACTGCAGCCTCCAGGTATTTGATGTTCCTGCAGACGTTGCTCTGGTCAAGGCAAAAGAGGTACCCTGCAAGCTCGTATGTGATGTACATCCTGTAGTATACTAGAAGCATAACTGCCCTGTCCTTGATGGGAAGCTCAAACTTGCGTCCAGCTCCGACTCTTCGTCTCCTCTTCTTAGAGGAGAGTCTCTTTTTCTCTGTGATCTTGTATTTCTTTTCTATCTCAGATGACAAAAAATCAAACTGTTCTAGGCTAATCCCAGTAAATGACTGGAACGCTCCCGGTTTTTTGGCTAGTTTCTTGTATGTTAGCATGAAATAACGAGGATGTTCTCAGCTTTGGATCTTGCTGTGAGTGAATTTGCATGCTTTGATCAAATTGTGTTAATTGCGCAAGAGGTCTATTGACTGTTGGTAAATTCAAACGTAATCTTATTGATGTTGCAAGAAGTGTAATCGAAACAAAATTTACTGGTGTGGTAATTAAAGCACCATCAAAAAGAAAAATGCTTGTTTTTTCATCTGATGAAATATTTTCTACGAGAAAACGTCCACTAGAACGATATGCAAACAACTCAATCTGTCCAGGCGTATCAACAATTTGATAATCAGGATTTACTCTGTTCACTTCGTTTTGGATATCATCGATTTTTGATGCAATCAAATCATTTGCCATTATCAAGGCGCCATTTGGACCGAGATCATATTGCTGCATTATAGATACAAAATCAACAAAGTCTCTAACATCAATATCACAGGTATATGGTAGACTCTCCACACCGGATCTAAATTCAAGACAGCTGTAAATGCTCCATTTTTTGTGTAATACTCGTATAACTTTGATGCAAGCAATGATTTTCCTGAGCCAACTGTACCAGAAATAAAAATTGTTTTCAATCCTGTCTAATTTTTCTTTGCTTATATTTCAAACTAGCTTTACCATCAACTTTCATATTTGATTATTCAAAAAAACTATCAAATGAATTGGAGACTTGTAGCTATACCTGTTACCCTAATTCCCATTTTCATTATTGCCATTCAATTTGATATCAAATTAGAAGATGTATTAGCAATAGGATTCTTTCCGTTTGTTGGCGCAGTTCTTGCAATGATGATCAAATTAGGTCTTCAAGGAGTCAAATTTGCATATATTTCAAGAAAATATCTTGGTAGTTTTGATTCCTTTTGGAAATTGATAGGTGTTAGAGTTGGTAGTGAATTTATTAAATTTACAACTCCGATGTTTGTTGGAGCAGAATTCATTGTAATCTATTATTTGAAGAAAAAAGGAGTAGAACTTTCAAAAGCTACATGGATTGCAATTGTGGATATTGTAACTGAAGTGTTTGCAGCAGGCTTGTTGTCTATAATGGCAGGAATAATTGCACTAATGAATGGAGCATATGTAGTTGCAGCAATTATTTTAGCTACTAGCATTGTTGTAACATCTTTGTGGATGGTGATGTTCTTTCTATCTTCCATACATATGTTCCAAGTTCCAAAAGTACTAGCAAATCTTGTTACAAAAATTGGAAAAGAAAAAGGTGTAAAATACATTGATAAAACAAATACTTGGATGGAAGAAGTATGTACCATGAGTAAAGAAAACCTAAAAACTCCCGAGTCTAAAAAAATCTTTACAGTATCTTTTCTAGTGTCACTTGCTTCTTGGTCATTCTATGGAATATCATTTATGATTATTGCAATGGGAACAGAATATGTGATAAATGCATTTGATTCTATTATGGCAGTAATGGGTGCAAATGCAATTGGAAACTTGCCAATTACCATAGGAGGTTCTGGCTTGGCGGAATTTGGAATTGTAGCATATCTTAATAATTTGAATCCATTTGACTTTGACATACCTAAAGGAGTTGTTGCTTGGGATGCAGTTATTGGCTGGAGAATTGCAACTTATTATGTTCCGATTGTGATTACTTGGCTACTTTTAGTGAAATTAGCCTTGAGTAAAATATCAAAACCATAAGCTACATAGAAACCACTTTATCTTCATATGATTTTTTTGATATGTGGATTTCAAAAATAAAGTGATTCTAATTACTGGTGCATCATCTGGAATTGGCAAAGAAACAGCAATAGAATTTGCAAAACTAGGTGCTAACATAGTTTTGGTCGCAAGAAGAAAAGACAAACTTGAACAAGTTGCAAATGAATTAAAAGAATTTCATGTATCTATACTAGTTTGTCAATGTGATGTTTCAAAAAAAGATCAAGTACAAGAAATGTCAAAAACAGTTTTAGAAAAATTTACTTCTGTTGATATCTTGGTAAATAATGCTGGTTTTGCTATCTATGGGTCCGTATCTGATCTTTCTATAGATGAGATAGAATCACAGATGGAAACAAATTACTTTGGCATGATTTACTGCATCAAAAATTTTCTTCCATTAATGTTAAAGAAAAAATCTGGTCATATAGTAAATGTTGCGTCTGTTGCAGCAAGCTTTGGGTTGCCTGGAATCGCTTCATATTGTGCATCTAAATTTGCAATGTTAGGATTTTCCGAGGGTCTTAAACACGAACTAAAAGACACTGGAGTTGGAATCACTGTTGTCAGTCCAATTATGGTCAGGACAGATTTTTTTGATCACCCTTCGTTTGAAAAAATGCCAAAATACTCACCAACATCACTTAGTTCAAAAACTGTAGCAAAAACAATTTTAAAGGCAGCAAACTCTCCAAGACTAGAAATCATAGTTCCATCTGTAGTACGTGGTGCAGTATGGATGAAAAACACTTTTCCTTATTTTATCAATCCAATATTAGGAAAATCTTTCAAAAAGCAGTTAGATTCTACAAAACAGGACTAGCTTTATTCTTCTGAATCATCATCTGTATTCTCACTGGAGCCTACATCTAACAACTCTAGTGACTTTAATTCAAATTGGTAAATTGCATTCATATCAATTTCTTTTTCTTTTTCTAGATATTCAGAAACTTTTTTGCTAAGTGGGGCTTTATGTTGATCAAAAATAAACTCATAAACAGTTCCTTTCTCTAAATCTTTAATTTTAATTTTTTTTGGCAAATCCATTGTAATTATATGTCTTCCATCTTCTACAGGATCATATAACTGTACATCGATTTTGTTATCTGTGTCATAAAATTCAAGAACATATCCCGTTTTTTTTAGCTCTTCTGGTTTCTCAAATTTTGCATTTTGAATTTCATCAGAAACCCAATCTGGAATATCATCTTTCTTTTTTACCATATACTAAATTCACTCTAGTTTTCTTGTTTTTCTTTTTTACTTTTTTGCCACCATTCAAGGTAGTCATCTTGTTTATCTTCACGTGTTTTTTCTCTTTGATTTAGTTTGTATCTAATGTCTGATACTTGTTCTCTTGTTGCATATAATCCACATCTTTTACAAATGAAATGCTTCGTAGCAGAGTCCATCTTCATTGGAATCTCAACCTCATCAAACAATTTGTATAAATCGTCCCTGCCCCTATCTTCTTCTGGAGTATCTGCTTCATATTTTGCTTGAATCTTCTTTTTCTCTCTTGCTGTACATTCTGGGCAGTTAGGCACTGATGGATGGCTTAATTTTTTCCATAAAAGCGTTCCCACATTCTTAACTGATCGATATTAATCTGACACGCGGATTTTTTCATCATCCCTTGCGGTCCGTTCGCCCATCGAAATCCCGCGTGCCAGATGAGTAAAATTCCAAAAATAATGTATTATCTCTTTTCTTCCAAAACCTGAGCTGCAATCTTTGCTGAATTTTCTGCCCCATTAGGAACAAAATTCTTTGAAAACTCACTCAAATTTTCTTCAAATTTTTCATAATTCTCTTTAATTTTGGATATTGCTTTGGTTACCTGTTCTGTTTTTGTGGCTAGTACGCCTAGATTCTTCTCTTCTGCCCATCTGATGTTATTTGTGTGCTCATCATAGATTGGAATTCCAACTATTGGCTTTGATTTTTCACCTATAATCTCACCCATTACTGTATGAGAACCATTGACAACTGCATATTTGCATAAATTTAGTATTGTGTCTTTTTCTTGTTCTGAAAGAAAACCAATATCAATTTGTATCCAATCTATCTTTTTATCCAAAGCCTCTGAGATTGAATACTTCTTGCCGTCTTTTGCTATTACAGAATCTATGTTTGGATCATTTCTTGCATGCGAAATAATTCTTTTTTCATTTCCCATCTCATCTTGATGGAATACTTTTTCGTATCTCTGACCAGTTCCATTATTAGTTGATCTGTTTCCAGTCCTCATCCAGTAACCAAATTCATTGTTTTCAACTAATTTTTCAAGATCTGATCTATCTTCTTTTTTGAATTGTTTATTATTTATGAAATGTCCAACATATGTTACTTTTTCTTCTGCTTCTTTTATGAAATTTAGATTATATTCACATATAGTATATGGTGGTGGTGAATCTGCAACAAGAATTTTTGATGCTTTAACAATTTGTTTTGCAATAAAGATTAATGATGGATAAAGATATGATCTTGAATTGTATAGTCTAGGTCTAAATTGATTTGTTATAAACAAACTTGGAATGTTTCGATTTTTTGCCAAAATATTTGAACCCATATCTCCATCATTGATTACGAGATCAAATTTTTCTTTGTTGTAGAGTTTTCTCTCTTCTCTCAAATAGCTTGCAATCTGTCTTACTAGTGAAGGGTTTTTCGAAATTGGTAATAACAAATTCATCAATGACATTGAAACGCTTGGTCCAAATTTTCCATCAATTGGGGTTGGCATTAAGATCTCATGAATTTTCTCTTTTTGATCTGGAAATCTTTCTAATAATTTCTCATAAACATGACCCTTGCTTGAAAAATGAACCTCAAACTCTTCTTTTATGTGATCTCCTAATACTTCATTTAGCCTCATCATTCGGGAATAGTGGCCACTTCCCCATGGATAGATAAATTCTCCTATTTTGAGCACAATATGAAACCAAATATGCCGTTTAAATTCTCAGTGATTCTCTAGCGAATCTAAAATATCATGAACATTGTTAGGTCCTACCTGAACTGAAATCTTTTTCTTTGTTTTAAGGGCAGATTCTACTTCTTTTTTTGAAAAAACAGGAATTTCATTTGAACTGATTGTGGCTATTTTTTCTAATTTTTTGATATTTCTTTCCAAGCCGATCTCTTTTGCTTCATCAAACAAATTAGTATCTACTCCAGCAAGTGGAATTATTGGAATTTTCTTCTTTTCAAATACTTGGTTTAATGAATTATCAATAAAGCTCGTGGAAAATACCAATGGCGATAAAGCTAGTGATACATGGCTGTTTGAATGTCTCAACATTATCTCTAGAATGGAATTTACATAGATCAAGTAATTTTTAATCCCACTTGACTTTATCTTTAGCTGAAAGAATTCTAATTCAACCTTATCTTGTACTAGTCTTGGAATTATCTGATTAATTATCTTAGCCAGATTCATTAATTCTGATCTTTGTCTATAACAAACTATGATCTTGGTATCATAACCTTGTTTTATTGTCTCAAAACAAGAAACTGCAGATATCTCATCATATACTGCACAAATTGTTTTCTGATTTTGTGATTGATATGGAATACCGCCCTTACCTGTATCTGAGAAAATACAGATGTATGCATTATTTTTTGTTAGATATGTATACAGCAATTTGTCATAGTTTTCTTCTGTTCCAGGATGAGCTCCAAGATTTGATTTTTTTTCTATTATACTTGATGTTGCTGCAATCTCGACATCTTTTGTAAGAAATCCTTTTGATGAACCTTCAACTCTTACTAGAAATTTTTCGCCCTTTAGGAGTAGATTGCCACCAACAGATGTAATCTCTGAAACAATATCTTGGAAATTATTTTTTATGTGTCTTGCAATTGCAATTTTTTTAATTCCAAAAAGTAAGTTAATAGCAGATGATGCAAATACTGGATCGTTTGCATCAACTAAAATTATATCACCATCACGTTTTATCGATTTGAATTGTTGATTTTTTATCTTGAGAATTTTTTTGATATTTGTTATTAGCTGTGAAATCTTATTTTTTGTAAATATAGTTGGAAAAACTACAACATATGATATTTCATTCATATTTTCTATTTTGAAATCTACTTGTTTATAATTTAGGACAAAACTCTGGGTAATCAATATAAAACAAATACTTTAAACGAATATGTGACAAAATTCACACAAGATCAAGTAGATGATCTTAATTCAAGAATAAAGACTGCTGAAGAGGCACTTCAATGGGCTTCAGATAACCTTCATCCCAAAGTTGCAAAAGCATCAAGTTTTGGTGCAGAAGACTCAGTAATTATGGATATAATGCTAAAGATTAATCCAAAATTTAGATTCTTTACATTAGATACTGGAAGACTACCTCAAGAAACCTATGACATTATGGATGTTGTAAGAAAAAAATACAATATTTCAATTGAAGTGCTATTTCCTGATACCAAAGAAGTTGAAGATATGGTTAGGGAAAGGGGAGTGAATCTCTTCTATGAAAGTGTAGAGAATAGAAAATTGTGTTGTGAAATTCGTAAAATTCATCCAATTAATAGAATGTTGAGTACTTTGGATGGTTGGATTACTGGATTAAGACGTGATCAGACTAAAACTAGAGAAAATGCTACAATCTTCCAACTAGACCATGGACATGGTGGAATTTTAAAGATTAATCCAATAATCGATTGGACTTGGGATCAAATTCAAGAATATATTAAAAAAAATAATCTACCATACAATAGTCTTCTTGACAAAGGTTATCCAAGTGCTGGTTGTGAACCTTGTACAAGACCCATAAAACCTGGAGAAGACATTCGAGCAGGAAGATGGTGGTGGGAAGAAGGTGGAAACAAAGAGTGTGGCCTTCATATAGACCATAAGTAGAAGATGTTACATGTCAGAAAATAATTCAATTAAACCACACGGTGGGGTATTAATTAATAGAATTACCAAAGTTGATCCTACTGGATTATTTTCGATCACAATTAGTGAGGATCTTGCAAATGATGTAGAAAACATAGCAGACGGAATTTTTAGTCCACTAGAGGGATTCTTGGGACAACAAGACTTTGAAAGCGTTGTTTCACGAGGAAGGTTAGCAAATGATTTAGCTTGGACAATTCCAATTGTACTTGATGTTGATGAACAAACTGCTTCTAAAATGAAAGAAACAGGAGATGTACTATTACAAAATCCTCAAGGAGTTGGCATTGCAGTGTTACATGTTGAGGAAACATATTCTTTTGATAAAGAAAAGACTGTACAGGGAATCTATGGAACAACTGACTCTGCTCATCCGGGTGTCGCAAAGACAATGTCAATGAAGGATTTTCTGATAGGTGGGAAGATTGACTATATTCAAAGACCAGAAGAGACTGAAATCAGAAAACATAGACTAACTCCTATCCAAACAAGAGAAGCCTTTGCACGAGCAGGATGGAAGAAAATCTGTGCATTTCAAACCAGAAATCCTCCACATGTAGCACACGAAATGCTACAAAAGACATCAATTACAACACGTGATGGAGTATTTGTTAATCCAATTATTGGAAAGAAAAAGTCTGGTGATTTTGTTGATGAGGTTATTGTAAAATGCTATGAAATCATGATAAAATTATACTATCCAGAAAACAGGTGTAAACTTGGAACTCTACAAACTGAGATGAAATATGCTGGCCCAAAAGAAGCAATTCATCATGCAATTATGAGACAGAACTATGGATGCACGCACATAATTATTGGAAGGGACCATGCAGGTGTTGGAAAATTTTATGATCCATTTGCAGCACAAAAATTTTTTGGTGACTATCCTGAATTAGAAATTTCTCCAGTATTTTTCCCACCATTTTTCTATTGCAAAAAATGTCTTACATACACGACTCCAAAGGCATGTCCACATGATGATGATGCAAAAGAGCAGATTAGTGGAACTAAACTAAGAGAGATGATTCAAAACAGTCAATCCCCCTCTGAATTTATTCTAAGACCGGAAGTAGCAAAAATAATCTTGGAGCATCCAAAGCCTTTTGTTGATTAGATATTTATTCAATCAAACTTGCTTTAGCTTGTGAAGTATCTATTTGCAATAGTTTTGTTTGCAGGATTCTTTATCAGTCCAGCATTTGCTCAAGATATGAAAAATCCCTCAGTAATTATTGATCTCATAGAAATTCCTGCCGAGGAATTTAACAGAGTTTTACGAGATGCGCCAATCATACCACTTGATGATGTTCATGTTATTAGCTGGCAAGTGACAATTGATAACAATCTACTTTATGCAAATCCAAATGGAGACGCTGCCCTTAGAATATATAATCAAGATCCTTCAGGAACAGAATTTGTTGAAGTTGGAATGGGATCACAACCTGACAACAAGCTTTGGGTTGCAGTTAAAACTCCAAAAGAGGGATATATTGTAGTTCATAGAGATTTGGATAGAGGTTGGTATCCAGAGGCAAAATTAATCATATCCTATACTGATAGAGCAGGACTTACTGTTAACAATGGAGGAAGAATTGTAGTTACCAATCTGGATATTGGTGTATTTGCATTTGATTCTTATTCTGTTCATGGAATGGAGGGCTCTACTGATCCTCCTGCAGTAAATTCTGGAAGCATGATTGTAGAGTTTCTATCAGGTGATCCTGCAGAGAATGTCTTTGCTTTGTATCCATTTTTTCTTGCAATAGGTCTTTTCGTTATAGTTGTAGCATTGATTCTAACTAAGAAGCGTTCTTAGACTTGTAATATTTACAACTTTTTTTAATTTTACATACATCACACATTGGTGAAATTGGTTTGCAAATATTCTGACCAAACATAACAAAAGTATCATTTATGTCAAGCCAGTATTTTTTTTTAATTTTTTTCATTAATTCTTGTTCTGTTTCTTCTGGATTTTTTGTATCTACCAATCCTAATCTGTTTGAAATCCTATGAACATGAATGTCAACTGGAATGGCTGGTTTCTCATATGCGTAAACTAGTACACAGTTAGCTGTCTTCCTTCCAACTCCTGGTAGTTGAACCAAAGTCTCCAAGTCATCTGGAACTTTTCCTTTGTATTTTGTGTTAATAATTTTTGCAACCTCAACAATTCTTTTAGATTTCACATGATAGAATCCTATTGATTTTATTATCTTCTCTACATCTTTTATCTTGGCATTTGCAAGTTCTTTTGGATTTTTGTACTTTGAGAATAATGCTTTGACTATTTTTGTTGTGGTTTCATCTTTGGTTCTTGCAGAAAGTATAGTTCCAATTAGTATGCTAAACGGACCTGTTTCAGCTTCGTGAAGCTCATTGAGTGCTGTCATTCTTGGAGGTCTTATGGAGTTCATTGTATCTATCATACCGCGAAGAATTTTTTTCATTTCCATCTGAAAAACTACGTACAAGTATTATAACTGTAATAATTAAGAAATCACATTGGATCTTACAAGAGAAGAAGAATCTGCACTCAAGGGTGAGCAGGGAGAAATTATGCAGATGGTATATAGAATTTTAGTTGCAACTGGTGAGGCAACAGATGCTGAAAGACTAATACCAATAGAATGGGCTCATCTTTCTGGTGTAAACTATAACACTATTGGAGATGCAGGAGAAGAATTTCTATCAGGTATTAGTAAGGATGCTAGAGTTAAGGTCAAAACAACTCTAAATCCAATGGGATTTGATATTGATAATGTACCAAATTATTCATTAGATGAAAATTTTATCTCAAAGCAACTATCAATTAGAAATTCATATGAAACTATGGGAGTCACTCCTTCATTTTCATGCATTCCTTACGAAATTTTTAATATTCCAAAAGATGGAACCCAAGTGGCATTTGCTGAAAGCAATGCTGCAATTCATGTAAATTCATATGATAACCTAAAAACAAACAAGGAAAGTTCATTTAGCGCACTTGCCAGTGCACTTACTGGAAAAAGTCCTTACTCTTCATTACGAAAAGAAGATTCTCCAAATGTTACAATTAGAATGAAAGTAAAAAATCCAAATGAATTGACATATGGAATGCTTGGATTTTTTGCTGGTAAAGTTGGAGACACATCTGTAAACATCTCGGGTCTTGGAGAGATGGATAAACGACAATGCAAAGCAATGTGTGGAGGAATGGGAACATCAGGAACTTGTGCAAAGTTTCTTTTTGGAGAAGGAAATTCTGATTGTGAAAAAGTAGATTTTGATGAAAAAGAGATGCAAAATGTTCATGATGAGCTAAATACTGCTGAGAAAGGTGATCTGATCACACTTGGTAGTCCTCAATTGGGATTAGAAGAGATCTCTGATCTGGCTGGCAAACTAAAGGGTCGTTCTTTTAAAAAGAGATGTATGATATTTTGTCCTAGAATTGTCAAGGAGCAGGCAAGAAAAATTGGATACACCAATGAACTTGAACATGCAGGATGTGAAATCCTTTCTGACTGTTGTACTTGTCTCACTCCATTGATTAACAAAGATGATGTGGATACTGTCACCACAAATAGTATCAAGGGTGCATTCTATCTTAAAAATTCTACTGGTGTAGATGTTAATCTAAAATCACTGTCACAAATTGTTGAAGACGAGACAAAATGAAGAAAATCCTAATTCCTGGAAAAGCACAAGGCATTGTTTTAAAATCTGAAAAGCCAATCAATTTTTTAGGTACAGTTGATAAAAAAACTGGAGTTATTAGCGACAAGAATCATGATCTTTTTGAAAAATCAATTAGAGATACTATTCTTGTTTTTCCTTCAGGTGTTGGTAGCAGTGTTGGAGCGTATACCATTTATTCAATTAAGTCAAACAATACTGCACCTCTTGCAATGATTTGTCAAAAAGTAGATCTTACAGTGGTTACTGGATGTGCATTGGCAAATATTCCATTGGTTACTATTTCTGACGAAGAATTTTTTTCTATTAAGAATGGAATGAAAATCTCACTTGATACAGACTCTTCTAATCCAATTCATTATCAGTAAAATTTTCTTTGTGCGAATCCCCAATACCTGTATCTTTAATCTGACTTTGTCCAGCAGGCAAAACACGAACAAAGTCATCTATACTTATTTTCTTGGTAATTTCTTCATAAATTTTTGAAAATTCCACTCTTATTTTTTTGGCAGTATCTACCATCTCTGATCCATATGGTTCAATTATTGCATAACAGATAGAATTTTTCTTAATTGTTTCTGGTGGGCCACATGTCAGGACATAGTCATCTTCCTGGGGAATTATTCCTACAGCTAATCTAAGATTTGCAGAATTGATAAAATTTCGTTGTCCTTCTATTGTGAAAGAACCTTTAGGGAGAAACTCTCCACTTGGAGCGGATTTTTTTACCTGCTCTGGCTTTACCCAATAAGCACTTACTCCATACATTCCTTCTCTCCATGCACGACTAAAGCAAACTGTGGCGTGTGCAACTTCATTCATACTAGTATCTGATGCATTTTGTGCATCTTTTAAAATAAAAAATGGTGAACCAAAAATATCTCCATGAAATATTTTATCATTTTTTCCTAAATGTTTTCTAACTACTGCTGAATTTGATGCTGCATCTCTTCCACCAATTACAAGTAATCCATCAGATGTAAAGAACCATCTATATCTTTCATACCAGTTTTTCTTTCTAATTTCTGAAACTAGGATTGAATCTTTTTCAGATTCAGTTTTGTTTTGTAATTTCTCCAGCTTTTTCTCTGTTTTAGCTTTAATTTCTTCAATTGAACTTATTGCACCAGATTGTTTTTTTGCTTCATCAAATAATACTGATGCAATTGATTGAAGAGAAGCTCCAATGTTTATCTTAATTTTTTCATCTTGAATAACAATTAATGAAATTCCTTTTTCATTAACTAATTTTGTATTATGACCAGCCAAAGTCTCCTGTGCAGAAATATCTTCTAATGATATTATCCCTTTTGAAACCATCTCAATAAGAGAATTTGCAGCATTTGTAATGTTCTTTGATCTTTCCTTGACTGTTTCAATTGCTTTTTCTTGCTCAGAAATTTGGATTTGTAATTCCTTAATTTTTTTATCAGAACCACTTGATTGAATTGATTTTCCTTTTTCAACCAAATCTTCTGTAAAAACTGTATCAAGACCTTCTATGAAACTATTAACATTTGTTATATCCCCTTCTAATTTTCCTAATTTCAATGGTAAAACTTCAGTTTTTTCATTTCTTACAATAACTACATCATGTTTTCCTGATGTAACATCTAAAACAACCTTTTTAGTAGTTTCAAATATCTTCTTTATTTCTTCATAAGTTAACAGATTCCCAATCTTTTTTGAATCAATATTTGCATTTCCAAAAATTCCCTCAACATATTTTTTTGGTAAACCTAAAGTTCGTCCAAACCATTTTCCAGCAACTAAATCTGTTGTTTTAAGGTCGTTAAAATCTGATTCTAATATGTTAAAAATATCTAATTCACTTTTCGGGGGTTGTGCATACTCTAATCCAACGCGTAGCTTTCTATGTCTTACATCTATAGAATGCTGTAATGCAAGAATCTTCATTTCATTATTGCAGAGTAAAATATTGCCATCTCCAAAAAATTCACCTACTAAAATAAACTCTTTTCCAAATCCTTCAAAAGTAAAATATGCAATTCTTTCTGAACCAATTTGTTCTATTTTTTTTAATTTTAGTCTAAGAAGATCACTTCTTAATCTTTTTAGTAATCTGTTTGGTTCCATCTGATCAATTTTTACTGCAGTTAACCAAACACCAGATGTTGAAATCATCATAAAGAGATCACTTTTTTCAGTATGATGAAGTTTGAAGAGAATACTGTCTTTTGTGATTCCGTAAATATTACTAACATAGTAGTCTTGGGCTTGTTTTGAAATCTGATCTACCAAATACCGTAATTCTATTCCTGCTAGTGTCATAACCATGTATTTTGTGTCTAAAATTATACTCTTGCTATCAGTGCTCAATCTTTGACCAAAGGTATTAAACATGGACTGCTTGAGACACGCTAGAAATTTACTTGGCAAAATTCAAAAAGAAAAAGTCTGAACCTACCCTTGGATCTGATGACTCTAAGAAAGAATCTGTTAAGGAGGAATCAGTTGATATTCCTGAAACAGAAAAATCGGAGCCTGTTCCAGAGACTCCTTCAGTGGATCCCCCAATAAGTGAAGCTGCTAGGAGTGAAAAAGATAGAAAATTAAATAAATTATTTTGGATGCGAATTAGTTTAGCTATTATTGCAGGTACTGCAGCAACTTTCATCTTTGAAGATATCGAAGGTGAAGATAGAAGATGGGCTTCAATTGCATTTATGATAATAGTATTTTTTGGATCAATTATAGTTGCAAAAGGAATGAAAATGCAATTACCATCATCAGATAGAAAGAAAATTGTTACACAAGCTCTAGGAAGTTATGTCTTTCTATACTTGTTCATTTGGATTTTAACTTATACAATTGTTAATGTAGGAAGTGTAACAAGTGGAATTCCATCACCAATTTCCTAATTTAGTTAAGGAAAGAATGTAAATGTGGAATTACAAAACACCTGGAATTCCTGATGAATATTTTGAACGAACAGAAAATGTTCCAATTACAAAAGAAGAGGTAAGAACTATTCAAATTAGTAAGGCAAGACTAAAGCCAGGACAAACTGTTTATGATATTGGCTGTGGAAGTGGTTCAATTTCCATTGAAGCAGCATTTCAAGTTGAATCATCTGGTAAAGTATTGGCTATTGACTATGATGAAAATGCTATAGAATTAACCAAAAAGAATATGTACAAATTTGACCTTTCAAATATTTCTGTAATTTTTGGTAATGCTAAAGAAAAGATATTAGAATTTGAAGAAGCTGATGTAATATTCATTGGAGGGACTGGTGGAGATACAAAAGAAATAGTTGAGATTTCTCAGAATAAACTAAAATCAGGAGGTAGAATAGTAATTGGTACAATATTGATTGAGACACTTTATTCAGTATTACAAATTCTAGACAAATTACAGTTTGAATCTATTGATATTACTCAGATAACCATAGCTAAGAGTAGAAAAACTAGTACAGGAACTATGATGCTTGCAAGAAACCCTGTAACTATAATTTCTGCTACCAAAGCCTAATCTAGATTTTTAATTGGGAGTAAAATCATACATTTTATGCCTGGATTAATTGGAATTGGGGTGGGTCCTGGAGATCCAGATCTACTTACAGTCAAGGCTGTAAAAGCAATTCAAAATGCTGATATCATAATGTGTCCAGCTTCAAAAGAAGACAGACCTAGCATTGCATTGTCAGTTGTATCATCCTTAATTGATAAATCAAAAAATCAAGAGATTGTAAAGCTAATCTTTCCAATGACAAAAGACAAAGATGTTCTTGAGGAAACATGGAAAAAAAATGCTAAGATAATGGCTGAAAAAGTTTTGTTAGGAAAAAATGTTGTTTATCTGACAGTAGGTGATCCTTATCTATACAGCACTTGGATATACATGCACAAAGATCTCAAAGAAAACTATCCAAATATGGAAATTAGTGTGATTCCGGGAATTGTCTCTATGTTTACATTTGCTTCAAAAGTTGGTATAAGTATTGCAGAAGGATCAGAAAAGGTTGCAATTATTCCTTCATGCTATGATCTATCTAGTGTTAAAGAGATTGCAAAACATTCTGAAACAATGGTCTTTCTAAAGGATGGAAGGTATTTTGATCAAGTAATTACTGTTCTAAAAGAATCTGGATTTCCTGATGACTCTATTTTTGCGATTGGACAAGATCTAGGAACAGAAAATGAGATTATTCGAAAAATGACTTTGGGTGAAGTAAATGATGAAACATTAACTACAAAATACTTCTCAATCTTGGTGGTAAAACGTGTCTGATGTGTTCTTTGTGGGATGCGGCCCAGGGGATCCTGAACTAATTACAATTAAAGCAAAAAAACTAATTCAAAAAGCAGATGTAGTAGTTTATTCTGGCTCTTTAATTCCAAAGCCTATTTTGAAATTATGTAAGAAAGGAGAGCTATATGATGCAGCGAAACTAGTTAGAGAAGAAATTTTTGACTTGTTGTACAAAAATGCAAAAAAAGGCAAACTTGTAGTTAGACTTCATGATGGTGATCCCTCAATTTACGGAGCTATCAAAGAGCAGATTGATAATCTTGAGAAAAAAGGGATCAAATCAACTGTTGTGCCTGGAATTACTGCATTTTTAGCCTCAGCTGCTGCACTTGGAACTCAATTAACACTTCCAGGAGTCACTCAAACAATAATCGTAACTAGAGCAGAATCAAGAACTAAAGTTCCAAAACGTGAAAAAATTTCTGAACTTGCTAAACACAAAGCAACCTTGATTTTTTATCTCAGCATTCATTTGATATCCAATTTGGTAACAGAAGCAATTGCAGGTGGATACAAAAAATCAACACCAGTAGCTGTGGTTTATAGAGCAAGTTGGAAAGATCAAAAAATTATCAAGGGAACGCTTGGAGATATTGCAAAAAAAATCAAAGAGAAAAAAATTACTAGAACTGCAATTGTAATTATTAGTGATGTGATAAATCCTAAATCATATGAATACTCTAAACTATATGATAAAAAATTTAGTCATGGATATAGAAAGGCCAAAATCAAATAGACAAAAAACTTACTTTATTTTCAATACCTAACTTATTTAACTTTTTTTGAAATCTTTTTACATTTCCTGATGTAAAAATTTTTAATGAATTTCTTTTTAATTGTTTATTTTTAATTTTTTTATAAACTTTCTGTGCAACAATGTTTCCTGAATCAATAAATTGTATATGAGGATACTCTTTTTCTAATAATGATTTTAAAAATGGTAAATGAGTACTAGAAAGCGTAACTGTATCAATAGACTGTTGAGATAAAATTTGTTGAAAAGTTTTTTTTATAATTTTTTTACAATATTTTTTATCTGTAAGAAATTTTCCAGACTCAACTAATTCTACAAGATTAGAGCAATTAATCTTGAAAATTCTAAGAGATTTTGGAAAATTATTTTTTTTAATGTATTCTGTTAAACCTTTACTTTTTATTGCAGCTTCTGTTGCAAGAATCCCGATTTGTTTTGACTTTGAAATTTTTTGGGCATATTTTAAAGGTGGTTTTACATCAATTATTTTTCTTGTAGATAAATTTAGCATGAGACTAGGAGTGTTAGATGCAACAACTATGATATCAGGCGAAAATCTTTTCTGTAATAGTTTGATTGACTTCTGTATGATTTTACGTAATTGAGCCTGTGATTTTCTTCCATAAGGATAGCTTTGCTGGTCTGCAAAATAGATAATTTCAGCCTTGAATGTCTTTTGAATAGCACGAATTATGGATAATGAGCCTAATCCAGAATCAAAAATTGCAATTTTGACCACAAAATTACAGGCATAATTCAGGAATAATAGTTTGTTAGCTAAATTTAGTCAAAAGCCGATCTAAATTTACACATCTCATTAAGAGTTAACTCCAAAAGTAGCAGGCATGCCAAACTTCGACAAGACTTGGGCCCGACAAGAGACCCAAAGTGTAACTGGCAAACTCCGTGAAGCAGTAAAGCCTCAAGGTGCATTAAAACCACGAATTCAAACTGCAGTAAACAAACTACAAGTCCAAATCTCAAAAATGGATTCTATGTTAAGTAAACTGCAAGAAAGAGATGCACAACTCTTTCAGAGAGTCGTGACTGCAATGCAGCAACATGATACTAGCACAAGTAGAGTTTTGTCTAACGAATTGGCTGAAATTCGTAAAGTTACAAAGATGCTCGGCAACGCAAGAATGTCACTAGAACAAGTTCAATTAAGATTGACAACTATTCATGATCTTGGCGATGCTATGGTAGCAATCGGACCGGCGATGTCTACAATGAAGGGATTAAAGTCATCACTAGGAAGATTCATGCCAGAAGCAGACTCAGAATTGAATGCAATGTCACAGACACTCAATGGACTTATGATGGATTCACTTGCAGGAGACTCATTTAACATGGAGTCCGATGCTTCAAGTGAAGAAACAGAAAAGATTCTACAAGAAGCATCTGCAGTAGCTGAACAACAGATAGGAGAAAAATTTCCATCTGTACCATATTCAACTGGACTTTCGTCTCAAACCTCTACTTCTACTTTTGAGTAGTTATAGTCGGGAAAGACGCTAGTCATTCTTTTTATTTTAATTTCAAAGAAACTAACTCAATAGCTTTTCTTTAAAAGTCCATTTTTTGTTTAAAACAAAATTTCCAAATGCTGCAGTCATTACTGCTAAAATCAAGGCTAGTGGATATGATACTTCATTATTGTCTACTAGAAAATAGACCATTCCCAACTGTACTAAGGCACCTAATGAACTAAACATTGCAAACTTTCCATACTGGAAAATTGTCCTTTTTACTCTGAAATCCCTATCACTAAACGTCCATGTCTTGTTTAAAATAAAGTTAGTAGTAATTGATGCAATTATTCCTAATACATTTGCATGTAAGTACCACATATCGGAAACTTCTCCAGTAAGCAATAATGAAATCATGTAATTTACAATAAATCCTGAAGCGCCTACTGTGTAGAACCTTCCAGCCTTGTAAAGGAACTTGACGGATGAGCGTTTTTCCTGTTTTTCTAATGGCTTACCATAACGATACAACTTCCAAACTGATCTGTAATAATCAAAAATAGTTTTGGTACTTAATTTACTAGAACCAATTTCTCTGTTCTGAAAAGTATATGGAATCTCCTTGATGTTTACACCCTTTGTTTTAACCAGTATCTCTAAAAGAAACTTGAAACCTATTGCATCAATGTTTAATTCTTTGATAATATTTCGCTTGAATGCAAAAAATCCAGACATTGGATCATGAGTATCTACTCCTAATCCCTTTTTTACAATTAAAGTTGCAAACTTGCTCATAATTTTTCTTTTTAGTGACCAACCTTGAATTTTTCCACCTTTGATATAACGTGATGCTACTGCAATATCGTATTGATATTTTTTTATTGACTCAATTAGTTTTAGAATTATCTGTGGTGGATGAGAGAAATCACTATCCATCACTACAATCGTATCCCCTTTTGCATGTTGAATTCCTTTAAGAATTGCAGAACCAAGACCATCTTTTGCTTTTCTATGAATAATTTCTATTGTGTAATCTGCCATTTTTTTAACATTTTTCAAATAATCTTCCACCAACTTTCCAGTTCCATCAGGTGAGTTATCATCTACTACAATTGCTTGTGTTGGAACACTTTTTGGCAAGATCTTTCCAATAGAATGTAAAATATTGACAATATTCTCAGATTCATTGTATGTGGGAAGTATTATAGAAATTTGACCATTTTCATTAATTCTTTGTTTTAACACACCTACTCAACCACAAAATTTAATGGATATTAAACCTTAATTTCTTAAATATTGGTGCCAAAATGAGAATAAATCTCAAGACTTTTCCCGCATAAAGCTACAATGATCTTCTACTTGAGCGTTCATGTATTCTATGATATCGTAAAAAAAATCAAAGGAAGATACAAAAAAACTACTCTTGTTGTAGTGTATAGAGCAAGCTGACTTGATAAAAAAATGTACGCAGAAAAAATTACTAGAATTGCAATTATTGGAGATGTTGCAAAGTCAACATCATATGAATACTCGAAACTTTATGATAGAAATTATTTTAGATAAAGAAGAAAAAAAGGCTCCCCAGAATCCATCTTTATTGGTGAGACATTTAGCACAACAGCAAACTACGCTAACCCACTTGTACCTGAACACGTAAGCATCTCTGCTGCTGTTGATACTGCCGGACTTGCTCAAGGCGCGGCTATTTCAAGTACTTTGATCGAACTAACATTTGAAGAAGATCTTGTTTCTACAACAGTCTCTACTTCTGACTTTACTGTTGCATCTCCTGCAGGAATCACAATTACACAAGTTTCTGTTATAGATAACGTAGTTCAATTAACAACATCTCCTGCATTACCTGCAAATACTTCAGCCATTGTTGTAATTACAAATACTGATGGTGGCATTGAAGATGTTTCAGGAACTGTATTTACTTCTGGTAGTATCTCAGTAGCAGCTATACTGTCAATCAAAAGTTTTTTACCGGCAGGGACTTTCTACAGATGAACTTCATTGCATCAAGCTTGGGACGCGCGGTTCTGAAATACTCTGAGACTGCGCGATGCATGTGCACAACTGTGGCATAGTATTCAGAGACTAGAACATCACGCTTTGACTGGTGCCAGTACTTTTCGACCACGCTGAGCTCAGGCGTTGCAGTTGGCAGCCATATGACCTTTACATTTGGATTTTTATTTAGAAACTCTTTGAGAATGCCTGCCTTGTGCTGCGGCGCGTTGTCCATGATTACGGTTGCCTTTCCAAAATGCCTGACCAGGTCCTTGAGATACCGCAGGACTGTCTCCTTGCCAAACCTGTCATAGGTTCTAAAGAACTGTCTGCCGTCTGTTGCAATAGAGCCGCATGCCACTATCTTGCCATGTCTGCCCCTGTATGTCGTTACGATTGATTCTCCCTTTGGCGACCAGTATTTTACGCCCTTTACGGGATCATCGATGAATATTGCCTCGTCAAAGACCATGGTTGCAAAACCCTTCGATTTGAGGCGTGAAATGCGCCTTTTGGCGTTGCGCTGCCACTTTCTAATCTTTTGGATTTCTGCCCTGTTGATGTGAACACTCTTGGCTGTCTTGGCAGACATGCCAAACTTGTGCATTGTCTTTCTGACATGGGTCATGTGGTATTTTACACCGTACTTTTTGCGAATGTCTTCTCTGAGCTGTTTTGGTGTCGTGATGTTGTCTGTTTTGGACAGGATCTCTGCAATCTTTTCTGCCTTTACTTTTGGCGGCCTGCCAGAACGGGCCTGTCTTTCAGGCCTGCAAGACCTTCCTTGTCATAGCGTTGAACCCAACTTGCGACCGTGTGCGGATCGCAGTAGTGTTGTATTGCCGTCTCTGTGACTGTCAGTCCGTTGATCTTGATCATGCACACGATGTGGATTCTTTCCTTTATGGCTCCTCTCTCTCCTTCTTGTAGGCCTGTATCAACAGGTTTTGCTCGTCTTCGTCCATGTACAGTGTTGGGTGTGGTGATCAAATAGTGCTGCGATCAAAATAATTTATGTAAAAGACTTTCGCTCGTCAGTATATCTCGCCATATTTTACAGAATCAACTATAGATGAAGCATTACCAACTGGCGCTATTACTCAATCAAAGATGGAAGGTAAGGAAACTATGATGGAAAAAGACGATTCTATGATGGAGGAAACTATGATGGAAAAAGACGATTCTATGATGGAAGAGACAATTTTAATGTCTTATTCTGGAATATTCGTTGGTGTTGGTGATGGAATTCATGATGCACAAGGAGATGCATATACAATTCCATTAGAAGATGGGAGTACTGTACTAAGACTGGAGAACTTCCAATCAACTAACGGCCCAGACTTGTTTGTCTACTTGTCAACAGATGAAAATGCATCAGAGTTTATCAATCTAGGAGAACTAAAAGCAAACAAAGGAAACCAAAATTATGAAATCCCAGACGATGTTGATCTTAGTAAATACAACAAAGTTCTGATTTGGTGTAAATCTTTTAGTGTTTTGTTTGGAAGTGCAGAATTATCTTCCTAATAATTTTTTTTAATAACTCTCAAAAGGAATTTTTTATATCTAATACCAATTGTGAATTATCAGTGTTTGTATTAACAACTAATTTTTCTGTCTTTTCATTTTCACAGATTATCCCAAAGAATCTGTTTTCTTTTTCAGGAACAGATAATGGAGAATTAACACCAGATCCTAGGTTCAAAATGATACTTTGGTTTATTATTTCAGGCACGAAAGGGGGAATTAACAGGGCAAAAATCCTGAATTTGATAAAGGATACTCCAATGAATGCAAACAAGATTGCAACTGTATTGAATTTAGACCACAAAACGATAGTTCATCATGTAAAAATTCTTTCAAAAAATGACCTTGTTATAAAAGCAGAAAAAGACTATGGCGCAGAATACCAATTATCCCAAATCATGAAAGAAAATCATGTGGTGTTAGAGGAGATTATGAAAAAAATTGGAACAAAATAGATTAACTATTCTAAGGAGGGATGCATCATGGTAGACTTTATGCTAGCGGCAGTAGTAGCGGCATTTCTTAACATTGGATTGCTACTAGTTACAATTGCAACCTATATTCAAAACATGAGAGTTATCAGGTCATATTATACGTCTGGTCTGGTTCTGGTTGCAGCTTTGCTAATGATTCAAAACATTGTGATTGTAATCTTTTGGTTTACACTTTACATGGATGATAAGGCTTTGATGATGTCAGCTGACATGGTTTCACAGTACTTGTTTGCAATTAATGTAATTCAGACAATTGGATTATCAATTCTTGTCTGGATTACAAGAAGATAGGTAATTTGGTATTGAACATGAAAAAAAATAGTTCACAAGAATGCGAATAATATGACAGAAGTATGAATTGCAGCATTTAGTGCAGATAAAGCAAGTAATTTCATCTAAATTAATAATCAGAAAGATCCCACAATCTACAATTGAGTTACAAGTTTCTAGATCATGCAACTGACGCAATAATTGAGGTTACAGCAAAAGACCTCAAAGAGGCATTTTCAGTCACAGCTGATGCAGTGATTAATCTAACACTAGATCAAGATAAAGTAGAAGAAAAAGATCAGAAAGAGTTTTCAGCACAAGGAAAAGACCTAAGTTACCTTCTATTTAGTTGGCTTGAAGAAATTACTTTTGTCCTAATTACTGAAGGATTTGCAATAAGGAGAATAGAGTTTGATATTGAGGAAAATGACGGCTACAAAATAATTGCAAAGACATACGGCGAGCCTCTTGATTTTCATAAACACAATTTCAAAGTAGAAATCAAGGCACCAACATTTTATGATATGGAGATTAGACAAGACAAAGGTGTTTTTATGAGATTTTTACTTGATTTGTAATTTTAGTGAATTATTCTTTGCAAGAAACACAAGCTAAGTTGTTTTATGGAATTAGAAAAGTTAAACGAGCTAGGTTTTAATCACAATGCTTTCTCACCATCACTATGGGAAAACTAGATAAAAATCTTAGAATTTGTGGTGAATGTGGTATTGTATATACTTCTGTTAGTTTTACAAAATACATTGATCAGTGTCCCATATGCAAATCAAGAAGATTTGAGGCAATTATTAGAAAATCATATAATGATTAATTTTTCAACATAGATTTTTTAGTAGAACCAATTTTTGAGGTATGTTGTCTGAAGACCCAGAAATTGAAAAAATAAAGCAGAGAAAACTAGAAGAGATGCTCAAGAAGCAAAGCCAGCCTAGAGTTGAGCCTGGAATCGTAGATTTGAATGACTCTAATTTTGACCAAATAGTATCAGCTGAGAATCCAACATTAGTGGATTTTTGGGCAGAGTGGTGTGGTCCATGCAAGACGATGCATCCCGTTTTTGAGAGCCTATCAAAAAACTACCCAAAAATTAAATTTGCAAGAGTTAATGTTGATAACAATCAAAACATTCCAATGAAATTTGCAGTTCAGTCAATTCCTACATTTATCATGTTCAAGTCAGGACAGGTTGTAGATAAAATGATGGGAGCAGTTGGCGCACCTGGAATTCATATGATTTGTAAAAAGTATTCAAACTAGTAGGCGTATGCCGGTTCTTTTTCTCGTTGAATCCTAACTATTTCATTTAGAACTTTTTGTTCTTCAGGATTTAGTTTATGCATGAATCTGTTGAGTAGTTGTTTTGCCTCATGTGATGGCGGAAATGTATAGTATACTTCTTCTTCAAAGATTTGTCTACCGATTGTGACGTCTTGAACAGAACAAGCAACCTCATCTCCTGTTTTTGCAGTACTTACTGTCTTTTTATCAAGCTGAAGTTGATGAATATTTCCAATCTTTCTTCCAGCAATATTCATAAATGGAATTTTATGTTTTAGAGTTCCAACATCTACACGAATTCCAAAGACTGCAGGATTATTATTTCGAAAAACCATTCCTTTGAGGAAAGTAAATTTCGAAATTGGAATTAATTCTGAAAAGATTGCATCATCTTCATTTGCAGTGTCTTCTTCAACCCATGCATTATAGTTGTCAATTAAACTGTAGATTACTTTGTCTTCAAACACTTTGATATGACTGTCTTCCGATTCATCTTTTGCATCAGGTAGAACCTTTACATTAAATGACAAAACAACTCCTAGATGCCTATCTTTTTCTTTGATTGCTTTTGCCTCTACGACATCTCTTCTATTAACAGGACCAATGTCGGCTTTGGCAACAGGAACTTGTGAACGTCTAAGCATCTCAAGTACAGCCTCAAGTGAGCCTATAGTATCACATTTGAGGATAATGCCGTCAGTTTCAGTGTCAATAAACATAGATTTCATCTCAGATTCGATGAGTTTGGTAAATTTTTCAATCTCTTCATCATTTGATGCAACATAGAGAGTACTTCCTGGAAGAACTCCTTCAAGATCAGGTGATGCGATTTTGAGGCCAGCAGCCGCATCTACCTGTGCAACTGGTTTGAATTTGTCTCGAGGATCTCGCATCTCATCAAGAGGTTTTGGTAAAAGTAATGCTTTGGGTTTTGTAACTATTACAGAATCTCTTTTGGCTACAACAATACTATTTTCTTTTTTGATTGTTCCATCAATTAGAATTATATTTGCTGTCTGTCCTAATCCAACCTCATCTTTTACCTCTAAGACAATACCACGTGGATCTTTTTCTTCCTGATTTAGTCTTTTTTGAAGATACTGTTGTGTCAATCCTACTAGTACACTAAGCAGTTCTGGAATCCCAACTCCAGATCTTGCAGAAATTGGAACTATTGCAATCTCGGATTTAAAGTCCTTAACACGATAAAATGCTTCTGATTGATATCCAAAAATAGAAAGAGTGCCAACTACATCATAGATCTTTTGATCAAGATCAGCTTGAATTGATGTATCTTGGTCTTTTATTGCCTGTGATATAAATAAAGATTCAGATTTTCTCCATCCAGAAATTTGATCACATTTGTTTAGTGCAACGACAAATGGAACTTTTCTGTTCTGTAAAATTTTCAAGCTTTCATTTGTTTGTTGTTGAAATCCTCGATTAACATCAACTACAAGAATTGCAATATCAGCTGCTGAACCTCCTCTGGAACGAAGGTTTGTAAAAACTTCGTGTCCTGGAGTATCAATAACTAAAAGTCCTGGAACCTTGTTTTCTGATTGTTCAAGTTTCTTGTATAAAATACCACATGTTTCTTTGATGGTCTCAGTTGGAAGAAAGCTGGCACCAATATGCTGGGTAATTCCACCTGCTTCTCTACCTTGAACTCCTGTACCACGAATTCTATCTAAAAGAGATGTTTTACCAGAGTCTACGTGACCAAGAACTGCCACTATGGGCTGACGAATTTGCAAAACAGATCACTCAAATGCTACCCTCGATTCGTGATCAAAACTTTCTTGTGAATCTGATGCATGAATAATATTATCACTTAGTCCTAATCCAAAGTCTCCCCTAATGGAACCAGGTTCTGCTTCAAATGATTTAGTTGCACCAATCATAATTCTAGTAGTAGCAATTGCATTATTTCCTTCAATGATTGCTGCAACTACAGGTCCTGATGTGATAAATGATGTCAATTCACCAAAGAAGGGTTTGTCTTTGTGTACATCATAGAATTTCTCTGCCTGTTCTTGAGTAAATGTAAACATCTTTAGTTTCAAAATTTTGAATCCTTTTCTTTCAAATCTTGAGATAACTTTGCCAACTAAATTTCTATCTACTCCATCTGGCTTTACAATAAATAGGGTTTTTTCAGTCAATTTTACTTCTTTCTAATTCCGCCTTTAACGTGTTTCTTGGTCCACTTTAATTTTCTTGGATCACGTTTTAGAACTAGTGCATTTTTTTTACATTTTGAAGAACAAAACCATAAAACAGTTCCATCATTTTTAGCAAGCATAGTACCAGAACCTTTTGGAACAGGTCTATCACAGAAATTACAAGGTTTAGCTAAAAGACTCATCTATTCACCTATTTGATCTTCTTTGCTTCTCTCTCTGTTTCTCTTAGCATTAAAATCTCTCCTTCTCTAACAGAACCTTTGACATTTCTTGTAAGAATTCGTCCTTTATCATTTCCTGTAAGAACTTTAACTCTAACTTGAATTACTTCACCAGCAATACCAGTTCGTCCAACAATTTGAATAATTTCAGATTGAACTACTTGATCAGTTGTAGAACTCATTGATCAGTCTTGCCACCTTTGATTTTAGAAATTGTTGCTATAATTTGGTCTACTATGTGTTGTGCATCACCAGCATCCAAAATCGCTGCAGCCGCTGAAGTAATCTCAATGCCTAATGAATTGCCTAATTCTTGCTTAGTTGGAACAAATACAAATGCTGTACCCTGTTCCTCACATAGAATTGGAAGATGAGCAACTACCTCTGGTGGTTCAACATCTTCAGCTATAACGATTAGTTTGCTTGAACCACGTTCGATTGCCTTGGTGGCTTCATTGGTTCCTTTCTTGACTTTACCGCTGGTAGCTGCTACTCTAAGTGCCTCTAAAATTGGACTTACAAGGTCCTCTGGCGTCTCAAATTTAACGTAATAAGGTTTTCCCATACTTCGTCACCCTAGGGTTCATTCTCCATTCCATTCAACGATTCGTTTGGTATTAAAAGTGTTATCGGAAAATTAAAGACTTTACTTTGTTGAGATATTCAGACATCAAAGTGTCTAGTTTCTCTTGACTTTCAGCTTCTGCATAGACTCTAACAATTGGTTCTGTTCCGCTAGGTCGAATCATTACCCAATTTTTAGGATCAATTGTAATTTTGATACCGTCAATTGTATCAGAACTTGGAAATTCATCTTTTAGTAAGGAAATCAGTTTTGAAACATTTTCAGGAGAACATGAAACCTTGTCTTTTGTAGTAAAAGATGGAGGCAAACTGGCAATCTCATCTGATAGAGATTTTCCGGTAGTCAAAAGGTCAAGCATTAATGCCAAAGTCATACAACCATCTCTGACTTGATTGTGCCTTCCATACATGTACCCACCATTTTCTTCAAATCCTATTAACGCATCAGTGTGAACCATCTTTCTTGATACTTCAACACTACCTACTTTGGTGCGAATAACTTTTGAATTAAATTTATCAGCTAAAACTTCAATATTAGAACCTGAATTCAAACAAGTAACAATCAAAGAATTTGGATTTTTCTTTAAGATATGCTGAGTAAGGACTAGTGCAGATTTATCGCCAGTTAATATATTGCCTTGATTGTCACAAAAAATACTTCGATCTCCATCTCCATCAAATGCAATTCCAAAATCAGCATTGTTTTCTGTTACAGTCTGTGAAAGTTCCGAAAGATTTTGTGGTGTTGGTTCTGATCCACGTCCTGAAAATTTTCCATCAATATTCTGATTTATAAGAAGAGTTTCACATTGCATCATTTTACAAAAATCAGGTGCAGAAACTGCTTGTGCACCATTTCCTAAATCCAAAACAACTTTAAAATTTTTTGGCTCTATTAATTTAGAATCAACTTGAGATGCAATTCCTTTTAGATATATCTCAATTGCTCTTTCTTCTTTTCCTGTAGTACCCCAATTTTCTGTACTCTTAATCCAACTTTTTTGCAGATAGATATCTTCAATTACTAATTCATCTTCTCGTGAAATCTCAACCCCATCTTTTGCAACAGGTTTGATTCCATTGTATTGAGGAGGATTATGAGAAGCAGTAATCATTATTCCACCAGAATATCCCAAAGTCTTTACTGCAAATTCAAGACATGGTGTTGGAACAATTCCTACAACATTACAATCAATTCCTATTGAATTAAGAACAGAACTTACAACTTTGGAAATTACTGGACCTGATTCTCTTCCATCAAAACCAATCAGTACTGGTCCTTTTTCAAAGTAAGTTCCAATAGCTAAAGTCATATCATGAATAAATTCTAATGTTAAGTCTTCAGAAAATACTCCACGAATTCCATTAGTTCCAAAAAATTTTGCCATGATGTTATTCAATAATAGATAAATTTGTGTTTAATAGCATGTCCGTTGCGGGAGTCGCCCAGCCTGGTCAAAGGCGTAGGGCTTAGGACCCTATCTCTTAGGAGTTCGTGGGTTCAAATCCCACCTCCCGCACCTTTTTGATTTCTATGAATGATTAATAATGAGAAAATATCCAACAAACAAAGTCATGAAAAATACAGTAATTGGAATTACAGTAGTTGGAAAAGATAGAGAAGGAATTGTAGCTGCATTTACAAATTTTGCATTTTCAAAAGGTGGAAACATTGAGAAAGTAAACCAAAATGTGATCAAAGGTCTTTTTGGAATGTATCTAGAAGCATCCTTTTCAAAAACAGTTAATGTAAAGAGATTTGATGCTGAAATACAAAGTTTAGCTAAAAAAGAAAAGATGGATGTAAGTACACATCATGAAACAAATTCGCAGAAAAATATTGCAGTATTTGTAACTAAAGAGACACTTTGCCTTAAAATAATTCTTGGTAATGCAAAATCACTCAAAGGGAAAATCATAGTAATAATTGGTACAGAAAAGACACTTGAGTCATTAGCAAAGAAGGCAAAGATTCCATTTGTTGTAATACAAGAGAAGGAACAAGAAAAGGCAGAAGAAAAAATTATTGAAGTATGCAAAAAATATGAGATCGACTTGATTTCACTTGCAAGATACATGAGAATTCTTAGCCCTAACTTTGTTTGGAGATACCCAAACAGAATTATCAATATTCATCCAGCATTATTACCGGCATTTCCAGGAGCACTGGCATATGCACAAGCTTACGAAAGAGGTACAAAAATTGTTGGGGTAACTGCTCATTATGTTACAGAAAACTTAGATCAAGGACCAATTATCTTCCAAGATTCATTCAAAGTGGATCCAAATGATTCATTAGAAAAAATTAAGGCAAAAGGACAAAGACTTGAAGCAGATACATTGCTTAAAGCAATGAAGATGCATCTAGAAAATAAACTTGAAGTTCGTTGGAGAAAGGTTCACATCAAATCCAAGTGAATTAAATGGTAGATATTCAAGCCCAATTTGATCTTAATCTTAGAAAATCAATTAAAAAGAAAAGACAAGTGGCAATAATTCCAATTGGCTCAATAGAGCAACACGGTCTACATTTGCCTATATCAACTGATTCAGATATTGTAACTGAAATAGCAAAAAGACTGTCTGAAATGAAAGGGTATTTTCTCCTTCCAACACTTACCTATGGAGTTTCATTTGAGCACGCACCATTTTTTAATTTGAGTATTAGAGAATCAACCCTACGTACTATTCTGACTGATTTGTGTTCATCACTTTTAGCAAATAACATCAAGACAGTTTTCATAATTAATGGACATCATGGAAATCTAAAATCAATCAAAAATATCGATGTGAAACTCCAAAAACTCTCAAAAAACAAGCTCAAAGTGTTTCCATTATCATATTGGCATTTTATGAAAAGAGAGTTTGATCATGCAGGATTTGTAGAGACATCACTAATGTTAGCAATTTCAAAAAATGTCAAAATGAAATTAGCAAAAAAAGGATTAATCACAGATGGAATGACAAAACAAGAAATCAAAACACTTGGAAAACTAGCTAATCAATCATTTCCTAAAGCTACCAAAAACGGAATTTGGGGGGATCCTACAAAAGCTACAAAAAAGGATGGAAAGAAGATTTTAGCTGAAATCCTTAAAAATCTGGGAAAAAAGTGTCAAACTTGCCTTACTGAGCGGAGCTCATAGTTTCACCAATGAATGTTTAATATAATCCCTCAATATCAAAGCCAATAAGTGAAATAGATGTCCGTTGATATGGCAGTAAAAGTATTGGATGAGAGTATCAATCAAGTAGTATTGATAAAACTCAAAGGAACCAAGACAATTAGAGGTAATCTACTTGGTTTTGACCAACACATGAACCTGCTACTCGACTCTTCAGAGGAAATCCCTGCTGAAGGCGATTCTAAAGTCCTTGGAACCATTGTAGTCAGAGGAGACAATGTAGTTATTATATCTCCTCCACCACCACAGAAATAGGTGATTTGAGATGGTAAAAGGCACAACTTCTATGGGTGGTTATACAAAGAAAAAAGTTCACATCAGATGTAGAAGATGTGGTAAAAACTCGCTTCACAAACGTCACCACCAATGTGCAAGTTGTGGATTCCCAGAGGCCAAACGCAGAAAGTATTCCTGGATTAAATGGTATACATAGATGCAAGAAATTGTTCTTATTCTTAGTTCATTAGCTGGCGTTGCTACAGCAGTTGCTGCACGAAAAATGCCAAGAGGCAAAAATCAATTGCTCAGCCTTGGTGCCAGTTCACACATTAAAAGCCAAATTAATTCCCTAAAAATTGAAAAAGATATTCTAACCAAAACAATTACAAGGTTATACCAAGCAGACTCTGAATTTTCTAAAATTCAAAAGGATAAACTGTTACTAAGATATCAACACCAATTAGGAATTCTTTTAGCTAAACTAGAAAAACTTGAGCAAGCAAGTGAACATCCAGATTTAGGTCCAGTGGGCGATGGTTTGATTACTTTGATGGATCAAAAATTATCAAAACTAGATGATAGATTATATGAGATATCATCAAAAATGGCAAGTACAAAAACTGAAACACCAAAGACAAAAGAATCAGAAGTGAAAAAGCAAGAATCAAAACCATTCAACTTTGAGAAACCAAAAGAAACAAAGATAGAATCAATTTCAATCCCTCCAACAAATTCAAGACAATCATTTGAATTAACTACTTTGACAAATATTTCAAGAAAGGATACAAAATTTCCATCATTTGAAAAAGAAGAACCAAAACAAGAGATTGTAAATCCAATACAACAACAAAAGATAGTTCAATCTGAAATAATTAAACCAAAAGAAGAGATTGTACAAGAAATTATTCAACCAAGAGCAAAAGTTGAAGATAAAATAGAGACTATTCAGTCATTTACACCAAAAGCAGAGCCAGTATTAGAAACAAAGCCTGACATTAACAAAGAAGTTGCAAAGATTACAGAACATAAAGCGCTTCCAGAACCAGAATCAGAACAAAAACCAAGACCAATAACATTAGATGATGACTTTGATGATGATGCTGATGATTTAGATAAAATCAAAGAAAATATTATGAAAGTTATGTCAAAGCTTGATCAAGCAGAGGTAGAGTAATTGTCCTATGATGATGCCATTTCGGCATTATCAAATAATGCACTAAAATTTGTTAAAGACGATTATATTATCGGACTAGGTAGTGGTAGAGCTGCTACTGTACTTGTAAAGTCACTTGCAAAATTAATCAAACTAAAAAACTACAACATTAAAGGAATTCCAACTTCACTACAAATCAAATTGATTGCAGAAAAAGGAGGAATACCTCTAGTAGAAACTGATCAAGTGGATCACATCGATGTTGTATTTGATGGTGCAGATCAAATTAATTCTCAAAAATTTGTAATCAAAGGTGGAGGAGGTGCTTTACTACGAGAAAATATTTTGTTTAGTCTTGCAAAAAAAGTTGTAGTTATGGCAGACAAAACAAAGTTTGTAAAAAATTTCACAAGAACTGTTCCAGTAGAAGTTCATCCACTTGCTAGAAATTCGGTAACAAAATCTATCAAAAAACTAGGAGGAAAAGCACAACTACGTTCACTGGATAGAGGCTATCCATTTTTTACAGAAAATGGTAACATAATTTTAGATTGTGATTTTGGAACAATTAAGAATCCAAAAGCACTTACTCAAAAAATCAAACAAACAACTGGAGTTCTAGAATCTGGAATTTTTCTTAGAAAACCAGATGTAATATACAGAGCCAAAACAGGCGGCAAATTTGATATTCTCTAGGATAATTTAATTTTTGAAAATCTCTCTATTTCATACAAACTAGATGCTAGCTAGGATACATTGTTGGTCTATTCCAACTTTCTCAATAGTTGAAATAGAAATCAATACGCCTTGTTCATCACATATTCCATCATGGTCAAAATCAACAGAGACATAGGCTTTGCCTTCTAGTGGAGTTGAATCTGCGACTAGTCTTAGTGGAGAGGAATCGGCCATTGCAGGGAAAACCATACCTACACCTAACAATAAGGCAATACCAGTAATTCCCAACATTGATGAGATAACTTTTCGCATATCCTGTATAGGATAATTTTTTGACTTAAGTGGGCTGGAATTTTTTAACGATCAAAAGTTCCAAAACGGAATATGTTTTGATTCACGTCCTTGCAATTTTGTGATTAAATCTATTTTTTGCCAAATTTTCCTAGCAATGGAACAAAAATATAGTTTGATTGGTTTTTGATTTCAACTATTCCTTCAGAGGTCTTTTTTAACAAAACTAGTGATTGAGAAGAGTCTCCCACAGGCGCAAGTATGAGTCCATTTTCACCTAGTTGTTCAAGCAATGGCAAAGGAATTTCTGTGCATGCTGCAGTAATTATTATTCTATTATAAGGTGATTCTTGTGGATAACCCAAACTCCCATCACCTAAAATCACATGAGCGTTATCCAGTTTGAATTTTTCCAAATTTTCTCTTGCAAATTTTACTAGCTCTGGATGTCTTTCAACAGAATAAATGGTTCCAGTTCCTACCAAGTAAGAAAGAATTGCAGTCTGCCAAGCAGAACCAGTACCGATCTCAAGAATTTTTTGCCCATCTTTAACATCTAACCACTCAGTCATTCTTGATACAACTCCTGGTTGAGAAATGGTCTGGTTTTTCATAATTGAGAGAGGTTCATTGTAATATGCTCTATCTAGTTCGGATATTGGGACAAATTCATGTCTGGGAATGCTTCTAAATGCAGATTCAACGTTATCATCATTAAGGAATCTTGAACCTTTCAGAAAATTGATTAAATCATTTAATGCAATATCATATTTTTTTTCAATATTAATTATATTCAACTAATATAGATTAGAATTTTTTATCATTTAAACCCAATTTATTATTTTAAAAATTAGTTAATTTTTCGTTCAACTAGTTTACCGTGACCAAGTTTTCCAATTATTTCAAAGTTTTCAGCAACTATTTCTCCTCTAACAATTGTTTTTACAGGCCATCCTTTTAGATTTCTTCCTTCATACACAATATAATCAGAAAAGCCTCCAAACAAATCAGATGTTACTTTTTTTTCTTTTTTCAAATCTATCATAGTTATATCTGCATCAGAGTTCTTTTCTAATGTTCCTTTTTGTGGATACATTCCAAAAATTTTAGCAGCATTTTGACTTGTAAATTGCACAAACTGTTCAAGTATGATTCTGTTCTGATTTACACCATCGTTTAGCAATATTGGAATTACGGTTCCAATTCCTGGAAATCCCGCCAATGCCCCCCAAACATCATCTCCGGCTAGTTTGAGTTTAAGTTGATTCGCAACATGATCTGTACCAATAGTATCAATTCGATTCTCAGAAAGAGCATTCCAGACTGCCTTGTTATCATTTTCTGTTCTTATTGGAGGCATGACTTTAGCAAGATATCCTTTTTGTTTGTCATAAGATAATGAAAGATAGTGAGGACATGTCTCAACAAAAATTTTTGTTCCAAGTTTTTTCTCTTCTTCAATCTGTGCTAGTGCTAGTTCTGAGCCTATGTGAGCAAAGTAGATCACACAATCATAATCTCTTCCATACTTTGAGACAGTCTTAATTGCTTTTGCCTCAAATTCGGGAGAACGGCTGTTAGACCAAGCAGATAATCCATCTTGGTTTTTTTCTTTTGCAGTTTTAATTCCACATCCACATGATTCATAGTCTTCGGCATGAACAAGTATTGGACAACCAAGCGAAGCTGCAGTCTTGACAGTCTGTTCAACTATTTCATCAGTAACATCTACTTGGGATTCAACAAGTTTAGAGGAGTTTGGGGGAATGTCCATGTATACATGGCCAACTTCACCACCTAGATTCATGTAAATTTTGAAAGATGTGATTCCTTTTTCAACACAAATATTCATCTCATTGATTTGTTTAGGAGTAAAAACAGATGCATGAATTGCATAATCAATATAATGACTTTGAGATGATGCGTCAAGCTGATCTTGTAATGAGCTAGAAAATGGATCTCCCAATCGAAGCATTCTCATCATAGTAGTTATTCCACCAATTGCTGCAGCATGTGATTCAGTTTTTGCTGCTTCATTTATTGGAGAATATACGCCATAATGAACATGAGTATCAATTGGACCGGGAACAGAGATTAATCCATGGCCATTGATTTTGCTATCACAAGCTGGAGTATCATTTGTAAACCCGACAATTTTTCCCTCATCAATTAGAATATTTTTGTGTATTATTCCTTGAGGAAGTATAATGTGTGAATCGGTAATCACAGTATCATACGTCATCTGAAAATTTTATACTTGGCAGTTTATTATGCGTTGAGATGATTTATTCTTGCATTCTCATTTTAATTACTTATTCATCAAAGTCTTCTTCATCTGTTGATCTCCTACATGGCTTAATGGGAACAAAAAGTATTGCCTTGTGGCCTATCATATTTGTAGTATGTTAAGGTATAGCATAAAGACTAAGGAATTTTTTCTATATTTTTGGATCCAAAATGGCATTCTCATGTTTTATGAACAAAAGCATACTAGACCTCTTGCGCAATTAGAAGGGTTTTTGACAGTATTTTGAATTTTGAACAGATTTGTGCCTAAAAACTCAATATTTGGGAATTTTCAGAAATACTCTTCCTCAAAATTCACGCCTAGAAATAATTACGCAAGAGGTCTACTGTGTAATCGTGTTTATTGAGAAAATGAATAAAAATACAACTAAAAGAAGTGATTCAAGGGCCGGTGGTTTAGGGGTATAATGCCTCGTTCGCAACGAGGATGTCGAGGGTTCGATTCCCTCCTGGTCCACTTTTCCAGAAACTATTATACATAAACAAAAAATACTTACGCCATGAAAGTTTTTGACGGCAAAAAAGCTGCACAAGATTACATGTCAACGCATACTCTGGCATTCTCAACTCCAGAATTAACTCTAATGAGATTTGCATTTTGGTTAGGAGATTCAGTTCCAGATCCAAAAAACGAAGGAAAAGGATTTCCAAGAATGATGACCTTTTTGACAGAGCAAGATTTTGAACCTGTCTTAATTGATGATGAAAAATACGAACCGTCTGGTGCAGTTAGTAGTTCGGCATTTATAGGAAACGCCTACAAAGAAGAAAAGACAGACGGAAAGTTTTGTTCTGAATGTGGCACAACTCTTTCAGCAACAGCAAAGTTCTGTCCTGAATGTGGTACAACCCAAGAATGAGAAAATAGTTTTTTGAGTTTTAATTTTATGCTTTAGCTCCACACTTTGTGCAAAACTTTGCATTTGGTCTTAGTTCAGCACCACATGAAGAACATCCATTTCCACTAGGTTGTGTAACTGTACTTCTAGGCATCAAACGTGGATCTGGTGATGGTAAAGTTCCAAGGTCTCCAAATGTTTCTTGTGCAGAAACAATTCCTGGTGGACCTGCCCCACCAACTGGATTTCCTGCAGTTCCTGCTCTTGGTGGTATTCCACCTGCCATACCTCCAGGATTTCCCATTCCGGGCATCAAACCAGGAGACTGTGTATTTCCAGAACTCGAACCCATTGCTTTTTTCATCTCAAATATTACTTTGATTGTTAGAAATTCTAATGCAGAGTATGCTACTACATAATCACCTAGTTTTTGGAAGAATTCTTTGTCACTTAGTTGACCTTTCTTGTACATGTTGTTAGTATCTAGAAATGTTTCATAATATCCTTGAGATTCATCAAACAAACTTTCTAGTTTTTCATATAGCATGTTTAGTGTATCTACTTCACCAAATGACATGAACTCACTCAATTTTGGGAATATTAATTACTTTAGGAACAAAAAAGAGGAAAAACGAGTTCGGAATTTATGCAAGTGCTCTATCAATCATACTTTTGTATGATTCTTTAGAAGCAGCGCCTACCTGCTGACTAACTATTTCACCTTTGTTAAGGATGACTAAGGTTGGAATACTAAAGACATTGTATTTTGAGGCCAATTCATTAGCCTCATCAACATTAACCTTTACAAATTTTACTTTGCCTTCATAGTCTTTTGCCAGTTCTTTTACTACTGGACTCACCATTCTACATGGACCACACCATTCGGCCCAAAAGTCTACAAATACAGGAATGTCAGAGTTTATCACATCGACTTCCCAGGACTTTGCATCTGAAACTTGTGTAACTGCCATTGTATTATTGTTTTATTGCTCGTACCTAAAAACGTTCACCAGAATTAACACCATATTTTTTGTTGGAAAATTAATTTTGATACATACTTAAATGACGTTTTGATAAAACTTAAACATGAATTCAGAACTTAGACTGAAAAAATTAAGAGGTTCTGGGGGCTATGTTATGGCCAGAGTTACTGATGAACAACAGGTGAAAGGAAATCTTGGTGGTCCTGATCTGTTTTTAGCGCCAATTGGTAGATTAGACTCAGAAATAATTACTAAACATTTTTGCAATACTTGTGACAAAGAATTTGAAGGTCCTCCAAAAATAGAATTTGATAATCCTAATGAACAAGTTGCAGAAAATCTAATTCTTGCAGAAAAAGGACAATACATCTGTAATTCATGTAATTCTGCAATTGCAGAATATAGAGAATTTAAGAAACAAGATGAAGCAGGGGAAATTGGAAAAGCAAAACCAATACAGGAAGTTCAAAGTGCACCACAGCAAGTTGAAGAGCCAACAACACAAACTCCACAGGAAACAGTTACAGAGCCAGGTCCAGCAACTTCAGTCAGTTCAATTGAGGGAAGAGCAGTATATGATGAAAAGGCAAACAAGATTGGGATTGCAAAACAAGTAGGTATTGATTCTACACAGTCAATGGTTCTAGTATTAACTAAAAATGACGGTACTGAAGGCAGTATTCCATGGAATAGTATCAAAAAGATTGGAGAAGTAATTCTTCTAGGAAATCCAGAAGTTGCTTCTCAATCAGGAAAATGCTCTAATTGTGGATTTGGAAATAAAGAAGGATCCAAATTCTGTGAAGAATGTGGAACCAAGCTCTAATAGCTAACAAATTTAATCAATGGATATAGGCGATTATGTAATTGGCAAAAAGTTCTATCTCAAAAGGAGTTATCAAAGATATTGTTATTGTTGGGGTAGGGGTTTTAGTAATTTGGTTAGGCTTAACATTAGCATTTGGAACACAAAATCCATTTTATGTAGTTGCAAGTGGAAGTATGATTCCAGAACTAGAAGTATATGATGTTTTGATAGTTCAAGGGCATGAGCCTTTTGAAGATATTGAGATAGGTAACATCATTGTATTTAATCGACCTTCAGACCATAACAGGGTAATTGTACATAGAGTAGTTTCAATAATTGATGATGATCCTAAAACACTTAGAACACAAGGAGATGCAAATCCAGCATCAATTCCTGGAACTGACTTTCCAATTACTGATGAAGAGTATATAGGAAAAGTAGTATACACACTTCCACAAGTAGGATATGTCACGCAGCTACTAAAACCACCAATAAACTATGTCATAATTGTAGTTGTCATAGGAATAATGGTTGTAAAACAGATAACAAAGAAGAAAAAGGAAAAAAAGATTACATTCTCAGATCAATTAGATCCAGAAAATCAAGATACAGCTGAAGAATTATCAGATATTGATAAAATAGAAAAAGATTCTGAGTATTCTGAACATGTAGAAAAATCAGAGATTACAGAAGACAAAAAAATAGATTTAGATGAATCAACTAAAACAGATGAAAAAACACCTGAGAAAGATAAAGAAGAGTAAATTAAATCCGTTATAATTCATGCAAACAGGTTCACATTATGCCAAGAAAATAGCATTAGATCGTCCTGTTTGCTTGGTAACATTATTACGTAAAATTAACTAAAAAAGGATCCTGAGAAATCATCAGTTCCAAGAGTAGAATCATTTATCAACTAGCTGAATTGAAAGCTTCAGGATATAGTAGTGTTGTTATTTTGATGAACATTGGAATGTATTTTGTAGCACAAGCTTATACTGTTTTATGGAATTAGAAAAGAAAAAAGAACTAGTTGTTCTTGTTGATTTTACCACAAATGCCTGGAGTACTTCCATTGGCTTGACATTCAGGTGCAAATTCTTCAATGATTGTTATCTTTCTGTTACCATTACCATTGTTTTCTTGAGATAGATCAAATTTTACCCAAGATTCATCGTTTGAGGCAACTGCATCAACAAATGCGTTTGCTGGATTCCATTTGGAAGATTAGTGATATCAATTTCATTTCCTTCAATTGATTGATGGTATTGATCAACCCAGCCAGGTTGAATTCCTTGCAAGTCTACCTCACAATCCCAATAGATTCTTTGAGAAGTTGGAGATTCCTCACCATTGTATTTGTATACGTCAGCAATACAGAATCCAACTTTAATGGATGAAGCGCCAGGAGCTATTGCACCTGGAAGACCATTATCATCAACTCTTACAGAAAATTCTCCAATATCATCAATATGCCAATGGTTATGTGTATCATGGAAAATGAATTGGCTTACAGCTGCATTCCAAATTTGTAGTTCTGGAAAGCCAAAGTTTCCTGCATCATCATATAGATTTTGGAAAGCATCTTGTGTTGTTCCTTCTTCAGCATTTGGATCTGGGAACAGTGGTTCAAATTCTAAAGCACCTACGCCAACATTAGCCCAAACATTTGTAAATCTTAAATATTCATTTTGCTGTTGATTGTGAATGTTGATATGTTTTGGAATTTCTGGTGATATATCAGGTAATAATGCTTCAGGAGGTACATTTTGTGGTTCTGCAGTAATACTAGAACCAAGTGAAGCAGTTAGCATAAAACCAATTGCTGCAAGTACCGGAAGCATCATCAGTGGTTTTCGAAAGATGTTTTTTACATAAGTCATTGATCAGAACAATATCATTCATTACTTAAAGGAGCTGTTAGTAAGTAAAATAGCAAGGTACTTTGAGAAAATTATAAAAAATGTTACCACAATTCTCAGATCTTTTGAAAACTAAAAAATTATTTCAGTCTATAGAATAGAATCTTTTGTTTGGAATATTCGTTTAAAGTAATCAGAAGGTTCTGATGGTTCTTCAATATCATTAGTGATGCCAGCTAGCTTCTTTGCAAGATTCTTTTTGTAGCCAATCTGCATCTGTCTTTGAATCTGAATTCTTTGTGCTTGTGGGGAACCTGCACCATGCATAGATTCTGTAAGATATCCCACAGAATTTCTTCCAAGGGTCATATTTTCAATTAGTCTAAGAATTCTCATTCTGTTTTCAACGTCAACTCCTTTTCTTCCTACAAGGAATCTTTTGAGTAATGGACCAGCCACTGGATGTCTAAAGTCCTTTTCAGATGGAAGAGTTACTACCAGTCCACCTGCAATGTCTTGTGCAAGTCTACTAATCTCATATGGGAATCGAGTAACATTGTGTTTGCAAACTTGTGCAAGCATATCTTCATTTAGATATACACCTGACTTCAGCTTGTGTCCCAGGTGGGAAGATGCAATTCCTGCAGCAAAGATTGTTTCATTAAGATGAGTCATCTCAACAATTTTGTCTTTGATGTGAGATACCTTGGGTACTCCATTATAGTCAGCAATTGTTGCTGCAGCACCAATGAGTACATCACCAAGTCCTGTTTTACATACATAACTACGTCTATGATAGCAGGTAAAACGCTCTATAAGCATAGATGCATATTCATATTCTCCATGCATGAAGACTTTGTCCCATGGAATAAACACTCTTTCTAAAATCATTAAGGCTTCTTGTCCACCATATTTTGCGTTACCATCATCAATATCACCTTCTTCCATACTTCTAGTGTCACAAGACTGTCTACCATAGATGTAAGTAACTCCTTTTGCATCTGCTGGAATTACACCAACAAATGCCCAATCTTTATCATTTTCTGTTAGTCTAACTGTTGGCATCAAAATTATCCAATGTGAATTAATACAACCAGTTTGGTGTGCTTTTGCACCAGATACATAGATTCCTTTATCATCAGTCTCTACTACTCTAGTAAACATCTCTGGATCATCTTGTTCTGATGGTCCTTTACTTCGATCACCTTTAGGGTCAGTCATTGCACCACCAATTACAAGATTTTCTTGTTGAACCATCTTTACAAATTCTAAGAATCTTTGATGATAGTTTGTTCCATGTTTTTCATCTATTTCAAAAGTTACAGAGTGTAAAGAATTCAATGCATCCATTCCAACACATCTCTGGAAACATGTTCCAGTGTTTTGTCCTAGTGTTCTTTGCATCTTATTTTGTAAAACTAAATCTTGTGCACTTTCTGCAATGTGTAAAAATCTGTTAACTCTTAATCCAGTAATCGATGAATCAGCAGTAGCTAGAGCTTCTTCACGCACTGCAAGATCATAAGTTTCTGCAACTGCGTTAATTGAGGGTCTAATCATTGGATGATCAACTGGTTCTTTTACTAATTCTCCAAATAGGTAAACTACTAGATCACGACCTCTAAGACTTTGGATATAATCATTACCGGTTCTAATTGTCTTTAAGACGTTAGCCATGTAACAGTATGGTCTTTTATGATGTATAAATATTCTAGATAGTCAGAGTAAAAATTTAGGAATGAATTGTTTTCAGAGTCCTATTCGGACATCTAGAATGCGACACCCCTTTCCCTTCTCCATGACTAGTATAGGGTTCATGTCTAATTCTTTGACCTCTTTAAAGTCAGAAACTAATTGAGATAATCTCTGAATGCATTCAGAGAGTTTTGATATGTCTGAAGGTTTTTCGCCTCTTACGCCTTGGAGTATTTTTTGGGTCTTAATTGAGGCTATCATATCATCAGCTTCTTTTTCAGTTACTGGTGCTAGCTTGAATGTAACATCTTTGAGAACTTCTACATAGATTCCTCCCATTCCAAGCATAATTACTGGACCAAATCCAGGCTCGAGTTTTGAACCAATGATTAGTTCTTTACCACCTTTTACCATCTCTACAATCAAGACACCTTTGATCTCGGCTTTCTTGTTGTAATTTTTAGCATTTTTGATAATTGTTTTGAATGCGGCTTTGATCTCCGCATCATTTGTCAAGTTTACTTTAACACCACCTGCATCAGATTTGTGAATAATCTGAGGTGATGCAATCTTCATTACTACTGGATAACCAATCTTCTTTGCAATTTTTACTGCTTCAGCTTCTGTTGTAGCAAGCGCACTTGATGGTAGCGGTAAACCATATGCTTTGAGAATTTCTTGTCCTTCTTCTTCTAGTAGATTTGGTCTCTTTTCTTTTTTAGCTTGATCAAAGATTTTCTTTACTTTTTCTTTATTTACTTTGAATTCAGTGATTTTTCCAGTTGGAGTTTTGACCCAGTTGGAAAATCTAATCATTGCTGCAAGAGTTCTGATTGCTCCCTCAGCATATGTATAATATGGAACATTTCCTTTTGCCAAAATTTCTCTGTTGGTAATTCCTTCATCTAATCCCATCAAACTTGCAAGCATTGTCTTTTTGTATTTCTTTGACATTTCAACAATAACTTCTGCAAGTTTATCATAATCTAGAGTTCCAGAAGGAGTACACATTGTGATAACAGAACCAACTTTTGGGTGTTTGAGTACACGGTCCAAAACATTACTGAATCTGTTAAAATCAGCATCACCTACAATATCAACAGGGTTTCGAGAGCTTCCCCAAGGTGGAATTACCTCGTCAATTTTTTTTCTAATACTTGTAATGTCTGCCATCTTGATTTTTGTCTTAGAGCAGGCATCAGTAGAGATGATTGCAGGGCCACCTGCATTTGAAACAATTACAAGATCACCAGCTGATGGTAGTGGTTGTTTAGAAAATGCTGTTGCATAATCAAAGAGCTCTTCCATAGTATCAACTCTGATTGCACCAGATTGTTTAAGCACAGCATCATAGATTTCATCTGAGCCCATCAAGGCTCCAGTATGGGACATTGCAGCTTTTGCACCTTCAGGACTACGTCCTGATTTAAGAACAAGAATTGGTTTTTTGAGTTTTTTAGTAATATTTTTACAAACTTTAAGGAATTCTTGACCATCACCCATGTCTTCTAGATACATTACAATAACTTCGGTTTGTTTATGATTTGCAAGTATCTTTAGGACATCAACTTCGCTCATTGAAGCCTTGTTTCCAAGACTGATAACTGCAGAGAAACCAATTCCTTGAGCGCTAGCATCTTCAACCAATGCAGCACATATTGCACCACTCTGAGATACAAGTGCAATTTTTCCAGATTTTGGTGTAATTTTAAGAAATGTGGAATTCATCATTGTCTTAGGATCAAGATTCATGACACCAAGACAGTTTGGTCCAATGATTTGGACTTTGTATTTTTTAGCTATATCCTTGATTTCTTGTTCACGTTTTGCACCTTCTTCATCAACTTCTTTGAAACCAGCTGTGATGATAATGATGCCTTTAATTTTTTTCTTGCCACACTCTTCTATCACCTGTGCAACTAATGTATTTTTGATAACAATAACTGCAAGATCAATTGGTTTTGGAACATCTAAAACACTATTGTATGCTTTTTTGTAAAAGACTGTATCTCTTGAAGGACTAATTGGATAAACAGTTCCTGTGAAACCATTCATAATGTTTGAGGTTATGGTAGATCCAACACTTCCTCTCTTGTCAGATGCACCAATTACTGCAATTGATTTTGGTGATAAAAAGACAGACTCTGCCATGTAAGTTGGATCTAAGGATTTTATATAATAAAGTTATTCATAGAAATTTCTGATCTATGATTTTTTAGCTTCCCAGCATTTTTCCTGCCAGATTTTCTTTTCTAGAAATCCATACAATTGAAAGATTAGAAAATTTTCCCATAATATTCCAAGCTTCTCGTGCCAGAATTCGAAGTTGTTCATTATTAATTGCAAATTCATGATTTAATTGATTTACAGTATTTTTAGAATCGCTGTAAATGGTAACTTGATCATTTAAATCAACAAACTTGTTTAACGCAGCGATTATTGCCAAGTATTCAGTTTGATTGTTAGTTAGCTCTGGTTTTTTTCATAAAATGATTCTCCTGTCTCTTTTACAAAGTATCCGTATCCACTATTAGTACCTCCAGAACCGTCAACGTAAACACTAATTCCCATCTTTATACAACCTCACTAACTTTACATTTAGATTTACTACTATCAAAAAAATCATTGCGGATATACTTTGCGATATAATTGATGCCAGGTATGGATCATAATCTATTGTTAGAAAATAGTACTGCAAACCCCATCTAACAATAGTATAAACAACTTCAGCAATTCCAAGGGAGGTAACTAATTTTATGAGATCATGTTTTAGTTTTATAGTATCTGTACCACCAGATTCAACACGATATTTTTTTCTGTTATCAAAATAGTATAACATACCAAAAACTGAAAAGTAAATGGAATAATCTGCAATTGTAGTATATGTTGAGTTTAGATAGTCTTCTTGATCAGACAAAAGTTGGGCAATTGCTGCAGAAATAATTATTGATGTGAAAATTGCAATTAGAATATTTTTGTTAAGTTTAAGATAATCTTGTAACATAGTTTTAATTATTTTTTGTTACAATTAAACTAAGGTTAGTCTAAAGTAATCTTTAGGAATATTATTAATCCTATAAGTTCTGCAATTCCTACTCCTAACATATATGGGAAAATTTCATGAGAGAAAATCATCTCCATTGAGAAATAAGCTAGGGCACCAATGACATTATGTAAAAACAACATCACAGTAACAACAATCATACCTAATGGAAGCTGTGCCCGGGTCTTACCATACATCTTTCCAAATATAGCAATTAGAATTCCAAGTATGCCCATATTTGCAATTGAAATAATAGACAAGACTAGTGAGGTAGGTTCCATTTAGTGAAAACCACCTATTGAGCTTTTATTTACTTTTATCCAATTTCCTTTCAATTTCTTCAAATGCCTCCATGTTTACTTCAAGAAAGGTGGAAATGAAAAATGTGACGCCATATTTTTCTCCAACCTTAGTGATCATGTTATTTTTTTCAAGTACCCTAATGTGATGTTGAATAGCCTTGTAATCTAGACCTAGCTCTTTTGCTAGTTGATTAGTATTAAGTGGATTTTCCTTTAGTTTTGAGATAATTTTTAATCGATTCAATCCCCCTCGTGAAGCTGCAAATACAAACCAAAGCAGTCTTTTTGCGTCAGGATCATTTGCCATGAGTAATGAAAAATCTTCTTATTTACTACTAAAAGGTATTTTGTGGTTAAACCACAATAGAAACTATAAAAAACATAATCAAGCAAATTTCTTTGAAATTAAATGATGTTAAACTATGATGCCCCATTGTACAGACCACCTTCAGAATCAAAGTCATTGATTTTCCAAATAACATTAGGTTGTTCATTTAACGAATGTTCTTTTTGTGATATGTATAGATCAAAAGAGTATTCTGAAAGAACATGGGATGAGGTAAAAACAGAAATTGATATGATGGCAAATTATTTGCCTGACACCAAAAGAGTATTTCTTGCAGATGGAGATGCGTTGAATCTTGATTCAGAGTACATGATAAAAATTGTAAAATACATTAAAGAGAAATTTTCAAAGCTTGAAAGAATTTCCTGTTATGCAATGCCAATGAATATTCTAAAGAAAACACCTGAAGAATTAAGGAAGATGAATGAAGCTGGACTGGACATGTTCTATCTAGGAATTGAAAGCGGTTCTGACATAGTTCTAAAAAAAATAACAAAAGGAGCTATTGCAAAGACAATCACAAAATCTGTCAACAAGGCAAAAGAAGCGGGTTACATAATGTCATGCATGATAATTTTGGGATTGGGTGGAAGAACATATTCTAAAGAACATATCAAAGGTACTGCTGAAGTGATTAGTGCATGCTCACCACAGTATGTAGGAGCTCTGACTCTGTACCTGGAAAAGGGAATAAAGCAAGAATTTCTTGACAAGTTTGAAGAACCATTCATTAGAATTAATGATGATGAATCACTAGAAGAACTTCATAATTTAATTAGCCAGATAGAAACCAAAGACGAGATTGTTTTTCGAGCAAATCATGGTTCAAACGCATATACAATCAAGGGTACTTTTCCACAGGACAAACAAGAAATGTTAGATAGAATAGAATGGATGAAACAACATCCAGAAATTATGCGTCCTGAGGGACTGCGAGGGTTCTGAATTAAAGATTATCAATTATAGGCTTAAAATTTTCTGGAAGTTCTGGTAATTCTGTGTGACTTTCGTTGTTTTGAAGGTTTTCAGGCCCTATACGTCTAACTCGTTGAGTTCCAATAAGAGTATCAATATTTCTTTGAATGTCTTTTTCAGATAAAATATCCTTTAATTTTTCAATGACGATATCTTCATTTTCATATTTTTTTATTCCATATTGAACAAGAATCATTTTCTCTACCGAGGAAAATTCTGCCATATTCGTGCTAAGAAGTTTAAGGCTAATAATCGTTGATTAGTGAAGGGTGTGTCCGAAAAGTAAACAACTATGACAAAATTGCTTGATTCTACAAGATATTGATCGCATGATTTGACAGCATTTATGCAAAACAAAAAGTCAAAACGAGACTGGCAGGTATACGGCCTGTACCGCAAAGATGAAGAGATTCTATTTTTAGAGAGGGTAAAGAAGACTGTGTGGAACATGGATGCACCATGGAAGCCAAAGACGGGAGGATGTTCTGCATTCCCGACAAAAGCCAAAGTGATGTGCGCAATGCTAAAAGTAAAGTTTGGATTTGATTACCGTTCCATGGAGTCGCACCTGAGATCAAGGCCAGACCTTCTAGAAATCATGGAATTGCAAAAGGCTCCAAGCAAGACTGTGATCAATGATAGTCTGAAAAGAATTCCAATTTCTTATCTTAGAAAAGTAAATGCAAGGCTCACAGAGCCAATCAAAAAAAGGACATAGCTCCGGACAGTTCAGGGTTTAGCACCAAAAGGTGTGAAGCCTGGTTTGACATCAAGACAAACAGGCACAAATCCAAAAAATCTTACCTAAAACTGCACATTCTAATTGCAATACAGTCCTTGGCAATCATATCTTTTGATGTGACAAAAGGAACACAAGGTAATGCACCAGTTCTCAAAATTGCTCAAGGAAATTCCAAAAGTAGCTGGTGATTTTTGTGCAGATCCTTGCTTTGTTTCCTAACTGCAAAAATCATTAACATCCTTTAATTGAACAATCAATTTTTGATTATTCTATTGCATTACAATCATCTTGTTATACAAACAAACTTTCATTTTCAGTTCATGAATCATATTCTCTCTTTTGTGCGATGTTACATGTTCACCAAACATTCGCTTGAATGCAGAAAACACTGATTCAACAATCCATCTGTCCCCATAGCTTACGCTATGCTTCCATAATTCATAATTAAAAATTTGAGCCAATACAGATTTTCGTCTTGGATAACAGTCAGTGTTAACTGATGAGTTCTTTCTTGTCTTGATTCCTGCAGTGATATTTTCATGATACAAATATGAAAAATCACTTTTTGTGTCATATGCGCCATCAGCAAGGGTTTTAGTTACATTTCCAAACTGTTTTGATTGTTCTACCAGAGACATAAAAGATTTTGAATCATGTGATTTATCATCTGTAATGGTAAGACCCGTAATCTGCTTTGATTTTACATCTACTGCCACATGAATTTTTAGAAAACCTCTTCTCTTCTGCCATTTCTGCCTCATCCACTCACCTCTGTCTGCAACCTTGACTCCAGTGGAATCAATTGCAATGATGATGTCTTTTCCCAGTTTTGGGTTGCACTTGATATCGAGTTTGTTGACACGTTTCCAAATGGCAGAATATGTCGGTGTTTTTGATTTTTCTTTCAGGTGTGATTTTATCAGTCCCTCTGTTTGTCTGTAGGGGAGATGCAGATACGCATGGCAATACCCTAGTGCTTCCATGAAACTCTCAGGATAGACGTACTGGTGTCCTTCTTTTCTGCGATTCATCTCTTTGAGTTCTGTACCCCACTGTTCCATGGCATCAAAGGAGAGCATGATTTCTCCTCTTCTTACAAGGGATTGGTTGTATTTTTTCCAATTTCTATTCATGAAATTGTACAAAATGTTCTGATCCAAACCTTGATTGGTAGAATTAGTTGGATAAACTAGTCATGTTAGGAAACACAGCACAGATCCTGCATACCTGTCACGAAACATCTGCAACATGGTGGCAACCCTAAAGAAGACGCCATACGTCAAGCCAAAGAAAAACACAATTAGGAATTCCAAAGGTTCTCAATCATGGAAAAAGATGGTCTCACTATTCAAAGATAATCAAGATGAGTTTGACAGACATTATCACAGGAGATCACTGGTGGAATCTGTCTTTGCAGTACTCAAGATTGTCTTTGGAAACAATCTGTCATCAAGAAATAAACTGATCCAGAAAAAAGAGTTGGCGTTACGTGTAATCTGTTACAACATACAAGTCGTAAACTTGATGGAGGTAAGAAGACATGTCAGAGGACAGTTTTAGGACACACCTGTTAATTTCATACTAGATTTCACTTAGACCGCTAAACGTTAATAACCAATTTGAAAAATGTAATTCGATCAGAATTCTGATTATTGGGCCGGTCGTCTAGTCTGGTAGGATAGGTGCATGGCATGCATCGGATCGAGGGTTCAAATCCCTTCCGGTCCACTATATTTTTTCAATTGAAAAAGCAATTTTTCTATTTCAGGATCTTTTTCTTTAATAATTTCCATTATTTTTTTTTTTGAAATTGTGATATTTAGATCAATAGCTGCCTGAATAGCACTTTTTCTTACTTCCAAATTAGAATCTAACAAAGATTCAAGAAAAATTTCTTTAGCTTCTTTAGCCTTCAGATATCCAAGTGCCCCAATTGCACACGATCTTACCATAGAATGTTCATCTTTTGCAAGTTTTATAATTTCTGGAATTGCAGTAATTTCATTTCTATTTGCTAATACTAATGATGCAAAACCTCTGATATTTTTACTTGAAGAATTCAAACTTTTAATTAAGAAATTTGAAATTTTATTTTCGTTTAAAACAAGCGAACTAAATGCTTCTCCTCTAACTTGAATATCATCGTCATCTAATTTCAAAATTATTTTTTCTAAAATTTCTGGATTATTTGTACAATCTAAAGTTTCTAAAATTTTAATTTTTTCTTCACAACTTCCTAATTCTAAAACTTTCAAAATATTTTCCAAATTCTGAATAAACCACTCTTTTCTGGTTAATAACAGTTCAAATTTTTGAAAAAATTTTCATAGGGCGAAAAAAATCCTTTTAGATTTAAATTATCCCCAAATGGTTGAATGCTATGTCGACAGAAAACACACAGTCTTCTGCACCAAAAGAGACTACAGAAAACACACAAACTTCTACACCAAAAGAGACTACAGAAAACACACAAACTTCTACACCAAAAGAGACTACAGAAAACACACAAACTTCTACACCAAAAGAGACTACAGAAAACACACAAACTTCTACACCAAAAGAGACTACAGAAAACACACAAACTTCTACACCAAAAGAGACTACAGAAAACACACAAACTTCTACACCAAAAGAGACTACAGAAAACACACAAACTTCTACACCAAAAGAGACTACAGAAAACACACAAACTTCTACACCAAAAGAGACTACAGAAAACACACAAACTTCTACACCAAAAGAAACTCGAGGAAGCAGAGACACAATATTCATAGGTAAGAAACCATTGATGGCATATGTTACATCCACGCTAATTCAATTGGCAAACTTACCCGCCGTTCACATCAAAGCTAGAGGAATGAGCATAGGTCGCGCTGTAGATGTAGCTCAAATCATTGCACGAAAAACAGAAAGTGCAGGCTATACTATCGGAGCAATTAATATTGGCTCAGAAGCATTGGAATCACAAGACGGTAAAACCAGAAACGTTTCAACAATAGAAATTGAAGTAAAGAGAAACACAGCATAACTGTGCTTTACTTGAAATTTTTCTTTTATTCTCTTTTTGAAAATCCGTACTTCTTTTCCATATTTCTAAACTTTTGAAGTTCAACTAAATGATTAAACTGATCAAAATTCACAACTTTTTGTTTATATTTCGTAGTATTCCCTGATTTCTTTAACTCTTTTAGAATATTCATGGTTGCAAATGTATTAGCATACAAAACAGACAGTGGGTAGAGAACTATTTTAAATCCCATCTTGTTTAATTTTTCAGCTGAGCTTAATGGCGTAGCTCCTCCTTCAATCATGTTTGCAACTAATGGTGCATTGATTTCTTTTCCAATCTTTTTCATTTCATGTAATGATCTTGGGGCTTCTACAAATATTGCATCTGCACCTATTTTCTTATTTTGTTTTCCACGTTCAATAGCTGCATCTAATCCTTCAGTAGCTCTTGCATCTGTTCTTGCAACAATGATGAAATCTTTGCTTTCTCTTGCATCAAGTGCAGCTGATAATTTTTCAGTGTATTCTTCTTGTGGAATTACTTCTTTTCCTTGCATGTGCCCACATCTTTTAGGCCATCTTTGATCTTCGAGAAAAATTCCTGCGGCTCCTGATGATTCTAGTTCCTTTACTAATTTCCATACACTCAAAGCATTTCCATATCCTGTATCTGAATCTACGATTACAGGTACAGAAACTACTCTGCATATGCGTCTTGCATTATCTACTGTTTCTGTCGCTCCAATAAATCCATAATCAGGCATTCCAAATAGAGTTGCAGATGTTCCATAACCTGTTTGGAACATTGCCTCAAATCCAACTTTTTGGGCAATTTTTGCACCTAACGCATCATATACTCCTGGAATAACAAGTGGTTTTTTTGATTTTAACATATTTCTTAAATTTTTCATAATTGTGTTCTTCCTCTGAATTATTTATGATTTTAATCAAAAATTATCTGATATCACTTAATAGATATTAGATCTTTTCTGGTTTTGATTTTTTTTAATAAGTTATTCAAGTAATTTTTCTATATTGCTATTCGATCTTAATTTCTTTGCCTTTCTTCTTTACTTCTTTTCCTTGAATTTTCTTTAATTCTGATTCAAGAAAATGTTTGTATTTCTTTGTTTCATCATCAGTCATACGGGTAAAATTTGAACTTAGGATAGAACCCATTGCTGAAATCTTTTCTAATAGATCTATAGCAACAAATCTCCCTACGTTGCTTAGTCTAAATAAAACCTCCAATTGCTTTCTAACAATATCATTTATCTTATCTACATCAGATGCTGTTTCGTTCCCTTTCTTTGTTAGTTGATATTTTCCATCTTTATTTTCTTCAATTAATCCTTCATCTAGTAATCTACCTAACAATGGATAGATCAATCCTGGAGATGGTTTCCAAATTCCGTTACTTTGTTCAACTGCATAATCGATGATCTCTTTTCCAGTACGCTCTTTCTTTTTCAATAATTCTAAAATGAAATATCTCGAAAACCCTCTAGGAATTGAACTTCCTACTCTCTGAAACCACTCTGAAATCATCACTAGTGATATCACTAGTGATATATTTTAATATTTAGGATCACGCCTCTTAATTACTACATATTTATCACACTCAAAGCAAGTTTGTCTGAAAAATGACCGATTCCATCGAATTTGATTTGATAATCTGTGGTTCTGGTCTTGCTGGCTTAAGAGCCGCAATAGCAGCTGCAAAAAAGGGTCTAAATCTCAAAATCGGTATTGTTTCAAAATTACAAGTAATGCGTTCTCATTCTGTGTCAGCAGAAGGAGGAACTGCAGCAGTACTTTTTGAAGATGAAGGAGATACTATTGAGTCCCATATTTATGACACCATAAAAGGAAGTGACTTTCTTGCAGACCAAGATGTTGCTGAAAAACTTTGTGTAGAAATACCAAAAGAAATTCATCAATTAGAGCATTGGGGAATGCCGTGGTCAAGAAAAGACGATGGCAGAATTGATCAAAGAAACTTTGGTGGTTATAGTTTTCCAAGAGCAACTTATGCATCAGATAAAGTTGGCTTCTATGAAATGCAAACTTTGTATGACACATGTCAGAAATATGAAAATATAGAATATCTTAACGAATGGTTTGCAACATCAATCATTCATGACGGAAAACGATTCATGGGACTCACTGCAATTGAATTATCATCTGGTACATTTTATACAATTAAAGGAAAAGCTCTTATCATTGCAACTGGTGGTGCTGGAAGATTGTATAGCTTTTCAACTTATGCACTGTCATCAACTCCAGATGGGTTGGATATGGGATTTCGTGCTGGTATGGCACTAAAAGATATGGAGTTTGTGCAATTCCATCCAACAGGAATTTTACCATCTGGAATTTTGATCACAGAAGGTGCAAGAGGAGAAGGTGCTTATCTACTTAACAACAAAGGTGAACGATTTATGAAAAATTATGCTGCTAGTAAAATGGAATTAGCCCCACGTGATATTGTATCAAGATCAATAATGACAGAAATTCAAGAAGGTCGAGGATTCAAACATGAAACTGGGGTTGATTGTATGAAACTTGATTTAAGACATATTGGGGATGAAAAGATTAAAGAGAAATTAGGTGGAATCAGAGAAATTTCTATCAAATTTTCTGGTATTGATCCAGCTGAAGAATTACTTGACATTAGACCTGTTTGTCATTATATGATGGGGGGGCTTCATACTGATATTCAAGGTGCAACACAAATACAAGGAGTTTGGGCTGCAGGTGAGGCAGCGTGTAATAGTGTTCATGGTTCAAATCGACTAGGCGCAAATTCAACCTCGGAATGCATTGTTTGGGGTAAAATTACTGGAGAATTGGCAGTAGAGTATATCCATAAGGGCATTCCATCAATTTCTTGGCCTCATCGTTTGGTTGAAGCAGAAGAAAAGAGAATCTATGATGGAATCTTTAGAGGAACTGGTGACGTAAATCCATATGAAATTCGACAACAACTTACTGATACTATGAATGAAAAGGCCTATGTCTACAGAAATGAAACTGATTTAGTAGCGGGTCTCAAGAAGATTCGTGATCTTAAAGAGCAGATTTGGAAACATGTTGATGATAAGGCAAAAGAGTATAACACCAACTTTTCAAATGTAATGGAACTTGATTCTATGTTTAGAGTAGCAGAGATTGTGTTGATTGGTGCAATTAACAGAAAAGAATCTCGTGGTGCACATGCAAGAACTGATTATACTAAACGTGATGATGCAAACTTCTTACATCATACGCTTGCTTATTATGATCCAAATGAACCAATCATGAAAACATTTCCAGTCACAATTACTAAGTATCGGCCAGTAGAGAGGAAGTATTAGATGACCCAAGACGAACATAAAGAGGGCATTGGAGGGATGGCTAATCCACGTCGCTATGGAATCGAACGAGTTGCATATTGGTTAATGCGATTAAGTGGGTTGGGACTATTAGCATATTTTGTAGGTCATATTTATGAAACAAGTAATATCCTGAGAGGACAAGTTGGATGGACTGAATTGTTGGAAATGACATCAACTCCCTTCTTTCATATTATTTTATCAATTGTAATTGCAATGTGTGTATTTCATACTGTTAATGGAGTTAGGGTAATGTTAGGACATGGAGGAGTTGGTGTAGGAAAACCTGCTAGACCTGATTATCCATATGATCCAGCATCACAAAATTACAGGCACAAGATAGGTATCTACTCTGCAATTGTTCTTGCAGCATTTGCAATGATGTATGGGCTAGCGGTATTGTTTGGTGAATAAGATGAGAGAAAGCACAATCATGAAAATTCACTACGGCACTGCCTTGGCCGCAGTTGCACTAGTGGCGGTTCATGTTTTGATGCGCCTTACGCAGGGATTTGCAGAATCCTTGGAGTTTGAAAGTGTTCTTGCCAACTACAAATTCATTCCATATGCAATAATGTTGGAATTAATACTTGTCTTACTTTCAATTCATGGATTTAATGGTCTTAGAGTTATTTTATTGGAATTAAAACAAGGAAGAATTTATGAAAAAACCGTTTCTTATGGATGTCTAGCTGCAATGATTGCATTAATAGCCTATGGTTCAAGAACAATTATTGTGGTTAACATGGGGTTGGTATAGAAATGGCACAGGTATCTAGCATTGCAGACGAACAAGCATCAACACCACTATCTCCTTCTAAATCAATTACGCTTAGAATTTCAAGATACAATCCTGAACATGATGATTCAAGTGTATTTATGGAGTTTACTGTTCCATATCAGAAATGGACAACTGTTCTAGAGGCAATTCTTGAGGTCAAAAAACACTTTGATCATTCAGTAGCGGTTCGCTATTCTTGTAGACAAGCTACATGTGGTTCATGTGGAATGATGATTAATGGGAAACCAAGACTTGCATGTTTTACAAAAATTAGTGAACTAAACTCTAATGTTGTTACAGTTGAACCAATGAGCAACTTTCCAATCATTCGTGATTTGGCCGTAAAGTTTGAAAGGTTGTTTGATTCTCATCATAAAATTAAACCATATCTTATCCGAGGTGATACGGAACTAGAATCTGACGCAAAAGAATTCTTACAATCACCTGAAGAAGTAGAACAATATATCCAATTTGCTAATTGTATTAAGTGTGGTTTGTGTAATTCTGCATGTCCTACAATGGCAACAGATTCTTCATTTGTTGGACCGCAAGCATTAGCTCAAGCATATAGATATGTTGCAGATAGTAGAGATAAGGGCAAAGATTCCAGACTTAAGATTATTGATGAATCTCATGGAATATGGAGATGCCACTTTGCTGGTTCTTGTAGTCAGGTATGTCCAAAAGGTGTTGATCCTGCGATGGGAATACAACTACTTCGAGGCTATTTACTAGGATTTAGAAGTTAACTCTGTTTTTTTGGGTTTGGGCTATTGTTTACTTGATTGTTAATCTGCTCTGCCATAAAGTGATTTGAAACATTTACTTTAACATCATCTACTCCATCTACCTTCAAAAGATAATCGTGAACATCTTGACAAATCTTAAAACCAAAAACTGCTGGACAGAATGGACTAGTAAGATGCAAATCAACTTTAACATTACTATTATTGATATCAACCTCATCAATTAATTCTAATTCAACAATTGATGTGTTAATTTCTGGATCTACAATCTTTGATAGCTCATCGAAGATTTTTACTCGTAGCAGTTTGATATCTTGACTCATGTGGGCAAAAGCGTCGATGCTATATATAACCATTCCAAAACCTTAGGTAATGTATCGTTCACGCCTTGGAAATGATTTGAGCGGTATTACTTTAGATTATGTTTCATCAATAGATGATGATTCTGAAATTGCACTCTATGATATTATTGGAAGCCAAGCTCATACTTTGATGTTATATCAAAAAAACATCATAACAAAAAATGATGCAAAAAAAATCTTGTTAGCTTTAAAACATTTGAAAAAAGAAAAATTTGATTCATCATCTGGAGCAGAGGATATTCATGAATTAATTGAGTCACTAATCATCAAAAAGGCTGGCATGGCAAGTGGAGGAAAAATGCATACTGCAAGGTCACGAAACGATCAGGTTGTTTTAGATATTAGAATGAAAATTAGAGACGACATCAATATCGTTTGCAATTGTCTTCTAGATACTATCGAAACTCTTGTTTCTGTGGCTAAAAATCACCAGAAAACAATCATGCCCCTTTACACTCATCTTCAACAAGCTCAAGCAGGTCTATTTTCTCATTATCTTTTGGCACATGCAGATGTTTTGTCCAGAGATTTTCAACGACTTTATGGAACCTTTGAACGAGTTAACCAAAGTCCACTTGGCGCAGGACCTATTGGAGGAACAAGTATCCCAATTGATAGACATAGCACTGCAAAGATGTTGGGTTTTGATGATCTTGTTGAGAATTCTATTGATGCAACAAGCACGCGTGATTTTGTAGCAGAATATGTTGCAATGATTTCAATTTTGATGACTAATTTGAGTAGGATTTCTGAAGATTTTGTACTCTGGTCAACATCTGAATTTTCTTTTATTGAACTATCTGATGAATTTACATCTCCTTCAAGCGTAATGCCTCAAAAGAAGAATCCAGATATTTTAGAATTAACAAGAGGTAAAACTGCTGAAGTTATTGGAAACTTAACTGCAATTCTAACAACTATCAAAGGTCTAGCAACAGGTTATGGACGTGATTTACAACAAATAAAATCGTCTATTTGGTCCACATCAAAAATATCTATCAGCGCACTGTTAATTTTAAAATCAATACTCCTTACTTTGAAAGTAAATGAAAAACAAATGAAAAAAGTTACTGAATCAAGTAATCTTATTGCACTAGATATCACTGAAAAATTAGTTCAAGAAGGAATTCCATTTAGAGTGACGCATAAAATTACAGGTATTTTAGTCCAATTGGCACATCACTCAAAAAAACCTATTTCAAAATTAACTTCAACAGAAATTAAAAAATCTGTAGTTGGGACTAAAGTTAATCCAAAAATTGTTTCAAAAATTATCTCCTCTACAACTGTTGTCTCCTCTCTAAAGGAGAGAAAATCATATGGTTCCTCAGGATATGATGAACAAAAAAGAATGATTTCTGATAGAATTCAAAAGATTAACAACTATAGAACAGCTGTAACTAATAGAGAAAACAAAATCAATTCATCTATTGAAAACTTGGAAAAACAAGTTAATGAAATAATTCGATAACTGCAATAAAGAAAAGTAGCGGGTCTAGAGGGATTCGGACCCTCGACAACCGGATTAAGAGTCCGGTGCGCTACCTGGCTGCGCCATAGACCCACCAAAATCGATAAACCCAGAGTTGTTATTAATCTTAAGATTGCAAAATAAAGGAAAATTTAGTTTTGTGCTTTAGCTTCAATTTCATTGTACTTTTCAAGAATTGCTGTAAGTACAGTTGAAACTGGAACATCATTCATCTTTTTCTTTTCGGCAAGAATTTTTTTGTAAGCATCTAGTGTGATGTATACAGGAATTGAACCATTTCCTTCGAGTAAACCTCTAACGTTGTATAGAGCAGTCTCCATACCTTTCTCAGCAGATTTTGCAAATTTTGCTTTATCTAAAATTGTTCCTAGTGGACCAAATGGCATTACATAATCTACTGACATGATTACTCTGGTGAGATTCTCACCTAATGCTTTGAATTCATTGGTAATCTCCCATCTCTTAAAAGGACCTTCAATTTGCTTTGCGGAGATCTTTTCATTTTTAACAAATTCAGTTGTCTCACAATCCCATTCTAGACGTTTGCCGCTAAAGTCACCAATAATTCTAAAAGTTGTACCTACACCCATCCCTTCTTTGATATCCATAGGAATAACTGTCATGCCTACCGTATCATTTTTAATTTGGTCTGAAACATGTTCTGGTCTTGCAAAATAGGTAAAAACATTATCTACAGGTGTTTTGATATCGATAGATTTTGTGACGATAGTCAACGAATCAGATTCTCGTAGTTTAGGATTTAAAGGTTTTGAAGATTTTTGTAAAGAAATTGATTTACAATATATTTATCCAATTTTAATGATAATCTAAATGACTAAAAAACGATCATTTTTTTTGATTTTAATTTTGCTACTTTCATTCATCTCAGTATTTGATGCTAATGCTCATTCAATGTTTAATTCAGGAGAGAAATTTGAGGCAGGTTATAGAGTACAGGTAGCTACATTGCCCGAGTTTCCCCAAATTGGCGAACCATCTATATTTTTGATAAGAGTAACTGAGGGATTTGACTATGAAGAAGTTGATAGATTTAGGATGGGAATAAAAATTTACTATAACGAAGAACTAGTAGATACAATACTTCCTAAATCCATAGAAGGAGCTCATTGGGACTTGGATTATGTATGGAAAAATTCAGGAAACCATATTGTAAAGGTTGACTTGTATGACATTGGAGAAAACCTAGGAGTTGTAACTTTTACATTTAACATGGGAACACAAAATCCATTTGGATACATCTTCTTTATTGCAATAACTGCAGGTGCTATGGGTCTTGCAGTAGTTGTTGGGTATATTTACTTGCCAAAAAAATTTAAAAAATTTAAACTTTAGACTCTATAGAAATTCTAGAGATTCTAAATGCAAACAAAGTAGTTAACAACACCATTGCAAATAACAATATTCCAATTCCCAAGTGAATAGCAACTAAAACTGCATGAAGTTTCAGATCAATTACCAAAGCACCAAGAGTGATTTGAGTAATAACAAATACAGTCGCAAGTGAGCTTGTTACTTTGATCTTCAAGTCAGCATTCTTGTTAATTAGACAGGCAACCATAGTTGCAATTACCAACGCTCCTGTAGTAGCAGCAACTAATCTATGAGTCCATTCAATAAAATATTCTTCAGTGGGCAATACTCCACTTGGACATAATGGCCACTCAGGACAAGTCAAGCCAAGTCCAGCTGCTGAGACATATCCTCCAATAAACATTAGAGAATACAAAACAATCATTGTTACTAATGCAAGATACTGAATTGCCAAAACTATTCTACGATAAAGCTACCCTGCATGCCTTGTAATGCATGTCCTGGAACAGTACAGATGTAGTAGTATGTTCCTGGGGCGCCAACAGTGAAAGTAGTACTCCCACCTTCACCTGGCCTTAGAGGATTTGACATTGCAGCAATTGCAGAGTCCCAGATTACACTGTTAAAGTCTTCAGGGTTTGAAACAACTCCAAATGCATGGAATGATTTACCCATGTTATTGGTAGTAGTGGTTACTTCATCACCAGAGTTTACTCGAATTTCTGGATTATGACCATCTTCACCTGGTAATGCATTAAATGCCAAAGTCCTAAAGTCATCAGATTCTACAAAGTTCAAAGTAAATTCATGAGATACGCCTGTTGGAGCTGCTGCTGTTCCAGAAGAATCACCACCTTGTGCAGGACCTACAATGATTTCTCCAACCATTCCTTGTTCTCTATGACCTGGAACAGTACAGATGTAGTAGTAAGTTCTTTCTTCACCTGCAACAAATTCAGAAGAACCACCTTCTCCTGGTTTTAATGGATTCGATGCAGCACCAATGTCACTACCTGGAACTATTCCTGCAAAGCCCTCATCAGCTTTTGTAACACCAAATGAGTGGAATGATACTCCTCCATTGTCTACATTAAAGACAACTGTATCTCCAACATTCATCTGAATTGTCGGGTTATTACCATCCTCACCTGGTAATGCATTAAATGCCAAAGTCCTAAAGTCAGATGATTCTATAAACGTAAGATCTTGTGTAATTGTCTTTCCAGTTGCTGCTGCTGGTGCAGCATGATCTGCTTCTCCTGCCATCATTGCTACAACTGGAGCAGGTTGTGAAATCCAATAGTCCCACATTGAAAAGAATATCACTCCACCAACAATGCAAATGCCTAACATTATGATCATCATTTTTCCAGTTCTTTCTGGAGATGTTCTGTATACTTGGTGTTTTGGTTCGTTTGCTGGGTGTTCTGTTTCGCTACTCATTTTTTTCTCCTAGTGATGTGGGTTCTTTGCTTCGAAAGGATAGTAGTACTTACCACCTAGACCAAATGGGTCATCGGTATTTGCAAGTTTTCCTTTTGCGGAACTGTAAATCATGTTGTACAAGAATATTGCCATACTGACGCCAATAATCATTGCACCTACAGATGCAATCTGGTTCATGGCAATCCATTCTGGGATTGGCGGATAATCGTAAATTCTTCTTGGCATTCCATACAAACCAAGTACGTGTTGTGTGAAGAATACCAGTATTGTACCTACAAATGACATGAAAAAGTGTACCTTACCCATAGTTTCATTGTACATTCTACCTGTGACATATGGGAACATGTAGTAGAGATAACCAATTGAACCAAATGCAATAGTACCCATCACAAAGAGGTGGAAGTGACCAACTACCCAGTATGAATCATGTGTTGAAAAGTCTAATGGCATTGCGCTATTAACAACACCACCTGCACCTGCAGCAAAGAACAACGCAATTCCACCAACTGCCCACATCATTGGTGTTGAGAATTTGATTCTACCATTCCACATTGTTGCAATAAAATTGAACACATGCATGGCAGATGCTGGAACAGCTGCAAGAGTTCCTACCATAAAGACTGTTTTTTCGGTAAATGACATTCCTGTTGCAAACATGTGGTGTGCCCATGATGAAAAAGCAACAAGAGACAACATTACAAACGCAAAGACTCCAGAGTTGTAGCTGTAGATTGGCTTTCTTGAGAATCTTGGAATGATTTCATACATCATACCAATAGCTGGAATTACCAAGACGTATACCTCTGGATGGAATGTAAACCAGAACAAGTGTGAATATGCGATTGGATCACCACCCATTGCAGGATTAAAGAACCCACTAACACCTAGTCTGTCAGTTAGAAGCATCAAGAGTGCTGCTGCAAATGTTGGAATTGCGACAATGATAATCAAAGATGTTGCCAAGAATGACCAAGCTAGAAGCGGGACTTGTCCAATTGACATGTCTGGATGCTTACATTTGAGAATTGTAATTACAAAGTTAATGGCACCAAGTACTGATGAAACACCCAAAATCTTTAGTCCAAAAATCCACATGTCAGCTGCTGGACCTGGAGCACTAATGACAGAGTACGGTGGTTGTGCGTACCAAGTAAAGTCTGCAAAGCCTAACCAGACGAGTGCAGCAGCAGGTGGAATCATCCAAAACGCAATTGCATTAAGTTTTGGATATGCCATATCTTTGTATCTAACCATTATTGGAACAAAGTAATTACCAACTGCAGATGCAAAAGGAATGATAAACAAGAAGATTAATGTTGTACCATGAACAGTAAAGATTCTGTTAAAGGTCATAGAATCAGCAATAATTTGTGCACCTGGCGCGAATAACTCTACTCTTATTGCAAGTGCTAATGTGCCACCTAAGAACAAGAATGCTAGTGAGGAAATAAGATAGAGTAAACCAATATCAGTGTGATGTGTTGAGAACATGATTTGCCAAATTGGACGTGGTTTTTGTAATTCTAGAACCATTAGTTAATCTCCTCACTTCGAACGATAGAAAGTTGTGATAATAATGTTATCAAGATGATGGTTCCTCCACATATAGTGTTCCACGCATGTTATAGTGAATCAGTCCACAATATTCTCTGCATTGAATATCATGTTCTCCTACTGCATCTGGAGCAAACCATACAACATTGACTCTTCCTGGAATTGCGTCAAGTAAAACAACATAATCATGAATATTAAAAGAGTGGATTACATCTTTTGACATTATCTCAAATTTGTATGCTTTTCCAACTTCAACATGTAGCTCACCAATTTCTTTTGTTCCATCTTCATGTTCAAAACTCCAGAACCATTGTTGCCCAGTTACTTTGATTACTTCAGCACCTTCAGGAACATGTTCCACAAGTCTCTCTGCTTCCCATGCTTCTGCTCCAACCCATGACATTAATGCAATTACAACGGCAACGTAAATCCATTCAGGCCAGTTAGAATGTCCACTCAATTTGACCAGTCAGTCCCCTCATATGCAGTTGGCTTGGCTTTTGGATGAGATTCTCTGAACCTCCAAACTAACCAGATCATTGTTCCTGCAACTACTGCACCAACTGTAAATGCAACAGTCATCATCCTAAAGAACAAGTTCCAGATAATCACTCTACGATCAAGATATTCCCCAGGTTCGTCACCTGCAGCAAATGCTAAATCTATAGCTGGAATTATTACTAAAACTGCCAATACTAAGAATAATCCGACCATTCCTTTCATTAGCGATTGACTGACGAAACCTATTTTTTCTATTTAAGGGTTTTTAAGATTTCAAACTACCAACTTGATCGAAACGTGATGGATGCATTACATTAAGTCCTGCAAGTGAGAATTTCCGATCCTTTTCTCTAAAGATGTTAAGAGAGGCATTTGCTATTATTAATTCAAAGAGATTGATAGGAGATAGATCAACAATGGTTGAAAGCATTGCTTTGATTGGATCCATGTGGGTTACAAGCAGGACATTCTCATCAGGATGTTTTTCAATTATGTAATCAACAATTCCTAGAATTCGTTTTTTGACATCGGGAAAAGTTTCTACTCCATTATGAGCAATCTCAAGTTCGCCATTATAGAATTTCATAAAAACATTACCGTGACTTTTAAAAATCTCATCATATGGCATGCCAGTAAATTTTCCCATATCAAGTTCATTTAGACGATCATCAATTGTAACATCTAGTGAGTTGTGTTTTCCAGCAATTTCTGCAGTATGTTTTGCTCTTTCTATTGGACTTGAATAAATTGTAGAGATATTCATGTGTTTAAGTAATTCAGCAGTTTGTTCAGATTGTTTTATTCCAGTATCAGTTAATGGAACACCTTCAGTTCTACCAGCTAAAATTCTTTCAGTGTTATTTTTTGCCTGACCATGTCTAAGGAAAATTATTTGTCCCAATTTGATCGAACTTCAAATAAAGATAATAATAACATTATCAGATAGATTATCATGAAAATAGGAATTATTGGTGGAACTGGTGGGATGGGTAAAGGTTTTGCTTTAAGATGGTCACAAAACCACGATGTAATTATTGGCTCTAGAGATGCTGCAAGAGCATCTGATTCAGCAGTAGAATATACCAATCTTGCCAAAGAAGCATTTGGAGAGATCAAGGGAACAATTTCTGGAAGCGATAATGTTTCAGTTGCAAAGGAGAGCGATGTTTTGATTTTGTCAATTCCTTATGAAAATATTGATTCTGTATGTTCTGGAATATTACCTGAGATCAAAGATAGTTGTGTTGTTGTATCTCCAATCGTTCCAATGACAAAAACAGATGTTGGATTTGAATTCATTCCAATTAAAGAAAACAAACCATTTTCATATCAACTAGTATCAAATCACATGAAGAACAAATCAAAACTTGTTTCAGCTTTTCATGTGATTTCTGAAAAGAAACTTGTCAATCCAACATTGGAACTAAACTATGATATCTTTGTATGTGGAGATGATGATGAATCAATTCAAGTAGTAAATGGATTGATTAACGAAATTAAAGGACTAAGACCAATTTATTTGGGTCCAGGAGAGTTATCTTATCTTTCGGAAATTTCTACGCCACTTCTCCTTAATGCAATGATAAGAAATAAGATAAAAAATCCTGGCATTAAAATTGTCTGAGTCTGTTTTTTTCATTAATCATGAGTCACGAATACTATAGACGAGGTAGAAATTGGTTTACAGCAATTGGTGTGCTTTTTTCTGTAATGGCAGGAATAGTTCTAATCAGGCAGTTATTCATCTGGGGACCAGAATTTGTTGAAGATTTTTTGGTAAATGGAGAAATTACAAATGAAAAAGTTTCAATGGCAATGTTAGGCTTTGGGATTTTTATGGTAGCATTAGGATTTAGAAAACATGAACAAAAGAGATGAATTTCTAAAATCACAAAAAGTATTACGGCTTGCAACAATTGGTAAAAACAAAACCCCACATATTGCTCCTGTTTGGTACATGTATAATGGAAAAAAGATCTACATAGGAACAAACACTAGGACAAATAAGGCAAAAAATGCAAAAAGTAACAAACGCGTTGCCTTTTGTGTTGATGTAGGTATCAATGCCCCAAACATTTACGGAGTAATGGGACAAGGTGATGCTAATTTAATTTTAGAAAATAACAAAGTAAAAACAATTGCAAAAAAAATTCTTTTAAGATACTTTAAGACACTTGAGAACAAATCTGCGAAAGAATTACTTGAGGATACTAACTGTATTATAGAAATAATTCCTGAAAAATTTTCAGTTTGGAATTACTGACTAACAAAATCTTCAATTTTGTTCATTGCAGAATCTAATATTTCAAGACTAGGAAGATAAACAAGTCTGAAATGTCCACTTCCATATTGTTTACCAAATCCAGAACCATGAACTGTAAGTACGCCTTTTTTTTCTAAAAGTTTTGTAATAAATTCTTTATCTGTACCAAATCTATTGTCTTCAATCTTTGGAAATGCATAAAATGCGCCTTTTGGATTGGGGCAAGAAATGCCAGGCATTTCATTGAGACGCTTTATGACCAAGTCTCTACGTTTTTTGATTTCAATAACAAAGTGACTAATGTAATCTTGAGGACCGCGAAGAGATTCTAAAGCTGCATGTTGTACTGGAAGACTAGTTGCAATCCTAACTCTTGCTAGTTTTGGAAGATGTTCTCGTATTGCTTCAAGTTGTGGTGATTGGTTAAATGCAATGTAACCAATTCTCCAGCCAGACATAAGATGAACTTTGGAGAAACCATTTAGAACAATTACAGGTGAATCTCCGGCAACTTTGCCAATTCCCACAAATTTTTCATCAAAGACAATTTGATCATAGATTTCATCACATATTATGTAGAGATTGTGCTGATTTGCAATGTCTACTAGTTCTCTGAGTGAATTTTCATTAAACACTACACCAGTAGGATTGTTTGGGCTAATCAAACAGATTGCAACTGTCTTTGAAGTAATTTTGGATTTAATGTCATCAATGTCTGGTGTAGAATTATTCAAGTCTACTGCAAACTCTACAGGAATTCCACCATGCAGTCTTACATATGATGCATATGGCGGATAATAGGGTCCTGGTAAAAGTACCTCATCGCCTTCTTCTACAATTGAAGAAATCATCATATCAAGTCCTTCAGAAATACCATTAGTAACTAAAATTTCTTCAGCTGAAATTGATAGTCCTTTTGCATTTTCTTTTTTAGCAATCTCTTCTCTTAATTCCAAGAGACCTTCAGATGAGGAATAGTAATTTTCACCTTTATTAATTGCATCAATCAAAGCTTGTTTAACATTGTCTGGTGGTTGAAAACCAAACTGTACAGGATCACCGATGTTGAGATAATCAACTTGCATTCCCTTTTGTTCCACTTTTCTTGCAGTCAAAACGATATCTCTAATTGCATATTCAACATCAGTTACTTTTTTTGACACTTTCAAAGTATCTAGACAGATATTTAGACCTGTTAAAATCTTACTTCTTTGGACTCGTTGCACAGTCTGGATAGTGCGAGCGGCTTCGAACCGCTAGGTCGAGGGATCGAAGCCCTCCGAGTCCTTTAGATTATCTTATTAGGTAAATAATTTGTCACTATGATGAAGTGAAAGTATCACTATTCAAATTGGGATTAGGGTTGGTGATTATAGGAATTATTTGGATTTCGTTTATTTTTGTTGAAACTGAAAAAACGTATGATATAATTTTGCTAAAACAATCTGATTCTTTTGAATTAACGTCAGAATTTACAGGTGTAGATATTGGATTCTACAGAGTCTACATGCCTGAGTTTACAGGAGAAGAGGTATTTGTCCAAATATTAGATACTAAAGATAATGTAATTCAAGAAGAACGGATTCAGACAAAAATGTCAGTAGGATATTTTGATTTTAATGAAGATGGCACACATACTGTAAAAGTTACAAATCTCTCAAAAAATCAAATCAATTTACAAGTAGAATTTGGCAATACAAATTCTCAACAAATGATTCCAGCAGGAATTTTGATATTAGTAGGCGCTGTGACTATAATAGTAATGTCATATCTAAAAATAAAAAATTACAATATAGAGCAACCGGATGAGAATATCTCATAGACTGGGATGCACTGAATAGTATGTCCAAAAACTAGAATCAAATTGAAGATTAGCCAAGTTGTAAAAAACAAGAATGCTACAATTGAGAATGGAAGAAATAATTTGAGTTTTGTGTGTTCTCTGTTTTTTAATATCAAAACCCCTCCTAATGATGCAAGAACAAGTCCGAATTCAAGTGGCTGATGGGACCAAGATATCAATCCGTCAATTCCAAAGACATCATGAGATAAGGAATCTATAAACCCTGAAATTATTTGGATTACTGAACCAGCTATGACAAGTTTGATTCCAGTCTTAAGGGATCTGTGAACTGATTTTCTAAATAAAAGAATACAACCCATGATAGCAGCGCAGCTAGTCATAGATACTCCTGTGTATACTATTATGTGCTGAATGCTCCAGAAAAATTCTGGTTCTTGTTGAAGATGAGATATAGCATCCCAAAATCCTGCTGAAACAATTACAATAGAACCAATTACTGCTAAAATTGAAACAAAAGATACAAGAGTAGTAGGTTTTACAAGCGTGGAATTTGAAATTCTTTGAATTAATTTCATTTTGTTTCTAGTATACAATTGGGGTATAAACATTGAAAGGGTTCAATTAGGAAAATTGAACTTTATGGGTAATTTTGTCAATTAACTATATTAGAACAACCTAACCAGAAAAATTGTGAGTCCTGGAATTGGTCTGATGAAAAGAAGACTGGAAAAGGAAAAAGATGCAATTGCACTTGCGATTTCTGGAATTGCAAAAAAATATGATGTAAAACCAGATGATATTAAGACATTAGAAACAAAGTACCATGATGATGCAGGAGATTGGTATGTTGCATTAGGCTGGGATGAAAATAAAGCCATCATAAAGATGGATTCTGTTCAGGGAACAATTATTGAAATTAAAGAAATCTAACTAGTAAAAATATTCTAATTAAAAATAATCTTAGGCATGAATAGTTGTTAACAAATTTCTAGACATTCAGAGTAAATTCAGTTAATTCACTATCACCCTGACTTAACACCTATCACCCGAATTGAACACTAGATTGAAAATTACACTGTTGAATCTTCGGATGTTTTCACATTTTTTGTTCCTAAAAAATAGCAAATGTCTCTAAGATTGAACAGTGTAAAGTTTTTACGAATACAATGACTAGAAAAACAATGATCTTAGGACTGCTTTTTGTCATAGGAATTGGAGCTGCAATTACTCCCACACTTGCGGAGAATCTTCAATCCACCCCCCTAGCACAATTCAGAGACGGAACCCCGATAGAGGAGATCCAATGCAACTTGCAAAAAACTCTAATGAAGACATCAAGGGGAACGCCGGCTTGCATCTATGAGGATTCGATGCAAAAGATGCAACAGAGAGGATGGATGGTGATACATACATCTGATGATAATGTTGAAGATCTAAGATTACAAGCACAAGGTAATACTTTGACTTTTGAAAAAACCATGATTCTAAATGGAACATCACAAGGACATGGCAGCACTAGTATCACAAAATGGCCAAACTTTACAATTGAAGTTCCAACTCAAGTTCAAAAAGGAGTGCCTTTTAACGTTACAGCTACATGGAGCTGGATACAGTATGAAACAGATGAAAATGGAAATACCATATACGATGACGACACAAACGAAGCTGAAATCGAATCTGCTGCTTCTGATGATCTAGCGCAAAAAAGAGCTAGTAAATACGATATTGCAGATAGAGTTATTGTTGTAAATACAGTTTCAGGAACCAAATTACTAGACACTTCTTTTGTTCTCACCAATAGTCGTGTGTCCCCTTTACTGGGATATGGAAACCAGTTTAATTATTACAATTATGCAGCTGTATATGACGAATCAGAAATTCATCAAAAACAAATATCATTACAAATTGATGATATATTAGATACAAAAAATAGCATCTATATTTGGATGCCTCGTGGTGTAAGTTATGACTTGTATTTGTTTGAAGATACACAGGATACCATCACCATTCAATCTCAACAGCGCCCAAACTATAATCCCTATGTAGATGAGGATGGTAATCCAATTGACTTTGTAACCAAGTATTATGCTGATATGGATGCTAATTATGCAAGCAAGGGAATTGCCAGATCAACAGCTTCAGAAGAAGTACCCACTGAAGAGCAACTGCAAAGAATTAAGGAGCTCTCAAACGGCAAAACCATTGAAGATATTCCAGAAACATACCAATATATGCAAAATAATAACATCACAGATGTTTTAGAGTATCTAGGAAACAACAACTTTACTCTTGAATTTATAGAAGAGTTTCTAAAACGATACGGTGGACATTTAGAACTTCAGAACTACCAACCCTCGTTTTATTTTATATTACCCACGGTTTATGCTACATCTGGGGACATTACAATTTATGGTAATCTTTACCTACACGATGAAAATTCAAGTTTAGCACCTGCTGAAAACGTCAAGGCTTGTGCTTATGAGTATGATAATGGCCTTGTAGAAACCATCAATTTTTGACCCAATTGTAACACATTCTAGCTAATTTGGATCCATTAGAAATGAATTCTCACAAATTCTCAATTCAGAGAAAATTAATATTTTGGGTCACTTAGACACAACAGAACCCTATTTTTAATTCATATATCGTCTATATGTTGATTCCCTAGTTCTTCTCTTTGAGAATCTATCACGAATACGATTTAAGATACTTGAGACTTGGGCATAATGATTTCCAATTTTTAATCAATTTCTTAAATTATTGCAATCAAAAAAGCTAAGGATCTCAGTAGACCTCTTGCGCAATTAACACAATTTGATCAAAGCATGCAAATTCACTCACAGCAAGATCCAAAGCTGAGAACATCCTCGTTATTTCATGCTAACATACAAGAAACTAGCCAAAAAACCGAGTAGCGTTTCAGTCATTTACTGGGATTAGCCTAGAACAGTTTGATTTTTTGTCATCTGAGATAGAAAAGAAATACAAGATCACAGAGAAAAAGAGACTCTCCTCTAAGAAGAGGAGACGAAGAGTCGGATCTGGACGCAAGTTTGAGCTTCCCATCAAGGACAGGGCAGTTATGCTTCTAGTTTACTACCGGATGTACATCACATACGAGCTTGCAGGGTACCTCTTTTGCCTTGACCAGAGCAACGTCTGCAGGGACATCAGGTATATGGAACCTGCCGTGCGAGGCTCAATACCAATCCCCCAGAAGATGACGTACGCCAAATCCAAAAAGATAGGGACCATACAGGATCTTGAACGGTACTTTCCAGGGTTTTACGTGATGATTGACTCATCAGAGCAGCAGATACCAAGGCCAAAGAAGAACAAAAAGAAGAGACAAACGCACTACTCAGGCAAGAAGGGGATGCACACAGTCAAGAACCAGTATACAGTTAACCTCAAAGGCCAGATAGTCCACAAGCCTCCACACTCTCCTGGCAGGCCGCATGACTACAAGATGTTTCAGGCCAAGCATCCTACGATGCTGCCAGAAGGACTGCAGACGTTTGTCGACCTGGGATACGAGGGAATGGCAAGGGACTTTCCGGAGTTCAATCCGGTACTTCCATGCAAGCGCAAAGGAGGCAGAAAACTGACTGCAAGGCAAAAGGAGTTCAACAAGAACCAGTCCAAAATCAGGATTACAGTAGAGCACACAATCTCAAAGATAAAGAAGTTCAGGATAATGCAGGATGTCTTCAGGAACAGGCTGCGCCGTTATGACTGCATCAGTGACATCATATGCGGCCTGGTCAATTTCAGGATACGGCAGAAGGATTTTGTTGTGATTCCATGACCTGATGAATCAGTTTGGTTAAATGACGCGTTTTGTTGGTAATTACGCAAGAGGTCTAGTCTCCTTCAGGGCTTCGTCCCAAAGATAGGGGTCAGAAGACAGCTTGCGCTAGGAAAGCCTCCCCCCACGTGTACGGCACGATCCTACGCGACCAGGTTGTAGCAGATGCACTTTAGGGCAAGCTGCAGCTTCCTCATGGCAGCAGTCCTTGCACGGGCGACGGCGCCAAACCTCTCCTTTATGACAGAAAACGTGTTTTCTACCAGGCTTCGCTGGCCGTATATCTTTGCAAACCCGTCCGGGTCGTCCCTGTGCCAACGTAGCATCCTTCCCATCGGGCTAAACCCACTGGGAACGGAGTTCTTCTTGGGGCATATGACTGACTCCCTTCTGCTTTCTGCAATCATGGAGCAGTTCTTGTGGGTCAGGTATGCAGTATCAAGCAGGACGTAGCCGGTGCCGTGCGGGATCCTCCCGTACATGTCACGTAACACCGGTGAGTCGTGTCTTCTGCCGTACGTCACCTCGCATGCAGATACCATGCCGTGCGGGGCCACCAGCACGTGCAGCTTGTCAAACTCGCGCCTTGAGACGAGTCCCTTCTTGGCCTCCTCCCAGTCCACATACTTCATGATAGAGAACCCAGACGAGTCGCCGATGACGGTTCCGTACGCGTCGCCTCCTGCCTGTGCTAGGAGAAGTTCCTTGATCTGTCCCATTCTGCCTGACAGCGTCCTTGCCATGTTGTGCAGGGACGATTTTGATGGAATCCTTTTTAGGCCGTAGGCGTTTACCGTACCCGGATGCAATTCCATGTACGTGACGTGGACCCTGTACGAGTGGTTACGAAACACCATGTCCAGCACGCACAAAAGTGCGGCAGTCTCGTCTTTGGGGGCGTCGCCCTTCCAAACAGCAGGGATCAGTCTTTTGAGTTTCTTGGTCCTCGTCACCATCCTTCTGCCCTCGCCCCTCCTCTTCTTCTCGTATGCCGCATAGTTCCTGCACATCTGGATCTTGCACCTTCGGACGTGAGCGTCATGCTGCTTGTCTTTCCTGCCTTTCCTGCCTTTCTTTCGTCGTTTTGACATTGACGTAGTGTCAAGATCGTGATCCAAAAGCTTTGCAGCCGGGTTTCGTCATGATCTATAAGCTTTTCTGGGAATTTCCGGGAAAAATTTGGACAGCACCGCATACAATGCTTATAGAATCAGAAAATTAGAGTTTGTTATTATGGTATGGTTTCTACAAGGCCGTTCTAAACAAAACTTCACGGCATTCTACTCTGATTGCTCTACTGTTATAGCAGGTATATGATCTAGTGTTTTTTGTAGAATGATACCAAGAGTAGGCTGGTCATTTCTGTAGCCAATGCTTAGATTATATTCGTGTCCTGTAGGGCCTGCATTGTACAAACCCTCAATTTCTAGTGTTTTTGCATAGTGCGAGATTGTTCCCCACACCCCCAACAATGCATCCACGTCACCTGTCTGCATCTTCTTGAACCCATCTTCAAAACTGTCTACTAACATGTAACCTATGTCTGGACGGTTTTCATCAAGCCATGACTCTATTGAAAAGTCCTTTATTATAGCTACTCGGAGATCTGCAAGGTCGTCAGCATCGATGGGTGTATTGCCTAGCGTTACAATGTCTGTGCTTATTGTGCTGTGTGGCCTTGTAAAGTCCATATAGTTGAGTCTCTCTGTCGTGTTGGCGACCATAAATATGACATCGGCTCTTCTGTTCTCCAGTGCGTCTAGAGCATCAGTCCAGTCAGAGATTGGAATCTGGACAAAATCGGCTCCAGCAGCTCTTTCAAACTCGGATCTGTACTCTGCTGTAACCCCCGCAAGCTGGCCTGACTCATCAACATACTCATACGGGAACCATGCTGGATCATACGCTACCCTTATTGTCGGGTTGTCTGTGAGCCAAAACTTCTCTTCATCAGTTAGGTCAAGATTATCTTGCAACAGTAATGCTGTCATAGTGTCCGATACTGACTTATACAGAGTCAGATCGATGCCGTAACTTGATAGTTTCTCGTATGTGCTGACACGAAGACAAACTGGAGTTTGAGAGTCTCTTAGGTACAACTCTCTTGGAGCATTACACTGAATTACAGAAAGCGATACTCCTTCCCTGAGCTGCTGTAGCGGGGGTGTGTGTCTGGCCTGTTCGGTATTAGACGAGTCTGCCATGTGCCCTGTTTTAGAATCATCATCACTATCTGCATGCACTACACCTATAGAGTGGGCTCCCATCATGATTGTAAACGCAAACATGATCACGACTTTAAGATTCGTGTTCTGGGTGAACCAATGGTGATTGTGCATACAAATATGAACAATGTAAATATAATAAGTGTGATCCTCATGTCTGCTGTGTTCCAAAATTATGCATTTGTGATTTTCATGTGGTCCTGAAACGAGTTCTTTGCGTTGTACGCCGGGGTCGACCAGATAGTCATAGTATAGTTTGTGGTGTACCAGCAGAAGAGATGGAAAATGCTCCAAGTAATTCCCATGATACCCCTGATGTGAAAGTATGTCCATGTGCCTCTGAAGATGTTTTGTTTCCCAACGCCAACTAATCGTTAACATTCTCTAATTGTTTGAATTCATTTGATTTTTCTATTGCATTGCAATCATTGTATTATACAGACAAACTTTCATTTTCAACTCATGAATCATGTTTTCTCTTTTATGTGACGTTATATGCTCTCCAAACATCCTCTTAAACGCTGAAAACACGGATTCTACAATCCATCTGTCCCCATGCTTACGCTATTCCTCCACAATTCGTAGTTGAAAATTTGAGCCAGAACAGTTTTTCTTCTTGGATGGCATTTAGTGTTTACAGATGAATTCTTTCTTGTCTTGATTCCTGGAATTATTCCTTCATGGTGCTGTGTTTCCTAACATGACTAGTTGATCCAACTAATTCTACCAAACAAGCTTTAGATCAGAATATTTTGTATTATTCCATGACTAGAAATTGGAAAAATTACAACGAATCACTAGTAAGACGTGGAGAAATCATGCTGTCTTTTGATGCTATAGACTCATGGAGTACAGAACTCAAGGAGATGAACCACAAAAAGGAAGGACGTCAATTCGTTTATCCCGAATCATTCATGGAGGCATTGGGATACTGTCACCTCTATTTGCATCTGCCATTCAGACAAACAGAAGGTCTGATAAAATCACACCTCAAAGAGAAATCAAAAACACCGACATATTAGACCTCTTGCGCAATTAACACAATTTGATCAAATTATGCAAATTTACTCACAGCAAGATCCAAAGCTGAGAACATCCTCGTTATTTCATGCTAACATACAAGAAACTAGCCAAAAAACCGAGTAGCGTTCCAGTCATTTACTGGGATTAGCCTAGAACAGTTTGATTTTTTGTCATCTGAGATAGAAAAGAAATACAAGATCACAGAGAAAAAGAGACTCTCCTCTAAGAAGAGGAGACGAAGAGTCGGAGCTGGACGCAAGTTTGAGCTTCCCATCAAGGACAGGGCAGTTATGCTTCTAGTTTACTACAGGATGTACATCACATACGAGCTTGCAGGATATCTCTTTTGCCTTGACCAGAGCAACGTCTGCAGGAACATCAAATACCTCGAGCCTGCCGTGCGAGGCTCAATACCAATCCCCCAGAAGATGATGTACGCCGAATCCAAAAAGATAGGGACCATACAGGATCTTGAACGGTACTTTCCGGAGTTTTGTGTGATGATTGACTCATCAGAGCAGCAGATCCCAAGGCCAAAGAAGAACAAAAAGAAGAGACAGACGCACTACTCGGGCAAGAAGGGATGCACACAGTCAAGAACCAGTATACGGTAAACCTTGATGGTCAGATAGTCAACAAGCCTCCACACTCTCCTGACAGGCCGCATGACTACAAGATGTTTCAGGCCAAGCATCCTACGATGCTGCCAGATGGGCTGCAGACGTTTGTAGACCTAGGATACGAGGGAATGGCAAGGGACTTTCCGGAGTTCAATCCGGTGCTGCCATGCAAGCGCAAAGGAGGCAGAAAACTGACTGCAAGGCAAAAGGAGTTCAACAGGAACCAGTCCAGAATCAGGATTACAGTAGAGCACACCATTGCCCATATTAAGAAGTTCAGGGTAATGTAGGATGTCTTCAGGAACAGGCTGCGCCGTTATGACTGCATCAGCGACATCATATGCGGCCTGGTCAATTTCAGGATACGGTGGAAAGAGAATTTTGTTGTGATTCCATGACGACGATGAATTGATTCGATTAGACGACACGCTTTGTTAATAATTACGCAAGAGGTCTAACGAGTCTAACTTTGACTTTGAGAGAACAGATCCATTCAGCATTGCATTTTGGATAAAAAAGGCAGATATTGATAGTCCTAACTCGTCATTCATATCAAAATCAAATGTCTACTGGCAACAGGGCATCAATGTATGGATGTGGGAGAATGGAACAGGCGGAATAAGCTTTAAGCTAGACGATGATTCAGGCAATAAAATAGCCGTTCGCACCACAAGCATAACTGATGATAGCTGGCACCATGTTGCATTTACCTATGATGGTTCCAGTAACAGGACTGGACTAAAGGCATACGTAGACAGACAGGATGTAGGTATACTCTATGATGGTCAGACCGGCTCTATATCAGGAACCATAAAAAATGATCACCCTATTGGAATAGGCTCAAGTAGTACAGGTCAGGGTACTACTAACGGCACGAGACTGGATGATCTCCGAATCTATGATATTGAACTAAACTCAACACAAGTCACCAAGATATACAACAAAGGTCTTCTTTCAAAACAGATTGCCTCCGCAAACCAACAAATTGCAGACCTGCAAGCCGAGAATACAGATTTGCAAAACCAAATCACATCAGTAAATGGAACGGTAATTGCGTTGAATGCACAAGTGTCAGTCATTGACACTCTGATTGACTATATCAACACATTCCTAAATGGAACATTCCTCAACTACGAACCATAATCTCCCCTTTTTTATTATTCCACCCAAACCCAGCTGGTCAGTCATTTGGACTTTTGGATTGTGAATTACCAACAGCTTTTAGCAAGTGTAGTATATCAGAGAGCCACAAACACCAAACTTGATATATCGTAGATATTCAAGCAAATCTAATAACATGAATAATAGAGCACTATTGTTAGCTATTCTAGCAGTTGGCGCACTTGTATCTATAAGCGTAGTTACAAGTAGTGCAATTGCCACACCCTCTGACTATCTTGGCCTAAAATGGGGAAAGGTCAAAAACATTGACTTTCTAGCCTCTAATTCAACAAACAGTCAGTTGCCAGACGAGTTTATCAATTTTGTAGCCAAGGCAAAGGGAAACATTCCACAGGATGGAACTTCTGCATTTGGCTATGCATTTTTGATGGATGGTGCAAATGAGGTTGTAGTCATAGTGACACATAACGGAATAGTTGACACCACATACGATCTTCCGCAACATGGATTTCATGGACACACATTGAAACTCAAAGAAGCCGAGAGCAGTTTTTGTACATCTGAGAACGCAACGCTAGAGGTGGACATTGAATCATCGGTTGCCATGAAAGGATTTGGAGAAGAATACGATGTGAGAATAGTTGACAAAAAAGCAAAACTACGTCATATGGATAGCGGACTTGTCACAGATCACGATGTTGATAATGTAGTCGCATTTACTGCATCAGGACAAACAGTTAGCGATACTGACTTGTCACCAACGGCAATCTGTGTATTTCCAACCGATTCTATCTAACCCTTTTTTTATTTTTTGCAGTTCCACCCTCACACCCAGCTGACCAGTCATTTTGACAACAGCATCTAGTGTCACTGCACCAACTGATGAGAGTTCTACCCTCACACCAGCTAACCAGTCATTTTGACAGGTGTTATCAGAACATGGATAGAAGGCCACATTCTTGCCATTTTGTTTTGTTGTTTCATCAAGAATTTATTATATGGGACTAAATAATTGAGACTTGGGCATAATGATTTACAAAAATAAATCCAAATGATTCTAACAGCAAAGCATTCTTTTTACAATTCTTGGATTCTCTACTCCTGTCACACAGTTGTAGTAAACTGCCAATTGATACGCCAAAACACAAACCAGAGCAAATGACTTCACATTCTCAAGTCCTCTTACTGGCAATGTCCTTATGTTGAATATGTCTTTAACAATCTCAAATAACGGCTCGATTGACACCTTTCTCTGAGAGTACAACTCTTGACCTTCTTTGGAATCATAAAACTCTGCCAGCTTTATTCTGTCTGGCGGCGTAGATGGATATACTTTGACTGGACAGATCAGTCTCAGATTTTTCTCATTGCTGCAATGGTACAGGTTGCCATCATCATACGCAGGATCTGCCAATATGTTTTGGAACAGCCCTGCAAGTGAATCAACTAGTGTACCATACGGTTTGCCGTCATGAGCATTTGCAGTGCTGATACAGGCAGACAGTGGAACTATCAGTTTGCCAGTACTGTAACTCATGTGCAGTTTGTATCCAAATCTCCAGCCCCTTGATTTGGAATAACCCTACTTGGCATCAGTGTCAATTCCTGCAATTGGAAGACGATTTTGTTTGATGTCAGATTTGTGCCATACTGGGCCTGCGGCTTGCAGCATTGTGCTATCAACTGATGCAGATATATCATCTACTAATCTTTCTGAGACAAACAGATTTCCCATGTTGTTGATGATGGTACTAATTGGCAACACTTGGAATCTTCTGTCAATTGTTCTTCTGTCTGGAATTTGCTGTAGCCTGCAGGCCTTGAGCAATTTATCATTATTACATTTGATGAACAAGAAATAGTGCAGCGTGTTATTGCTAGGAATCCTCATCCATGATTTTATGATGTATAGTTGTACCATCAGAATGGTTGGATAAACATACGGTCTTCCACGCCTAATTACATCCTCATACAGAGACAATGCTCTGATCAAATACAAAACACCAATAAGAAATGACTGACATCTTATGTTGCTAGGGATTCTTGTTTGTTTTGGCATTCCAATGAACAAAACATACTAGACCTCTTGCGTAATTATTAACAAAGCGTGTCGTCTAATCGAATCAATTCATCGTCGTCATGGAATCACAACAAAATTCTCTTTCCACCGTATCCTGAAATTGACCAGGCCGCATATGATGTCACTGATGCAATCATAGCGGCGCAGCCTGTTCCTGAAGACATCCTGCATTATCCTGAACTTCTTTATCTTTGAGATTGTGTGCTCTACTGTAATCCTGATTCTGGACTGGTTCCTGTTGAACTCCTTTTGCCTTGCAGTCAGTTTTCTGCCTCCTTTGCGCTTGCATGGCAGCACCGGATTGAACTCCGGAAAGTCCCTTGCCATTCCCTCGTATCCCAAGTCTACAAACGTCTGCAGCCCATCTGGCAGCATCGTAGGATGCTTGGCCTGAAACATCTTGTAGTCATGCGGCCTGCCAGGAGAGTGTGGAGGCTTGTGGACTATCTGGCCATCGAGGTTTACCGTATACTGGTTCTTGACTGTGTGCATCCCCTTCTTGCCCGAGTAGTGCGTCTTTCTCTTCTTTTTGTTCTTCTTTGGCCTTGGTATCTGCTGCTCTGATGGGGGTTGTCGCCAAATTCAACCAAATGATCTAATTTTGTAATTTTTCACGCATATTGATCAGGGAGGTATGGGTTCCCCAATGACTAACCATAAGAGACGTGATCAGTACTGGAAGTACTATCACGATGCCCACACCCGAGAACTGGATTTTCTCACATCCCATATAGTTTCTTTGATTGTGGAGAATCCGTGTCCTGCACATGCCAAAAGGTCTGGCGCGGGACGCAAACCGGTACACGACAAAAACAAGCTTGCATTTCTCTGCATACTCATGGTGTGCCTTGACTTTACATCCAGGGACATGGAGAATCTTGCAGCTCTGCTGAGGATGCCGTGGAGCGAACCCCTGCCGGATCACAGCACCATTGCCAAGTTCATGCAGAAGATTCCGACTGCATGGCTTGAGGGCATCATTGCCTGCACGGAACTTTGTTTCCCAATTCCACTCTAAACATTCATTCTCAAGACAAATCCCAAACTAACTATGATTCATCTCCTGTTCCAGTACAGCATCAATCATCAAATTGTAAATCATCACCTTGAATTTTATTTCCCTTACAACGTTACACCAAACTCTTGCAGAAACATTCTCTCCTAAAATTCTCTTAAATGTAGAAATTGCAATCTCTACTGTCCAACGTCTGCCATAACCAATATCTTTCTTCCACTGCTTTTGATTCTCTTTTCTTTGTTGCTCTGTTAAACCATCAAACATCTTGATATTTTCAGCATTCATTTCACAATGGCCAAGCTGCAACAATCCCTGCTCTTTTCTTAACTTGTTTCCTTTTGTCTTTGGTGAGAAATTTTTTCTTACTGGAATTATTGGTATGACATTTTTCTTTTCACATTCTTTAAAATTATCGTTGGTGTCATATGCGCCATCAGCACCAACTAACAATTCTTCGGATTTTTTGACATTAGAGGAATTCTCAATGTTGTGCAATGCTTCAGATAACAATCTCTCAAATTCTGGTGCATCGCCTGATTTCTCATCCGTAATTGACACTGCATAAATTTTCTTGGTCCTTGAATCAACCATGATGTGCATCTTGATGAATCCACGTCTTAGATCCCATTTTTCACCCATCCAGTCACCACGACTAGTTGGTTTGAGTCCTGTAGAGTCACCTGCCAAAAATACAATCTCTGTTTTTGTCTTTCCATCTGAGAACCAACTCTTGCCATTATTATCTTCTAGGCTTGTCTTGTTGATTCTCTTCCAAATTGCTGAAAAGTTTGGTGATTTTTCTTTTCCCAACATGTCTTCAATTATTCCCTGCAGTTGTCTGTATCCAGTACCTACAGTGTTTCTGAATAATGCAGTTACCATAAAACACACATCTGAATATACAAACGGATGTCCGACCTTTCCATCATTTAGTTGTTCAACACCTTCTGACATTATATCATCATCAAGATGTAACACATAGAATTTACCACGTGAAATGTATCGCCTGTCATCATATTTTATCTTCTGAGGCATAATTTGATATGAAAATTTTGCGATCCAAATCTTTTTCGATTATATTTTGAGGCTAGATGAAATAATTAGGAAACAAAGTTCTGCACGGCAGAATCATGTCTTGCAGGGTTTGATGCCTCCTCCAAACTCAAGCTTGCATCAGACAGCACCGGCGTTGCTACTGGCAGATATTACATGGTGCAAAAAAACGTCAAAAACAGGCACAAATCAGAGGTAAAACGTCAAAAGTATATCAAATGGCACGTGACTGCAGTACTGGGCCTGCAGGTCATACTCTCCTGCCGCATTACGGCCAGCAATGTGGCAGACACCACGGTTCTTGCATCCCTGATAGAGAAGATCAAAAAGACAGGCATTGCATTTTCTGGCAGCAGATTCAACGCAGACAAGGGATATGATTCTGATGAGAACTTTAGGCTTGTCTTTGATGTCGGCATGACTCCAAACATAAAGCAGAGGAACAACGCCATAAGCAGCTCAAAACCATTTCGTAAAAGGGCGGCAGGACTGTTTGATGCAGATATCTACAAAAAACGTGGCATGATAGAGGGGATATTTGGAGCCGAGGAGACAGAGGGTCACCGGTTGCTGTGCAGGTTCAGAAAAAAGTCCACAAGAAGGCGGTTCGGACTGTGCAAGGCAATAGGATGGAACCTTGAGGTGTTAAACCGTCTAGAGTGTGCCGCAAGGCAGAATATAGTGGTGGTGGCAGCTTGATGTGAATTTGGCGACAACCCCGCTCTGATGAGTCAATCATCACACAAAACTCCGGAAAGTACCGTTCAAGCTCCTGTATGGTCCCTATCTTTTTGGATTCGGCGTACATCATCTTCTGGGGGATTGGTATTGAGCCCCTCACTGCAGCCTCCAGGTATTTGATGTTCCTGCAGACGTTGCTCTGGTCAAGGCAAAAGAGATATCCTGCAAGCTCGTATGTGATGTACATCCTGTAGTAAACTAGAAGCATCATAAGCCTGTCCCTGACTGGAAGAGCGAATCTGCGTCCTGCCCCATCTTTCACTCCCTCTTTTTGCGGGATAGCCTTCTTTGCTCTGTTCTTTTGTACTCTTTTTCTATCTCAGATGACAAAAAATCAAACTGTTCTAGGCCAATCCCAGTAAATGACTGGAATGACCTTGGCTTTCTGGCTAGTTTCTTGTATGTTAGCATGAAATAACGAGGATGTTCTCAGCTTTGGATCTTGCTGTGAGTAAATTTGCATAATTTGATCAAATTGTGTTAATTGCGCAAGAGGTCTAGTATGCCACATGGAATTAGAATATGTCCTCTCAAATCTTATCCATTTTCGTCTTTTTCGTTTCTTTGGTTGAACTTCTGCCAATCCCTTACTCCTCAGTATTTGGTGTATTGTGTTGTGAGGTATATGGATTCCATCTGCATCAAGTATCTTTTCAAGAAATACTGCAGAACATTTGAATTTCTCAAATGCTGATTCTGCAGCTTCTCTCATCTCTTCTGTAATGATTCTTTTTGGCCTTCCTGGTTTTCCCAATACTGGAATATTTTCTGAATTACGATATTGTGAGTATAGTTTCTGTACCCAACGTGTAGATATCTTTATGGAATGGGCGACATCAGCATTTTTTGCTCCATTCTCTTTTTCTCTGATTATCCATGATATCTTGACTGGATCTAGTTTCTGCATGACTAGATGGTTTTTGCCTCTGTTCCAAACGTATCTTGATTTTAGTCTAGAACTGATGGGGTGAACTAATTTCAGGATAATAGACAAGAAAACGAAGAACGCTAATCTAGTCCTTTCACATGCGCATGGATGATGTCCTGTCCTTGCCAAGCATCAATTAGCAATATAGCTGCATGAGCCATTCCAGTATGATCTCTGTAGCTACATTTACCTACATCGACATTATAGTAAGGTACTCCTGCAATAATCTCAATTCGTTCTTTTACATATGGTTTATCTAAAAATTCAAACTCACAAGCCATATGAGGAATTCTATTTTCAGGTTTTTCAAACTGATCATGTGACACATGCATCTCATCAATGTCTGTAACATATTGTTGGACTTTGCTTATTGCATCATCATAAGATAACGGGAACTCTTTTGGAACCAATTCAGGATTGTTTGTCCATCCACCATAACCAAACCATACTACTAATCCCCCATGATAATAATCAAAATGGAAAATTATGTGACCATATTCACTTTTGAATGTATACCTAATAGTCTTACCAATATTTTTGTGTAATTGATCATCAGTATATTCCCAATCCATCCTTTGAGCAAAATCTTTTACATATGCATCTAGATATTTCTCATCTAGTTCACCATCCATTATATAAAATCGATAATGTACATCTGGAAAGGGAAATTTTCCCTCTATTGTTTTATAATTAGAAAACTTTATCCGTTCTTTATTGCACTCATTACCACCTTGGCAAAAAGGCAATACATATCCAGCATCAGTGTAATATATGCGATCACCTCGTCTATCATAATCTTCAAGCAAATTATGTCCTGTTATCTGTAATATTTTATCTACAAACTCATCTCTTTGGTCTTTTTCAATGATTGGTGTCCAATATCCAGTAGGATTAGGGATTGTTTTTAAACCAGAATCAGTGTTTGATTTGTTCACTTGAATTTGTTCTGATATAGCAACAGAATCTGTATTCTCAACAACAGATGTGTTCTCAACTACAGGCGGATTCTCAACTACAGGTTTTGGGATTACCTCCCAACCTCTCTTCTCTGCAGTCTGTTCGCTCACACATACATGTTTATCATTATCACGAACTGCATGCACACGGTCAGTGTTACATTGAATGTCTTCTGGTGCCACGCCGTTTTTGATTTGCTGTAACGGAGAAGGATACTCTAAATATGATACAGTGGAAAAGGATACAACGGCTAGTAAAACAAGTGTTATAACAGGCAGCATGTTTGATGTAAAGGATTTTTTTATCTTACTAGTTAAGATATTTTTACAAATCAACAAGATCATGGATCTAGGTATATATGATATAAACATGGTGATTAAATTATCTCTTTTCCGGAAATTATTTCATCCTTTAACTAAAAGAGCATTATGGCCATACTATCGTATGCGTGGGTATCATGGCATACCTATGGTCAAACTAGATGAAAAGAAGATCAACTGGCTCATAAAATGGAAACAACAAGGTCACAAGAATGCAGACATTGCAAATGGACTAAAGATAACACCCAGAAGAGTGCAACAAATCTATTCACAATATCGCACAACTAGAAAAATTCCAATTCTCAAAACACCAGGACGTCCAAGAAAGCCAATCACCGCACAAGAGATAGAACTAGTAAAACAAACCCAGAAAAAATATCATGCAAATGCATTGTATCTTGAAAAGTTCATACTCAAACTGCACAATACCAAGATAAACCATAACCGTATCCACAAGATTATGCTAGATGAAGGACTGTCAGTGGAGCAACCAAGAAAGAAGATGAGAAGAAAGTGGATAAGATATGAGCGAGAATACTCAAACTCGTTGTGGCATACTGACTGGCATGAGATACATGACCTACGATGGGAAGGAAAGCAACTAATCACCTTTGAGGATGATGCCTCACGACTTGTTGCAGGATATGGAGTGTTTGATAATGCAACATCAGTTAATGCCAAAACTGTTCTTGCAGATGCGATAAAACAGTATGGAAGGCCAGCATCCGTAATTACTGACAATGGCAAGCAATTCACATCAAATGTGGAACCACTTGACTGCAACAAGCCTGTAGAGTTTGAAGAGTATCTGATGAAAAACCATATCAATCACATTCACAGTAGACCATATCATCCTCAGACAAACGGCAAGATAGAAAAGTTCTGGGATATCTTTGAGTGCAAAATTATTCATTTCAAATCAATTGACGAGTTTATCCACTGGTATAATCGGGGTTGTCGCCAAATTCAACCAAATGATCTAATTTTGTAATTTTTCACGCATATTGATCAGGGAGGTATGGGTTCCCCAATGACTAACCATAAGAGACGTGATCAGTACTGGAAGTACTATCACGATGCCCACACCCGAGAACTGGATTTTCTCACATCCCATATAGTTTCTTTGATTGTGGAGAATCCGTGTCCTGCACATGCCAAAAGGTCTGGCGCGGGACGCAAACCGGTACACGACAAAAACAAGCTTGCATTTCTCTGCATACTCATGGTGTGCCTTGACTTTACATCCAGGGACATGGAGAATCTTGCAGCTCTGCTGAGGATGCCGTGGAACGAACCCCTGCCGGATCACAGCACCATTGCCAAGTTCATGCAGAAGATTCCGACTGCATGGCTTGAGGGCATCATTGCCTGCACGGCAGAATCATGTCTTGCAGGGTTTGATGCCTCCTCCAAACTCAAGCTTGCATCAGACAGCACCGGCGTTGCTACTGGCAGATATTACATGGTGCAAAAAAACGTCAAAAACAGGCACAAATCAGAGGTAAAACGTCAAAAGTATATCAAATGGCACGTGACTGCAGTACTGGGCCTGCAGGTCATACTCTCCTGCCGCATTACGGCCAGCAATGTGGCAGACACCACGGTTCTTGCATCCCTGATAGAGAAGATCAAAAAGACAGGCATTGCATTTTCTGGCAGCAGATTCAACGCAGACAAGGGATATGATTCTGATGAGAACTTTAGGCTTGTCTTTGATGTCGGCATGACTCCAAACATAAAGCAGAGGAACAACGCCATAAGCAGCTCAAAACCATTTCGTAAAAGGGCGGCAGGACTGTTTGATGCAGATATCTACAAAAAACGTGGCATGATAGAGGGGATATTTGGAGCCGAGGAGACAGAGGGTCACCGGTTGCTGTGCAGGTTCAGAAAAAAGTCCACAAGAAGGCGGTTCGGACTGTGCAAGGCAATAGGATGGAACCTTGAGGTGTTAAACCGTCTAGAGTGTGCCGCAAGGCAGAATATAGTGGTGGTGGCAGCTTGATGTGAATTTGGCGACAACCCCGGTATAATCACATAAGACCACATGGTGCACTGGATTTGGATGAGATGGAGACACCAGCTGATGCGTATTACACTAAGAAGGTGACAAACGAAATACTCATAGACCCAGAAGTATTATGGAGGAACCACTCATGAAGATAACACGAAATAATTTTTGGAAAGAACACATGGTGATTAAATTACATCATTCTATTATCCTGAAATTAGTTCACCCCATCAGTTCTAGACTAAAATCAAGATACGTTTGGAACAGAGGCAAAAACCATCTAGTCATGCAGAAACTAGATCCAGTCAAGATATCATGGATAATCAGAGAAAAAGAGAATGGAGCAAAAAATGCTGATGTCGCCCATTCCATAAAGATATCTACACGTTGGGTACAGAAACTATACTCACAATATCGTAATTCAGAAAATATTCCAGTATTGGGAAAACCAGGAAGGCCAAAAAGAATCATTACAGAAGAGATGAGAGAAGCTGCAGAATCAGCATTTGAGAAATTCAAATGTTCTGCAGTATTTCTTGAAAAGATACTTGATGCAGATGGAATCCATATACCTCACAACACAATACACCAAATACTGAGGAGTAAGGGATTGGCAGAAGTTCAACCAAAGAAACGAAAAAGACGAAAATGGATAAGATTTGAGAGGACATATTCTAATTCCATGTGGCATACTAGACCTCTTGCGCAATTAACACAATTTGATCAAATTATGCAAATTTACTCACAGCAAGATCCAAAGCTGAGAACATCCTCGTTATTTCATGCTAACATACAAGAAACTAGCCAAAAAACCGAGTAGCGTTCCAGTCATTTACTGGGATTGGCCTAGAACAGTTTGATTTTTTGTCATCTGAGATAGAAAAGAAATACAAGATCACAGAGAAAAAGAGACTCTCCTCTAAGAAGAGGAGACGAAGAGTCGGAGCTGGACGCAAGTTTGAGCTTCCCATCAAGGACAGGGCAGTTATGCTTCTAGTATACTACAGGATGTACATCACATACGAGCTTGCAGGGTACCTCTTTTGCCTTGACCAGAGCAACGTCTGCAGGAACATCAAATACCTCGAGCCTGCCGTGCGAGGCTCAATACCAATCCCCCAGAAGATGATGTACGCCAAATCCAAAAAGATAGGGACCATACAGGATCTTGAACGGTACTTTCCGGAGTTTTGTGTGATGATTGACTCATCAGAGCAGCAGATACCAAGGCCAAAGAAGAACAAAAAGAAGAGGCAGACGCACTACTCGGGCAAGAAGGGGATGCACACAGTCAAGAACCAGTATACGGTAAACCTTGACGGCCAGATAGTCCACAAGCCTCCACACTCTCCGGGAAGACCTCATGACTACAAGATGTTTCAGCTCAAACACCCTACACTGCCAGAAGGACTACAGACGTTTGTCGACCTGGGATACGAGGGAATGGCAAGGGACTTTCCGGAGTTCAATCCGGTACTTCCATGCAAGCGCAAAGGAGGCAAGAGACTTACTGCAAGGCAAAAGGAGTTCAACAAAAACCAGTCCAGAATCAGGATTACAGTAGAGCACACAATCTCAAAGATAAAGAAGTTCAGGATAATGCAGGATGTCTTCAGGAACAGGCTGCGCCGCTATGATTGCATCAGTGACATCATATGCGGCCTGGTCAATTTCAGGATACGGCAGAAGGATTTTGTTGTGATTCCATGACCTGATGAATCAGTTTGGTTAAATGACGCGTTTTGTTGGTAATTACGCAAGAGGTCTATAGTGCCTTACGGTCAGGTTTTGAATAATCTAACAGCAATTTTAGATGGTCTTTGGTCAGTGGTATTCTTAATTCCTGAATGATATTAGGTAGTGAAATCAGATCCTTGACATCATCTGAGCTAATTTTGATTCCCTGACTACGTAGATATGTTCTAAGAGTACTGAAATATGATGCAATTGACTTTGGTTTTAGATTTTTTTCTCCCATGTAATTGATAAAATCTTGAAGAAAGTGGTAAAGAGCGTCACTTGTATCTCCTCTAAGTTCATCAAGTAGTCTTTCAGAATCATTACCATACACTTTAGAGCAAAAATTATCAAAGAGTTTCAATGCAGACAATAAGACATTCTTAGATCCTGAAGATTTGCTCTTGTTGTAGAACTTTTCTACAAATTCCTCTCTGGTGAGAGTCTTTCTTAGGGTTTTTTGGAGTGTTTTCAAGCTATTTTGTGTATGATTTTGTAATTAATTAGAACTATCTGGTTCGGTAAAGAAATTTAATTATCAAGTAATATTTTGAAAATAACATGACTAAAGCAATTGTTCTTGGTGGTTCACGAGGAATAGGAAAAGCAATTTCAGAATCACTAAAGTCAATAGAAATCGATGTTTTTGCTGCTTCAAAAAATGATATTGATACATCAGATTTGAATAGTGTGAAAAAATTTCTAGAGAAACATAATCAAACAGATATTTTAGTTCTAAACACAGGAGGTCCCGCTCCAAAACAATTCTCAACTGTAACTGAAGACGATTGGAAATTATATCACAATCAGTTATTTCTAGGATTTTGTACTATTTTGCAGAATATCAAAATTAACGATGGCGGATACATTTTTTTGATTAGTTCAAATGTGATTAAAGAGCCAAACCCAAAATTAATAATTTCTTCAGCATATCGTGCTGCATTTAGTGAAGTTTTCAAAATTTTAAGTAAAGAATACGCAGAAAAAAATATCAGTTGTGTCAATATTGCACCAGGTCCTATCAATACAGATAGAACTAGAGAATTAATAGAAAATGTTGAAGAATTCAAAAAATCTCTACCCATGAAAAGACTAGGAGAACCAAAAGAGATTGGAAACTTTGTAAAATCAATTATTGAAAATAAAATAAAATATCTTTCAGGTGTTACAATAAACTTTGATGGCGCTAATTCAAACTATATTTTTTAAAATTATTTTTTAAATTCAACATTTGGTGTATCAGGTTGCCCTGCAATGGCTATTAATCCACCATCACGTAATTGTTTTAACAATTGCATAACTTCTTTTTCTACTTGGTTTCTTTGTAACCCTGTTTGCTGTGCAAACACTTCAACTAGTTCTGTAACTTTACGCTGTCCATTACAAGACTTCCAAAAGTCTACAATTGCTTGATTTACCATAAAGCCTTGTTCATGTTCGTTTGCCAAGACCATTGAACCATCTTCTTGTTGAACCAGTTTTCCAACACCTTGAGGTAGTGCAGTTTCATAATTGATTGGTGCAGGAGTATTCAGACCAGATCCAATGTTCTTGATTTTGATTTTTGCCTCTTCAGACATCTTATCCATTGACCATGGAGGATCCCATACAATGTCTACATTGACATTGTTAACTCCTGGAACTTTTTTTACATATCTTGTTACATCTTGAACCAGAGTTTCATGGAGGGGACAACCTTGAGTTGTCATTGTCATTTTGATATTAACGTCATTGTTTTCTGCAACATCAATTCCATAAATCAAACCCATCTCTACAATGTTGAGAGGTACTTCAGGATCCATGCATTGCTTGAGGGAATCCTCAATTGCTTGTGCAGAAACGGTATTCATATTGTAAAATGCAGTTTAAAAAACAATAAAAACTTTCTATTAATTAGCTTCAATTAACACTTGTATTTTTATCAAATAGCCTGATTAGTAGGACTTTTTGTTTCTGAAAAGAGACGCATTATAATGGAAAGTTTGATTGTTAAAGAGTTAGATTAGATTTTTTGTGTAAATTACAATGTAGCTAATTGTAAACATCTATGTTTAATTCCCGTTCCTAATTTTTCTAATGGGGGATGAGCCAAATCGAAGATGATAATGTCCTAGTAAAAACTAGAATAAAATTCAAAGGAGATGAAAAGTACACCATTATCACTGTAACTGAGCAACAGTTTCTCAATCTCTTACAAGTTCCCATTATTGAAAAGTGTGAAGCACTTGGCAGCTCCCCAAAACCGTTGACAGAGACACAAAAAGCTAGATTCAATCAAAAAATAATGATAGTGTGTAGCGATGACCCAAACTGTTCCAAATATTTGCTAAAATAGATTTGTAATTTATAGTAAGATTATGAATCGATTGTTATTTTCACTCAAAGACACGAAGACGTTGTAAAATCATTTCTCTCTGAACAGATGTAAGTGGTGGTTTTTTAGTAGCATTAATTTTAGGAAAATCATCAAGTTTTTGCAATTCCTCAAGATGAAAAATGAGTAAAGGCAATCCACTCCAACGTTTAAGGTGCTTTTCAAATTTCGATCCCTCAGTTATTTCAGGATGCAAATCAAATGCCTCTTCAAATGAACATTTAATTTCATCACCATGACCTTTTTGATAATATCGTTTGTACCAATAATGTGAATAAACTCTTTCAACAGGATCACGAAGTATAATTGAGACTTGGGCATAATGATTTACAAAAATAAATCCAAATGATTCTAACAGCAAAGCATTCTCTTTACAATTCTTGGATTCTCATTACCTGCAACACAGTTGTAATACACTGCAAGCTGATACGCCAAGACACAAACCAGAGCAAATGACTTCACATTCTCAAGTCCTCTTACTGGCAATGTCCTTATGTTGAATATGTCTTTGACAATCTCAAATAACGGCTCAATGGACACTTTTCTCTGAGAGTACAGCTCTTGACCTTCTTTGGAATCATAAAACTCTGCCAGCTTTATTCTGTCTGGCGGCGTAGATGGATATACTTTGACTGGACAGATCAGTCTCAGATTTTTCTCATTGCTGCAATGGTACAGGTTGCCATCATCATACGCAGGATCTGCCAATATGTTTTGGAACAGCCCTGCAAGTGAATCAACTAGTGTACCATACGGTTTGCCGTCATGAGCATTTGCAGTGCTGATACAGGCAGACAGTGGAACTATCAGTTTGCCAGTGGAACAACTCATGTGCAGTTTGTATCCAAATGTCCAGCCCCTTGATTTGGAATAACCCCACTTGGCATCAGTGTCAATTCCTGCAATTGGAAGACGATTTTGTTTGATGTCAGATTTGTGCCATACTGGGCCTGCGGCTTGCAGCATTGTGCTATCAACTGATGCAGATGTATCATCTACCAACCCTTCTGAGACAAACAGATTTCCCATGTTGTTGATGATGGTACTAATTGGCAACACTTGGAATCTTCTGTCAATTGTTCTTCTGTCTGGAATTTGCTGTAGCCTGCAGGCCTTGAGCAATTTGTCATTATTACATTTGATGAACAAGAAATAGTGCAGCGTGTTATTGCTAGGAATCCTCATCCATGATTTTATGATGTATAGTTGTACCATCAGAATGGTTGGATAGACATACGGTCTTCCACGCCTAATTACATCCTCATACAGAGACAACGCTCTGATCAAATACAAAACACCAATAAGAAATGACTGACATCTTATGTTGCTAGGGATTCTTGTTTGTTTTGGCATTTCCAATGAACAAAACATACTGAGATCCTTAGCTTTTTTGATTGCAATAATTTAAGAAATTGATTAAAAATTGGAAATCATTATGCCCAAGTCTCAAGTAT
>CBDFGF010000005.1:0-341693 GCA_965247045.1 Candidatus Nitrosopumilus sp.
TGGGTGCGTTTAAACAAGCAGGAATTATCTCAGTTGATAGTTATCAAGAACTAGTTGGAGTCTTAAAGGCACTAGCATGGCAACCTCCTGCAAAGGGTAATCGTGTTGCTTTGACTAGTAATGGTGCTGGTCCAATGATTGGTGGAATTGATCATTTAGAAAGATTAGGTCTTACAATAGGAAAGTTGTCACCACGACTTCTCAAAAAAATAAAGGCTCGTTTTCCACCAACTGTTCCTATTCATAGTGGTAATCCGGCAGATGTAGGTGGTGGTGCAACTGCAGATGACTATCGATTTGTCATTCAGCAATTTTATGATGAAAAGAATATTGATATTGCTATGCCATGGTTTGTCTTCCAAGATGATCCACTTGAAGAAACAATTGTTGGTTATCTAGATGATTTCTCAAAGGAAAAAAAGAAACCATTACTAGTTGGCTGTAATGGTGGTCCATATACTGAAAAAATGATAAAATTGGTTGAGAAACACAATATTCCAGTTTACCAAGACCTTCGAACTTGGATTGCAGCTGCATCTGCATTAGCTCAATGGGGCAAAGTACGCGGAAAATAGAGAACATTTAAGTCTCGCATAACTTGGCAAATTACCATGTCACTAGTTACCACATCTACTTCTGATGGCATTTGTACTGTCAAAATTAACAGACCTGACAAACTCAATGCTATGAATACTGATGTTGCAAAAGAACTAATCAAAACTTTTGAAGCACTCAACCGTGATGATAATGTCAGAGTTATCATTTTGACGGGTGAAGGAGAAAAGGCATTTTCTGCTGGTGCAGATATTGAATACATGTCAAAAATCTCTGCAGACGAATCAGTTGATTATGCAAAAACTGGTCAACTTGTTACTTCAACTGTTGAGCTAGTAAAACAACCAACTATTGCGGCTGTCAATGGTTTTGCTTTAGGTGGAGGTTGTGAACTTGCAATGTCTTGTGATATTAGAATTGCTGCAGATACTGCAAGAATGGGTCAACCAGAAGTAACAATTGGTATTCCTCCTGGATGGGGTGGAACACAAAGATTGATGAGAATTGTGGGAATAGTAAAGGCAAAAGAACTTGTTTACACTGGAAAAATAGTCAAAGCAGATGAGGCAAAAGAAATTGGTCTTGTAAATCAAGTTGTTCCTCTTGCATCATTACAAGAAGAAGCTTTGAAAATGGCACAACAAATAGCTAAAAACTCTACAATGGGCGTCCAGATGTCTAAAGTTGCAATCAACAAGGGACGAAATGCAGATCTTGATACTGGTCTTGCAGTAGAACTACTTGCTTGGAGAAATTGTTTTACTCATCCTGACAGAGAAGAACGTATGAAAGCATTTGTTAACAAGTCAAAGAAATAGCTATTTCTAACTTCCTTATTTTATGCAACTTTGAAAAATCACGCTGATTTCTTGAATTCCTAGTGTGTTGGGTGGGAAAAGCTTATTATAATTTGAACCGGCTTTTTTATTCATAATGGCATCTGAACAAAAACAAAAGATGATTACAATCACTGCAAAAGCAGCTGAAAAAATCAAAGAATTCATGAAAGAGGAAGCAGAAGCCCCCGAATACCTTAGAGTATATGTTCAAGGTGGCGGTTGTTCTGGTCTATCCTATGGAATGGGCTTTGAAAAAGCACCAGAAGAGGATGATATCGTCATGGAAGAAAATGGAGTAAAATTCCTAGTTGATAGCTACAGTGTTGACCATCTTAAAGGTGCAAACGTAGACTATATTGAAAGCCTGATGGGATCTGGATTTAAAATCAATAATCCAAATGTTACAAAATCTTGTTCATGTGGTCATTCATTTAGCACTGAATAAACAACTACATTATTTTTCATTTTTAGATCTCTCTAGTGATTGTTGTGCAAGCATATTTCTTAAAACTTTCATATCTTCAGTGCAAATTTTTGCGATACCCTCATATATCTAAAGCAGAAACCACAATTATGATAATTAAGGAGATGAATAATTTATGCCTCAATCAGGAATTGTCAAATATCATGTTAAACTTTCCTATGACGTTGATGGACTCGTTGAAAGAGCAGATATAATCGGAGCAATCTTTGGCCAAACAGAAGGACTGTTAGGCCCAGAGATGAATCTAAATGAACTGCAACGAGTTTCTAAAGTAGGACGTATTGAAGTTAATGCAAAATCTACAGCCAATACTACATCTGGCGATGCTTTAATACCAATGAGTACTGATATTGACACTTGTGCATTAATTGCTGCAGGAATTGAAAGCATTGACAAAGTAGGTCCATTTGATTGCAAATTTAGATTAGATGCCATTGATGATGTAAGAGCTGCAAAAAAAGATGATATTGTAAGACGTGCAAAAGAAATCAAGCAAAAATGGGCAACAAAAACTGTTAGTGAAGGAGAAAGCATGCTAAATGATGTTCACCAAGGTGATACTGGAAAACTATCAACATATGGACCATCAAAACTTACATGCAGTTCTGGCGTCTTTGATTCTAATTGGGTAATTCTAGTTGAAGGAAGAGCAGATGTGATTAACCTTCTAAGAGCAGGATATGATAACTCTCTTGCAATTGAAGGTGCAAAAATTGATGAATCTATCAAAGAACTATGTAATGAAAAAGATACTGTAGTTGCCTTCCTTGATGGAGATAGAGCAGGTGGATTTATCCTCAAAGAACTCAAATCTGTTGTTTCATTGGATTATGAACTTAGAGCAGATAACGATGTCGAAGTTGAAGAATTAACTCCACAAAGAATTGATGAAATCCTGAGTCCTGTTGCTGATGAAATTAAAGGTGGAAAACCAACACTATCACTCAAAAATGAAGATGATAAACCAATTATGGATGTAGCATCAAAGATTTTTCCAAATCTTAATGAAACACTTGAAGCAGTTGCACTAGATAGTGATCAAAACGAAATTTTCAAAGTTCCAATCAGTGAAGTTGTTAGTAAACTGTTAACACAATCAGGAATCAAATATCTTCTACTAGACGGAATTATCACTCAAAGACTAGTAGAAGGTGCCAAAAATGCAGGCATTGAATGTGTTATTGGTCATAGGGTTGCTAAACTATCCAACTCTAATGGAATGACGCTTAAAACATTTAGTGACTTGGGCATAGCATAGGCTTTCTAGATGACTGAACTGAAGATTCAGCACATCTTAACTCTCTCTTATCTTCTCTCTAAAGGAGCAAAACACAACTATGTTACTATCACTACTTCATCTCTTGGAAAAAATATCAAAAAATCACAACAAGCTGCATCAAAACATCTACTTGAATTAGAACAAAATAATTTCATTGAAAGATTAGTCAGTGGAAGAAATATTTCAGTAAAAATTACTGCAAAAGGTTTCTCTGAAATGGTAAAACTCTCGGCCATTTTACAAAAAAGTCTGGATTCTTTTCCATCTCATGTTGAACTAAAAGGAACCCTGGTTTCTGGAATGGGTGAAGGCGCATACTATATGGGATTAAAAGGATACACAAAACAATTCAGACTAAAAATTGGATACATTCCATTTCCAGGAACTCTTAATATTAGATTGGATCAAAAAATTCACCAAGAAGCAATCAAACAATTTGAAGTTTTGGAGGGTATCAAAATTAACAGCTTTTCAGATGGCAAGAGAACCTATGGATGGGTAAAATGCTTTACAGCAAAACTCAACAATTCAATTAATTGTGAATTAATCATACTTGAGCGAACTCATCATGATGATTCTATAATTGAGTTAATATCAAAAGTCTGTATACGAAAAACTGCAAAACTAATAGATGGTTCAAAAGTTTCAATCAAGATTCCAATAAATTCCTAAATTCCGTGAATTGATTTTCCATACTCTTTTTCTATTTTAGAGCTAGAGCTTTCAGGGATTGGAGATTGCAATCTTGCAACTTTTGCTTCAAGCTCAATCTTCTTACATCCATCTGTGATGAATTTTTCTTGATGAATTTGATCATAACCTAATGCAATAATTTGTGGCCTAACACGATCAACTGTCTTAAAAATATCATCTTCTTGTCCAACTAGACAAAGATCTACCATTGAAAGTGAATTTACTAATTCTTGTCTCTGTTCTTGAGTATGTAGTGACCTTCTTTTCTTCATCTTTTCAGATGTGTTGTCAGTTGCTACAACCACTACTAAAACATCCCCTAATGCTTTTGCTGCATTAAGTGTGTAAATGTGACCCGGATGAATGATATCAAAAACTCCTCCAGCTAACACCACATGTAATGAATTTCGCCCAATTTCAGTAAGCGTATTTCTGTCCTTGTTTACAAGTTGATTTTTTATTAATTTATCAATCTTTAAGTTAATTACATCCGTTGAAAGCATGCTTTTTTTCTTAATTATCTCAAATACTGATTTTCCATTAATTTGACATACATACATGGCAGAAAGAATTGCCTTTTCACTTATTTCCAATATTCTTCCTATTTCTAGACCCTCTCTTTAATTCATCGCAAAATATTACATCTTTCGATCAAGGCCTTTTGCCAATCTCAATGCATCTACAAGACCATCCGCATACCCAACACTCAAAATTGCTACCTCATCTTGACCATCTTCTAGGAATTTCTCTGCGTCTTGTACGTACAATTCTGCATTTTCTAAAATTTTTTGAAATTCTTTTTGATCTTTATAGTGTGGTTCAACGTCGGCAAGTGCTTCTTTAACCATTGGAACGTACTTTTCTATCATCTGAATTGAAATCTTCTTTGTTTTTTCAGAATTATCAAATGGGTCATCAATACATTCTACTAATATCTTCAAGGCATCTGATTCAGTAAAGTGTAATCTACCTGGAATAATTACAGTATGTGGTGGCTTTCCAAAATCTTTTTTCTTCAAACTAGATATTTTACCTGAAATAATTGATTGATCCTTAAATCCGATTCTTGATGCAACTATGGCATAGGTAGATGAGCTTATGACATTTCTTCTTTGTCCTTTTTCTGTTTCTAATAATCCATTTAACGCATCTTTAGGATCCAAGAAAAAATCTTTGTCTTGATTGTACTCTAAGAGAAGTATTGTATGATTTCCTTCAATGATATTTTTGTAAATTAGATAATATGGCGTTGTGAGTGATTTCATTTCACTCATTATTGTTGCAATTCTTCCAATTTTGTAAAACTGCAAACCGCATTCCCCTATCATTGAAGTAAGTGATGATGAAGCATGAATGGAATGTGTCTCTATTTTTTCTTTAATTGCCCTTGTTCTTAATTCAATATGTGTTGTTGCAATGTATGGATCTCCATATGAGAGTAAAACTACTTTCTTCTTCTTTGCATTTTGTAAAATCTCATTTCCATCTTCTACTAACCATCTCTTTGCAGGTTTGAATTCACCTTTTGTTGCATTTTTGATTTTATTAAAATCAGATTTCCCAATTGGACTAGTAAATTGTTCAAGATAAACAATATCTGCTTTTGATAAAATATCTATCCCCCCACTGGGAATTGATTTGAATCCAGAAATTCCTAAACCTACAAACCAAAGCATTACTGCATCTTTCTATCATGAAGTCTTTTTAAGTGCTGAATGGTTTTCTTGAGAATTTCTATTCCTCTTAGAAATTCATCAATTGAAACCTTCTCGTCAATTGTATGAGCCTCATGTGGGTCTCCTGGACCGTAAGTAACAACAGGAATCTTCCACTGATTTCCGAGAACGTTCATGTCACCTGTACCTGTTTTTCTGATTAGAGTTGGTCTTGAATGTTCTATATCCATAATTCCAAGGGTAAACGCCCTAACCAATGGTGAATTATGAGGTGCTTCAAAAGGCTCTGTTTCATCAAGAATTGAATAAAACGCCTCTACTCCTCTTTTCTCCGCAATTTCTTTTACTAATGTTGCAATTTTTTGTTCAGTGGATTTACAGTTCATGTCTACGGGAATTCTAATATCAAAAGTAGTCTCACACTCTTTTGGAGTTACATTGTGACTAATTCCTCCTTTAATTTCAGTTATAGTTGCAGTCAATAACATTCCTTTAGTTCTACCATCTTGACCAACTTCTAATCCTTGTTTGAGTTCTTTTGCAAAAATCATTGATTCTTGAATTGCATTTTTTGAAAGCCATGGTGCACTTGCATGAGAGCTATCCTCAACACTAACTTTGAGATTAATTGCTAACCTTCCTTTGTATGCAATTGTAACTTGTTTAACTCCACTTGGTTCACCAAAAATTGCATAATCAATTCCCATATTTTTTTTTACAAGATTTTTTATTCCTGTAGCACTTCCTTCTTCATCTACAGCTGCTACAAAAATTATAGTTCCGCTGTTATTTTGAATTGATGCTGCAGCAAATAACATCGCAATTAATGGTGCTTTTGCATCTGATGCCCCACGACCATAAAGTGAATCTCCATCTTTTCTAACTTTGACTTTTCCAGGAACAACATCCATATGTCCACATAACATAATTTTTGGTGAACCTGTTCCTTTCTTTGCAATTAAATTTCCTACTTCATCAATTTTAATATCTTCAAATCCTAAATCATCACATTTATCAGCTAAAAAATCTGTCATTGGTTTTTCACTGAGAGATGGTGTGTAAAATCTGAGTGCTTTCTCAAGCGTCTTCACTGCAAAACTTGGTGTTACTGAAAAATGAGTGTTCAATTCTTACTTGCCTATCTTTAGTGCATAATCGAGCATTAAGGAAGGAATGTCCACCTCACATACTCTAACTGTATTCTTGTATTCTGTTGTATTGTTAACCTCATGGACAACTAGTCCTTTCTCATCACTTTCCATCAAATCTACACCTACGATATCTCCCTGAACTGCATTTTTTGCCTTAATACACATTTCTTCCATTTCTGGAGTTACTTTGCATGGGTCTGCTACTCCACCAAGTGCCATATTTGTTTTCCAATTTCCATTTCCAGAAGTCCTGTAAATTGCTGCAACTATTTTGTCTCCTACCATTATTGCTCGAATGTCTCTTGGTGGTCTTTTTACAAATTCTTCTAAGTAATGAATTTGGTAAATTGGGTACATATTTTCTCTACTTTCAATAATTCCTTCAGCAGACTCTTTGTCATTTAATTTTGAAATTAATCTGCCCCAACTACCAACTGTTGGTTTGATTATTTTAGGAAATCCTTGTGTTTCTAATGCTTGTAAAGCTGCTTCTTTTGAAAAAGCAACTGTTGCATCAGGTGTTGGCACTCCAAATTTCTTTAGTAACATATGTGTGAATAATTTGTTTCCTGCAAAAACGCCTGTGTTAAGACAATTAATTACCTTGACTCCAAGTCCTTCTAGAGCTGCAGTTGAATGCAAGTTTCTATAGTAACTCACACATCTCTGAATAACTACGCCATAATCTTCAGGCTTTTTTTCTAAATTCAATGCTAGTTTCTTACAATTAACCATCTGAATGTTGATGTTGTTTTTTTTACCTGCTTCTAGTAGAGCTTTTTCTTCCCAACGGATGGTATCGTAAAGAATGGTAACGTCAGGACTCACTGTCCCCAATCCTCGCCAACCGTTTGGGTAGGCTTTAGATCGAAACCGTCTGAACCTTTTGCTAATTCAAAACTTGCGCCACATTCTGGACATGTTACAATCTCTCCTTCAAGTGCATCACTTAGTATGGAAATATCTGCATCACATTCTTCACATTTTGACATGTTATTTCCTACATCCTCCTCTCTATTTATCACTAGTTATCTTTTTTTCAAGTCTGTCTTCAAGTGGAATCTCGATAAGATCACCCATTCTAAGGCTTTTCAATCCAGACGCAACTGCTTTTGCACCTTCATCGTCTTTTTCAAGACCTAATAGTGACATTAGATATGCAGCTCCCGTTTTTCCTGCCAATTCTCCAAATACAATTCTTCTTCTATTTCCAACTGCTCTTGGTGGTATGGGTTCATAGGCTGCAGGGTTTCTGAGAATTGCTGCTAGGTGTGTTCCAGCTTTGTGCTTGTAAGCAGACGAACCTACAATTGGTTTTGAGTCATATGGTTTGATTGATGTGTAATCTTCAATTAATCTAGACAGATCCAGTAACATATCTAATCTAAAATCGTTTGGTGATTTGTATAGATAAGTAAGTGCCACAGCAACTTCTGCAAGAGGTGGAATCCCTGTTCTTTCTCCAATTCCATCAATAGTAGTATGAATCTGATCAACTCCTGCATCACATGCTGAAAATGCATTCGCCACTGCAAATCCAATATCATTGTGAACGTGTGCATCTAATGGTACATCTACTACATCATTTACTCTTTTGACAAAATTATACATTCCAATTGGACGTAAAATTCCAACTGTATCTGGAAGACTGATTCTATCAACCCCTGCTTCTTCAATAGCCTTGCAAACTTTGAGCAAAAATTCAGGTTCTGTTCTACTTCCATCTTCTACTGTAAATCTAATTTTAAGACCATGAGATTTTGCATACTCTACAGTTTCTACAGCTCTGTTAAGCGCTTCTTCTCTTGAAATTCGTAGTTTATCTTTTAGATGAATATCTGAGATTCCTAAATATGCAGCACACCATTTTGCATCACAATCTAATGAAATATCGATGTCTGTTTTGAGAGCACGTCCATGAGAAACAATATCTGCTTTTAATCCTTGTTTAATGATTGTCTTAGTTGCTTCTTTGTGATCATTTGATACAACTGGTGATATTTCAATTTGATCTACTCCAAAATAATCTAACATCCATGCAATCTGAATTCTTTGTTTGTTTGTAAACGAAACACCTGGATGTTGTTCTCCTTCTCTTAAAGTACTGTCTAGGATTCTTATCTTCTTTGGATTTTTGTCAAATGCGTTGTAGATGTTTGCATAGTGATTCGGATCTTTCATTACTAAAATCGCTGGTTCAGATTGAGAATATAAACATATTCGTACTAAGTTCGTTGGAAATAACTAATACTGATCCTAATTTAGTTTTGAATTGAAATTATGAAACGAAAGTCGTTTTTAGATTACTTTTTTCAAAATAATCACAGTATTTGTGTCAACTACCCCTGGAATCTTTCTTAATGCATCAATACTATTATTAATTTCAGCAATCGTTGCTGCACTAATAATTACTGTAATGTCGTATTGACCCGTAATTTCATAAACTGTTTTCACTGCTTCTAATTTAGTAAGTTTTATAGAAACTTTAGATGTATCTGTTGCAGAATCTACTGAAACTAAAACAATTGCACTAGTAGCATTTTCTTCACCAAGTTCTAAAGTAAATTTTTTGATAGTTCCCCCGCCTAGTAGATTTTTTACACGTCTTCTTACTGCTGATTCAGAAAGTTTTAGTTTTTTGCCAATGTCTACAAATGATTCTCTAGAGTTTTCTTTTAGATACTCGATAATCTTTTCGTCTACCTTATCTCTGTACATTACGTTTTTGCTCCTCTTCAGTTAGTATGGAATCAAGAGCATGTAAAACTTTTGTTATGTCATCCTCAGATATTACCAGTGGTGGAAGAATTCTTAGTATGTTTCTTCCAGAGTATAGCATTAGAATGCCTTCTTTAATCAACCCCATTAGAATACCTTTGATTTCAAATTTCATCTCTATTCCTATCATAAGCCCTTTTCCACGAATTTCTCTAATCATGGTGTGTTTTTCTTTTAGTTTCTCTAACCCTTCTCTAAAAATTTTTCCCATCTTCTCCGAATTCTCAACCAATCCATCCTCAGTTAATGCTTTGAGAGACGCAATTCCTGCTGCACAAGATATTGGATTTCCTCCAAATGTTGAAGAATGTTCTCCCTTACTCATTGAAGCTAGAATGTCAGGTCTTACAAGAGTTACACCCATTGGTACTCCCCCTGCTATCCCTTTTGCCAGACACAAAATATCTGGTGCAGTATTCCAATGATCACAAGCCCATAATCGTCCGGTTCTACCTAAACCAGCTTGTATTTCGTCAAAAATTAGTAGAATTCCTTTCTCATCACAAAGGCTTCTTACTTGTTGCAAAAATCCTTCAGGTGCAACAATAATTCCACTTTCACCTTGAATCGGTTCTAAAATAACAAAAGATGTGTCATCATCAATAACTGATCGAAGTGATTCGATATCTCCAAATGATGCAAAAGAAACTTTCTCAACAAGTGGTTCAAATGGTTTTCTATATTTTGGACTAAATGTTAATGACAAAGCACCAAAAGATTTTCCGTGATAGGAACCTTTCATTGCAACCATTCCTTTTTTGCCAGTAAACTTTCTTGCGAACTTTATTGCAGCTTCTATTGCTTCTGCTCCACTATTGTTTAGATGAACTTGTGTGAGTCCTTTTGGAGCTAGTCCAATAAGCGTTTTCAAAAACTCTTCTCTTGTTTTGTTGTATAATGAACTGTGAACAGTGATAATTTTATCAAGTTGTTCTTTTATTGCTTTGTTAACTCTTTGATTTTGGTGACCTACTAATGCAACACCATATCCTCCCATACAGTCGATGTACTCTTTTCCATCAATATCCCATACATGAGATCCAATCCCTTTTTCAATTGTAACTGGAAATCTCTGATAGAGATTTCCCATAAATTGATCTTCACTCATGTTCAATCACCGTACAATTTTCATGTGCAATTGCAGAAGATATTGGATTTTCTTTCTGACCATTTGCAATCAATGCTTCTTTCACACCCATATCCAATGCTTCTGTAGCTGCTAAAATCTTCTTTTCCATCCCAGGTCCTATTTTTGGTCTGATTTCTTTTGCTTCTACTAAAGTTAGTTTAGAAACAAGTTTATCATCCATTAAGAGTCCGTCAACATCTGTAATGAATAATACTTTATCACTGCCTACTTTCCCAGCTACATATGCTGCAGCTCGGTCTCCATCAACGTTAAGAAATTCTGACTCTTCACTAATTGCTATTGGTGAAATAACAGGTGTAAGTCCTTGTTCTAGGAGTAATTTGATTAATTTCGAGTTTACTTCTCTAATTTTTCCAGTATATCCGCCATCAATTGCTTGTTTTCTACCTTTTTCATTAATTATGAGAAGCTTCTTTTTTCTATCAGCTTCTATAACTCTAGCATCAACTCCTGAAAGACCAATTGCGTTAATGCCATTTTTCTGAAGCATCTTAACAATTGTCTTGTTTATTCTACCAGACATTACCATTGTAAAAATCTCGGCAGTCTCTTTGTCAGTATATCTGCTTTTAATTCCACTAGGTGATGTTACAAATTTTGGTTCTTTTCCAAGTTGTTTACAAACTTTTGTAACTTCTTTTCCACCACCATGAACTAAAATCACTCCTTCTGATTCTACTATTTTTTTAATGTCTGCAATTGTAGATGGATGTAAGTTATCTACTACACTTCCACCAATTTTGATTGTGATCATTTCTAAACAGGAGTTAGTGGAGTGTACTTTAATCCATCCATTTCATCAAAACCACACATTATATTCATATTATGAATGGCAGAGCCTGCTGCACCTTTCATCAAGTTATCTGACGCAGATAACGCAATCAATCTATTATTATCCTCGTCTATATCAAATCCAATATCACAAAAGTTTGAACCAACCAAGAACTTTGGATCTGGGAATTTGTACAAGCCCTTTTTGTCCCGAATAAGTCTGATGAATTTTTCATTACCATAAGCTTGACGATACAATTTCCACAATTCTTTTTCATCTATGTCTTTTTTCATGAATGTATGGTTTGTACATAAAATTCCACGAACTACATCAACTGCATGTGGACTCATTGAAACATGAATCTTCTTTCCTGCAATTTCACTAAGTTCTTGCTCAATCTCACCAGTATGTCTGTGCTTTGCTGGTTTGTATGGTCTGATTACTCCTGCTCTCATTGCATGAGCAGTTCCAGAACCTGAACCTGCCCCGGAAGACCCAATCTTTGAATCCACAATTATGTGCTCGGTCTCAATAATGTCATTTTGAATTAATGGTGCAAGTGCTAATATTGATGTAACTGCCATGCATCCTGGACAAGAGACAAGTTGTGCTTTTTTAATTTCTTCTCTGTGTAATTCGGGAACCCCAAAAACTGATTTTGACAAATAATCAGGATGTGGGTGTTCCCATCCATACCATTTGTCGTAATCTATTTTGTCATGTAATCTGTAGTCAGCACTCAAATCAATTATTTTGATACCTCTGTCATATAGAGCCTTTACAATTTCAGTTGCGGTTCCATGTGGAACAGCTGTGAAAACTAGATCACATTTGTCAGTTAGTTTATCATAATCTAATTCTGAGAAAGTAAGATCAGTAAATCCCTTCAAACTTGGTTGTACTCTGTGAAGATATTCGCCAACATGTTGTCTTGATGTCACCATGGCTATCTCAACATCTGGATGGTTAACAAGAAGACGAAGTGTCTCTCCTCCAACATAACCTGATGCACCTACAATACCTACTTTCATGATAAACCTCCTCGTAAAGAAGTATAATTTATTTCCTAACGTAGTTTAGAGTAAATTCTATCATTTCTTTTGGAATGTTTCGTTGTGCAACTCTTGCCAATCCTTTGAATTCAACTGTATTGTTGACTTCGTGTACAACTAGGCCTCTTTCATCATCTTCCATCATGTCAATTCCTAAAATTCCCCCACCCATGGCTTTTGATGCTTTAGCTGCCATATCCTCCATCTCTTTTGTGATCTCACAAAGTTCTGGATCTGCTCCAAGTGCTATGTTTGTCTTAAAACCACCTAATGATTTTCTGTACATTGCCGCAATAGGTTCGTCTCCTACCGTGATTACTCTAATATCTCTTGGTGGTCTTTTGATTAATTCTTGCAAGTAGTAAATTCTATCATGAGGACTATCTGTAATATTTCTTATTTCAAGAACTGCATCCATAGTATCTTTATCTTTAATTGGCAATACTCCTCTACCCCAACTTCCTATCACTGGTTTGATCACTAGAGGATATCCAACTTTTTCTAAATTCTCTGCTGCACCTTCACTTGAAAATGAAAAATATGTTTTTGGTGTTGGAATGTTATTTTTTTTCAAAAGCAAAGTCATGAACATCTTGTTTCCACAAACGTTTGCAACATCAAATTTGTTTAGAACTGGAATGTCCATAAATTCTAAACTAGCGGTAAAGTGAAGTCCTCTAAAATAACTGACACATCTTTCTAAAACAACATCTCCAAAGTCATAGTCTTCTTTTTTACTATCTGTGTTAATTTGAGTAATTTTTGCATCTAACATCACTGTATCATGTCCAAGATCTGATGCCTCTTTTTGAAGCATCTTTTCTTCCGTTCTCAGTCGATCAAATACGATACATACTTTTGACATTACTCTCCCCAGTCTTCGCCTACGCTTTCTGCTTGCTTAAACTCAACATTTGATCCATCTTTTTTTGCGATTTCAAAGTCAGTGCCACAATCAGGACAGGAGATTATTTCTCCAACTGAGGCATCATCTGGGATGTTTAATGTTGCATCACATTCTGGGCAGTTCATGTTTTTGTTGACCTTTTCTTTTGTAATTTATTAGCTTCTGTTGACTGCATTCCCCACAATTCTACAAATCCTTTGGCTAACCTCTGATCAAATGTTGATTCTGAACCATAAGTGGCAATATCATGATTGTACAATGAATTCTTAGATTTTCTTCCAACTACCCTTAGACTTCCTTTGTACAGCTTGAGTTTCACACTTCCTGATACTGGCTTTTGTGATGCCTCGATAAATCCATCCAAATCTGCTTTGAGAGGGTCCTGCCAAAGTCCAGAATATACCAAATATGCCCATTCATCATCTATTAGGGACTTGAACTTATTTTCATGTTTAGTATGAACCATCTTTTCTAAATCTGTATGTGCTTCAATCAGACAAGTTGCTGCTGGAGTTTCATATACTTCACGGGATTTAATTCCAACAACTCTATCTTCAATATGATCAACTATCCCAACACCTGCTGCACCAGCTTTTTTGTTGATGTATTCAATCAGTTTTTGAGAATCCATTACTTTTCCATCAACCCCAACTGGAATTCCTCCTTCAAATTTAATTTCCAAATATGTTGGTTTGTCTGACAAGTTTTTTGTTTTAACCCAAATGAATACATCATCAGGTGGTTCATTGTATGGATCCTCTAACAATTCCCCTTCAATTGCACGTCCCCACAGGTTTTGATCAATACTGAATTTTTTTGCCACAGAATCAATTTCAATCCCATGTTTCTTTGCAAACTTTAGTTCTGTATCCCTGTCCAAGTTTTTGTCCCGAATTGGGGCTATAATTGGAAGGTTGGATCCAGAACGTAATGAAATATCAAATCGCACTTGATCATTCCCTTTACCTGAACATCCATGTGCTAGTGCTGCTACTTTTTCTTTTTTTGCAATCTCTAAAACTTTTTCTGCAATTAATGGTCTTGCAAGTGCTGTTGCAAGGCAATATTTTTTCTGATAAAGCGCATTAGCTTTAATTGATGGAAAAATATAATCCTTGACAAACTCTTTTCTTGCATCGATGTTGTAGTGTTTTTTTACACCCAGTTTTTTTGCTTTGGCTGCAATTTTTTTGCTGTCATCACCTTGTCCAACATCTACTGTAACCGTAATGACATCCATGTCATGTTCTTCTTGTAGATATTTTACAGCCACTGAAGTGTCAAGTCCTCCAGAGAATGCAAGAATTCCTTTTTGAGTCATGAAACATCTTTTCCGTCTTATTTTGGAATTTATCTTTTTGTGTTAGGCTGGGCTCTATTTTTTTTCAAAAAATTTTTGCCTAGCTTGAGCTAAAATTCGATGATTATTTAACCGCCAAATATAACGCTGTTTTATGAAAACTCGATCAGCAATTTCTGCAGGTATTGTTGGAATTGTATTGTTATCTGTATTGGGAATTACTCTTTCTAGTGATACTACGCATGAAAATAAGATTCGTATTGGATATTTTCCAAATATTGGTCATGCAGTCCCGATAGTAGGAATAGAAAAAGGATTCTTTCAAGAAAGTATTGGGGATCATGCTAAAATTGAAACCAGAGTTTTTGATAGCGGACCACAGGCAATAGAATCTCTATTTGCCAATTCTATTGATGTTGCATATGTTGGACCAGGTCCTGCAATTAACGGATTTTTGAATTCGGAGAATCACAATGTAAAGATTCTTGCAGGTGCTGCAAGCGGTGGTGCTAGCTTTATTGTTCATCCAAACTCTGAAATAAATTCAGTTTCGGACTTTGCAGGAAAAAAAATTGCCGCTCCTCAAATTGGCAATACACAAGATGTATCACTACGTCATCATCTTTCTGAAAATGGATTAAAGCCAGCTGAAAAAGGTGGGTCTGTAATTGTTTACAATATTTCAAATCCTGATATCTATACCCTATTTGTAAAAGGAGATATTGATGGTGCATGGGTTGCAGAACCTTGGGCTACAATTTTAGAAACTGAACTTGGCGGAAAACGATTATTCCATGAAGAAGAACTATGGCCACACAAAGAATTTGCTTCTGTTCTTTTAATTGCAAATGCAAATTATATTGAAAAAAATCCAACAATCATTGCTAATTTCTTACAATCACATCACGAAACAGTAACTTGGATTAATACAAATCCTGTTGACACTAGAATTATCTTTAATAATTTTCTAAATTCTTACTTAGGTCAGTCTTTGTCTGATGATGTTGTAGATATTGCATTATCTAATCTTATAATTACAGCAGATCCTCTGCCTAACTCTGTTTATTCTTTTGCTGAAATGGCTGATGCATTAGGATATCTGGGAAGAAATGGATATGATTTGTCTGGAATTTTTTACTACTTTGACACAAATTCAATAGTGGAGGAAGATACGTAGATGACTAAGTTAGAGGCAAAAAATATTGTAAAGTACTTTAGTCATGACTCTCACAAACTCAAGGCACTAAGTGGAATTAACCTAAAAGTTGAGGCTGGTGACTTTGTATGTTTGGTAGGTCCATCAGGTTGTGGAAAATCGACATTTTTACGAATAATTGCAGGTTTGGAGAAACCTGATGAGGGACAAATTATGTTTGATGGTCATCCCGTTACTGAGACTAGCCCCGAGAGAATTATGGTATTTCAGGAGGGTGCGTTATTCCCGTGGCTCAAAGTTCAAGATAATGTAGAATTTGGATTAAAGATGGCAGGTATCCCAAAAGAGGAGCGAGCAAAGATCTCAAATCGATATCTGGATATGATGCAACTAACAAAATTTGCAAATTCTTATACTTATCAACTTTCAACTGGAATGAAACAGCGTGTAGCTATTGCTAGAGCTCTTGTAATGGATCCTGATGTGTTGTTGATGGATGAACCCTTTGCGGCACTTGATGCACAGACTCGTGATTTGTTATTAGTTGAGATGCAGCTAATTTGGGAAAAGACGAAGAAGACAATTTTGTTTGTAACTCATAATGTTGCAGAAGCTACAGTTCTTGGAACCAAAGTAGCTATTTTTAGCAACCGTCCGTCAATTATCAAAAAAGAATTTGAAAATAATTTTCCACGACCTAGAGTAACTGAAGATGAATCATTACTCAAACTCCAACAAAACATCTTAGCAGAACTTAGACCTGAGGTAAAGAAAAGTAGAGAGTGATCATGATGGGAAAAAATTTCACACCTCATAGAATTGCATTTTACATTGGAATTATTGTAGTTTGGCAAATTATTTCAATGGTGGGAGTTTGGCCTGATAATATTTTTCCATCTCCATATGCTGTAGCTGAAGACTTGGCATATGGTGCAGCAGATGGTAGTTTGTTTTATGGAATTGCAACTAGCATGTGGAGATTGTCTATTGGATTGACAATTGCAATTGCTGGGGGTGTCGTCTTAGGAATTTTCATGGCAAGAGTTGAAGTTATCAACCAAACTTTAGGCTCTTTAGTTTTAGGATTACAATCAATTCCTTCAATTGCATGGGTTCCACTTGCAATTCTTTGGTTTGGACTAACAGATGGTGGAATAATTTTTGTTACTGCAATTGGGGCAATATTTGCAGTTACAATAAACACTTACACTGGAGTCAAAAACATTGATCCTCACTATATTGAGGCTGCAAAAAACATGGGCGCAAAGGGTAGTCAGCTAATTACAGCTGTCTTGATACCTGCAGCATTTCCATACATGATTTCCGGCTTTAAACAAGGCTGGGCATTTGCATGGAGAGGCGTAATTGGTGCTGAACTGTTATTTTCTTTCCTGGGACTAGGATTCTTACTTAATGCAGGGCGTTCCCTTAATGATGTCTCCCAAGTCATTGCAATAATGATCGTAATAATGGGAATAGGTCTTGTAATTGATAGTGTTGTCTTCAAAAGACTAGAAAACAAAGTAATGTCACGATGGGGATTAAGATAATTCCAAGAATTATTTTTTTATTTTCTAACCTTTAGTGATACTACAAACGCACATGCAATAATAGCAATTGCAAAATACATGACTGCAATATAGTCAAATGCAAATGCAATACTTCCTGCAATTACAGGACCCACTACTGTTGCAATTGATAATGTAGAGCTAAAGATTCCAGTTGATGTAGAGCGTGGGTTGTTCTCCATTAGATGAAAGTTGCCTCCAATGAATAAAAATGCCCAAGTTGCCCCCACAAGTGCCATAAACGGCATTGCCATCCACCAATCCGTAATTATTGATAATCCCACAAACACAAATATGGTAAAACCAATCCCAATTTTGAATTTAGTTATATTCGAGATATTAATTCTACTTGCCATCAAGTTCATCAAGACAAATGCAGTCAATGTATTTGCAACATATACAATTGATATTTGATAAAGTTCAGCACCTAACTTTTCCATTAACATTATTGGAAGAATAGTCCATACAGCTGCAGCTCCAATATGTCTTAGTAATAATGACAAGAAAAGAAACTTGTTTTTTGAAATAATTTTCTTTGTGGTTCCTGGTTCTAGCTCTTTTTCTTGTGATGGGTTTGGTAGCTTGATTGTAAACATTAATCCAATAATGAATGAAGCTGCACTAATCAAGAAAATCAGCTTTAGATCATTTGCAAATCCAGCTGCTGCAATTCCTGCAAGCCATCCTAATGCATGAAATGAAATTATAGTTGCCGCTCTCTTTTTCTCAATATTTATCTCATATGTATATGCAATCATTGCAGGAATCATGATTCCACTTGCAATTCCTGCTCCTATTCTTGCCAGAAATAACAAAGTAATGTCATCTGCAAAATAATGCATTCCAAAGGCTGCGGCACATCCTATGAAGCCAATTCTGATGAATTTGAGCCTCGTTCCCTTCTTGTCTGAATGTCTACCAAAATAGATTTCAGATAAAATCTGAGCAAAACTAAATGAGGCTACAAGAAGACCAATCTCAAAGATAGAATCTGTAACGCCTTTTGCAATAATGGGCATGAATACAAAGACAATCGAGATTCCAGCATGCTGAAAGAAGGTTGCACTACGAACTAGATTGTTTATTTGTAACTTTTGCATAAATGTACATCAATTACTCTTTCACCTAATTTCAACATACGTATAGCGACGATCAAAAGTTCGTGAACATCTTTGCAGGATTTCTAAAAACATAATTAACAACATCAAGCTTGAATTTTGTTATCCTAAAATATTCAGAAACTACCTTGTTCATTATTGCAAACATTGCATAATATTCTGATACCAACAACACATGCTTACTTATTTTCCAACACTGCTCTATCATGTTAAGATATGGTGATCCTTTTGGCAACCAAATCAGTTTAACATCAGGCGTTCTCATTAAAAACTTCTTGACCTTCTTTGATTTGTGCACTGATGCCCTATCAAGAATTAGTGCAATCTTGCCGTATTTACAGTGTAGTTCTTTTAGATATTCTACAAATGTTGCAGAGTTAAACTTTTCATGAATTCTAAACAGTTGGCTTGCATTCATTGTGATGGTTCCGTATGCTGCCAAACCCTCATGGTTTCCCACATATGGGAGAAATATTCGTCTAGCAACTGGTGACCAGTATTTACGTCCTGCTTTTACATCTCTAACAAAGAATGCTTCATCTAACATTGCAATGGTAAATCCCCTCTTTTTTAGGTGTGGAGTTCTCTTTTTCATACGTTGTTGCCAACTGCGCACAGCCGCTACACTTGCATGGTTAACATGGTATTTTTGTGCAGTCTTGACAGACATGTCGTATTGGTGCATTATTTTTCTAACATAAGTTATGTGAAATTTTATTCCAGTAGAGTAAAGTATTGTTTGCTGCAGCAGCATTACAGGTGTAAATAAGGTCAACATGACTCTGGACATTATAGAATCCATTTGCTTCTTTGGTATTGCACTTGGTCTTCCGCTCCTTGGGTGGTCGTAGAGGCCATCAAGGCCATCCACTTTAAAACGATCAACTCATTTGCGTACCCAGTTTGCACAACGGTGCAATGTTTTGGCAGTGTATTGCAAATCCTTACCATCTTTGAGAACCATTAACACTGCAAGCATCCTGACTGCAACTTTGGAATTTTCCTTTTTGTATGCTTGTTCAAGCTGTTCTAACTTATCCATGAATTTCATTGTGGTTGGTGATCAAAAAGTTTTTTGTTTTGGAATGATTTTCAGTTCACGAACTTTGGCTCTTCGCTATATCAATCACCTCAATGCCTGTGGATTTTTCTGAAAAGAGTTAAACTGTGCCGCAACATTTTGAAATTAAATTGACAGAAAAAGAATCATTTTTAGATGCATTGCAAAATAGAATCTTGCTTTTTGATGGTGCGATGGGAACTGAGATTCAAAAGTATGACCCAAAGCCAGAAGACTTTCCAAACAATCAAGATGGTTTTAATGATGGTTTAGTGTTGACGCATCCTGAATGGATTAAACAGATTCACAGAAATTATTTGGATGCAGGAGCTGATTGTATTGAAACAAATTCTTTTGGTTCAAATAAAATAAAACTAGATGAATATGGTTTTGGTGATCAAACAGTAGATTTTAATAAAAAAATTGCACAACTAGCATCTGAAGTTTGTGAAAAATATTCCGATGAACCACGATATGTGATTGGCTCTATGGGCCCATCAGGTTTTCTTCCTAGTTCAACTGATCCTGACTTGGGACAAAAACCTCTTGATGAAATTAGGGAAACATTTGAGCTACAAGCAGAAGGATTGATTCTTGGAGGTGTTGATGCATTACTTATTGAAACAAGTCAAGATGTCTTAGAAATAAAATTAGTTATTGAGGCATGTCATAATGCTATAGAAAAGACTGGCAAGAAAGTTCCTATCATTTCTAATACTACTTTGGATCAATATGGAAAAATGTTACTTGGAACAAATATTCAAGCTGTATACACAACTGTTTCTGATATGGGAATTGATGTGTTTGGATTGAATTGCTCAACTGGTCCAATTGAGATGGCTTCTAGTGTAAGATGGCTTGATAAGCAAAATGAACATAGTCTTTTGGTAGTTCCAAATGCAGGTATGCCTGAAAATCAAGGAGGAAAAGCAGTCTACAAGATGACTCCTGAAAAGATGAGTAATGCACTAGGTGACTTTCTTGATAAATACAAAAAGGTACGAATCATTGGTGGTTGTTGTGGAACAAATCCTGAACACATCAAAGCCCTAAGAAAAGTAATTGACGAAAAAGCCAACTCTCTCAAGGGTTAAGTATTTAGAAAAACTGAGATGATTTTGTAATATTGACTATTCCTCGAGTAAGTTCTGCACTCAAAGCAGTTGATCTAAAACAACTTCCAGCCCCTCTAATCATTGGAGAGAGAATTAACACACAAGGCTCTCGTAAAGCAAAGCAGCTAGTTCTTGCTAATGACTATGATGGTCTAATTGATTTGGCTAGAACCCAAGTTAAAAATGGTGCCCATTGTCTTGATGTTTGTGTTGCAACTACTGAACGTTCTGATGAACGGGAGTTTATGTTGAATCTTGTAAAAAGATTGAGCTTAGAAATTGATGCGCCTCTTGTAATTGATTCAACTGATCCTGAAGTTATTGAAGCATCAATAAAACAAATTCCAGGTAGACCAATAATTAATTCAATTAATCTTGAAGGTGATGGCAGTAGATTTGAAAAATTGGCACCACTGATGGCAAAGTATGGATTACCTTCTATTGCATTATGCATTGGACCAAATGGAATGGCAAAAACCCCACAACAAAAGGTGGAGACTGCTGAACTCCTTTATGAAACTGGAAAAAAATATGGATTAAAAATAGAACAATTTATTTTTGATGTTCTTACATTTACTTTAGCTACTGGAGAAGATGAATTTCTTGATGCAGGAAAAAATACTCTAGAAGGAATTCGTCTTGTTAAAGCAAAATTTCCAAACTCATTTACTACACTTGGTCTTAGTAACATTAGCTTTGGTCTAGCTCCATATGCAAGAAAAATTATCAATTCAGTATTTCTGCATCATGCTATAAAGTCTGGACTTGATACAGTTATTGTAAACGCTAAAGAGATTGTTCCTTATGGTGAGATTGATGATAAAGAGCGAAAACTTACAGAAGATTTAATTTTTAACACCCATCCAAATGCATTGTCTGAATTAATTTCCTATTTTGAAAAGACAGGTTCCAAAAGTAGTACTTCTACCAAAAAAGTTGATGTTGATCCTTCTTGGCCTCCTGGAAAGCGTGCTAACTTTAGAATTGTAAATAGACTAAAAAATGGAATTCAAAATGATGTTGTATCTGCAATTGCAGATAAGATAGGTAAAAATGAATTAATCAAAGACAACGATAGAATTTTGTCTCTAGATGTCACTCCAGAAGTTACACATGATGGTGCAATTAGAACTCTCAATGAGGATTTGCTTCCTGCAATGAAAGAGGTTGGCGATAAATTTGGTGCTGGAGAATTGATCTTACCATTTGTTCTCAAATCAGCTGAGTGCATGAAAGCAGCAGTTGATGAACTTGAAAAATATTTGCTAAAAGAGGAGGGAGTGAGTAAAGGTAAGCTTGTTTTGGGAACAGTTTATGGTGATGTGCATGACATTGGAAAGAATCTGGTAAAGACAATCTTTCAAAATAACGGTTATACAGTATATGATTTAGGAAAACAAGTTCCATTACAGAAATTCTTAGAAAAAATTGATGAGGTTAATCCTGATGCTATAGGTTTGTCTGCATTGTTGGTTTCAACTTCAAAGCAGATGCAGTTTTTTGTAGAACATGCAAGAAAAAATAAAATGACCCTCCCAATTCTCTGTGGGGGTGCTGCAATTAACACTAACTACATAAACAGAATTGCAAAAGAAGATGGAATCTACGAACCTGGTGTATTTTACTGTAATACAATGTTTGAAGGACTAAAAACAATGGATGTTTTGGTTTCAGATGAAAAACCAAAACTTTTAGCTACATGGAAAGAAAAGATGGAAAATTGGAAAGAAAAATCTGTGTCTTCAATAGATTCTGCTAACATTCCTAAGAGTGACATTAAACCAGTGAAGGCTCCAACTCCTAAAAGTATTGGAGAACCGATTCGTCTAAAGGCAGATCAAATCAAGATGGATGAAGTTTGGCAGATGATTGATAAAAAATCATTGTTCAAGTTATCTTGGGGTCTTAGAGGGAAAGCCGGCTCTGAATCAGAGGAGGAGCATGAAGATTTGTTAAACCAATGGAGGATTCGAATTATAAGAGAAAAACTCTTTGAGCCTGAAATTGTCTATGGATACTTTAGATGTCACAATAAAGATGGAAAATTACTTGTTGAAAATCCTACAGGTGATGATTTGGAATTTGATTTCCCACGTTCTACAAAACCCGAACATCTCTGTCTGACTGATTATTTTGGTGAAGATGACATTGTTGCATTCCAATCAGTAACTGTGGGTAACAAAGTAGTAGAAATAATAGAACAATGGAACAAAGAAGACAAGTATACTGATGCTTACTATTTGCATGGATTAGCAGTTGAAGTAGCAGAAGCCTTAGCAGAATGGATCAATCGAAAAATAAAATCTGAATTGGACTTGGAGCAAGGTGGACTCAGATACAGCTGGGGATTTCCTAGCTGCCCTGACGTATTACAACATCGTTTAGTTTGGAAACTTTTGCAACCAGAAAAATCTGGAATGATATTAACTGAATCTGGTCAAATTATTCCTGAACAATCAACTGCAGCAATTGTTGTTCATCATCCAAAAGCAAAATACTTTGTACTTTAACTAAATGATTTTTCTAAAAATTCATTCAAGCCATTAAAATCATTGGGTGATGTAATCAATACATCTCCTGTAATTTTATGTATTTTTTTTACAAATTCCTCAAACTCTTGACCGTATGATGAAATTTCTAAATTCAAAAATTTGGCAGATTTTTGATTTTTTTCAGAAGGAAATAAGATGATTGGAATTACTGAAAATCCTTTTAAATTGTCGGAGAGATTTTGCACTTGTTCTATATTTTGAACCACTTGTGTCATGAATCCTTTAGGATTTACTTCTAATTTTTTTCCAATTTTAGAAAAATTGGGTTTATTTGAAATTGAAAGATACAAATCAATTTTTGAATCAATATCTTTCTCTCTCAGTCTCTTTACAACTGTACTTGGAATCTGACCTAAATCCGGTTTTCCAGTTTGTGATGGGTCACCCATAAGTACCAAAATCCCTGAAAAGCCTATGGAGATACAATTCTCTACAAACTCTGAAATCTCTTTTTCACTCTTGTCTCTAACTCTAAGACTAACTGTAATTGGAATATCTGGAATTTCTTTTCTAATGATCTTTCCAACTTCAATCGGAGATACTCTTTGATATCCTAACACATTTTCAGTAAGATGTATTACGTCACATTTTTTTGAAATAATTTTTATTTTTTCGATAAATTTTGCAATTGATTCATTTGTATCCACATCCGGCAAAATCTTAGGTGGATTAGCTTCATACCTGATTGTCATATTGTCATTTTTTCTATCCTTGGTTTAAAACCTTTGAATACCAAAACTCAAATGGAATTGTAGGAAAGAAACAAGATGCTTTTAGATGATTTAAAACCAATACTTTCAAGCCCCATAAACCCTATGATAAAAACTGATGGAAGATACAGATTGGCATCAGTCCTTGTAGTAATTTATGGTAAAGAACCAATAGTTATAATGACTGAAAAACCTAAACATATGAAATTTCATGCAGGTGAAATTTCATTTCCTGGTGGAAAATTAGATGCTGATGATTCAGATCTTTTACAAGCAGCATTACGTGAAACAAGTGAAGAAATTGGACTTGAAATTACAAAAGAACAGGTAACTGGTCAACTAGAACCTGTTGTTACTTTGAATTCTGGTTTTTTGATTTTACCCTTTGTCTCAGTTATTGATGAGATTCCAATACTTGCAGCAAACTCTGAAGTTGAAAACATTTTTCATATTAAACTAGAACCCTTTTTGAAAACCATAGCAAATGATCCTGATCCATCTCATAACATCATTCAAGAAATGTACACTTTTGAATATCAAAACCAAATAGTGTGGGGGGCTTCAGCTAGAATTCTAAGACAAATACAAAATCTTCTAAAACCCTGAGATTCATTTAAAAAGAGCTCTTCGTGCCTGAAAATCTATGGCCGCACGCAAGTCTTCTCCAAGAAAGATTCGTCTGCTAAAAAAAACAAAGCAGGCAGTACCAGTACCAGCTTGGATAATTCTTAAAACAAAGCGTGCTGTTAGAACAAATCCAAAACGTAGAGCTTGGAGATCAACTGATGTGGAGGTAGGATAGATGTCTCAAGAATTAGAAAGAGTTTATACAATTAATCTAGGTAAAGTTTTACTCTCACAGTCACAACATAGAGCTGTTAGAGCAATTAACATGATTAAAGAATTTGCTCGTCATCACATGAAAGTCGAGGAAATTAAAATTGAAGAAGAACTAGCTCGTCAAGTTTGGGCAAGGGGAGTCCGAAGTCCTCCAAGAAAAATTAGAGTTAGAATGAGTAAAACTGATGAAGGTTACATTCTTGTTTCTCAATATGACGAAGAAGTAGAATCTAAAGTAACTCCTGAAAAAGAAACCAAAAAAGTTGAAGACAAAGTAGAAGAACTATCTACAGAAACCAAAAAAGTTGAAGACAAAGTAGAAGAACTATCTACAGAAACCAAAAAAGTTGAAGACAAAGTAGAAGAACCAGCTAAAGAAGCACCAAAGAAAGAATCAAAAAAATAATTTCTTTTAGAAAATTATAATTTTAAAAAATTATTTTATTCTAGTTGATATAGATCCAATTTGCAATCAATACTGCAATCTGGTGTAGACCAATCAAGTGTGTCTTCTTGCGGAATAATTCCAAGTGGATCGTAGTTGTCAAACTTTGTCATTCCTTGAATAGAAGATAACATCACCACTTTGGATTCATCAGAAGTTGATGTCATATCTACCTGTGAATTACCTTCATTTAGAATCCCACTAGTGAGATTTGTAATTGAGTTTAAGACTCCCAGAGGAATATTGCTTCCTCCAACTACATATAGCATTGAGCGTTTTATTGCATTTGGTGGGGCGTTTCCATAGAGCATTTTTAGCGAATCCCTTAGTGAATCTTCAATGTTTTGTCCCTCTTTGCTTGTTGTGAGTATGTTTGTTTCAGAAGATATTTCAGATGAACCAAGTGACTTTATTACGTGCATAATTGCAGAGTTTGTAATATCATAACATGCTTTAGGACTCAAATCTGGATTGCTCTCAAGTAACGAGTCATTATCAAGCACAATGGTGCATTCAGAGTTTTCTCTAACTCTTTTTAGGGATACTCCAGAATTGAAAATTCTATCTTTTTCATACTTGAAAGGCATAATCGCAAATGAAATCAACCCTTTATCAGACTCTTTGCATATCTCTGATACCACAGGTGCTATGGCTGAACCTGCTTTTCCAGCTAAGTTACTCATCAAAACTACTGTGGAATAGGCTGCAATCTTTGATTTTATTTCATTGGCAACCTTGTAAGTTGAACCTCTGATTAATTGAACAGATGGGTTAACCACCGAATCTGTTGAAACGCATATAGATGGATTCTCTGATGAGAAATCTTTTGCATCATTGCTAATTATTAGACAATCAGAATTAATGAAATCTTTGGCTTTAACTGCTAATTTTGAGCCTATACCGCCTAAACCTATGACTAGAATAGGTTCTTTCATTTGAAAATTCATTTCAGATCCTATTCTCTGATTTACATAAAAAACCTTCTTACGTTTTTTAAATCAAATTTTAGATCTAAAAAATTTAGCTTGCGATCTTTCCAAGAAGACTGTTCACTGTAACATCTGTAATTTCAACTAAATGGGATTGACCAATGTCAACTGCATTTCGGACAAATACAGGCTTGTAAGCAAAGTTTCTACCTTTGATGCCATCATCTACCTTTTCATCAAATAGAACTTTGCCAGTCCAACCGATCCACTTTTTGTTATTTTCCATTGATATTTTGTTGATCTGCTCAAAAATTATCTTACTTCTTCGTTTAACTTCTGCAACATCAATTTGTTCCCATTCAGCTGCCTCGGTACTTGGTCTTGCACTATACTTTGATAGATTTACCACATCTGGTCTTGTCTCGTCAAGCAGATTAACTGTTTTTTGAAAATCCTCTTCAGTCTCTGAAGGAAATCCAACTATGATATCAGTTGAAATTGTAAAGTCTCCAAATTTTTCTTTTGCCCTTTTTACAATTTCTCTGAAAGTACTAACAGTATGACCTCTTTTCATGTCATGGAGTACTTTGTCGCTTCCGCTTTGTACCGGAATGTGGAGAAATTTGAAGACTTTGTAATTATCAAAAGATTCTATCAGATCTTCTTTGATTCTTGACATGTACATTGGATTCATCATGCCAACTCTAATCATAAAATCATCTGGAATTTCTACAACTGCGTTCACTAGTGATGGCAGATCAGTTCCAATATCAAATCCATAGCATCCATTATCTGTAGATGTCAACCAGACTTCTTTACACCCTTCCTTGATTTCTGTTTGGACTTGTCTTACGATATCCCCCAATCTATAACTTGAAAGATCTCCTTTGGATAATTTAGTCTGACAAAATGTACATTCACTCATACATCCACTTGCTATCTCTACAATCCCAACTACTGGATTTAGTCTGACCTTTGGAAGTCCTACCTTTGATAAATCAGAGTCCTCTAGCGAAATCTGTCTTCTACCATTTAATGTTGAATCAATTACCTGAAGTGTCTTTCCTAGTGAGTTAGGTCCTAGCAGACTAGCATTTTCTGCAAACTTTTCAACAGTACTCTTTTCTGCTTTTGGAAAGCATCCTGCTACAACTAATGGTTTTGATTTTAATGATTTTATTCTATGAATCATCTTGTTTGCAGTAGCATCTTTGACAGAGCATGTAACTACAATATTTAGATCAGACTCTGAAGAGTCATCAACTAAAGTATGGCCACCATTTAGAATTAGTCCTGAAATCATCTCTGAATCTGCAAAGCTAGCAGAACATCCGTAAGCTTCTACGAAAATCTTTGCCATTATCTATCCAAATAGAGAATTGATTTCTTTGTTACTCAATAGTTTCTTTGAAACAACTAACTCTCTGATAGTCTTTCCAGTTTTTAGTGATTCTTTGAAGAGTTCTGCAGATTTTAGGTATCCTATTTTTGGAGTTAGCAATGTTACAATCACTGGGCTATTTTCAATGTCCTTACGTAACTTGTTCTTATTTGCAGTAAGTCCATCAATTAGATTTGCAGAAAATATTGGCAAGAAATTTTTGAGCATATCTGTTGATTCTAACATACACTTTAGCATTCCAGGTAACATGACGTTGAGCTCAAACTGTCCACTTTGTGCTGCATAAGAAACTGCTGTATCATTTCCAATTATGTTAAAACAAATCATGTTCATACATTCGGCTAAAGATGGGTTTACTTTTCCAGGCATAATGGATGAACCTGCATGTACTGCAGGAATTCCAAGTTCAGCCAATCCTGCAATTGGGCCTGATGCCATTAGTCTGATATCATTTGCAATCTTTCCAATCTCTAGTGCCAAATTTCGTAAAGAGCCTGATAGATTTGTAACTGCAAACTTGCTTTGCAAACTATACTGCATATCTTTTTCAGGTTTGAGTGAAAGTTTAGAAATTTTTGCGAGTTCAGATATTGCAACCTTTCTGTAACCTTTTGGTGTGTTTGCACCAGAACCTACAGCTGTTCCTCCAAGAGCAACATTTTGTAATTCTTTTTGTGATGCAACAATTTCATTTCTTGCTTTGGTAATTGAGGTTACATAAGCTGCAAATTCACTACCTAGTGTTACTGGTAATGCATCCATTAGATGTGTTCTTCCAATTTTCTTAAATGATGAAAATTGTTTTGCTTTCTTAGATAGTGACTTTATCAAAACATCAATAGCTGGAATTACGTCTTTAAGATTCATCAAAATTGCAATATGCATAGCAGTTGGATATGTGTCGTTACTTGATTGTGACATGTTTACATGATCATTTGGATGTAAGAATTGGTATTGTCCTTTCTTTTTATGTAGTATTTCTAGTGCAACGTTTGCGATAACCTCATTAGAATTCATGTTAAATGCAGTACCTGCACCAGAGTTGATCATATCTATCACAAATTGATCAACATATTTTCCAGCCAAGATTTTATCACATGCAGAAATTATGGCCTTTCCACGCTTTGTATCAATGGCCTTTGTCTTCATATTTGCTGATGCTGCAGAACGTTTAATCATTACAAATGACTTGATCAAATTTTCATGGCTTTTGTTTCCTGTAACGTGATATTGTTTGATTGCTCTTCCAGTAAATGCCCCATAATATGCATCAGCTGGGATTTTGACTTTTCCAAGTGAATCTTGGTCTAATCTAAATTTCATATTGATTTTATAACAAATTATCTCCTATTATTCATTCTTTTTCAAATAATATCATAATTACATAAGATGGGAATGACAATTATTATATAGGAATCATAAATCATCGTGCTTAATGAATAAGCGTTTTAGTATGCTCTTTACAATTGCAGCAGTAGCTGTAATGGGAGCAACCTTATTCGGAAGCACATACACACAAACCCAAATTAGCGGACAATCCACTGACATGTCTCAAATTGAACATGATATGATGGACAAAATCCGCGATATGGGAGGTTTACAGCTTGTAATGCCTCAAGCATTCGCAGAAACTGATTGTGGTGCACTTGCAGATACTGGACGCAACGTAGTTGAGTTTAATCTGACTGGTGAAAGTGTTACACTTCCAATTATGGGAGGAGCAACTTACAACGCCATGACCTTTAGTGGACAAGTCCCAGGACCAACACTAAGAGTTACACAAGGAGATGTTGTTCAAATGACACTAACAATTCCATCTGATGAATTTCGTGGCCACGGCAACGATATGCATGCATCACAAATGACTGCATTGGCTTTTGACTCCGTTAATCCCGGAGAAACAAGTCAATACTGTTACATTGCTGAATCCGCAGGTGTTTTCAAATACCACTGTTCTGGTGTCCACTTAGTTGGAATGGATGACCATGTACTTTCCGGCATGTACGGAATTGCAATTGTTGATCCAGCAAATGGATACAAGAAATTAATGGTAGAGAAGACAAGCGGCAGTGGTGAAATGGTCAGACAATTCTACGATGCAGATGCATTAGAATTCACATTGCAATTCAGCCAATTGTACTTGACCCCAGAGGGCAATTATGATAAGGCTGCAATGATGGCACACCAAAACACTGCAACAGTAATCAATGGAATGCAATTTGGTTATACTCCAAATATGCTACACAATCTACTCTTAACAGGGGATCCTGAACAGAACTTCTTTGTAGCACAACCATGGATTGGTCTTGAACATAAACAATATCAATCACAACTAATGTATGTTGAAAATGATCAACATGTGAGACTCTTTGTTGAAAACCAAGGTAATGAACCAGTATTCTTCCACATTGTTGGAGAAATACTTGACAAAGTTACACAAGGTAACAGAGTTCAATCCGCAGCAACTGAAACATGGTTACTTGGTGGTTCACAGAACATGATTGTGGACTTGGTATTTGATGAACCAGGAGCTTATGCACTAGTAAACCACGACTATGCAGCAATTTACTCAGGCGGATTAGGCCTTTTTGTTGCAGGTGATCCATTTGGATTAAACCCCAGATTGGTTGACGCAGGTATCATTCCAGCACCTGTACCATCATATGCATATGCATTAGGTAATCCAAGCGATGCTGTCCCACCAATGGGCATGAATAGCATTGCACATCCAGCAGTAAATGTTCACGGTCTGTATACTGACGAAGTTGCTTCTGAAATGATAGATGCAGGTATGATTCCTTTATGGGAAGTAATACCAACATTACCACCAGTACCATAGATAGGTACTAAACTCAATCTTTTTCTATTTTTTTACTCTTTAACTCATAATGATTATATTCGGTGAATAAAGGCAATCATTCATGGGTTTTGATGAATCTGTTTTAATTTGTGATGAGGTAGATTCAATACTAAACAAAATTTTAGTAGACAACGGCTTGAAGGTTACTTATGAACCTGTAATATCTCCTGAACAAATCAAAGAAACAATAGGACAGTACGATATTGTAATTGTTAGAAGCAGAACAAAACTAACTAAAGAACTAATTGAAAAAGCAGATAAATGTAAAATTATTGCACGTGTTGGCGTTGGACTTGATAATGTAGATCAAGAAGCAGCAAAGACAAAAAACATTCGTGTTATTAATGCAGTAGAGGGCGCAATGAATGCAGTAGCTGAATTAGTTTTGGGATTGATGCTGTCTTTGGCAAGACAGACTGCTAGGGGTGATCGAGAAATTAGAAATGGACAATGGCTCAAAAAAGAACTCAAGGGAACAGAACTCAGAGGAAAATATCTTGGAATTATTGGTTTAGGAAATATTGGAAAAAGATTGGGAAGACTTGCCCGTGCACTTAACATGAATATAATTGGATACGATGTGATTCCTATTGATGAGGAATTCTCAAAAGAAGTTGGTTTAATGAAAGCTGACTTGAATACACTTTTGCAAAGTTCTGATTATATTTCAATACATGTCCCATTGTTAGATTCTACATATCATCTTCTAGATGCTCAAAAAATGTCTACAATGAAAAAGACTGCAAAAATCATCAATACGTCTAGAGGTGGAGTCGTTGATGAGGATGCTCTGTATGATGCCATCAAAAATGGTATATTGGGTGGTGCGGCTTTGGATGTATTTGAAAAAGAACCAGCCATTGGAAACAAATTGGCAGAACTAGACAATGTAATTTTAACACCACATATTGGTGCTCAAACAAAGGAGGCTCAGTCATTGGCTGCAAATGTAATCGCTGAAAAGATTATTCAGATACTCCGAGGCGTTATCTAGCTTTTTCGTATAATTTCTGCCTGAACTTTAAAAATAAGCAAAAAAGCTTGACTTGTACGTGATTTATTATCGTCTCATTCTTTTTAACACCTATTTGGAGGATTTCATATCGTATTGAATAATTATAATATGGATAAACTGCAATCTGAAAGACTAAAACATTTTCCTAATATTGATTTTCTATTAAAAATCTCACTTGGCTTGATTCTGTTTACAATAATTTCTTCAGCACTTGTCTATGCAGAAACGATTTCTGTAGATGTTGAGGGAAATTCATTTGATGTTGAATATACTGCAACAGGAATGACTGTATCTGCAATTGAATCTGATGCAGAATCTTTTTCCCTATTCCTGACTGTTGATGTAACTGAATCCACTGGAACTCTATATATTACATTTGACCGCTCTTTCTTTGATTCAATTTTTGAAGGATTAGATGATGAATTTTTTATTTTAGTTGATGGTGATTTTGCCAATTTTGATGAAACTGAGACAACATCTCAAAGTAGAACTTTGAATATTGAAGTACCTTCTGGAACTGACGAGGTAGAAATTATTGGTACTTTCTTTGGCGATGATTCTTCATTAACTTCAATTGAAGATTCTGAAGCAGAACAAGCAGCAGCAGAACAAGCAGCAGCAGAACAAGCAGCAGCAGAACAAGCAGCAGCAGAACAAGCAGCAGCAGAACAAGCAGCAGCAGAACAAGCAGCAGCAGAACAAGCAGCAGCAGAACAAGCAGCAGCAGAACAAGCAGCAGCAGAACAAGCAGCAGCAGAACAAGCAGCAGCAGAACAAGCAGCAGCAGAACAAGCAGCAGCAGAACAAGCAGCAGCAGAACAAGCAGCAGCAGAACAAGCAGCAGCAGAACAAGCAGCAGCAGATGCAAAAGCATCACAAACTCAATGTGGCCCTGGGACTGTTCTCAAAGATGGTGCTTGTGTACTAGATGAAAGATGTGGCCCTGGGACTGTTCTCAAAGATGGAGCATGTGTTGTTGAATCAACATCTCCGTCATCTGAAACTTCTGTAAACGTAGTGGGTAAAGAATTGATTACAGGAATTATTGTAGCACTTATAGTTGCAGGAATTATTGGAATTATTTTGGGAATAATGTCTAAAGCTAGTAAGAGTAAAAATTAATCACAAGACAAATCTTCAATATTCATCATTTTGTCAAACTTAAATCCTAAAATCTGAGTTATAGAAGAATAAAGAATTAGGTGATTATCAATTATTCACCACTAGAACATAATCAAGTAATAATGAGAAAGTATCATCATCTCTATTGTTGTATCTCCATTCCATCTCCTTGATGTACAGCAGAAACTTTTCAGAACTCACACCATGATGTTTTGCCATTCTCTCTTTTGCAAAACTCCAAAATCCTTCTACTCCATTGATGTACACGTCTCCTCTACCAAACGTCTTGCTGTGATCAATGGACAAATGACGATACCCATGAAACATCAGCGAATCATATCCCTTCCACTTGTCAGTATACACGATGCTTCCTTTCTTTACTTTCTTGATTGTTCCAGCAAGCAATGTCTTGGCTTTCACATTGGTGAGAATCTCAACGTGAACCTTTCCTTTTCTCTCCAGTATGCCAAACACAATCGTCTTGTTTTTTGCACCTCGCCCACGATCTCCCTTTCTTCTGCCTCCAAAATACGCCTCATCAGCCTCAATTTTCCCTTTTAGTTTCTTGTCTGATTTTGCAAGATGATACAGTATGGAATATCTGATGCAATCAAACGCATTGAGTGCAGTTGGATAACTGACATCTGTTTCTCTTGCTGCACGTCTTGCACTAATCCCAAGATCAAATAGCTTGATTAGAACCAACCATTTGGTAAAATCGATGTTAATAATGTCAATCCATGTTCCACCAAATGGTCTGTAATCTGTTTTACAATCCTTGCATCTTATCTTTCCTCTTGAGGTGATACAGTAGTTTTTGGAATCACATAATGTGCAATGAATTGTGTTTTTCTCTTGGAATTGTTCGCATAGAAATTCCAATGCAATGGATTTGTCGTAAATTATTTTTGATAATTCGATTAGATTGATTGTTTTCCTCAATAATTATGTGAAATTAGTTGGTGGTAATAGGTTTACAATCACCAAGAATTATTCCTAATATGGATGATGATTGAATGTTTATTCATATTTCATTCTCTATTTCTGTTGGTAAGGAAATAATTTTCTTGTCAATTAGATAATTTACAACTTGAGCAAAGTCTTCATCTGATATTGCTTCTGTAATCCACCAATATCCAACATTTTTTATCCAATCTGGTATGTCCATTTCAAAAATATTGTTTTCATTAATTTCAAAAGGTATGTCGATTATTTCTTTGTCAACGTATTTTTGTAATGCATCTATTAGAACTCCATCTGGAGTGGATCCAGTAAGCCAATCAGGTATTATTTGTTTGATTATTTCTGGTAAGCAAACTTTGTTTGAATCAATTAAATTAAATTCTATTGTAAATCTCGCATCTGCATATTCAACATCTACAAAATACTTCCCTAGTGAAAACGTCTCTTCGTCAAAAGCAAATAATGCTGGAACTGGATTTTGCAAATTTGTAATTGGAATTGGAATTGCACTACTTCCTTTACCTGTCTCATCTCTGATGTAAATAATTGCAGGCTCCTCTGTAATCTCAGAAACTTCAATTATATAGAATAGTTTTTCACAATAACTGTATGTTGTTTTTTCCATTATAATGGTAACTGAGGGTTCCGCATGAACATCTGGCAAAAATACTGCAAAACTTATTGCTAAAATTATGGATAAGGTGGCACTTCTGGCTTTCATCTTTCTTCGTGTTAGTAATGCTCAATAAAAATCTCATATCAAAACCGAGAAATCCTTTTTAACGGCTTTGACGTACTTTATTTATCGAGCTTTCTGCGGAAGCAGTTCTTTGAGTGTGTGGGTTGTGATCCATCGCTTAAGGAAATTTTTAATGATTAGTGATAACTAGGTTTTTCTTCGATTTACAGTTATTAAAGGGGATTTTACTAAGCCCGATATGCCCAATCATCAAGACAAGATATGGATCAGACTTTGGAAAGAAAATGCTACTGAACTACGTGAACGTGTAGTTGGATGGCGTAAGCAAAATGCTGTTACCAGAATCGAAAAACCAAGCAGATTACAGAGGGCTAGAAGATTAGGTTACAAGGCAAAACAAGGAATTATTGTTGTCAGAATGAGAGTTGGAACTGGCGGTATGAGAAAACAAAGACCTACTGGTGGTAGAAGACCAAAACACCTTGGTGTTACAAGAATCAAGGCAGATGATAACATGAAGACAGTTGCTGAAAGAAGAGTTCTTGAGAGATATCCAAACATGAAACTTTTGGGTTCATACTATATCTACAAAGATGGAAAGCATTATTGGTTTGAAGTTATCTTAGCAGATCCAGCACATCCAAGAATTGCTCAAGATAAAGAATTAAACCAACGAATATCTCAAGCTGCATAAATTGAAATTATTCTTATTCATTCCATTACTTTTGTTTTTAATAGTTACACCCGCATTTGGTCAATTACTCTCTGATAAGACTGGTCTGGTGAATCGTTTTGACGTTGAAACAGGTGGCTATACATTTGAGATTAAAACTGTTTCAAATTTTGAGTTAATAGAACATGAATTTGATAAAGATGAAAAACGATTGACAATTTTCATTAACAGTGGATTGGAAAATAATTTGGGTGAGATAATCATTCCACAATTACTACTTAGTGGTAATTTTACTTTTTATCTAAACGATATGGAGTTCAATCCAAAAATAAAATCAAATGACAAGATTTCATTTATCACTCTAAACTTTACTGGGACAGGTAACCACAAAATTGACATCATTGCAACTAATACTGTTACTAGAGTAGAAGAAAAACCAGAAACCCTTGTTATTGACGAATCTACATCTGAAGGTGGAGGTTGTCTAATCGCTACTGCAACATTTGGCTCAGAACTAGCATCTCAAGTACAACAACTAAGGGAAATACGTAATCAAAAGTTAATGAAAACAGAATCTGGACAATCATTTTTAAATTCTTTCAATGAATTTTACTATTCGTTTAGTCCAATAATTGCTGATTATGAACGCAAGAATCCTGTTTTCAAAGAAACTGTCAAGCTTGTTATCGCTCCCATGCTTTCAACACTTTCAATTCTGAATTATGTAGATATGGATTCAGAAGCTGAAGTACTAGGTTATGGAATTAGTTTGATTCTGTTGAATGTCGGAATATATTTTGTTGCTCCTACTATAGTAATTATAAAAATTAGAAAATAAACCAATATGGATAACCCAAAAATTGCTTTAATTGGTGGATTTGCTATAGTTGTTGCACTATCAATAGCCGTTGTTTTGCTAAGTTAATCTTCGCCAAGTAATTTTTGAATCATTGCTTCAACATGCCCTGATTGTCCAAATGATATATCCCTGAGAATACCCTTTCTATCAACTAAGATGGTTGACGGTGTACCTTGTAAAGAAAATTTTTCAAATGTTTCAGCTGAATATTCTTTTGATTTCATATGATCTTTTACTCTTTGAATAATTTGATTTTTGTAATCCTCTGGCTGTGAGTCAAATTCAGGAATCTGTGGATAGATAAACTGCATGATTTTTTCTTGACTAATTTCTCCTGTGGTCTTTGTCAGCTTGTCCATTCCTAATGGAAATGGAATCTTGTAAGATAACTTGTTTTCATCTTGTAATTGTCCATTCATTGAAAGTGCATTCTTTGTATCTCCAACCACTTCACCTGTTTCTGCAAGCATTTTCAAATTTTCTAATGTGTTTTTATCAAAATCTTCAAAAGCAGTTGCAATACCTAGAACTCTAACTCCTTCATCTTTGTATTTGTTGTAGATGCTGATTGCCTCTGGAATTGCATTCATAAAACATCCTGGACAATTTACTTGAAAGACATCCACTAAAACAACATGGTCTTTTTCTTGGTCAAAATTAGTTGGAGCACCTTGTATCCACTCTGAAACTCCAAGATTTGGTGCTTTTTCTCCTATTACTGCACTCACAAAACATTCTCTTATTTTTTCCATTAAATACATACCTCCTCTAATTTTACATTTTTCTCGAGTAACCTAATATAGGACACTAAAAATCCCAAAACAAATTGCAAGTAGTAACTGATGATCGATTAGCACTTTTTGGTGAAATGGAGTCAAAATATGAACAAAAAGACACAGAGTATTTTGTTTCTCTTTTAGAGCATCCTGACTATGTGGTTAGAACAAGAGCTACCTGTATTTTGGTTGATTTTGGTGGAGAGGATAAAGTTCCACATATTGCTAAAGTTTTAAAAAATGATGAAAATGAATTGGTACGACATGAGGCTGCGTTCTCATTAGGTCAAATGTGTTACTCTAGTGGAATACCTCCACTAACTGATGCAACACTTGGTGATCCAAGCATGTTTGTGCGACATGAAGCTGCAATTGCTTTAGGTGTTGTTGGTTCCAAAGAAGCAAAAGAAACTCTGAAAAAGGCATTAAATGACTCTAATAAACCAGTAGTTGAATCTGCAATTGTTGCCTTGTCTAATATTCAGTTTATGGAAACGTTAAGTAAGAACAAAAAGTTTGCAAAGCTAACAGGTGGATGAGATGAATTTTGCATATGATCAACTCATCCCAATACCCTCCAATACATCATGATTGACGCAAGATAAACAAATCCAAGATAGTTATCTGTAATTCTTTCATATCTTATTCTTGTTCTATGAAAACCATTCTTTAACCATGCAAAGAATCGTTCCACTACAAACCTTGTCTCAGTACTTGGGAAAGTAACTACCCAACATCCCCCAAATAATATTCTGATTTGATTTTTCTAAACGAATCAACAATAATGATTCCAAATATACACTTGAGAATCTCAATTGTAATGATTGGGTTTGTATGTGAAATGGAATGGTTATTTCTCAACGTACAATTTGCAATTATCCATGCATTAAACAAAATCAAAGGATAAAAAAGTATAAGAATCTTACACAATAGACCTCTTGCGCAATTGACACAATTTGATCAAAGCATGCAAATTCACTCACAGCAAGATCCAAAGCTGAGAACATCCTCGTTATTTCATGCTAACATACAAGAAACTAGCCAGAAAGCCAAGGTCATTCCAGTCATTTACTGGGATTAGCCTAGAACAGTTTGATTTTTTGTCATCTGAGATAGAAAAAGAGTACAAAAGAACAGAGCAAAGAAGGCTATCCCGCAAAAAGAGGGAGCGAAAGATTGGGGCAGGACGCAGATTTGCTCTTCCAGTCAGGGACAGGCTTATGATGCTTCTGGTCTACTACCGGATGTACATCACGTACGAGCTTGCAGGACACCTCTTTGGTTTGGACCAGAGCAACGTGTACAGGGACATCAGGTATATGGAGCCTGCCGTGCGAGGCTCAATACCAATCCCCCAGAAGATGATGTACGCCGAATCCAAAAAGATAGGGACCATACAGGATCTTGAACGGTACTTTCCGGAGTTTTGTGTGATGATTGACTCATCAGAGCAGCAGATACCAAGGCCAAAGAAGAACAAAAAGAAGAGACAGACGCACTACTCGGGCAAAAAAGGGAAGGCATACTGTCAAGAACCAGTATACGGTAAACCTTGACGGCCAGATAGTCCACAAGCCTCCACACTCTCCGGGAAGACCTCATGACTACAAGATGTTTCAGGCCAAGCATCCTACGATGCTGCCAGATGGGCTGCAGACGTTTGTCGACCTGGGATACGAGGGAATGGCAAGGGACTTTCCGGAGTTCAATCCGGTGCTGCCATGCAAGCGCAAAGGAGGCAGAAAACTGACTGCAAGGCAAAAGGAGTTCAACAAGAACCAGTCCAGAATCAGGATTACAGTAGAGCACACAATCTCAAAGATAAAGAAGTTCAGGATAATGCAGGATGTCTTCAGGAACAGGCTGCGCCGCTATGATTGCATCAGCGACATCATATGCGGCCTGGTCAATTTCAGGATACGGTGGAAAGAGAATTTTGTTGTGATTCCATGACCTGATGAATCAGTTTGGTTAAATGACGCGTTTTGTTGGTAATTACGCAAGAGGTCTATTGTCCATCAATCAAGATGTATTGATATCCCCATACAGAACACGGTCCACAAGCATCAACACAAACTATCCCATTGCCTTCATTAGCAATAAGTTGCATCAATATTGAGGGAAAGTATAGAATACTTGCAGGGCTGAAAAGTGCAAACACACTACCTGGACCCAAGGAAGTTACCAATACGTAAAACGCAAAAATTACAATTAAACAAATTAAAAATATTTTACGTCTAGTTTTCATTTTCTTCAATTAGATGAGATTTGGGCATAATGATTTCCAATTTTTAATCAATTTCTTAAATTATTGCAATCAAAAAAGCTAAGGATCTCAGTATGTTTTGTTCATTGGAAATGCCAAAACAAACAAGAATCCCTAGTAACATAAGATGTCAGTCATTTCTTATTGGTGTTTTGTATTTGATCAGAGCATTGTCTCTGTATGAGGATGTAATTAGGCGTGGAAGACCGTATGTCTATCCAACCATTCTGATGGTACAACTATACATCATAAAATCATGGATGAGAATTCCAAGTAATAACACGCTGCACTATTTCTTGTTCATCAAATCTGGCAATGACAAATTGCTCAAGGTTTGCAGGATACAACAAATTCCAGACAGAAGAACAATTGACAGAAGATTCCAAGTGTTGCCAATTAGTACCATCATCAACAACATGGGAAATCTGTTTGTCTCAGAAGGGTTGGTAGATGATACATCTGCATCAGTTGATAGCACAATGCTGCAAGCCGCAGGCCCAGTATGGCACAAATCTGACATCAAACAAAATCGTCTTCCAATTGTAGGAATTGACACTGATGCCAGGTGGGGTTATTCCAAATCAAAGGGCTGGACATTTGGATACAAACTGCACATGAGTTGTTCCACTGGCAAACTGATAGTTCCACTGTCTGCCTGTATCAGCACTGCAAATGCTCATGACGGCAAACCATATGGTACACTAGTTGATTCACTTGCAGGGCTGTTCCAAAACATATTGGCAGATCCTGCGTATGACGATGGCAACCTGTACCATTGCAGCAATGAGAAAAATCTGAGACTGATCTGTCCAGTCAAAGTATATCCATCTACACCACCAGACAGAATAAAGCTGGCAGAGTTTTATGATTCCAAAGAAGGTCAAGATTTATACTCTCAGAGAAAGGTGTCCATCGAGCCGTTATTTGAGATTGTCAAAGACATATTCAACATAAGGATATTGCCAGTAAAAGGACTTGAGAATGTGAAGTCATTTGCTCTGGTTTGTGTCTTGGTGTACCAGCTGGCAGTGTACTACAACTGTGTTGCAGGTAATGAGAATCCAAGAATTGTAAAAAGAATGCTTTGTTGTTGAAGATAATTTGAATTTATTTTTGTAAATCATTATGCCCAAGTCTCAAATATATCAAATAATTCAAAAATATTATATCGTTGGATTCAGATGAGCATTGAATATCTGTAAGCTGTCCAATTAAAACAGACAGATTCTTTTCGTCTGTTTTTGAATTATATTCTTCAACTAATTTCTTTGATTTTTATTACCATTTTTCAAAATTTAGCTGTTGCCCAATAATGAAAAATCTACCAAACTTACAATACGAGAAACTGTACTCAGAGGAACCATAATTGCTATAATTATTACAGTTCCATCACTTGTTGTATTTGTCCTAATCTGGGTTTTTCTTGATGACTTGATCTTAGGGGCATTTTCAGGCGTAGTCGTTCATTTAATTGCCTTGGTGTTTTCCTGGAAAATTTCTAAAAAACTATTGGTCAAAAAGTAACTGTATAGATCATGTTTTATTTCACTGCAATTCATTTCCAAAATGATGTATTCTAGAATTGAAAATGATCTGGTTTCTGAAATTAGATTAGACCCTGTTCAGGCTAAAGTGTATTTGTTAGTTACCTGTAACGGAAAAATGTCTTCAACAAAAATTGCAGAAAAATTAAAGATCTCTTTGGATAATGCCCAAAAGACAGCTAAAGAACTAATTACTCTTGGTGCTTTTATCGACTTTTCTGAAACCGAGTTTGAAGCTATGCATCCTAGATTTACTGCAGTTAACATGTATAGAAAAATGTGTGAGCGAGAAAACATTGAATTTAAACGAAATAACATTGTTGATAATATGGGAGTTATTTTAGAAAAATCCTATGATGATGCAAGAACTAAATAATACTAAAGATGGGTGAACAACATTGAATGTTGACACTGAAACTTGTAAACATCAGCCAGTTTACTATGGAGTAGTAAACATCAACATAGATGAGAAAACAATCGGTTCAGTTGATGTCTGGAGATGTGGTGTATGCAAGAAACGATTCTGTGAAGAAAAACAGCTTGGAATTGAAGAGATAGCTGATTTAGTTGGAATGCCCAAAATTGATCCTGATGCAAAATGGGCAGTTACAGTATGTAAATTGCAACAAGGAAAATACAAATGGAAATTAGTTAAACTAAAGGAAAATAGCGAAATCAAACACGAATGCTTAGATGAACAAATAATTCCACTTAGGATTGAGGGTTTCAAAGTTAAAGATGAGAAACATTGGAGCTTTTTAATTGACGACAATATTAACAAGGCTATAGAAATTTAGTTTCTAAAATGGATCTTAAAGTTCACATCAATAATATTCATGGAAGTCAGATGGCTGCAAAGATTACTGGAAAATTCATTTTAGATGGTAATGAATTTCGTTTTACTGCAATTGCATTTGGTAGGATAGGTGGACAAAATGTTGGTGCTAAGATTTCTAAATCTACTGAGAAAGAATTAGAACAATTAGGATACGACGTTGAAGAAGTTATCATCCTGCTTCAGAGGAATCTACTTCAAGGGGATTTGACCCTTCCAGAAGGACTTACAAAAGAATCATTTGTAGATGACTAAAACTCTGCTTCTTCTAATGCCTTAGCACAAGAACAACTTCTAGTTTTAGGAATTTTATCAATCAATTCTGTTAACACTGTCTTTGTCTTCTCTTCATTTTTTGAAAGTGTCTCTAACACTTTATTAGCAGTTACAGGTTTTTCAGCCCAAACATCATAATCTGTAACGGTTGAAATTGATGCATAGCATATCTGTGCTTCTCTTGCCAACTGACATTCTGGAACAAGTGTCATTCCAATGATATCTGCCCCAGTAGATCTGTAGAATTTTGATTCTGCTTTAGTTGAAAATCGTGGACCTTCAATACAGACATAGGTGCAATCTTTATGCATTTTCAAATCTTGTTTTTCTGTTACTTGAAGAATTAATGATTGTAATTCTGGACAAAAAGGATCAGCTACTGAAATATGAATTACTCTTCCTTCATTTGAAAAAGAACCGTCTCTTGATTTTGTAAAATCTAAAAATTGTGATGGTAATGCAAAGTGCCCCGGTTCTAATCCTTCTTTTAGGCTTCCAACTGCCGAAGGTGCTATGATCCTTGTAACTCCTAATTCTTTGAATGCCCAAATGTTCGCTTTGAAATTAATCATATGTGGTGGAATAGTGTGTTTTTTTCCATGCCTTGGAAGGAAAGCAATCTTTCTTCCTTTAAAAATTCCCACTGTAATGGTATCTGAAGGTTTACCATAAGGTGTGTTAATATCGACTTTTTGTGCATTTTCAAGTAAATCTGAATCATAAATTCCTGTTCCTCCAAAAATTCCGATCTCAACATCTTTTTCCATTAATACTTCACCAGTGATTTACAGTCATACTTGCTAATTCCTTTCATTCCATTTAGTTCTGTTAACTCTATGATAAACGCAAAACCTGAAATTTTTCCTCCTACTTTTTCAACTAATTTTGCAGATGCTTTTGCAGTGCCTCCAGTTGCAAGTAAGTCATCACAAATTAGTATTCTTTGCCCTTCTTTGATGATGTCTTTTTGAATCTCTATGACGTCCTTGCCATATTCAATTGTGTATGATAATTTTGCAGTTTTTCCAGGCAATTTTCCTGCTTTTCTTATCATTATCATACCCTTATTGTATCTTGAGGCCAAAACACTAGCTAAAATGAATCCTCTTGATTCAATTCCAGCAAACAAATCAATATCTTTTGGATGAAAATGTTTCGAAAATTCATCTGCAATTAAAGACAAAGCTGCAGGATCTTTCAAAATTGGACTAAAGTCTCTAAACAATATTCCTTTTTTAGGAAAATTGGGATATTCAGCAATTTTTTCTCTAAGGTTCATAAAAAAAATTCAAAGTTAGTGGAATAAAATTGTTTGAAATTATTGGTATTCAAAAGTGGTTTCTGCAGAATCAAATGCGTCTGCTACTTTGACTGTATAAATTCCAGGTTCTGTTTCTTTAGGAATTATCCATGGTTGATTAATTTCTCCTTGACTTGATGCTTGAAATGACAAAGTCTCAATGATTTCACCATCTTCAGCAATAATTTCAATTACTACAGTTTGTTGGGCTCCAATCACTTTAATTGTGATTGTTTCTCCAACTACACCCAAAGTCACTATTTCTCCAATTGATACTTGAATTCCTTCCTGTAATGTTGCTGCAACCTCAATTTCTACAATGTCAAAGTTTGAGCCACTTTTTGCATTAATTGTCCACGTTCCAGGTTTTGCATCACTTGGAATTCTAAAAGAGCTTTCTGAAATCTTTCCACTCTTGCCTGAGAAAGTTTCTTTTTCTTTAATTTCATTTCCGTCAGGATCAGTCAAAATTATGTCAATTATGACATTTTCAGCAGTATTTCCTAAAATCAAAATGGAATCACCTGGTAGATAACTTGTCTTTGTAGTATTGATTTCAATTTGACCAGAGCCTGTCAGCAGACCCACTGCAAAGGTCTCTGTACTTTGGGTATTTCCCTTGCTAATTACGGCTGTATATATACCAGATGAATATCCGTCTAGATTGAGAGAATATTCTCCTCTGCCATCTGGTTCCAATGTTATGATTATTGCTTCTCCTTTTGGTTGATCAGAAGGATTAAGAATTAGTAAACTAACAACATCTGATCCTTTTCCTATGATTGAAATTATGGCTGTTTCTCCTGTTTTGTAATTCAACTTGTCAAATTCTAAGTTAACTGGAATTGAGGGTAATTGCCCAACTCCTGCAAAAATAAATTCTTTTTCATTTTCTTGTGTTGCAATTACTGTGTATGTTCCTTTTGTTGCGCTTGATTCTGTTTGAAATTCAAACTCTACAAAACCAGAACCATCAATTTGAATAATATCTGAAAAAATCTCTTTTCCAAGAGGATCTTCTAATATTATTTCAATCGGTTTGTTTGGTAAGGCTGTTCCATTAAATTTCATGATTTCACCTTGATCAAACTTTAAATTAATTGGGACTATGATTATTACTTTATCTGATTCTACTGTCCAATGTTTTATTATGGTTTGTCTTCCATCAGTAATAGTTGCAGTGTAATTTCCTATTAGAGTGTCTAATGGTACGATGATTGGCTCATCTAATTCCCAGTTTCCTTTGGAGTCTATTTCTGCTGTTCTTGAATTGATAATTTCTCCCTCAAATGTAGCAGTTTCTGCTGTTATTACGTTACCAGGTGTTCCGGTTCCAAAAATCTCTAAAAAGTCTCCTCTATACACAACCTCTGGAAGTCCTTTAATTGTAAGTTCGATATCTTCTAATACTGGAATTTTATTTTCGATCTCTCCTATTCTGAGACTGATCTTTTTTTCTTCTCCATCTTTGTCTTTTATTATGAAATCTACTCTGTCAGCTATTTGTTCTTCAGGAATTTTCATTGTTGTCATAAAGTGACCATTTTCATCTGTTTCAAAACTACCAATTTTTTTTGAATCAATGTAAAAATCAAATTCTTGAGATGCACCAAATTCATCTCCTGTAACCCTGATTGACGAACCAACGTTTGGTTTCTCTGGGACTATTCTGAAGATTGATTCTGTAGATATACTTGGACTTGGGTTCTCTAAAATTTTATCTTGTTCAGGTTCTGGTTCGGGTTCTGGTTCGGGTTCTGTATTTTGAATTACCTTTGACAATTCCTCTGATAACACTTTGCCTGCATCTATTTTGTTATCTTCTTTGTCTAATGCCTTCCAATTAATTCCAGGTTTTGCTTTATCTGTTTTAACACCAAACTTTACAGATTCACCTGGCTTGATTGTTTCAGACGATGTAAAAATTATGACTCCGTCTGGAGTTTTTTCGCCTACCCATACTTTTTCTGTTTTAAAAGATTCGAAACTGAAATCACTTCCAAGCCAAATTCTAAAAGTATTGACCTCTTCATCCGAATCATTTGTAAATTCAATAATTGTTGTTTCTTCAAACGCAAAACTTTTGACATTAATTTCTTCGGCATTTGCATTTGATGGAATTGCGATAAGTACTAATGAAAATAATAATGTAATTGAAAGGAAAATTCCTCTAGTCGAGGATTTATTCATGTAATTCTGCCTAATCATCTCTCACTTAAACCTTGAAAACTTTTCCCTAATCTTCTATTTTTTAGTTCAGTATTTTTCATGAGAAACCTTCTTAAATCTTAAGCCTTAGTCTTAGCCTTTTGAAATTTATCTAGGTCTTGTTTTTTAACTACATTTTGATATTGTCTAATTCTTTCAGCAATTAATCTGTACAATGATCTGAATTGGTCCTTTGTTTTATCTGACAGAAAACTAGTCTCTTCGAGTGTAATTTTTTCACATATGTATCTGGTGATCTCTTCGTTGTCAAATTCTCCCCAATCATCTTCTCTGTGCTCTTCCCAAATCTTTCTCAACTTGCCTAAGATTCCTTTACTTTCTTTAGAAGTAACATCTTGAGGTGTGAGATTTGAAAATCCTTCCTGTCTTAACTTTATTTCATAAGTCTGATTTACTACATGTAAATAATCTTCAAGAACGATATAATCTTCAATAGATTCTAGCTTTTTTCCTTCTCTCTCAAAGAAAATAGTCTGAATTGATGAGAATTCATTTGAGACTAATTGGGCCGAAATTTGCTTGGATTCTTCAGTATTGTCTAATAAAATAAATGTCTTGTAACCATGATTTCTGTAAAATATCGCTAAAGGTAAAACTGAATTTTTGTTGTATGCCGCAACAACATTTAGAGGATTCATTGATATATTTGGATCCTGTAAGAATTTGTCAAAAGCATTTAGATACATTGAATCAGACATTGTCTCTACAATAATTACTGGTCTGGAGTTTGTTCCAATTTCTCTATCTACAATAGATTCAACTTGACCTCTGGATAGTCCATACAAAATTGGTGTTAATGTCTTGTCATCTGCATTCCAATAATCATAAAAGATTCTGCTGAGGTGTTTTCTTTTGTCTAACTCTACAACAAGTAGATTGCCTGGAGTGTAGTCAAAGATCATAAATGGTGAATGTGTTGCATACAATACTTGGTTAGAGCCAGCTAAATTTTTCAACAAATCTGAAATTCCCATTTGTTGTGTAGGATGAAGATTTCTTGCAGGTTCATCTAAAAGCAATATTGCTTCTTTTAATTCTGATCTTTGTGTTTCAGCTGCAAAGTTCACAATAAAAGAAAATGTCCACTTGAAACCTTCCGCTCTTCTATTTAACAATCCTGTGTTTGTAATTGTTCCATCTTTGTGAACATCTGAAATTACAATACTTAAGATATTTCCTGGATTGTATCTCAAGTCTACATGGATAGGATCTCCTTTCCATGTTGGATTCAGTCTACTGGTCAATCTATTACCTGCAGCATTAAGAAGTTTGATACATTTTGAAGGGCTCTCTTTTACTTCATCTAACTCTTTCATATCTAATTCAGCTAGATAGAATAGATTTCTTACTGTCTCTGCTTTGTCAAATTCTTCAATATATTCAATTGAATCTGTTCTTTCTCCTTTCTCTTCTTTAAGAAACTCATTGAGATTGATATTACCATAGATTTTTTTATAATCTGAAAAGTAAACAAATCTTGGATGTAGTTCGGATGCAATAAAATTCTGTAATGCTGTTTTTTGGCTTTCACCACTTAGAAGATTTGAAAATTGGTTTTCTGGACTTTCATAGATTTTTTCCCATTCCTCAATGACTTTGTGTTCTTGAATGGCTATGACGTGAAATTGATTACTAAATTCTGCCATTTCACTATCGAATGCTTCTTGATTCTTTGGAACTGGCCCCTCAAAGAAATTTGTATCAATCTGTATTCTGATGTGGTTTGGAATAGTATCTAAAAATCCAAGAATTTGCTTTGAAAAATTTTCCCACGAATTAAGCCCTTTATCCTCATCTTCACTAAGTTCAATATCTTCGAATTCGTATTGAACTGTTGGGTGTCGATTTGTTCTAAATAATTTGATTTTTTTTATTTCTGGTAATCCCGAAAATTTTTCTTTAATTAAACCAATTTCGTTTTGATTTAGTTCAAATTCTCCTTCTGCTAATCTAATCTCATCTTTGAGTTCTTCATCCATTTCGTCACAAAGATCTAGTTCTGAAACTTGTTCATCCTTATTCAATAAAACTAATGCTTGAAGGATAGTGGTTTTTCCACTTTCATTTTTTCCAATAAAAGCTGCTAAATCACCAACTGTGATTTCCCCAGAGTCATGAATACAACGATATGCTCTAACTCTGAATTTCCTAAGTCGCATCTAGCGATATTTAGTCGGCTACGATTTAACTCATTCGTCAAATTGATCCAAAGTTTTCCAATTTTGCCAAATATATTATAAGGGAATTACAGATTTTAAAACAAAATGGTAACTAAGAAAGTTTTTGTTGTATTTGTATTACCCGTAATTTTTTCACTAATTTTTAGTTATGTGGTAATGGCTGATATTCTCCAGAAACCGGACAGAGAATTAAACATGTGGCCAATGTCTTCCTCAGAAGGATTTTCCTCTTCTGATACCCCAATTGAGATCATTGGTCTATCGAAACAATATTCCACTTCAGAATATATAGAAATCCAAGTCAAAATTGATGATTCCTCCTTTAACTGTGGAGATCTTTATGTTACAATTTATTCAATTGGAAAAAATGATGTAATTAATCAAAGTGAATTCTTTGAGCAATGCTTTACGAAAGGAAGTAAAATTCTCCCTGTCGGAGATGAGTTCTCTAAAGTAATTGATGCTCCAGGTTCTTATAAGATAGTCGTGGAAATGGTTTCAAAAAAGCTCATGAATATCTCAACAAGTGGGACATTTACTGTTAAATAGGAATGGATTATTGTATGATAAATAAGAAATTGAATTTAAAAAATGAGGTGATTTGATGGCAAAGAAAAAAGATTCTTTAATTGATGAAGCAAAAAAAATTAAGGCAGAACTTGATGAATTAAAAAAGAAAAAGAAAATTCTAGATTTATCTCTAGCAAAGAAAACAACAAAGAAAGTTGCAGCAAAACCAGCAAAGAAAACAACAAAGAAAGTTGCAGCAAAACCAGCAAAGAAAACAACAAAGAAAGTTGCAGCAAAACCAGCAAAGAAAACAACAAAGAAAGTTGCAGCAAAACCAGCAAAGAAAACAACAAAGAAAGTTGCAGCAAAACCAGCAAAGAAAACAACAAAGAAAGTTGCAGCAAAACCAGCAAAGAAAACAACAAAGAAAGTTGCAGCAAAACCAGCAAAGAAAACAACAAAGAAAGTTGCAGCAAAACCAGCAAAGAAAACAACAAAGAAAGTTGCAGCAAAACCAGCAAAGAAAACAACAAAGAAAGTTGCAGCAAAACCAGCAAAAGTAAAAAAATTAACTAAAAAAGAGTTAGAAGAAGCTAAAAAGGAAGCTGAAAAAACACTAGAAGAAGAATTAGAAGAACAACTTTCTGATGAAGAAATTGAAAACTTTCAAATTGAGAAAGTTGACATGGAAAGACTCACTAACAAAGTTTGTGATATTTTAGCAGAACGTGAATCAAATGGAATGTTTCAAAGTGAATTGTGGAAAAAACTTAAACTTACAAGTCGTGATGGTTCTCGTTTAGCATTAAAACTAGAACGAATGGGAACAATTACTAGAGAAAAACTTCTTGAGAAAGATCGTTGGACTTACAAATTAATTTTAAAGAAGACTCCAATTAGTACACAATCAATCGAAAATGCTCCTTGTTTGGTTTGTCCTGTTGAACAGAAATGTTCACTTGAAGGTGAAATTAGTCCTAGAAATTGTCAATTTATTGAAGATTGGGTAATTGCTGAAATGAAAAAACCTGAGAAGTCCAAATGAAACTGTTAGATGCTCGTAAAGATCACTATCGGAAATTAGCCCATGAACAAGGTTTTCGAAGCAGAGCTGCATTCAAACTCAAAGAACTAAACCAGTCTTACCGTATAATTGGTCCAGGATTTAATGTTCTTGATTTAGGATGTGCTCCTGGCGGATGGACTCAGATGGCTGTAAAATTAGCAGGGAATCAAGGCAAGGTTATGGGAATTGATTTATTATATGTTGAAGAGATTCCTGGCGCCTACATTATTAGAGAAAATATTGAGGACGAACATGTGATTGATGAGATTATGTCGTATTTTGAGCGTAAAGTTAATGCTGTAATTTGTGATCTTTCTCCTAAGGTTAGTGGAAATTGGTCAGTTGATCATGCTAAACAAGTTTCTCTGAATTATGATTGTACCAAAATTATGGATAAAGTTTTAGCAAACAAAGGAAATGCTGTATTCAAAATTTTTGATGGTGAATACTCAATGGAGTTTAAAGATTATGTAAAGAAGAAATTTGCTAGGATAAATCTTACAAAACCTAAAGCCAGCAGAAAACAAAGTAGTGAATTATATTGTGTTTGCCTAGGTTTTATTGGATAGTCTGAAATATTTTAATTATTTCATTTATTTTTGCGTCCGTCTTAAACCCTGTTGGACTAAATGATGTAACACTTGCCACAAAGTTGTTTTTTTGTAAATTTGATATTGCATTTTCTAATTTCGGAGGAGATGATTTCATTTTAGATGCAACCTCATCTAGTGTGAAATATGTTCCTGGCATTTCTGATTCTACAAGACATTTGTGAAGCGTTTTTTCACAAACTTTGTCTACTTGTAAATTAGGAATTTCTAAAATCATGTTTTGAATAAATTCTTTGTTAAAAATTTTTCCAATCCATAAAGGTCCTGCAATACTAATTTTTAATCTACATAATTCACATTCTTGTTCTTGCTCTAACGACATTTTTCTATGTCCACAATTTTTACAATGTAGAATATACCCAATATTTTCTCGTAGATCTCGTCTGTTTAGAACTTTAACATATGTTCTATAGTAATGCATGTCACTTTCAGCAAACATAGGAATTATTTCAACTCCCAGCCTTGCTGCTACTATTCTAAGACAGCCAATAATTAATCTAATTGCAATTTCATTTCCATATTCAGCTCTTACTGGGATTCCTCCATACTTTCTCTTACATGCTCCTTGAAAGAGTCCATTTAGAACTTGAAGATCTGTAGTTGCTGTCGATAAAATCCCCCCATGCATAGTTGCTCTAATACCACAGTCAAAAAATGCTGCAGGAGAGCCAAATGGATCTATGTCTACAATTGAACCTCTTTCTCCTTTTTTTGAATAATTACTTAAAAATCTACAAACCTCTTTTTCAGAAAATTCAATGTTGCTTAGGTTGTTCAGTTTGGCTGAATACTCAGCAATTTTTAGAGCTGTTGGATTTAGATCATTGATTACTATGTTTTCAACCTTTAACTCATTTGCAACTCGTAATCCCCTTGCACCAATCCCTGATAATCCTTCTAAGAAAATTTTTGGGCCCTGAAAATTTTTTAGAAATGCGGCATATGCAATCACTGAAAAATCCCTATTCAATTTTGCCTTTGGATTGAAAAATGCTGGTTTTTTAGGTGGAACTTTTTCTGTAATTGATTTTTTTGGAACAAGCAGTTTTGTTTTGCCCTCTATAATTTCTTGAAAAGATTCATTTGGAATTTCCAATTATTTTCTGTTTTTCTTAGTGTATAACGGTTTAATACTTGTGCTTTAAGACAAAATTCGTGCAAATTTGTGGTATTGATGATGCTGGACGTGGTTCTATGTTGGGACCATTAGTTATAGCTGGAATTTCCTTGAATAAAAGAAAATTAAGAAAACTATCCTCAATAGGTGTAAAAGATTCAAAAAAACTTTCCCCTAAATTACGTGAACATCTTTACAAAAAAATTATTGAAATTGCTGATGATTATTACATTGCAAAAATTTCTCCAAGATCCATTGATGTCAGTGTCAAGAAACATTGTCTAAATGGTTTGGAAGCAAAATATATGGCAAAAGTTGTTTCAAAACTAAACCCATCTACATCATATGTTGATTCATGTGATGTCAATCCGAGAAGATTTGGGAAAGAAATATCCAAACTATCTGGAAATCATAAAATCAAATCATATCATCATGCAGATAGCAGATTTGTAGTAGTTTCTGCTGCTTCTATTCTTGCCAAAGTAACAAGAGATAGAACCATTGCAAAGTTAAGGAAAAATCATAATTTGGGAAGTGGATACCCTTCAGATTCAGTAAGTGTGAAATTTGTGACTAAATATTATAAAATTAATCATGTTATGCCAAGTTTTGTACGTAAAAGTTGGAAGCCCATTCAGCAAATTTTAGAAGACAATTAGCCTCTATATTTTGCAATTACCATTGCATGATCTTTGTCATATGGATGTAAATCTATCAACTGTAAAATATTGAAATTTGTTTTTAATTTCTCTACTTCTTCTTCAATAATTTTTTTCGGAGATTTTGTAACATCAATACTTCTTGTTTTAATAACTAAAAAGAAGTATCCTCCTTTTTTTAGAAACAAATGACAATTATCTATGGCAATTTTTGTTTGATCAGGTTGAGCAATATCTACATAGATGACATCTACTTTTCCAAATACAGAAAAGTATTCTTTAGGTTTTCTGGCATCCTGAAGAATTGGAATGATATTTGTTCTAAGTGATGCAACCCTATCTAAAAAATCTCTTGCAACTCTACTTGCATGCTCAACACTAAACACTATCCCACTAGGACCGACAATATCTGAAATATGACTTACAGTTGTTCCAGTTGATGCCCCAAGATAAAGAACTTTAGTTTTGTTTTCAAAAGGAAATTTCTCAAGTTCATTCATTATAGATGCTGCTAATTTACTTCTAAATGGATCCCATAATCTGTACTCGATTCCTTTTTTGATGATTAATTTTTCTTTGTATACTTGATTTCCGGGAACCAAATTTTCAGTAGCTAGTTTTTTTTCGCCTTCTGATTTAATCCAAAAAAATGATTGATTATCTTCTTCCAAACTTTTTTCTCTTTTTATTTTTTGAATCTGATCTTTGTTTATACTTTCTATCTTCTCTTCTTCCACCTCTTTCTTCTCTTCTTCTGGAAACATCTCCAAAGTTTCTAACGTCTCGTCTAAATGATTGAGGTTTTCTGAGATCTTTTTCAGTTGGATTTTCGTATTTCTTGCCTATCTCATCAACTCTTACATTGAGTTTTTCAAGCAAAGTCTCATTCAATCCCTCTCCATAAACGTCAACTCTTGCTGCAATGACTGCCTTTGCAGCAACTGCACGTGCAATTTTTCCTCTTTGCCATCTTGGAGCAGAATGAACCATTGCATGTTGGAATAACAATCCATGCTTTGGTGGTTGAGAACCTGTCTTTAATGATCTAAACAATGCTTTTTCAGCTCCTAAAACTTGTATTGTACTGGCAGGAAACGATGCTAATCTTTTGAGACTTCCAGCCCTTCCTAAAATTCTTGCACCAACTGCAGTACCAAGTATTGCTGAAAGATTTGGTGCAATTGATGTCATTTCAGATTCAACATGTTCTTCGAGTTTCTTACGTAAATCATGAAAGTCTAGAATTTGTTTTGCAATTGATTGTACTATTGCCAAATTAACATCCGAGATACCTCCTCCTCTGCTTTTTGATGAAATTAAAAATAACATTTCTACTTTTGATTCTGGAAAACCTGCATCCTCAAAAACTTGTTTTGTTAATGATTCACGTTTTCCAGCCATTACAATTTGTGCATATCCATTGATACTGTCAATTATATTATCTAATTCTGGAAAATGTAGTCCATACCATTCTCTAAGTCTTGAACTTAATGCATTTGCTATCTTGTCAATTTCATCTAGGGAATTAATTGCTTGAATAATGTGAAGATCTGGACTTTCTGATACTTCAGTAACTATTGAAGATGATAATCCTAGAGCAAATTCTCTAAGTTTTCCTAGTGTGTCTTGAAGGTTACTAGCAAAACCTGAATCAACAATTATTTGTGGTTTTGTTGCTTGTATGGCTTCTAACTCTGATGCTTCCATGATTTGTGCATCAATAGAATATTTTTTCAAAATGACCAGTAATGATTCATCACTAACTGTAACTACTCTCTGAATTGAAGATAGATAATTTATGAGCTCATTTAGTTTTGCTTCCTTGTTTTTCACTGAAAGATACTCTTTAACAGAATTTGAGAAAGGAAATGCTCTTTCAAGTTTTTTTTCTTTGAAAACTGATATTCCTAATTCTGTTAAAATCACAGAATACATGACTAGTTCAGTCTAAATCACCTTTAAAAAACGTACCAGAATTATGAATCAACTGTTATATTCGAAACTAGGTTCATTAATCAAAGTGGAACCCAGTCTTGCAACTTCGATAGGTCAAATTCAATTAGATAGACCTGTAATGTTGGCATCAGGAATACTGGGAATCTCATTGGATGTATTTAATCGGCTATATCGCTCTGGAGTAGGAGCTGTAGTGACTAAATCTCTTAGTAAGGAACCATGGGAAGGGTATCCAAATCCAACTATATTTAGTGTAAAAGGTGGCGGTTGGATAAATGCTGTGGGCCTCTCAAATCCTGGGGCACCAAATTTTGCTAAAATGATTCAACCCAACCAAGATGTTCCAATAATAGTAAGTTTGGTGGGTTCAATTCCTGAAGACTTTGAAATAATGATAAAAGAATTTGAAAACTGCAAAGTTTCAGCATATGAACTGAATCTATCATGTCCTCATGTTGCTAAAGTTGGTTTAGAAGTAGGAGATGATCCTGAATTGGTAAAGAAGATTGTAACTACTGTTAAAAACGCTACAAATATTCCAGTCATTGCTAAAGTTGGTTTAGGTACCACTCATTATCTAAATACTGTAAGCACTGCAATAGATTCTGGAATTGATGCCATTACTGCAATCAATACTGTTCGTGCAATAGCAATTGATGTTGAAACACAACGACCAATCCTTAGTAATAAATTTGGTGGATTGTCTGGTAGTCCAATTAAACCAATTGCATTAAGATGTGTTTATGAAATTTCTTCAAAATATGACATTCCGATAATTGGATGTGGTGGTATATCTACTTGGGAGGATGCAATTGAATTTTTCTTGGCAGGATCTTCTGCAATTCAACTTGGTAGTGCAATTGGTGATAATTGGGTTAACGTCTTTGATGAAATTAACAAAGGAATATCACAATATATGAAGAGAAAAGGCTATTCTAAAATAGAGGATATGGTGGGCCTTGCAAAGAAATCATAATCATCCAACAATTGTAACAATTGAAAAAGTAATTGATGAAACACCAACTGTTAGAACTTTAGTTTTTTCAGATGAAATAATGTCAAATGTTCTTCCTGGACAATTTGCAATGGTTTGGATTCCTGGAATTAATGAATTACCAATGAGTGTAATGATTTCAAAAGAATCTGGAAAGGCTGCATTCACTGTAAGAAAACATGGATCTGCTTCTACTGGTTTATTCAATGTTGAAGTTGGAGAGCAAATTGGACTTCGTGGTCCATATGGAAACTCTTTTGATCTCAAAGAAGGAAAACTTTTGCTAGTTGGTGGTGGAACTGGTCTTGTTCCTATGATGCGATTACTCACTTTTGTAAAACCTACAGATGATGTCACGGTTCTAATTGGTGCCCAATCAAAAGATGAAGTCTTCTTCGAAGATTTAGCCAACTGTCTTTTGGAAAACAATCCTCACCGAGTAATCGTTTCTACAGATGATGGAAGTTATGGCGAAAAAGGTTTTGTAACTGATTTGGTCGAAAAACTTACAGATGAAACTCGTTTTGATGCGGTGTATACCTGTGGTCCTGAGATAATGATGTACAAAACAGTACAATCTGCTTATTCTAAGGGCATGTTTGTTCAAGCTAGTCTTGAAAGAATGATGAAATGCGGAGTTGGAATTTGCGGTAGTTGCTGTGTTGGTGAAGATCTTGTTTGCAGGGATGGAACCGTATTTGATGCCCAACATCTTTCCTTAAACAAGGAATTTGGCCATTTTTATAGGAATAAAGCTGGAGTTTTGGAAAATTACTAAGTTTGACCAGCAAGGTTTAAACTAAATCACAAAATTAATTTTATGAAGGTAATGGGAACTCCAAAGATTGTTTTAACTGCTGATCGTACTCTGATGTCTCCATATAGAGGATTATCTCTGGCAACATTTTTTGGATGTGCACCAGCTCTTGACCCTCATAGGAAAAAAAACAGCTTTTGGTACAAGATTCTTGGAAACCAAGTTACTCCAAAAATTCTATTTGATTTTATTTGTAACTATATTCCTCACACAAATGGTGTTGCAAATTATGCACCTTATGGATTAAGAAAATTAGAAGCCGGTTTGTTACGAGATGGATTTAGCAGACAGGATGTTGTTGTTGCTCATCCTGATCATATTGAACAATTTATTGGGCTTGAAACAGAAGTAATTGGAACATATGAAATGGATCCTCTTGGAATGGGTCCAGTTACTATGACATTTACTTATGGTAGAAAACAAATCTCTTATGATGAATTTTACAATACTGAATTGCATTATAGAATTAAATCTGCAAAAGCAAAAACTGGAAGTAAAGCAAAAGTAATTTCTGGTGCATCTGGAACCTGGCAATATAACTATGATCCTGAAAAAATTGAAGAATTTGGAATCTATGCTATATTAGAGGGAGAACTTGGTGGAATTGCTCCAGAAATTGATGGACATGCGGGAAGATTCTTCAACTATTTGATTAACGGTGACTTTGAAAACATGGATCCTTTCAGAAAGAGAAGTGACTTTAAAGTAAACATTAAGGAATTTGAAAGAAATGGAAAAAAGATTCATGGAAGATTTGTCAATTTCTGGGACAGGCCTGACATGGACGAAATTCCAGATATTATTGAACCAAGTATGCACGGAATGGTTGAAGTAATGCGTGGATGTGGACGAGGTTGTAAATTCTGTGATGTTACATTAAGATCATTGAGATACTATCCACCAGAAAAAGTCGTAAAAGAAATTGAAGTTAACATGAAGAAAGGCGGTGCTAAATCTGCATGGATTCACAGTGATGATATTTTTGTTTATGGAATGGATCCAAGAACTGCAAAGGGAATGGAACCAAACAGAGAAGCACTAGAAGAATTGTTTACTGCAATCATGTCTACTTGTGTAGAGCATACAAATCCAACACACGGGACATTAGCAGGTGCAATAGCTGATGAAAAACTTCTTCCAAACCTCTCAAAAATCATTAAAGCCAGTCCTGATAACTTGATTGGTGTCCAAGTTGGATTTGAGACTGGAAGTTTGAGATTAATTGAGAAATATGCAGATAGAAAACTTGCACCTTATGCCCCAGAAGAATGGCATTGGGTTGTAAAAGAAGGTGTAAAGACAATGAACGAAAATTATTGGATTCCGGCATTTACACTCATAATGGGTCTTGATAACGATGAAACTCCTGAAGATTCATGGGAATCGATCCGTTTAATCAGTGAGTTAGAACATGAACAACCAGACGCAATGTTTACTGCTACTGCACTAACATTCGTTCCAATTGGATTGCTAGAAAAATCTGATTTCTTTAATATAGGAAATGAGATGACTCCTGCACAACTAGGTGTTCTTTACAAGACATGGCAACACAACTTCAAATATGGTATTCAAAAATTTATGACTAAGACTGGTGCAAAAGGTCCCGGAAGATTATTCTTTAATGCACTTGCAAGATCTCTTGGTGGTATTCCACTTAGTGCAATGGAAAAATATGCGCGTAGAAAGAGTAAGGAACACGAACGAGTTATTGAGATTGTTAAAGCCAGGTACTGGTAGTTATACAAATACATAAATTCACTAATTCATTTTTATTATCATGGCAACCCACGGTTCGATTACCAAAGCAGGAAAAGTTAGAGGGCAAACTCCAAAGGTAGAAGGAAGAAAAATTGTAGGCACAAATTCTAGTCTTAGAAATAAAAGTAACTTCAGAAAGCGATTTGTTCTTGGAAGATATCCAGGACAAAATAAACCAGGCCAAAGACGAAAGAGACGATAGTCGTTTTTACTAAAATTTTATCATTTTACGGTTCTGTTGCGTCTTCAGTTGACACTCAAATGTTGAGTATCGGTTGACGAAGATTTAGACACTTGGGAAAAGAATTTGACTGGAGTTGAATTGATTAAAGTATCATCTGAAACAATTCGTACTGGTGGAAGTCACACAGACAACTGGCACGTTAGACATAAGTTAACGTGGGGTTGTGGCATATTCACATATTAGACCTCTTGCGTAATTATTTCTAGGCGTAAATTCTGAGGAAGAATATTTCAAAAAATTCTTCAATATTGAGTTTTTAGGCACAAATCTGTTCAAAATTTAAAATACTGTCAAAAACCCTTCTAATTGCGCAAGAGGTCTATTGTATGGATTATTATCCAGAAGGTATGATTTAGGTGATTGGTCAGCAATTGAAGTAACATTAGGAACCGTAAATCAAAGTTATTTTGACCTAAAACATTTAGTCACTAACTTTACTGGAGGTTCAGCAACTGAAAATATGCAAGCTTGGGGAACACACACGTGGAACTACAATTCTAGCTAATTCATATGATAATGATTTAGAATTTTGGACGGATCACGAAGTGGAATCTGAGACTGTAATGGCAAGTTGGAATGTGCAAACAAGCGATAAAGTATACAGTACAAGTAGAATAACTTAATAAGTTATTTTCTTTTTTTATAATACTAACACAAGAATTTTAAAACTAAGTAATGACAAAATACAATATAATTAAACAAATTCTTTTAAAAATTGGAAATCATTATGCCCAAGTCTCATCTAGTTTTTATTTCGTCTAGTTCTTTGGAAATTACGCTTTCGTTTTTCAGATGCCCGCTGTAAAAATATTCTTTGATTTTAGGATCATCGAAATCTTCTTTTAGTACTTCATCTATTATGCCTAATCGATTTCTTTCGAGATTTTCTAATTCTTTAATATAGGTGATCTTGTCAATTTTTCCTTTTTCATATTGCCCTTTTAACTTTGGATATATTTCTTCTATTATTGATTTGTGTAGATCATACATACCTTGTTCTCTAAGATCTATTGGTTTTTCTTGCGGTGTGAAAACATAGACGTAACTAGAAAATGCAATAAAAATAATTATTGCTGATATTATCAGGGCCACAATTTTTTTGTTCATAGTAAAAAAAAGAATAAGTTGGTATTAACTCATTGTAAAGATGTCTGAAACAGAGATTGTATCGATATCATAATCAGCTTGTACTGTGACAATAATGATATTATCAGAGTTAAATGTGATTGGTGAACAATCTATGTTAAAGGAGCTTGTTCGGCCTGCTGTGTCACTATCATCTGTGCATTGTGCAAATGGTGTTGAACGTGAAACTGTTATAGAATAGGGACTTTCCCAGTCTTCTATGTTACAGAATATGAAGTCCAGCACACGTGTTGTGCTTGCGAAATTGTTTTGGAAGTTTACGTCACTTTCTCCATCTTGCATATCTCCACCAATTGAAAATGAATCAAACTGAAGATCGCATCTTAGTTTATTTTCAGTATCTGAGAAATATGTGATAGTTCCACTAGTTTTGTACAGTTTGCCATTTTCTGTAGGAGTAACTTTACCTTTCACGAGTAATGTTTCATATCCCATGAGATCGTTGTACTTCATTCCAAGTTCTTTGTATTGGTCAGGAATAGCATTTATTGCTCTGTTGATTTCCCGGTATTCTGCATACGCATCAAGGAAACCTCTCATATCATTTCTATCCCATGAAACAACACTTGTTCTTAGCGCATCATCACGTTCCAACTGTAATTTGTCTCGTGAATCTTGTAGTGCGGCCATCTGTCTCTGAATTTCATCTGGATCTTCACTTGTAGCAAATGCAATATTTGCTGTAGCAAATCCAATACTAGCTACAATTGCTAGAACCATTCCAGACAAAATGTATTTTTTTGCAATCATTGTGACTTCTATTTTGAGGTGTGTCCTAAAACTGTCCTCTGACATGTCTTCTCACCTCCATCAAGTTTACAACTCGTATGTTGTAACAGATTACACGTAACGCCAACTCTTTTTTCTGGATCAGTTTATTTCTTGATGACAGATTGTTTCCAAAGACAATCTTGAGTACTGCAAAGACAGATTCCACCAGTGATCTCCTGTGATAATGTCTGTCAAACTCATCTTGATTATCTTTGAATAGTGAGACCATCTTTTTCCATGATTGAGAATCTTTGGAATTCCTAATTGTGTTTTTCTTTGGCTTGACGTATGGCGTCTTCTTTAGGGTTGCCACCATGTTGCAGATGTTTCGTGACAGGTATGCAGGATCTGCACAAAAATCACCAGCTACTTTTGGAGTTTCCTTGAGCAATTTTGAGAACCGGTGCATTACCTTGTGTTCCTTTTGTCACATCAAAAGATATGATTGCCAGGGACTGTATTGCAATTAGAATGTGCAGTTTTAGGTAAGATTTTTTGGATTTGTGCCTGTTTGTCTTGATGTCAAACCAGGCTTCACACCTTTTGGTGCTAAACCTTGAACTGTCCGGAGCCATGTCCTTTTTTTGATTGGCTCTGTGAGCCTTGCATTTACTTTTCTAAGATAAGAAATTGGAATTCTTTTCAGACTATCATTGATCACAGTCTTGCTTGGAGCCTTTTGCAATTCCATGATTTCTGGTTCTGGTAACTTTTGGTGATCAGATCATCAGAATTTACCAGAACCTGATTTCTAGAAGGCCTGGCCTTGATCTCAGGTGCGACTCCATGGAACGGTAATCAAATCCAAACTTTACTTTTAGCATTGCGCACATCACTTTGGCTTTTGTCGGGAATGCAGAACGTCCTCCCTTCTTTGGCTTCCATGGTGCATCCATGTTCCACACAGTCTTCTTTACCTTCTCTAAAAATAGAATCTCTTCATCTTTGCGGTACAGGCCGTATACCTGCCAGTCTCGTTTTGACTTTTTGTTTTGCATAAATGCTGTCAAATCATGCGATCAATATCTTGTAGAATCAAGCAATTTTGTCATAGTTGTTTACTTTTCGGACACACCCTGGTGAACCCATCTATATGGTAACTACCAATGTAACAATTAATTATAATTCACCTAAAGTGTAATTATTTCGCTCATAAGAAAACCCTGATATTTTTTAAAAATTACATCGCTTTGCAGAAATATTTCAGACTATATATGCAATTTTAAATTAATTCTGTAAAACATTTCCAATAATTTGAAAAATAAACCCTATAACGAATAAAAAATATCTACGATATCCATACGTCTTAAACTCAAAAGTTTTTCATTAGGCCTGTGTTTGATTACCATATGGGAAATATCAAACAAGTCATTGTAGTTAGAACTGATCTAGAAATGGGAAAAGGAAAGATAGCCGCACAAGTTGGCCATGCTTGTGTTCTTGGATCAGAGCATGTGAGAAAGTCTCACCCTGAATGGTATGATGAATGGTTAAATGGACAAGAAAAGATCGTCCTTAAAGTCTCTAGTTTCAAAGATTTACAGGAAGTAAAAAGACATGCAATTGATTTGAATCTCCCATGGTCTGAAGTTACAGATGCTGGGCATACACAGATAGCTCCTGGAACAACAACATGCATCTCAATTGGTCCAGCTCCTGAAAATCTGATTGATAAAATAACTGGTGATCTAAAATTACTATAACTTTCATACTTGTTGGGAATAAGATATAACACGGCTAGATATTTTTTGAGATATGAAGAAAAAAGGACTCATAGTAGTTTTCTTTTTTGGTGGGATCATGGTAACTTCAGGTTTTGGATTACAAAGCATGATGCAGCCTCCTCCTGAAGATAATCCAGAGTTCACAATTACTGGAACTCCAGCTGATAATTTTCCTGATGACCAACGCGCTCAGTTTTGTGGTTCTGGTGATGCAAAGTCTACTGAATATGTTCAAGAATTCTCAATTCCAACACCATGTACAAATCCATTGGCAGTTGTAACAGATTATGATGGAAATGTTTGGTTCACTCAAACAAATACCGGCAAACTAGCAAAATTTGATCCGTCTACTGAAAGATTTACAGAGTATGACAATCCTTTGTGGCCCCCAGGAGAACGTTCTATGATGTGGGGAATTGATTATGCGCCAGATGGTTCTGTGTGGTTCACTGATGAAAGATATGATTCAATATGGAAATTCTCAACCATTGATGAGAAATATGAGCGATTAGCATACCCTTCTGAAGGAAACTCTTTGCCACAAAAACTCCAAATTGATGGCTCTCAAATTATTATCAATGATTTTACTGGAAATAAACTCACATTATTAGATCCAAATCCATCTAGTGGCGACATAAATTATCTTAGCATTCCATCTCCTGTTGATAATTCTGTAACTGCAGATTTTACACTAGATGCAAATGACAATATCTGGTTTACAAATTGGTTATCCCAACAAGGTGGAGTTTTAGTTAAATTCAATCAAAATGGATATCTTGACTTAGCTGCAAATTCTGGTGAACAATTTCTTCCTTTACTTGATTTTGTTGAAGTCTATCAATTACCACCAGAACTACTTACCCCAAACGGAGCTGTGGTAGGTGATGATGGAACTATTTGGTTAGCGGATACTACCTCGTCTTCCTTCTTTAATTTTGATCCTTTTACTGAACAATTTACTCAATATGTAACAGCTGAACCCCAACTTAGTACCTATGGAAATCAAACAGGAGTTATCAAGTCCCCTATTTCTAGACCCTATTGGATTGAAACTGATGGACAAGGACGACTTGTTTTTAATGAACAAACTGCAAACAACATCTCTGTAATGGATCCAAAATCTCAATCTCTCGTAGAATATCATATTCCTTCAAAGAACCCTTACTGGGGCGATTGTGATCCTGGAACTGGTATAATGTCAGATAATTGTGGCGTAGCTCAAATCTTTGATTTTACAATTTATGGTGAAAAAATTTGGTTTACTGAATGGGTAGAAAATAACATTGGATTTGTTGATACTTCTGTTCCATTGCCCATTGAAATTCAACTAGAATCAGATTCCTTAACTCTTACACCTGGAGATTCACAATCTCTCAACTTTGTTGTATCTCCTATGTCACAAAAAGATCTGTTTGATGTTTCATTAATTCTAACTCCAACTAATGATTTTCTAAGTATTGATCTTACTGACGATACTCCTGAAATATTTCAATTAGATTTTGATGGGCCTAGATCAATACACACAACTATCTCAGCCTCAGAAGATGCTATATCTGGCACATACAAAGTTCTACTTGGAGCACAATCTTCTGACATTGCAATTAGTAAATTTGTTACAGTGACAATAGAGTGATACCAAATTTAGATTTTCAAATAGGTATTACCGTTTACAGTACAGAATTTAATGGAATTGGAGGGAAAATTAGAGTTGAGCCTGAAGATTTTCAAGTAACTGAATTAATTTCTCAAAGAGCACAAAACTCCATTAATGATCAAGAAGGTTATGCTGTATTCAAATTAAAAAAGAAAAAGATTGACACTAATCATGCTTTATCTGATGTTTTTAGAAAAAAAGGAATTCGCTTAAAGTCTCTTGGGCTAAAAGATGCATCTGCTATAACAGAGCAATTTGTTTGCTCTGGAAATAAAGGAAAAACAGTTGAAAATTTTTCAACTAACAAGTACTCTCTTGAAAAAATTGGCTTTGTAAAAAAACCATTGTCAAAAAAAGACATGGTATCAAACCATTTCAAAATTAAAATCTCTGATTGTTCTGATGATTTGTCTTCTTTTACTGAATATAACAAAATTCTGAATTTTTATGGCTATCAACGCTTTGGTTCAAAAAGACCTGTAACTCATCTTATTGGAAAGGCAATTTTGCAGAGAGATTTCAAAAAAGCCGTTGAGCTGATTTTATCTTTTACATCTCCTTATGACTCGAAGGAAAATACTGAGATTCGTGAAAAACTTTCTGATAAGGAAAACTATGAAAAATATTTTGATCAGGTTCCACATCAAATGGATATTGAAAGAATTGTTCTAAAAGAAATGATTGAACATGGTGATGCTATTCGTGCAATTCGCTCTATTCAGATATCGTTACGAAGATTTTACATTCAAGCATACCAATCCTTTCTCTTTAATCAGTCTCTAAGCTCAACCTTTTCTGATGGTGAAAACCTGTTTGAAGCACAACCAAGTGATGTATGTTTTGATTTTCATGGAGTAATTGGAAAATATGTGAAAGGATTAGATCAACGGCTAGCATTACCGTTTGTTGGATACTCATATTATAAAAAAACAAGATTTGATTACCAAATCTCTAAAATACTGGAACAGGAAGAAATTGCCCCAAAAGACTTTTTCATAAAAGAGATGCAGGAAGTAAGTAGTGAGGGAGGTTTTAGACAAGCTGCAATAAATTGTTCTGACCATTCATCATCTGATGCTACAGTAGAGTTTTCATTATCTAGAGGTTCTTTTGCAACAATCTTGTTGAGAGAAATAATGAAACCAAAAGATCCAATAATTGCAGGTTTTTGAGATCTGTTTTACTGAAATAATTCTTTAGATGTCTTTAAGTTAGCGTATTTTTAAGAAAATATGATTGAGATGGACAAAGCCTACATGCTAATTAGTTGTGAAATTGGAGAGGAGCAATCACTTTATTCGCAGCTTAAAGAGATTCCAGAAGTCAAAGATTGTACGATAACTTATGGTAGTTATGATGTTGTTGCCGAATTTGTCACTGACACCCCTTCACAAATGAATGAAATAATTATATCTAAAATTAGAAAACTCCAAAAAATTAGGAGCACTATTACCCTTCGTGTGGTAAACTAATTTCTTTTGATTATACTAATTCCTGTTCCTACTACAACTATGATTATTCCTACTATTGCAATTTGAATACCATAAGTAACCCAATCTGGATTGGAATACATAAAAGAGGATTCTGGCCCTATTACTGATTGTCCTTGAAGATGGAAGATTAGACCAAAAATCAGGATGGTGATGCCTATTGCGATTAATGGTTTTACTCCTTTCATGCAGAATCTATTTGACTTGTACTAAAAAGGGTAAACAGAATTGATAATTTGACCAAATGATTTTTCGATTTGGCCTTTAATGATTTTCTTAACAATTCATAAGATGCACAATTGGAACAGCCTCTCTGAGTCAACTGATCACAAATATCTAGGTTTGATATTATTTAGTACATCTGCCTCCCTTGCGATTATTTTATTTCTAATTTTTCACCCTCAAATTGAGTCTATCAACAAGGAATCTCCTATTTTGATCAATATTATGTTCATTCCTGCTATGGCAGTAGGATTTCTTTATGGGGTTAGAATTACAGAACGAGCAATCAGACCCTCAGAAATTCGTAGCGGATTAAAAAGATCAATCACTAAAATTTTCCTATTCCTTTTCGTTATTGGTGGCATGTTTAGTTCTGTGAACTTTGCCCTAAATGGTGGTAGTCTAATACCTGATGTTACAATTTTAGAAGATGGACTTTTGGTTTGGTTAAATGCATTTGTCTCAGTTAATGGTGGAGCAACTTTCTTAATAATTACTAGCATCGCATTGATGGCAGCAGCTTCCAGAAGAATTGTTGGAATGAACTTTGGGCTGTTAAATAGAACGGTTACATTTGTTGGAACATTTGTGTTCTTTACGATGCTCGTTTTAAGTTTCACAAAATCTGATCCTACATCATCAGGTGTTCTCTTGTATACTTTTTATCAAGCAGGAATTGTTGGTGGTGCATTTTATGCAATGAATAAACTAACAAAAAACAAAAACATGCTAGAAGATTTTAATAATGGATACTAATTTTACTCATCTAGGTCTACATAAATTCCTGAAATTTTGTTATTGATTCTATCCCAGTATTTTTCACAACCGTCAAGTTTGAAATCATTCTCCTTACATTCGTTGAAATGAGCTGTATTGCCTCTTTGTATGTTATCTGCAAAGAGTACATCACTGCCAATTGCTAATCCTATAAGAGCAACTGCTGTAAGACTTGCAGCAACCAGAATCATAGCAAATCCTGCTTGTGCATGATTACCATACCCTTTCATTTACGAGAAATCCATAACTCTTGAATTTAATCTTTTCAAGTCTGAATTTTGCGATCAAATTAGTGATACTAGTATAGTTTTTTTGGAAAAAAAGAAAAGAAAGTACTCAAAAATACCTTCATTGAGCATTCAAATTCTTCAGTATGAGTTTCTAGGACCTGTTCCTCTTGATGAATGGGGACCACCAATGGAAAAACTGGTATACTTGATCTTGTCTAGAGACAAGGACAAATTCAATATTGTTTATGTTGGTGACTGTGAAAAGACTGATGACAAGTCTTTTTTTGTTCAACATTCACATTTCAAATGTTGGGTCCAACAATCTGGATCTGAAAAATCTTTGTATCTTGCAATATTCCCTATGTTTGAATCAAATAGTGATAATAGACAAAATGTACTCAATAAGATAATGACTCACTACAAACCCCCTTGCAATTCTGCTGATATTCCTGAAGTAAAACCTGATTATGTTGTTCGAAAAACCGAAGAACCACGTTTAGAGCAAGAAAAATTTTCTTGTCCATGTTGTGGGTCTGAAATGAAATCTGAAAAAATTCTTGAAAAATCTACTCTCTATCGTTGTACTGGTTGTGGAATAAGTGATACCAAGCTTAACTCTTGACTTTGTTTTGCACATTAAACAATTGTAACATTAACAAGTCCATGCCTTTTTTCAAATGCTGAAATTCATTAATTGAATGCATTTGGCCTTCTACCAAAGCTCTCATAATTTTGATTGAACTTTTTTGATAATCATCTGATGCAACAATTTCCATAGCATTAAGTTTTGATAATATGTTGTCCAGATCTTTAATCATTTCATCTGATGGTTTGTGTTTATCCATAACTTATCTGAAAAGATTTTGATATATGAATCGTTACAACAGATCTTCATCAATCTTTTCGATTGGATCCAAGTACTGTTTGCACGTACAGGTTGGGATTTGACATTTACCTGCCTTGATAATCGAACTACTATCTTCATTTAGAACATGTACTTCGTCTGTATGATGACATCTCTTACAATTCATATCAAAAAATCAATCTCTCCAATATTTAAGATCAAAGTCAAGGAATTAAAACTGCTCTCGCCTCAATTTCTGAATCTTTTAATTTTTTGAGTACTTCATTTGCGCTTTCTAATGGAAATGTTTGAGAAATCACTTCAATATTTTTTTCATCACATATCTTAATGACTTGTTCCATGTCTTTTGTTGAACCTATTAGAGTGCCCCTGATTGTCTTTTCTTCAAATGCCAAAAATGCCGGATTTTTTCCAACTGTTGCAATTACAATCAATCCACCTTTCTTTACTGATCTTATCGCAGTATCCGTAACAATATCTGCTGGCGCAAAAACTATGGCAGCATCTAACATTCCATGTTTTTCTTTTAATTTACCTAGGAACTCTTCTTGATTTTCAGAAAAAGTCATTGTATCTACTGCACCTAATCTTTTTGCAACATCAAGATGATTTTGAGTTCGGGAAAATGCAATCACATCACAATTTTCTACTTTGGCAAATTGAACTGCCATGTGGCCAACTCCACCAATTCCAAAAATTCCAATTTTTTTATTTGGTTCTGGTTCTGCAGCTTTGACTGCTTTGTATGCTGTGATTCCAGCACAAAATAATGGTGCAGCATATTCTGGTTTCATACTTTCTGGGACTTTTGTTGCAAAATCTTCTGTTACTGTAATGTATTCTGTATATCCTCCCTTGAAAGATTCTCCGGTTACTGTTGATGACTCACAAAGATTCTCTTTTCCTTCTTTGCAATATTGACAATCTTTGCATGACTCAAGAAGTGGGGTTATCCCTACTCTATCTCCAACTTTAAATTTAGTAACACTTTCTCCAATCTGAACTACTTTACCAACTATTTCGTGGCCTGGAACTATTGGAAAAGTTGGTGGAATCCCTATGTCTTTCCAATCTCCTTCAATTCCATGAAGTTGTGAATGACAAACTCCGCATGCTTCAATTTTTAGTAAAATCTCATTTGGCCTTTGAATTTCATGCCTATCTATCTTGGTTAGTTTCAATGGGTTTGTCTCAATTACAGCACATTCAGAAAGTACCATTGCACGCATTTTTTCCATAATTTCAAAAATTAAGCATGAAATTTTAAGATTCGCACATTAAAAAAATAAAGGACTGATACTGTATCATACCATGACTCAAATTTCAAATGAGGATCGTGAAAGAGTTAAACTATTACGACTTGTTTCAGACTCCAAAAATGAATTCAAAAAACTCTCCCTGGAACAATTAAAACGCCTGCAAGAACTAGTCGAAAAAAAAGATTATAGTCATAACAAAAAAGCCCACAAATCAAAAGTGAAATTACTCGGAAAAATCAATGTTAGGATTTACGAATTAACAGAAGGAAGAAGTATCTGGGGCTAATCAAACCAATTAAGTACAAATATTCTAACAATTCTGATTAACTATGGCAGAAAATAGTCTAATTAATGAATCAAGTCCATATTTGCTTCAGCATGCACACAACCCTGTTGATTGGTATGCATGGAATGATGAGACATTAAAAAAAGCAAAAGATGAAAACAAGCCAATTTTTCTGAGTATTGGGTATAGCTCATGTCACTGGTGTCATGTAATGGCACACGAATCATTTGAAAATGAAGAAGTTGCTAAATTTATGAACGAAAATTTTGTGAACATAAAGGTTGACCGAGAAGAAAGACCTGATATTGATGATATTTATCAAAAAGTTTGTCAGATAGCAACAGGTCAGGGTGGTTGGCCGTTGAGTATCTTTCTTACTCCAGATCAAAAACCATTCTATGTTGGAACTTATTTTCCTGTATTGGATTCTTATGGACGTAAAGGATTTGGAAGCATTTGCAGGCAACTTTCACAAGCATGGAAAGAAAAACCAAAAGATATTGAAAAATCTGCTGAGAGTTTTCTTGATGCACTACATAAAACCGAAACTCACCAAGTTCCATCAAAATTAGAACGAATTATACTTGATGAGGCTGCCATGAATTTGTTTCAATTAGGCGATTCAAGTTATGGTGGATTTGGCTCTGCTCCTAAATTTCCTAATGCAGCAAATGTTTCGTTTTTGTTTCGTTATGCTACACTTTCAGGTCTCTCAAAATTCAACGAATTTGCGCTCAAAACTCTCAATAAAATGGCAAAGGGCGGAATCTTTGATCAAATTGGAGGTGGTTTTCATAGATATTCCACTGATGCAAAGTGGTTGGTTCCCCATTTTGAAAAGATGCTCTATGACAATGCTCTGATTCCTGTAAACTATGCAGAAGCCTACCAAATAACAAAAGACCCTTTCTATCTTGATGTATTACAAAAAACACTTGATTTTGTACTACGTGAAATGACTTTGCCCGAGGGTGGGTTCTATTCTGCATATGATGCAGACTCTGAAGGAATAGAAGGGAAATTCTACGTTTGGAAGAAAAGTGAAATTAAAGAAATTCTTGGCAGTGACGCTGATCTATTTTGTCTTTACTATGATGTTACTGATGGAGGAAATTGGGAAGGAAATAATATCCTATGTAATAATCTCAATATCTCTACTGTTGCTTTCAATTTTGGAACCACAGAAGAGAAGGTTCGAAATATTTTAAAATCATGCTCTGAAAAATTATTAAAAGTTCGTTCAATGAGATCTCGTCCAGGTTTAGATGATAAGATTTTAGTTTCGTGGAATTCATTAATGATTACCGCATTTGCAAAAGGCTATCGTGTAACAAACGATCCAAAGTATCTAAATGCTGCAAAAACCTGTATTTCCTTCATTGAAAGCAATCTTTTTGCAGATGGCAAACTATTACGAACTTACAAAAACGAAACTGCAAAAATTGATGGATATCTTGAAGATTACTCCTATTTTGTTAATGCATTATTAGATGTATTTGAAATTGAACCTGAACCAAAATATCTTAAACTAGCTTTGAAACTGGGACATCATTTAGTAAATCACTTTTGGGATTCTGAGAGCAATAGCTTTTTTATGACTTCAGATGATCATGAAAAACTAATCATTCGACCAAAAAGTAATTATGATTTATCTTTACCCTCAGGAAATTCTGTTTCTGCTTTTGTAATGCTTAGATTATATCATCTGTCTCAAGAGCAAAACTTCCTTGAGATTACCACCAAAATTCTGGAATCTCAGGCACGGATGGCAGCTGAAAATCCCTTTGGGTTTGGATATCTACTTAACACCCTTTCTATCTATTTGCAAAAACCTGTAGAAATTACCATTATCAACACAGAAAATTCCGAGATCTGCAAATCTCTTCTTACAAACTATTTGCCTAATTCCTTTATGGTTACAATTCAAAATTCTACTCAGTTAGAAAATCTATCTGAATATCCTTTCTTTGCTGGAAAAATTTTTGAAGCTAAAACTTCAGTTTTTGTTTGTAAAGATTTTTCTTGTTCTCTACCATTACATACAATTGATGAAATAAATTCACATCTTTAGGTTTTTTTCAAATCTACCTCAATTGTATTTTCAACTTGAGGCCTTCCCATATTATTATATCTTGATTTTGGCATTGTTATTGTGATTTGTGTTTGTTGATAGGTTTTGATATTGATAGTTGGTTGAGCTTGTAATATTGCTTCTAATAATGGCATAACCTGCTCTTTAGTTTCTGAATCAAGCTTTTTTGAAACATTTTCTATAATCAATTGTTTCTGTGAAACTGGCTCAGTTGAAACATTTTCAATTAATGTCAATTGAACCATTTGAACATTATCCACTATTTGTGTAATTTTAAATTCATTTGTTTCTGACAATATTCTGTTTGATTTTCTTGATGATTTATCTTTAACGAATTGAGAAATACAGCGCAATTACAGCTATCCCCACAGCTGAGGTTACTCCTAGCCCAAAGATGATTTTGCTTCCATCTACTTTCATAGTTCTTTTTCTCACAAATACCATTAAACTGTAACTAATTTCCTGTTTTTTTGAAAGCCATTGTACTGATAATTTCTACGTAAGTATTTTAATAGAAAATTCCTAATTCTTGTTATTACAACTCCAATTAAAAATAATAAATTATGAATTATTTTCTGTCTAATCTTATTCAGGCTTGTTTTCTGATTACTTTTCACCGATTTGTAGCTTGGAGGGTCCAAGTATGGATTTTTTGATTAGAGGGGCACGTTCTTTTATTATATGATTAAATTCTTGCATATCTTTCAAACTTGGTGTTTGCTGTTGGTTTTGATATGCTTGCAAAAATCCAGAATACACACACCCTGTGATGATTCCAAATGCAGTGTCTGGAACAGATCCTACCTCTGGCACAAAATTTTCTGCAATCTGTCTATATGATTCTGATTCACTAATGTAATAATCAATTAAACTATCGATGAAATCCTTATTCTCTTTAGAAATCACCATGACTTTTTCTATTTTTCCTAGTTTATTTAATTGTCTTTGGTAAATCGTTTATTTATTCATAAATTATTTCCTAGATGTTGTGGAAATTAGAATTAGATGAAGGTTATTTTCGTATATTTGATTCCAAAAAATTGATTGCAGGATATTTTGATCCTGATTATGGTGAAATTTTCCCAAAAGAAAATTCTGAAGAAATTATTTCATCCATGTTAAAAAATCATGACAAAATTTTGGGTGGCGTAATTATGGTCCCTCTTGTCAAGTTTAGATTATTTGATACTGATTTGGATACTAGTCTTTCTGAAGTGGAACAAAATGTAAATCGCGTAAAAGAACATTTACAAAAATGGAAAAATTTCTTATCTCAAACTAACCGTCATGTTCACTCTATTAGAATATCTCATACTGATCAAGATATGTTAACAATTACTTTTAAGGTAAAATTTTCAAAACCAACACCTCTAGAAAAAACAAAACTAATGGAAGAAATTTTTCCTACTTTAGATTTGTTGCAGAAATCAAGTTTGGTATGATTCTACCTGAATACTTTGTGATTCCAATATATGCAGACAGTGTCCCTACTAACAAAACAAATGTTCCAAAAGGAAATTCCGGAACAGCTGCATACTCTTCTGATTCTGCAATCAACGTGTAATCATTTATCCCACTAGTCTGGATTTTGTCAGATATTGCTACTACAAAGAACGTATAATCGTCTGCTCTCAGGTAATCTGGTTCTGGATGAACTCTAGATACTGCTGCAACATTTCCTTCTTTGTCATAAAGTGTTGCAATCACTGCCACAGTATTGGCTGTAATATCTCCTCTATTGGTAACAGTTCCAGTTATCATCAAATTATTGTAATTGTCTCTAGATAACTCTGATTCAGTAATGTCTATGGCCTGATTTTTTGGAGGACTAACTTTGTAATCTAATTCAAATGAATATGATTTAGTTTTTTTTACTGCATTATCTGTTAAAACAAGATCAAATGGACTTCTCATTCCTGGCATGATTGTATTTACTAAGGAGCTTGTTTCCTTTGTTGCAATTAGGTGTCCATCTTCATCAAGTAAAATTACATGAACATTAATTTGGTTTAATGGAACTTCTAAATTATTTATAATTTCACCAACAATGTGAAGTGCATCATCGTCACCTATGTATTGCTGATCATTTTGGATAAATACTTCTCCAAATGCTAATGGCGTTAATCCCGCAAAAATAATAGTAATAATGAAAAATTTTTCCATGATTCACTTGCGTTATATTCTTTAAAGAAGTTTATGAAAATGCACAGTTTGTTCTTTTATTTATGCACAGGCACAAATGAGTATGGTTTACTCTCAGACTAATCTGATTTATGCTGAAAAAATAGCAAAGATTAGCAGGCCATACCATAACTTTCTCAGACCGTTACATAACCATACAACAAAGCTTGACTATGTCTATTGGTTTAGACAATTCATATTCAATTCTAGATAAAATTGATAGCAATCCCATAACTTCTTGAACATGTATTACTAATTCTTCTGTGAGTTTTCTTGAATATTTGGAATCTCTCTTTTAGGAAATCCATATTTTACATAATTTGTAAACTCAATGCAAACACCGAAATTACCCATAAAATTTGACATTCTTAGTTGGGAAATAGATCTACAATTTTACTTGCATCAATTAGTATTTTTACATTAATTATTGGAACATCAACAATTCCAAATGCAGAAGCCATATCTACACCATGTACTGATGAATTCATACTAAACTGGTTTTGTACTGACTGGGACAATCGTAAAAGAATAGTAATTGATCATGACATGGTTAATGGTGATTCAAACCTTGATGACTTTGCAGTCTTGGTTTCAGTAACTGACTCTGATTTAACAAAGGCTAGAGCAGATTGTAATGATATAATATTTACCGCCTCAGACGGCATAACCCAAATTCGACATGAGATTGAATCATGCAATCAATCTATAGGTGAGCTAACTGCTTGGATCAAACTACCTGAATTAAGTCCAATTGACGATACTGACTTTTTCATATACTCAACTTATCCTAAAACCCTCCAATACATCATTATTGATGCAAGATAAACAAATGACAAATAATTCTCAGCAATCTTTTCATATCTGATTCTGGTTCTATGAAATCCATTCTTGAGCCATGCAAAGAATCTCTCTACAACAAATCTTGTCTTGTTGTAATTGTTCTGATTAGAATTATTATGTTCTGTCTTGTTGTTTCTTCTAAACGGAATGCACGGAATAATATTTCTATTTTTTAGATAATCTCGAATGGATTTTGAATCATATCCCTTGTCTGCATAAACTGACATGATCTGTTTTGTGGATTCATCATCAAGGTAATCTGAAATATTTTCCATTACATCAACAAATTTCGTTCCATCATGTTGATTCGCACAACTCAATAGAACAGATATTGGCAATCCGTTATTATCTACTGCAACATGCAGTTTTGTGCCTGTTGTTCTCTTGAATCCATCATATCCAATTACATCTCCCCTTTTTTAGCAGGAATTGATGATGAGTCAACTGATATTTTTTGCAGGTTCAGTTTGCGGGGTTTGTGAGCAGATTTGATTATTCCAGATAGCATATCTTTCCATATTCCTTTTTGCTGAAAATCTTGGAATCTGCGATGTGCAGTAGATTTGGAACCATACTTTTCTGGCAATTCTGTCCATCTGCATCCAGTAACTAGTACAAACATTATTGCATTGATTGTTGTGCGATCATCTGCTCTTGGCCTTCCAGTTTTGGCTGGTTTTGGTAGATACAGTTGTATTGTCTTCCATTGTGAATCTGTTAGTTCTGTAAATTTCATAGAAATATTGTAAGTAACATTACAAATAGATCAGCAAGATCGCCAATAATTCACTAAATTATCAGTTTTGGGATCAGTTGTAAAATAAAATATTCACATCAGTATTCTTGACATTTTATGTGAATCTACTTAGTTTATGGTAATTAGCGATCTAATGTTTTTAACTTGAATATAGTTATGTAGATGGTATAATCAAATCACTTTTCACATAATTAACAATATAGTGAAATCATTCATCAGATTAAAATAATTAGTTTAACAAGTTTCTAAACATCATTGGAATTTTTATTAGAAAACATACTTAACCTGATAGGATTTTTGGTAGGACTCAGTATAGGGATAATGTCAATTATTGGATTTAGAAACACAGGAAGCCCAACACTATTTAGATTAACAATTGCATTTTTTTCAATAAGTTTAGGATTTTTTGTAATATGGGTAGGATATATGGCAGAAGACTTCATTATAAAATCTGGAAGTATAGAGAAAGGGATTCAAACTTTAGGAATTGCAATTCAAACAGTAGGATACTTTTTCATTGCATTTTCACATAGCATAAAATCATTTTTTCCAAAATCTAGCTACTTTAGATCAATTGGAGTTTTTCCATTATTCCTAATTTCTTCCGTTCAGATAGAACATATCTTCAGAGCAGTTTCGTTCATTTTGTTGGCATATGGTGCTATTGAAACAATGTTATCATATTTTGACAATAGAAAAAAGGGCACAATATCAGTTTCTGTTGGACTATCACTCTTAGCATTAGGGGAATTTTTAGGATGGTATTCATTTCTGTTCCCAGAATCAATTCTATATTATGTATCAATGACAATCAAAATTGGAGGATTGATTGCATTATTCATTCCTGTGAGCAAAGTACCCTTAACCAAGATAAAATTTGATGAAGGATTAGAATAATTTTAACACAAGCTCAAAATTTTAAACAATTAAAAATTTGTCAATTTCTTTTATCTTTTTAGTATATTGGAAAATATCATTGCCCTCTCATAGAAATTTGATGTATTATGTATAGAGAAAATGGCAGAATATAGAACTCATATGAAAATTATTGGAGATATACTATCAACAACTCAAGATGATTTACAAGATGAGAACGGAGCATCAGTTACTTATCTGATTAGAAAGGCAAACATTTCTCATTCTAGAATTTCAAGAATCTTGAAAACTCTAGTATCACAAGGGCTTTTAGAACGAGTTGATTCTCAAGGCTCAAATAAATATAGAATTAGTCAATCGGGTAGAGAATTTCTTCAAGCATATTATACATTTACAAGCTTTGCAGATAGTTTTGGGTTAAGCATCTAGTCTTCTATTTCATCAAATTCATCATCAAAATCATCTTCAAAATATGTGTCCTCATGATTAGTAGAAGGTTCAGACATACTTTACAAATGAAAATTTCCATTGTTAAAAACTTATTCAAAAGTAAATGGTAATTAAACAAAAAAGAATAGAATAGATATTGAAAGTAAATTGCGATAAAGAAGGAATTGAAAAAGCATCTCAAATTATTAATCAAGGAGGGATTGCCATTTTCCCAACAGATACAGTATATGGAATGGGGTGTGATCCATACAACAAAGATTCAGTGAGAAAAATTTATGAGATTAAATCCAGAAACATTTTAAAACCATTTCCAGTTTTAGTGTATTCAAAAGATATTGCAGAAAGGATTGCTTTTTTTGATGAATTTACTGAAAAAATTGTAGAAAGATTTTGGCCGGGGCCACTAACAATAATTCTAAAATTAACTGACGAAAATCTAAAAAAGTCATTAAATGTAACTGACAAAATTGCAATAAGAGTTCCTAATCATAAATGTACATTAGAATTACTGAAGAAATGTAATTTTCTAGTAGGTACTAGTGCAAATATTTCTGGACATTCATCATTTACAAAGCCTGATGAATGTTTTAACAATTTTAGAAAATGCGATGTTTTTGTTGATGGAGGGATGATTACTAGCAAAGCAGAATCAACCATAATTGAGATAGAAAATGAGGAGATCAAAATTATTCGAGAAGGCTCATTAAGTCACGAGGAGATTTTGGGATTATGAATTTGATCATTACTTGTGCTAGACATCTTGAACCTGAAACTGAGAAAGAATTAAGTGATATTCTAGAAGAATTAGGAGATTCTGATGCAAAAGTTTCAATTACAGACATGTCAGGAATTTTGACTGCTGAAACAAAGCTAGAGCCGATTGAGGTTGTAAGAAAAATTAAAGAAATGCTTCTTGACGAACCTTGGAGTATCAGATATTGTCTAAGAATTATACCAATTCAAAAAGTCATTGAAACAAAAATTGAAGAGATAGAAAAAACGGTTACAGACATATCCAAACAAATTTCTGAGGGAGAAACATACAAAATATCAATAGAAAAAAGAAATTCAGATTTGTCTAGTCAAGAAATTATTTCAAAAATAGCAAGTAAAATAAAAAATAAAGTATCACTTGAATTTCCTGATAAAGTTGTCTTAATTGAAATCGTAGGTGATAAAACAGGGATCTCTATATTAAAAAAAGCAGATGTGCTAAGCGTTGAAAAGACTAAACGAAGTATCTCAGAGTAAAATTGCTGCCTTTTCTACTAAAATATCCTCAAGAGAATTTTTCGAATAAACTGAATCAAGTTGTTTTTTTGTAATCTTAAAATATTTTTTTAGAAACAAATCATTATTTTTTGAAAACAGATTTACTGATAATGGTAATAATTCCTTGTATAATGAATTTAATATTTTTTTATTTCCAACTGCAATCAAAACAAAATTAGTTTTTGGTTTTATTCCGGCATTTATTATTGCATAAGAAATTTGTCTAGTCAGTGCAAAACGCATCAAAATATCAGTTTCAAGTTTATTTGAAAGCAAAATATCATTTTTTTCTGATTCTAAAGATAAAGATAAAATTTTTTTCAAATGATAATTATTCAAGATAAAATTACTTGATACTGCTTGAAGTTGGATTTTTGGATATCTTTTTCTTAAATTATCAAGGAATTTAACATCAATTGTTTTTTGACCTACAATTTCAATTATTTGAATTTGTTTTTTTAAGACTTGAAAAGTTAGTTTTTTGGGAGAGCCGCCATGAATTACAGGTATAATGCTTACAAGATCATTATTTTTTACCTTAGTAGATTTTCCTTCCATTGCAGAAGAATCAGCTCCATTTATCGCAATCAAGATATTTTCAGTATCTAGATCAGGGGTATTAGCAGGTTTTAATTCTAACAATAAATCAAGTAATTCTTGAACGGAGATATCAGATTTATCAATCTGTAATTGCTCTGTTGAAAAAGATTTTTTTGCACCACCAACAAGTTTTACAATAATCATACTAATCTAATTCAAAATTTGGAAAATTAATGTCTTATTTATTGTTCAGTTTTCTCTTCTGTAGTTTCAGTTGTTTCTTCTACAGGAGTTATTTCCGCAATGGTTTCAGACAGAATTTCTTCAGACGCAGTGGTTGGTTCAGGAGTTTCTGCTTGAACTTGTTTCTCTACTGGTTCCTCAGATTGTGAGGATGCAATTTGTGCTTGTTTGGCTTTTTCTTCACGAATCTCTTTTTTGATAAATTTAGTGATATATCCTGCTATTTTGTTTTTTAGGCCTTTAGAACGTACGATAGAAACTTCATCCAAGATTTTTTTGTTATCAGCAAAATCTTCACCAAACCTAGATTTGTGTTTGTCTAGTACCTCATATGAAATACGTTTTATTCTATCCACTCCTCGTCTGATGAATGAGGGTATTTTATACCTATATTCCAAGGAATGATTTTGAATTATTTTCTAATAAGGATGTCATTTCATCAAACGTTTTTTCTAGAATTTTTGAAGCACAAAAGATTACACTAGGAATAAAGCTAATTTGACCAGATTTCATTTCGAAACACCTAGAAAATCTTACAGGTCCATCAGTTTCAACTAGAATTTTTGATTCGTCTGTTCTAGACAGTAAAGTCTGCTTGTCATTTGCATAAACCATTACAGGTCCATATGACACAAAAAATCCCATATCCATAGCTTTTTGAAGTTGTTTTTTACTACCATCAAACCAATGAAGCAAAGCATGTTTAGTGTTATAGGAAGTCATTATTTGAAAAACATCATCAATGCTTTTTCTTGAGTGAATAGAAACTGGTTTGTTAAATTTTTCTGCAATTGACAATAGTGTTTCAAAAACATGGATTTGTCTTTTAGAATCTTCGTCACTGTTGACAAAAGTTGGGTCTAGCCCTATTTCTCCTATTCCAGAAAGATTTTGGTGGTTCTCTTTTATCATATTTGTCATTTGTTCAAGTTCGTCATTTACACATTCAGGATGAATTCCAATGAAGGGTAAAACTAAATTACTTTTTTTTGCTAGTTTTAAAGTTTGTAAAGAATTTTCATTATCCATTGAGACACAACATGCTTTAATTTTAAGATATTCCATTTCCTTTAAGATAAATTGCATATCAGAAGAATATGCAGGATCAGACAAGTGTATATGAGAATCAAAATACCATGTCATTTCTTTATCAATTCTTAATATAGTCTGTATAAATCGATTCCTTAGTAATATTTTTTCACTCATTATCTTTTTTCGGAAAAAACTAAAATGGAATTCATGAAATCGTCTGAGCTAGGATTATCTGCAATGTATAGAATTTTGAAGAAGGCAGGAGCCGAGAGGGTTAGTGACGAATCAGCAAATGAATTAAGAAGGATAATTGAAGAATTTGCAGACAGTATTGCAAAAAGTGCGGTTGATATGACTTCTCATGCAGGTAGAAAAACTGTAAAAGCAGAAGATGTTAAGTTGGCTTCAAAACCGTTTAGCAAATTCTAATCTGAAGAGTTTAATTATTCATTTTGTGTTTCCCAAAACGGTACTCTGGCAGAACGGTTATGCGTGGGCCTGCAAAGCCTATACAAGGGGGTTCGACTCCCTCGGGTACCTTTATTCAACAATTACTTGTCCTTTCATCCAAGGATGAAGAGTGCAAAAATAATCATATGTGCCTGTTTCATCAAAAGTAATAGTGTAGGATTCAAATGGATCTAAATATCCACTGTCAAAAAGTTCAGTAGGTGCAGTGTAAAAACCTGAAGTTACAGTATGAAAGGCTGAATCTTCATTGATCCATGTTACCTGTTTTCCTTTTTCAATGACAATTAGAGATGGAACGTAACAATTATCATTAGTCTCACATCCTGGACGAGAAACTTTTGTAGGCATTATCACATCGCCTTTAATAATCAAGTCTGTTTCATCAACATTTTCTTCAATAGAATGATTGGAAAAAGATAAAGCAATAGTTACAAGAATTACTACTCCAATTAATCCTATAGCAGTTATTTGTTTTAGCAAATTATATCACATCCAGAACAGAGTTATTATATAATTACCAAGTTCTCTAAATATATAACATATTAGAAAAATAGATTGTCTCAAAATAGAAATGGGTTATTAGAATACATACCAGGTTCACATACACTACTAGTACAAAAAAATTCTAGTCTCCCTCTAGAAGGATTTGCAGAAAATGTCCGTGGAAGCATTCAAGAATATGCTGAAAATGCTACAAGTGATGTTGAAAAAGGAAATAACTTTCTTCAATGGGTACTAACAAGAGTTTTTGAGGCTACCGAAGATGATGCAGCAGATGCAATTATTGACGGAGCAAACGATCTTGGAATTGATGCCTATCTTCCAGTAGATTTTTCAGATAATACAATTAGATTATTTCAATCAAAGTATGGCACATCACATTCACTAGAAGCAATTGCCAAATTCAAAGAAGATGTAAAACGATTACTTGCAAAAGATGTTACAAAAATGAGACCTGAATTGGCTCAACTTGTCACAAAAATTAAAGAAAAAAATCTTAAGATAAAATGTTGTTATGTTACAGATCAAAAAGTAGAATATGAGGATGAATTTGTTGAGATTGTCGATGGGAAAGAAATAATTCAAAAATTATGGGACAGAATTAAAAAACCTGCAGCAGGCAAAAAATCCTCAATTAAACTGAAAAGAATGCTCAAACATGAGAATACCATACTAGGAATTTTGAAGTTACGGGAGCTTACCGAGTTTGTAAGTAAGAATAGAGATTATGTTTTTGAATCAAACATTAGGCAATGGATGCAATTCAAGACTACAGTTAACAAAGGATTGCGTGAAACATTACAAAGTAATCCAAACAAATTTTTCTATTATAATAATGGAATTACCATTGTAGTGAGTGATTTCGTAGAATTGGGAGAGAATTTGATTGAGCTTCATGCTCCACAAATTGTCAATGGAGCACAAACATCAAACTCTATACTTGATCATTCAAAGAGAACAAAAAACATGGAAGGTTCCATGACAGTTACGATAATCAAAGCAGATGATGAACAAGAACAAAATAACATTACAAAGTATAGAAATTCTCAGAATTCAGTGAGAGGAAAAGATCTTGTTTCACTGATGGATTTTCATAAATCGATCAAATCACAATTAAAAAATTGTGGCTATTTTTATGAAATTCAAGCAGGTTCTTTTGATACAAAAACAAAATCAAAACAGAGTGAGTATGAAGGTGATACAACATACAACAACTATCTTCCAGATAATCATAAGAAAATCATTGTTGCTAAAGATGCAATACAGTCGCTAGTTGCAGGAATTGAACAAAGACCAACTGAAGCATATAGCTCACCAGCACAATTTCTTCCAAGAGGAAGTAAATATGATGACATCTTCAATGATAATCTAAAAGATGATTACAGAATTTTGCTATATCCATATCTTGTCAAAGAATTTGCAAAAAAATCATTAAAGTATGGAAAACAAGGGGGTCACAAAACAAAAAGATATGCAACATTATTTTTTGTAGCAGTCTACTTTAGAATACTCCACAAGAAAATTCTCGAATCAAATGAAGATTTCAAGGGAGATATAAGAAAATTAGAGCCCATTTTTCGTAGTTTCAAACTTAATTCCAGAATTTTAAAGATTACAGATGTAATTGTAACTAAATTTCTTGAAGATACTGTGGTAGATGATGAAATTGAGTTGGCTAATACAAAACATAATTTCTTCTCTCAACATGTTTGGAATAATACAATGCTTCGTGTAATTGATAAGAAAATTAGACATGAAGAAGAAGAGATTATGGCATTGAAAAAACTAACAAATAGTTTATTTTAAATTCAAAGGGTAGAAGTCCAACCAAGTAAAAATCTTGCAGAAGGTTTACATTGGTCAGACAGCCTACCTAAATCCAATACAAATAAGTAATATTTAACATAATTTTTCGAGTACGATTTATTCCAGAATGTTTTTTATACCGATTAAAAAGAGTGAAAATACTTTGGGATCAAAAGATAAATGTACAATTTGTAGTAAAAAAATCCAACTTCGTTACAATCCTATGGAAGAATGGGAAATGGAAGGTTCAATATGTGGAAAATGCTATTCAAAAAAACTTAGTGAACACTATCCAGGAGAACATGTCAGAGTAAACAAACACTTAGATTAATTTCATTCTAATTTTGAATATTTATTAATATTAAGACAGTTCCATGTAAGAGGATCATTTTTTATATCTTTTTCTTCTAAAAATGCAATATCAGTAATTGTTTTTTTTCTTTTCAGTAAGTTTACTTGAAAACTAGAAAATTTTTTGCAATCACAGCTATTGTATAGACATGCATCGTTATCTCTTTCATCATGATCTCTAGCTTCATGACTACAATTGCACCTAGCGTTCTTTTTTACATCGCCAAGTAATTTTTTTGCATATACTCCTAATCGAAGATAGGCTTCTCCCCCATGACCTTTCTTAAATCGCTCATAATTTTCAGATTTTTGTAACACTTTAAAAAAAGACAGATTAGAGTCAGGTTTTTGAGAATCTGAACCCATGATAAACCAGTATTTATCACCAGTTTCTACAAATCGGATTTTAATTGATGGATCTACCCACCAATGAATAGTATCATGCCAAAGAGACACTGATTGTTTTCTGTCTGTAAGTAAAGGAATAACATTCATTCTAAGGTCATAGTATCTGTAAGCAACACCCGTAAAGTCATCAAACCACGGAATAGTTGATTGAGAAGGCATTGCAGAAAAATCAGATCAGAGCTAATTTATCTGATCTGAATGAATGGTAATACCCTTATATTTGACTTTTTTATTATATTACGTATGGTTTCCTATAGAACTAGTATGCAGATTGTTGCAGATTTACTGACTGTTACTGAACAATCTGGACAAGAGGGCATCAAAACAACATCTCTTCTAACTAAGGCAAACCTATCACATTCAAGATTATCTAAATTCTTAGAGAATTTGACCGGTGCAGGTCTAATCAACCGAATTGAGTTTGACGGCAAGAATACTTTTGTAATTACTACAAAAGGTAGACAGTACTTAGACTCTTATGTAAAATTCTCCAGTATTGCAGAATCATTTGGATTAGATCTTTAGAATCTATTTCTTAGCTCTTCTTTTAGCATTTGCTTTTTGTCGTTCTTTTCTTTCTTTATAGGAGCTGTAAATAACAATGATCGATATTCCTCCAATGGAAGCATAAAATAATCCCAAGTATGGCGGATCTCGAATATCTCCTGTAGATGGGTCTACAAATGATATCGGTATACCTACAATCATAAAGATTAGAATTACTGTGAGATACTTGTCCACAAATTGTAAGATTTACAAAACCATATATCTTTTTGATTTTACAAAGTGATAATAGAAGAATTATGACAAAAATGCTTGAAATGTTAGGATTAGTTCTTGTAGCAATAATGACATTGGGTTTTGTGGGTGCATTCCAACCAACTATTGAGCCTGGATTATCACCATTGTTTTGGGGGTGTGCAGGGGCCACTTTAATGATTCTCATATATAGAAAAATGAAAAGAAAACAAGAAGAGAAAGAGAGTTAGAAATATTTTAGAATTTGCTATGAGATGATCAAAAATTGATCAATCGGGTTCTGTTGCATCTTAGTGACCCAAAATATTAATTTTCTCTGAATTGAGAATTTGTGATTATTGAGAATCTTTGCTTAGTGAAGCGTTTTGGATTATAGTTTTCCACTTGTTTTTTCCGATTGGCACTCATACATGTGCAATTATAATCAAAAAAGGAATACCTCATAATTATGAACAAAATGTATTATGGTTAAGAGCTATACATGATGGGTTTGTAACTAGAAAAGGTAAAAGACTTTCTCCTAAAGCACCTTTGAATGAACCTGATTACCTTACTCATTACATGAAATTGATAAAAGAATTTGTAAAAAATCAAAATACTAAAATTCCCAATATTCCTGAATTAATTAAGGCAGCTCCTATAAATGAAAAAGATAGAAGTTTGGAATTGGTAACCGAATTCTATCTTGACGAGAAAAAACCATCACAAAAAGAAATCTATGAAGGGATAGATCAGATGGTAAGAAAATCTACAGGTTATCTCTTATCTACGATGACACGAAAGGAAATCACATTATCTAACAATACATTTAATCAAAAACCTTACAAAATCAAGCCTTTCAATCTTGTTGATGTGTGTAATGTAAAACGAGAATATGCACCATACATAAATGAAATATTAAGTGATCAAAAAATAACTCCTTATGTAACAACTACTGAACCTTGACCCATACTAAACAGAAAATCTCCTTTTCGATTCAAATTACGTCGTGATGAATCAACCCAACTTCCTTTGATTTTTAATTCGATAAATGCAATAAACATGTCATGTCTTTCATCAAAATAGTTTTCTTTCCAACTCATATCAAATTATTTAGAAGCATCCTGAATTAAAGTTAACCATTTATAATCACACGGCGAGAAGACCACCGTACTTGTATGGTGGTAGTTCACGGAGCCTGGTTTTAATTTAAAGCCAGTTACTAGATCCTTTATAAGTAAGAAATTTCTTACTATGTGTATGAGTAAAGCAACGCTAAAGACTGTAAGTGTATCTGAAAAAGGACAGATAGCAATACCACGCGAAATCCAAATGTTGTTAGGAATAAAAAAAGGAGACAGGCTTGTACTTACTACTAAAAACGATAAACTCTTGATTCAAAAGGCCGTAAATCTGGAAAAACGTATGGAAGATGATTTCAGTGATCTTTTAGCATATTCAGAAAAGACATTGGAAAAACTGTGGTTAAGTAAAGAAGATGATGTATGGGACGAATACCTGCAATGACTTTGCAACGAGACATTGTTTTGTTACCTTTTCCATTCTCTAATCTCAAACAATCCAAGGTCAGGCCAGTAATCATTCTATCAAATGACAAACACAATAAGAAATCCAATGATATTGTAGTTATGCCAGTGACATCAAATCTTCAACAAACCAACTATGACATATTGATCACAAATGATAATCTTGACAAGGGAAATTTGATTACAGATAGCAGAATAAAAGTTGATAAAATTTTCAGTGTGGAGAAAAAACTAATCAAAATGAAGATTGGAAAGATAGACAAGCAAACATTTTCTAAAATTACAACACTTCTCTCAAGTCTTGTTAATTGATAGGTTCTGTTGCGTCTTTGGCGGACTCAAATGTTGAGCATCGGATGACATAACCTTTGATTAACATGATCGTTAACGGCAGGCCATCTCATTAAAGAAATACAGGATTTTCTTTAACTACATTACAAAAAATAGACAAATCTGACAATTAGGATTGTTATCAGAACGTGGCGATTCATCCAACTGGCTTGTCCAGTAGTCCACCTCCTCGTGCGTCGTGAACATTTCGAGACTATAATAACTCTCCAATTTCAGCTACTGGAGTAATGACTTTGTCTACCACATTACTCTTTGTAAATGTGGCAATTCCTTTTGCTGCATCAAGGATAAGAGAACCCTTGTTAAAACGGATCTTATGCGTTGCATGGTTGACCTCATCATAAATTAGTGCTTCTGCCCCGTGTTCATCTGCAAAAAAAGAATCGGACTCTTCAAAGTGAGCCCAGTTACCGTCAGTATTTAGTACCTTGCCAACAATACTGTTCTCTCCTTTTTCAGCTGGATATCCTCCTTTTGGATAAACGAATTCTTCGTACTTGTGATGCTCAAAAAATGAGACACGTCCATCTGACTCTGTAACAGGTGACTGACCAACAAAAGAGATTCGATGTATTTTACCAGTCTCAGTATTGTGGATTAATGCTGTTGCACCACTAGATGTTGTAAGTGATAACCACTATCAGTATCAAGCCCATTCTTGTCCTTACGTATTATTCTGCCGGTTATAATTGTCATTTCTGTCTTCCCCTTAAGGTAAGCGACTTTTTATAATTACATGGAGAGAAGGGTGTGTACAAGTACGGTGGTAGTTCACTTCTGACGCTCATGTAAGTTTTCATCTCTGTAGGATACTCGTAAAAGCATTGGAGCAATTATGATTGTAACTAAAATGACCACTACTAATGTTGAATAGATCTCAGCATTGAGAATATTCGCAGCAAGACCAATTCCTAAAGTAATGAATGCTACCTCTCCCCTTGCCACCATTCCATACCCAATTCGAAATCCTTTCTTTGAACTTCTTAACATTAGTGATGCAGGTATGCCACATCCAAGGACCTTACTTAATACAGCAATAGATAGTATTGCTATAAAGAAGATCCAGTTAACTTCTCCAAGGAGACCTATGTTTACATGTGCACCTATAACTGCAAAAAACAATGGTTCTACGATTACTTTTAACCTTCCAATAAATTCACGAATCTGAGTCGCAAGCTTGGATCCTGCAAGACCCATACCTGCTGCAAATGCCCCTACAATCGGATTTAATCCTGCTATGGATGAAATTGCTGCAAATCCAAAAGCCGAACCAAGTGCAGCTGCTTGTTTAGTTCCCCTCACTTCTAATGAGCTTGGTCTGGCAGTTGCAATACCATGAACAATTTTTGGAAGAATGAACACCGCCCCCAATAAGATTGCAAGCCAAACCCCTATCTCTTTAAGCGTAACTATGACAATTGACTCTATTGTAGGAACGGTATGATATGTGATAATGGATACTGCTGTTGACAAGACAGCCAAACTCAAAACATCATCTAGCACTGCTGCATTTACCAAAATGTTTCCTTCCTTGGATTTTTCTTTTCTAATCTCTGCTAGAATTGTAACGGAGATTGCAATACTTGTTGCACTCAATGTAGCTCCTATGAGAACTGCAACCTCCCAACTAAAACCAAACAACTGTGTTATGATAAAACCAAGAGCAAGAGGGGTTATCACCCCCACAATTCCTATTACTGCTGAACGAAACCCTGCACGAATTAGATCATGAAACGTAAAATGTAACCCTGCTGCAAATAGTATAATTATTCCAGAGATCTGCCATAATGCAATAGTTACGTCATCTAAATTTACTATGCTACCTTCAAAAAGTGGGATAATTCCTCCCAATGCAAATGGACCAAGAAAGACACCTGCAAGAACAAACCCAATAATTTCTGGTATCTTGAATCTTTTGCATACTTTGCCAAAAAACATGGCAGGAATCACCAAGAACAAAATTCCAATAATTGAAGGTATTACATCAAATTCAGAAACCATGTATTACTACACTAGAAACAAGACTATATGAAAAGTTATAAAATATTTACAAATCTTTTGCAATATAATTTGTGAATGTATGGGGAAAAAGTGCGCCTTTTGGACCAATTGGAGAAGTGAACTACTACCGTACAAGTACGGGGTCTTCTCGCCGTGTGATTATAAAAAATGAAAGAATCAGGATTCGCATCCAATTCCATCATTATCACGATCAAATCCATGTTTGTCAGCACCTACAACACGAAAGTCTTTGTGATGTATTTCATCACAATCGAGATCAGGAGAAGATGGATGAATGCAAATGTCAGGATATGAAGAATCACATTGTTCTAATGTTGAATCAGAAATTTCTTCTTTACACTCTCCAGAATGTTTGAGTGCCATGTGTTGGGAGTAAAGCATACAAGGGTTTCCATAAGTTACATCATCCATTCCACACATAGGATTGTGTTCCATAGTACAGGCAAGCATGGGTTTTTCAGTTTGCCACCCTCTATGTTTTAGTTTTTCAACAGAACTAGAATTAACACACGCAGGAGTTGCATCATGATGTTTGAACATCAAATGTTTGCCTTCAGCACAAATGATGTTATCAGCAGAGATTCCTGCATGTTTTTGATGAAGTGGCCTTAGATACTGTTTCATTTCACCATTCATCATGCACAGTTTACCTGGATAGGCACCAGGACCACATCGATCATCTAATACACACATTCTGTCAAGAGCAGTAAATCCAGGCGCACACATTCCATTATGAGAAGTATGGTGCATGCTACCCTGAGATTTCATTTGTTCCCCATGATGGGAACCATCGTGACGAGACGCCAATGCAGGATCATTAATTGAAATAGCAGAAATGATTGAAACGATGAGAACTGTAAAAACAACGACATGTTTCATGTTAGTAAATGAAAGCAATTATCATACTTTAGATTATCGTAATTGCTGTTCCACTCTCACACCAAGCTGAGCAGTCATTTTGACCGCCAATCCTTTTCAGCCGTTTCTGTCTGTTGGAGAGCTGACCACAATCTGCTCTGCATCTTTTGACTGCTTCATCGCTTCAACTTGTGACCTGTCGGGGACGAACCTTATCCCTCTAGCCAGAATGTTTCTGGCTGCGTTGATATCTCTGTCTGTCAGAGAATGGCATTTTGGACACCACATCTTTCTGTGCTCTTCGGGGATTACTTTTACCCCACATACTGCACACCTTGATGATGTTCCTGCTGCCCTTACATATCGGACTGGAAGTCCAGCCCATTTAGCCTTGTATTCAATTTGTCGCTGAAATTCATAATAGCTCCATGAGTTCATTCTTCCACGATACTTGTTTCCCTGGCCATTTCCCTTTCTGTAGAGTTTTCTGATTCCCTTGATGTTTTCCATGATGATTCCCTGATTCTTTGACACTATCTTTTTTGATGCGTTGTGCAGAATCTGATGAACCCTGTTCTTTTCTTTCTTGCCGTACTTTGAGAAAATCTTTTTTCTGATTCTCACGTCGTTTCTCCTGAAATGAGATTTTATCTTTTTGTACTTTGACTTGATCTGGTTTGCCCTTGACAAATCGTAAATCGTGAATTTTCCACCAGAATCAAAGCTTGTTGCGTTATCCAGGCTGCGGTCAATGCCGACGTATCCTTTGGGTTCTCTTTGAAGAACTTCCTTTGAGTAGCTGATGATCAGCTTTTCGGGGGTTACAGTGATGGAACCAAGCTTGGAGCCCTCAAGCTGCTCCAACACATAACTTGCCAATTTTATGAAAATGTACTCCTTTGCCCTTACCGGAAATCGTAAACGTCCATCATCTGTGATTTTGACGCATTGGTTGTCAAGTGTCAGCATGTCCCGTCTTACGTATGGTCTTTTGGCATTGGGTCTTTTCTTCTTTGTCTGGCGGTACAGCTTGAGCCTTGCCTTTGCCACTGACAGCGCACCCTGGACGTATTTTGCATAGAATCTGGCATCCCTCATGGTCATGTACAGCTCATCGTGCATTGACTTTCTTGATGTGAGGTTTTTCTCATCACCAATCCAAAATAGAAAAAAGGCTAGTTCAAAGGCGAACTAACTCAGTTGTCACCCGATAATACCTATTGCACATATTCTGTAAATAAAGATTGTGGACTGGTCGGGTGTGTCCGAAAAGTAAACAACTATGACAAAATTGCTTGATTCTACAATATATTGATCGCATGATTTGACAGCATTTATGCAAAACAAAAAGTCAAAACGAGACTGGCAGGTATACGGCCTGTACCGCAAAGATGAAGAGATTCTATTTTTAGAGAAGGTAAAGAAGACTGTGTGGAACATGGATGCACCATGGAAGCCAAAGACGGGAGGACGTTCTGCATTCCCGACAAAAGCCAAAGTGATGTGCGCAATGCTAAAAGTAAAGTTTGGATTTGATTACCGTTCCATGGAGTCGCACCTGAGATCAAGGCCAGGCCTTCTAGAAATCATGGAATTGCAAAAGGCTCCAAGCAAGACTGTGATCAATGATAGTCTGAAAAGAATTCCAATTTCTTATCTTAGAAAAGTAAATGCAAGGCTCACAGAGCCAATCAAAAAAAGGATATAGCTCCGGACAGTTCAAGGTTTAGCACCAAAAGGTGTGAAGCCTGGTTTGACATCAAGACAAACAGGCACAAATCCAAAAAATCTTACCTAAAACTGCACATTCTAATTGCAATACAGTCCTTGGCAATCATATCTTTTGATGTGACAAAAGGAACACAAGGTAATGCACCGGTTCTCAAAATTGCTCAAGGAAATTCCAAAAGTAGCTGGTGATTTTTGTGCAGATCCTGCATACCTGTCACGAAACATCTGCAACATGGTGGCAACCCTAAAGAAGACGCCATACGTCAAGCCAAAGAAAAACACAATTAGGAATTCCAAAGGTTCTCAATCATGGAAAAAGATGGTCTCACTATTCAAAGATAATCAAGATGAGTTTGACAGACATTATCACAGGAGATCACTGGTGGAATCTGTCTTTGCAGTACTCAAGATTGTCTTTGGAAACAATCTGTCATCAAGAAATAAACTGATCCAGAAAAAAGAGTTGGCGTTACGTGTAATATGTTACAACATACGAGTCGTAAACTTGATGGAGGTGAGAAGACATGTCAGAGGACAGTTTTAGGACACACCTGCAGAAATCCAAAAGATTAGAAAGTGGCAGCGCAACGCCAAAAGGCGCATTTCACGCCTCAAATCGAAGGGTTTTGCAACCATGGTCTTTGACGAGGCAATATTCATCGATGATCCCATAAAGGGCGTAAAATACTGGTCGCCAAAGGGAGAATCAATCGTAACGACATACAGGGGCAGACATGGCAAGATAGTGGCATGCGGCTCTATTGCAACAGACGGCAGACAGTTCTTTAGAACCTATGACAGGTTTGACAAGGAGACAGTCCTGCGGTATCTCAAGGACCTGGTCAGGCATTTTGGAAAGGCAACTGTAATCATGGACAACGCGCCGCAGCATAAGGCAGGCATTCTCAAAGAGTTTCTAAATAAAAATCCAAATGTAAAGGTCATATGGCTGCCAACTGCAACGCCTGAGCTCAGCGTGGTCGAAAAGTACTGGCACCAGTCAAAGCGTGATGTTCTAGTCTCTGAATGCTATGCCACAGTTGTGCACATGCATCGCGCAGTCTCAGAGTATTTCAGAACCGCGCGTCCCAAGCTTGATGCAATGAAGTTCATCTGTAGAAAGTCCCTGCCGGTAAAAAACTTTTGATTGACAGTATATCTACCAAAATTTGTCCCCCGTGATTCTCAATAATTCCTTTAGAAATGGCCAGACCCAATCCACTTCCGCCTCTTTCTCTTGTAAGTGTGGCATCTACTTGATAGAATTTTTTGAATAGATCCTTTTGTTTTTCTAAAGGAATCCCTGTCCCATTATCTTTAATGCTGATTTTTATTTCTGTGGGGAGATTTTCCATAATTAACTCAACCTTACCAGACTTTGATTCTACTGCAGTCAGACTGTTTTTAATAAGATTTGTAATGACTTGCCTTATTCTTTCTGGATCGTGGTTTATAGTAAAATCAACTGCATTGGAAGCAATTTCAATATTGTTTTGCTCACATTGTGGTTTTAGTGTCTCGATTGCTTTATCTATTGTATCTTTGTGCTTTGTTTCCTAACCCCAACTAATCATTAACATTCTCTAATTGTTTGAATTCATTTGATTTTTCTATTGCATTATAATCATTGTATTATACAGACAAACTTTCATCTTCAACTCATGAATCATGTTTTCTCTTTTGTGTGATGTGATATGCTCTCCAAACATCCTCTTAAAATGATCCCTGATTCTCGATTTAGCAAACATTACACCACCAAACGCCTGACATAGTACAAGGCAGAGACAGGCAGTGCAACATACATTGCTATGTTTAGGGCAATAATACTGATGCCGTATCCGAGCATCTCAGACTCTGAGTCAATGTCAACATGGTTTAGAATCGCAAGTGAGGAAACCAACGGGGTGATTGCCACCTTGATGGCCTCTCTGAGCACCGGACTTTGCCTCTCCCAGTCAGCTATGGTTGGAGAAAATGAGTAATAGAACTCGTTAAATGAGGTCATAAACGCACTTCCAGACTCTGTTGACAGGACTGTGTTGTCCCTGAGTTCTCTTAATTGCTGTACCTGTGGCGCAAGCTCTGAACCATATGCGGCAGTGGCAATCAGGCAGCCTCCGCCTTCTGGCTCTGAGATTACTGTACAGATACCATCTATCAGGGCAGATCCGGGCTCACATGATGGTTCTGGAACTGGTTCAGGATCTGGAACTGGTTCAGGATCTGGAACTGGTTCAGGATCTGGAATTGGTTCAGGATCTGGAACTGGTTCAGGATCTGGCTTTTCTTCTTTTGGTGGTTCATCAGATGGCGTATCCTTAGTCACAGCCTCTGGTTTTGCAGCCTCCTCCACATATTGTGTAAAGACCTTGCTTCCAGTACAGGAATCGGCACGAACTGTTTCATAGATTCTCTCCAAATCACGTCCCTCTATTGATTCCACACTTACAGTAAGTAATTTTTCATAATGTGGTGCAGTAAAAATCATCCTGTCCTTGAGATCCTGAACTTCAGATGGAGTGGTAGAAACCTTTCCATCTGTTCCCAGCATTGTGACGCCTGGTGTGCCCTTGCTTGTAATTATTGTAGTTTGCATCTGGTTACAGTCCCAGGATACCTCGTAAAGTATTAGATCAGTGGTGAAAGTTACTCCTGTTCGGGTTGAGCCGCCACCAGATGAACCGCCACCAGATGAACCGCCTGGAGATGGAGTTACGGCATCAGTGTCACTTACGGTGACGGTGACTCTGGCAGTATTGGTGCTGTTTGCCCCTAGCTCGTCTGTTACTACAAGCGAGAATCATAGTCCTCTGTACCAGTTGGACTTCTGGTGCGTCAAATATCGACTCTGGATTAGTGGTGCTGGACAGGGAGATGCATCCAGTATCAGCTCGGCGTTTGGGTAGCCAGGTGATCCGCTTCCGTCAAGTGTTATTGCTCGTTTACGTCTGGTGCTATTGGGTATCATCTGCATATCAGTCTTGTCCTTGGATTAGTAGTTTCTTGCCCCTAGCTCGTATTCGTATTTGTTACTACAAGCGATATCTGAATGCATTGTCCACAAGTACTGCAGATTGGACGTCTGGGTGCTGGTAAATATCGTCTGCAGATGCCTTGGATCTGAGAATTCCCGTGCCATTAGATTCGTAATTAGCTTATAGTAGTGCTGGACAGGATGAGATATCAGACTTCGGTCGCCTTTAGTCTTGGTCCATGCAGAGTGCGTCAGCTGCCGGCGTTTGGAGGCCAGTCCAGATCCCCATATGTCGTCATCTGGAATCCATCGATTCCTTGGTTTTGCCATACCCGTTACTTGGATATTGCGACAGTTGGCAACTACGTCATCTGCTGGTTTTCGTCAGTCCTAATACCACCTTAATTCCACGGATCCTCTAAGTTTGAATCATATTAAGGGTTGCACTAGTATCTTGTCATCATCATTGAGTGTTTACAAAGCTTGATTTGGGCTATCAAGCGAGGATATCGACATTGGCTACGTCATCTGCTTTTTCGTCAGACACGGTAAGTTTGAATCTAAGGGTTTGATCAGATGTTACAAGCGGGGCATCAAACTTAGCCACTGATTCTGCGGAGTTTGACAGAGCGGCATTGTATATGGTGTCGCCGGACTCAAAGTACTGCTTCCAGGAGTATGTCAGGGTGCCGTCGTCTGGGTCACTTGATGCTTCTCCGTTAAGCTGTACACCCTTGGCACCCGCAGGTGCCTCAGAGACGGCCGTTGCAATCGCTATTGGGGGGACATTGGTAACGCTGATATAGTTTGTGTCAAGTACGGTAATGGTGACTGTGTCAGTATCGGATAGTCCGCCTTTGTCTGTGACTTTAAGTGTGAAATTGATGTCTATCGTTTCACCATTTGAGACATCTGGTGCGGTAAATGTTGGTTTTACTTCAGTTGAGCTGGACAGATTGATGCTAAAGCCGGTGTGGGTATAGGTCCACTCGTATGTCAGGTCTTTACTGTCTATATCGTCAGTTGATGCACTTCCGTCAAGCTGTACACCCTTGGCACCCTCATATACCTCAGAGACGGCCGTTGCATGCGCTATTGGGGCATTGTTGCCATCTACGGTTTTGCGTACGAGGATGTTGACATTAACTACGTCATCTGCTTTTTCGTCAGACACGGTAAGTTCGAATCTAAGGGTTTGATCAGATGTTACAAGCGGGGCATCAAATTTAGCCACTGATTCTGCGGCGTTTGACAGAGTGACATCGTATATGGTGTCGTCGTACTCAAAGTACTGCTTCCAGGAGTATGTCAGGTCTTCGTCGTCTGGGTCACTTGATGCTTCTCCGTTAAGCTGTACACCCTTGGTGCCCTCATATACCTCAGAGACGGCCGTTACAAGCGCTATTGGGGCCTGGTTGGTAACATCTACGGTTTTGAGTACGAGGATGGAGACATTGGCTACGTCATCTGCTTTTTCGTCAGACACGGTAAGTTTGAATCTAAGGGTTTGATCAGATGTTACAAGCGGGGCATCAAACTTAGCCACTGATTCTGCGGAGTTTGACAGAGCGGCATTGTATATGGTGTCGCCGGACTCAAAGTACTGCTTCCAGGAGTATGTCAGGGTGCCGTCGTCTGGGTCACTTGATGCTTCTCCGTTAAGCTGTACACCCTTGGCACCCGCAGGTGCCTCAGAGACGGCCGTTGCAATCGCTATTGGGGGGACATTGGTAACGCTGATATAGTTTGTGTCAAGTACGGTAATGGTGACTGTGTCAGTATCGGATAGTCCGCCTTTGTCTGTGACTTTAAGTGTGAAATTGATGTCTATCGTTTCACCATTTGAGACATCTGGTGCGGTAAATGTTGGTTTTACTTCAGTTGAGCTGGACAGATTGATGCTAAAGCCGGTGTGGGTATAGGTCCACTCGTATGTCAGGTCTTTACTGTCTATATCGTCAGTTGATGCACTTCCGTCAAGCTGTACACCCTTGGCACCCTCATATACCTCAGAGACGGCCGTTGCATGCGCTATTGGGGCATTGTTGCCATCTACGGTTTTGCGTACGAGGATGTTGACATTGGCTACGTCATCTGCTTTTTCGTCAGACACGGTAAGTTCGAATCTAAGGGTTTGATCAGATGTTACAAGCGGGGCATCAAATTTAGCCACTGATTCTGCGGCGTTTGACAGAGTGACATCGTATATGGTGTCGTCGTACTCAAAGTACTGCTTCCAGGAGTATGTCAGGTCTTCGTCGTCTGGGTCACTTGATGCTTCTCCGTTAAGCTGTACACCCTTGGTGCCCTCATATACCTCAGAGACGGCCGTTACAAGCGCTATTGGGGCCCTGTTGGTAACGCCGCTGCCGTCGGTATCAAGTATCCTGACGGTGACTGTGGCACTGTTTGATAGATTGCCAGGGTCTATTACTGTAAGGGTGAATGTGAGGGTCTGATTACCGTTGACGTATGGTGCATCAAATGTAGCCACTGGTTGTGTGGCGTTTGACAGATCGACTTCGGTGTAGTTGATGTCGTCGCCGGACTCAAAGTACTGCTTCCAGGAGTATGTCAAGGAGTCGTTGTCTGGGTCACTTGATCCTGTTCCGTTAAGGATCACAGTGGTGCCCTCACCTACTGTCTGTGTGTCTCCTGCGTATGCAGTTGGAGATGCATTGTCGGTACCAACGGTAAATGTTTCATTGTAGCCAGTTGGAATCAGGTTGATCAAGGCATTGTTAGCACGATCAGCAATGTCATTGTTTTCAGCAACTCTTAGGCCGACTGTACCATCAAAGTCGGTAGCATTGACTGTAACATCATATTTATCATCATATTCCTCACCATTAACTGATGCGACTGTAGCAATTATTGCGCCATCAGCTGTTGCAAAGGCAGTAGCAGTGACGCCTGTGACGGCTTCGCTGAATGTTATCCTAAATGTCAGGGCAGTGTTATTGGTCTGCTCATCTTCTGGGTTCTCTCTTAGAATGGAGGTGACTGTGGGGGCAGTTATATCAACGGTAAATGTTTCATTGTCGCCAGTTGGAATCAGGTTGATCAAGGCATTGCCAGCACGATCAGCAATGTCATTGTTTTCAGCAACTCTTAGGCCGACTGTACCCTCAAAGTCGGTAGCATTGACTGTAACATCATATTTATCATCATATTCCTCACCATTAACTGATGTGACTGCAGTAATTGTTGCGCCATCAGCTATTGCAAAGTCATCAGCAGTGACGCCTGTGACGGCTTCGCTGAATGTTATCCTAAATGTCAGGGCAGTGTTATTGGTCTGCTCATATCTTAGAATGGAGGTGATGACTGGAGACGTGAGGTCATTTGTGAGTTCTACAATCTGAAAGCTGTTATCACCTTTGCTTGCAACGATTGCGTATGTGTAAGGACCGATTTCAAAGATTTCAACGGCATTTGCCCCCCTAAGCACTGTAGATAGATTATCAGAGAAATGGCCTGCAGCTGACGGGGTATGAGGGTCTGTCATGTTTATTATCTGGATGCCGCCGTTGTCATTATCATCATCATCATCACCACGATTTACAATGATTGCGTACGTGCTCATCATGTTGTTGTTATCTGTCATGTTAAAGGTGTCAACGCCATTTGCTCCCTTAAGCTCTGTATAACCACCACTGCCATCATCGCCACTGCCTGCAGCTGATGGGTTGCTAGGATTTGTCACGTCTATTATCTGAAAGCCGTCATCAGCTCTGCTTGCAATTATTGCGTACGTGTCAGTACCGATTTCAAAGGTCTTAACGTCATTTGCTCCATCAAGCTCTGTATAGAGGGAGTTGTCGTTTTCATCGGCCTTATCCCTGTCGATGCCATGGCCTGCAGGTAACGGGCTGCCAGGATTTGACACGTTTATTATCTGAAAGCCGCCAGGCAGAGAATAAGCCATATCACCACTGCTTGCAACGATTGCATAGATCTTATCCTCCCCACCTTCTAGTATGGCAAAGGTGTCAACACTAAGGGCGAGATTAAGCCCAAGATATTCATCGGATGATTCATCGTCTTTACTATCATAGCCAATAACATGACCTGAAGCTGACGGCACTTCAGGATTTGTTATGTTTATTATCTGGATACCGCTGATGCTTGCACCATAGTTTGTAACGATTGCATATGTATTTTTCCCCTCACCTTTGCCTACGGTAAAGATATCAACGTCAGATGCTTCATCAAGTACTTTATAATCACCACTGTCATGAATGCCACTGCCTACAGCTGACATGCTTGCAGGATTTGATACGTCTACTATCAGGAAGCCATCAACAAGAAGATTTGCAATGATTGCGTACGTGCTTTTCTCATCATCATCATCGCCCCCTACGGTAAAGATTTCAACGCCAGATGCTTTATCAAAGACTCCTCCAAAATCAGCAGCATTAATGGCGCTGCGATATTCTTCAAAGCCTTCATTGTAAATGTCAGAGACATAGTCTACAGGTTTTGGGGTAAGAGGAGTTGTCACGTTTACTATCTGAAAGCCGTCTTGTTCGCTTGTAATGATTGCATATATACTATTATCAATTTCAAAGGTGTCAACGTCATTTACTCGATCAAGTCCGAAATAACCAGTGGGGTGGGCAATTGAATGCTCAACGCCATTGCCTGCAGGGATAATGAAAAGATCACCGGGATTGGGCATGACAACTTGCGGTGTTGCAGCGAATACTGCATGGTTGGAGTAAAAGTCCGGGATTGCATTGTTACGGACGTTGATTTCTAACGGTCCTTTTTCATTAACTGTTGCTGCAAGTATTGATTTGTACTGGGGCCCAGTAAGTGTGATTGTAAATTTGTACGAGTCAGTACTAGGAAGTTTTGAGCCATCCAGATTAGTTATGAGGTTATCGTCATTATCTTTTATTTCTATTCGAGTGGCATTAATCAAAGAGACATCGATTGTCTCATTAAAGTCAAATGTTAGTGTACCTGAAACAAGGTCCAGATAAGGCTTCATATCATGAAGGGATGGCGCGATATCATCAGAATCTGTGATTCTTATCATCTGGACGCCGTCATCATCTTCGCTTGCAATTATTGCGTACGTGTAAGGACTGATTTCAAAGGTCTTAACGCCAGATGCTCCCTTAAGCTCTGTATAGGGGGAGGAGATGCTGAAACTGTTATTGTCAGTGCCACTGCCTACAGTTAACGGGCGGTAAGGATTTGACACGTCTACTATCTGAAAGCCGCCAGGCAAAGTCGAACCATCACCTTTGCTTGCAACGATTGCATATGTCTTCTTCCCCTCACCTTTGCCTACGGTAAAGGTGTCAACGCCATATGCTCCATCAAGCTCTGTATAACCACCACTGCCATCAGTGCCATTGCCTGCAGGTGACGGGCTGCTAGGAGTTGTCACGTTTATTATCTGAAAGCCGTCATCACCTTCGCTTGCAATTATTGCGTACGTGTAAGGACCGATTTCAAAGGTCTTAACGCCAGATGCTCCATCAAGCACATCATAACCATCACTGCCATCAGTGCCACTGCCTACAGTTAACGGGCGGGAAGGATCTGTCACGTTTACTATCTGAAAGCCGCCAGGCAAATTCAACTCACCTTTGCTTGCAACGACTGCGTATGGGTTATCGCCGATGGTAAAGATATCAACACCAGATGCTCCCTTAGGATCTGTATAACCAAAGTTTACAGCTGACGGGCTGCTAGGAGTTGTCATGTTTATTATCTGGATGCCGCTGTCACGAACACTTGCAATGATTGCGTACCTGTCAGTACCGATTTCAAAGGTCTTAACGCCAGATGCTCCATCAAGCACTGTATAGGGGGAGTCGTTGGTACCATCATTATCAGTGCCACTGCCTGCAGCTGTCGGGGTGCTAGGATTTGACACGTCTACTATCTGAAAGCCGTCATCATCTTTGCTTGCAATGATTGCGTACCTGTCAGTACCGATTTCAAAGGTGTCAACGTCATTTGCTCCCAGAAGCTCTGTATAACCACCACTTCCATCAGTGCCACTGCCTGCAGGTAAGGGATGGTAAGGATCTGTCACGTTTATTATCTGAAAGCTGTTGTCATCACTACTTGCAACGATTGCGTACGTGCTTGTTATATTGTTGCTATCTGTCATGTTAAAGATGTCAACGTCAGATGCTCCCTCAAGCACATCATAACCATCACTGCCATCAGTGATACTGCCTGCAGGAGTAAGTGTTATGGGACTGACGGCCACTTCTACGGTTCTAGTTACCTGAGTTGCTACATTGCACGAGGGGTCTACTGAATCATACGTGACATAGTAAGTGCCTACCTTACTGTCATCCACCCCGAATGAGTCAATTGTTACTGGCGAGTCGTCATCTGTTGTGGCATAAAGCTCATCGTAGGCTCCACCAAAATAGATGGTCTGCGGGTTGTCTCCTAACAGTGTGATGACTGGAGGCGTGAGTTCACGTATGAGTTCTATTATCTGGATACCGTTATCACCACGACTTGTAGCGATTGCGTACGTGTTGCAGTCACCGATTTTAAAGGTGGCAACGTCATGTGATGCTTTAAGCACCAGAGCGTTGTTGTCACTGAGACTGCCTGCAGGTGACGGGGTAAGAGGAGTTGTCACGTCTATTATCTGGATGCCGTTGTCTTTCTGACTTGCAACTATTGCATACGTGCTCGTCATACTGTTGTTATCTGTCATGTTAAAGGTATCAACGCCATATGCTCCCTTAAGTTCTGTATAGAGGGAGTCGTTGGTACCATCATTGTCAGTGCCACTGCCTGCAGCTGACGGGCTGCCAGGAGTTGTCACGTTTATTATCTGAAAGCCGTCGTCTCTCTGACTTGCAACTATTGCGTACCTGTCAGTATCGATTTTAAAGGTGTCAACGCCAGATGCTCCCCGAAGCCCTGTATAGGGAGAGTCGTTCTCCACATAATTATCAACGCCACTGCCTGTAGGTAATGGGTTGTCGCTAGGAGTTGACACGTCTACTATCTGAAAGCCGTCGTCTCTCTGACTTGCAACTATTGCGTACACGCTACCGTCGAGGGTAAATGTGTCAACGTCATTTGCTCCATCAAGCGTATTACCACCGCCAGAAGTTTCTCTGCCTGCATATGAGGGCATGTCAGGATCTGTCATCTTTATTATCTGGATGGCGTTATCATCTCTGCTTGCAACGGTTGCGTACGTGTCAGCACCGATTTTAAAGGTGTCAACGCCAGATGCTCCATCAAGAAAATTAATATCGCTTATGCTGTTGTCAACGAGTCTGCCTTTAACTACAGGGGCATCAGGAGTTGTCACGTCTATTATCTGGATGCTACCGCGTTCTTTATCAGTACCATTACCAAGACTTGTAACGATTGCGTACTTCCCAGTACCCATGTCAAAGGTGGCAACGCCATGTGATTTTTTAAGCGCTGTAGGGTTGCCAGCAGTGTAAGTGACATTTGCTGAAGCTTTCGGGTAGTAAGGATCTGTCATGTTTATTATCTGGATGGCGTTATCATCTCTGCTTGCAACGACTGCGTATGGGTTATCGTCGATGTAGAAGATGTCAACGCCGTATGCGTTTTTAAGCGCCAGAGTAGAGTTGTCAGTGATACTGGCGGCAGGGATAATTAAAAGACCGGTTCTGTCTGTGCTGCCAACAACTGTCAGGTTTCCATTAACGAGTTCATCAAAGTAGTTGCCTGCAAAGTCCCGGATTGCGCTGTCGCCTACGGTGATTCGTGGCGGTCCCTCATTAGCTATTGCTGCAAGCATTGATCTGTATACAGGCCCAGTAAACTCAATTTTAAATGTGGACGAGTCCACACTAGGAAGATTAAAGTGAACCAGAGAGGTTATGCTGGCACCGTTTGCATTATTTATGGTTATGTCAGACCAAACGATCTTAGAGACGTCAATTGTCTCATCAAAGTTAAATGAGAGTGTGTGTGAGTTAAGGTCAAGTGTAGGTGACGATATAAGGGTTGGTTCAGTAGTGTCACTATTGGTAATTCGTACTATCTGGACGCCGTTGACCTCACTATTATTCTTATCAAAGTCCTCACTACTTGTAACTATTGCATATATGCTGTTGTCACCTGCTACCTTAAAGGTGGCAACGCCCTTTGCTCTATCAAGGGTGGGATATTTGCTCTCGTCATAAGTGGCATTGCCTTTAGCTGCTGGGTTGTCAGGATCTGCCATGTTTATTATCTGGATGCCGCCTGACGTAGTAGTGCCGTTCCCACGACTTGTAGCGATTGCGTACGCACTACCGTCGAGGGTAAATGTCTCAACGCCAGATGGGTCGTTAAGCATTGGAACTGAATTTTCATTGAGAGTGCCTTTAGCCTCTGGGTTGTCAGGGTCTGTCACGTTTATTATCTGGATGTTGCTGGGGATAATCTTATCATCAAGAGTGTCATCACCACCACTTGTAACGATTGCGTACGTGTCAGTACCGATTTTAATGGTGTCAACGCCACTTGCGTATTCAAGTTCTGACTGGAGAGTGTCAGTGAGATTGCCTTTAATTACAGGGGCATTAAAAGTTGACACGTCTATTATCTGGATGCCGTCATCACCACGACTTGTAACGATTGCGTACGTGGAGCCGTCGCCATCTACAGTAAAGGTGTCAACGTCATGTGCTCTAGCAAGCACCAGTTTAGGCTTGTCATCGATATGATACAAGTCGGTCCCCGTGTTTATGTTACTAGGTATCGTCATGTTTATCACCGTGACTTCCTGTTCCTTGTCTCCACCGTAATAATAATCTGCAATAATTGCGTACGGGTAGTTGCCGATGTTGAAGATGTCAAGGCCTTGTGGACCATTAAGGTACGACGGATTGCCGGCATGACTAGCTACAGCGCCTGCAGCTTTTGGGTTGTAAGGATCTGTCACGTTTATTATCTGGATGCCCCCATCCGCCCCGAGGCCGGAATTTGTAACGGCTGCGTACACGCTACCGTCGAGGGTAAATGTGTCAACGTCATATGGACCATCAATCGCGTCATATTTCTTATCATTACGCCCTACACTGGCTGCAGCTTTTGGGTTGTAAGGATCTGTCACGTTTATTATCTGGATGCCGGTTTGGTATGTGTACTCACCAACACCTGTAACGATTGCGTACGTTTCTTCGTTATTGTTTACGGTAGCGTTAAAGATGGCAACGTTATTTGCTCCATCAAGCAACGTAGAATCGTCGTCATTGATATGGCCTGCAGGGGTAATCAAAAGATCTGATTCCGCGGCATAGGAATTAACTATCATATAGCCACTGTTGAGCATGTCATCAAATCCCATTTCTCCCACATAGTATTCAATTGCAATTATCATTGTTAGGAGTAAGATTGCCATGCATACATTTTTGCGCCGTTTTTGCAGCACTGGCATTATTTTTTTCACCGCGGGCCTCCTTGCATATTGTTTAACAAAATCTTTTCTAGTTTATTTGTTTTTTGGAATCCGGGGGTGTGTCCTAAAACTGTCCTTTGACATGTCTTCTTACCTCCGTCAAGTTAACAACTCGTATGTTCTAACAGATTACACGCAACGCCAGCTCTTTTTTCTGGATCAGTTTGTTTTTTGATGACAGATTATTGTTTCCAAAGACAGTCTTGAGTACTGCAAAGACAGATTCCACCAGTGATCTCCTGTGATAGTGTCTGTCAAACTCATCTTGATTATCTTTGAATAGTGAGATGCTGTGTTTCCCAACATGACTAGTGTATCCAATTAATTTCATCACTCAAGCTTTAGATCAGAATATTTTGTATCATTTCATGAAACGTAATTGGAAAAAAATACAACGAATCACTTGTAAGACGTGGAGAAATCATGCTGTCTTTTGACGCAATAGACTCGTGGAGTACAGAACTCAAGGAGATGAATCGTGGCAAGGAAGGACATCAATTTGTTTATCCTGAATCATTCATGGAAGCATTGGGATATTGCCATGCATATCTGCATCTGCCATACAGACAAACAGAAGGTTTGATAAAATCACACCTCAAAGAGAAATCAAAAACTCCAACCTATTCTGCCATTTGGAAGCGTGTCCACAAACTCAAGATCAAGATGAATCCAAAACTGGGAAAAGATATCGTCATTGCAATAGACAGTACCGGAGTCAAGGTTGCAGACAGAGGAGAATGGATGAGACAGAAATGGCAGAAGAGAAGAGGATTCTTGAAGATTCATGTTGCAGTGGATGTGAAATCTAAACAAATCACAGGTTTAGAAATAACAGATGACAAGTCACATGATTCAAAACATTTTGTATCACTGGTTGAACAATCAAAAGAGTTTGGAAATATAATCAAGACACTAGCTGATGGTGCATATGACACCAAGGATTGTTTTTCATATTTGTATCATGAAAGTATAATTCCTGGAATCAAAACAAGAAAGAACTCATCAGTTAGCACTGACTGCTACCCAAGACGAAAAGCTGTTCTGGCTCAATTATTCAATTATGAATTATGGAGGAATAGCGTAAGCTATGGAGATAGATGGATTGCAGAATCAGTGTTTTCTGCATTCAAGAGAATGTTTGGTGAGCATGTCACGTCTCACAAAAGAGAGAACATGATTCATGAGTTGAAAATGAAAGTTTGTCTGTACAATAAAATGATTACAATGCAGTAAGATAATCCAAAAGGATTCGTTTAATCAAAGAATGTTGATGATTTTTAGAGTTGGGAAACACAGCACTAAGGCCTAAACCTATCTCTAAAACAGGACATTTGACATTAAACTTCAATTCAACAATAAGCAGTAATTACTAGTTTTTCTTGTGTGTGTTATGCCGTCTTTTCATCTTTAGTAATATCTCCAAAAATTCGAATAGTTTTGTTTGATAGATCTTTGGTAGGTATAACTATGCTCTCATTATTCTCGTTTGCAAGTATAATGTGTAATAGTTCCACTGCAGTTATAGTTCCTTTGTCTTCACCAATCTGTACCTTTTGACCTACAGTAAGTACTGAACGTTGCTTTGATGCAGAATTAATGATTGCGGGAAATATCTCTTTGAGTGCAAATCCAAGACCTATGGCTATGGCAGCGCCTATTCCAGCTGCAATACTCCATGAGAATGATGAAATCAAGATTGGAATTATAGTTTCGCCTACTCCAAGTTGTGTGAGAGCAACCGCAAAGATGACTGCATATATGATAACTTTAACACCTGAGTTGATATATTTGGAACCTCCAAATTCTTGTTTAACTAATTCTTGATCTAGCCATTTCCCAATAAAGTTAGCAATTATTAGTCCTAGCACTATGATAAGTATGAATGCTAAAAGATTTGGAACCCATAACCACAAGTCAGTCAATGCAAGAGAGAGTTGTTCAAACTCCAATGCATTGATTGCAGCTATGATAAAGAACAAGTAAACAAACCACCTAATACTTGATGCAATTAATTTAGATGAATCTTGTGAAGAATGAGTTTGAGAAGCTATGTCCTCAGTGCTTTTTTCATCAGGGGTTACTTTGGTGAGTAATTTCGTGGAAGATTTTTCAACCACTTTGCCAATCACTTTGCCAGCAATCAAACCTATTATCAACAAGATAATTGCGGCAATAATTTTTGGTGTAGATTCTGCAACCACAGTTGCAAACGCAGTTAATGCTTCAATAGCAGGCTCGTACAAAAAATCAGCTATATCTTCTTGAGCAAAAGCGACTTGATCAAAAATTCCACCAATGGTAAATAAAACTACAAAAAGAGTGGAAATTACTAATGTAGGAACACCAATGAAATAGTCTGATAATATTTTTACCATTTATTCTAACCTGACATTTATAATGTGAACTTGAATATAAAGCACATTAAAGAATTACATTAAGATCCTGAATACGTGGTCATTAGATCATACTGAAGCAAAATGGAACTAAGAAAGATACTCTAGAAATCATGGAATTGCAAAAGGTTCCAAGCAAGACTGTGATTAACAGTACTTGGGAAAGTAACACAATTATTCATCAGAAACTGGTTTTTGATCATTTGATAAAATAATGATGATAGAAAAAGCTTGATGGAGGTGTGCGGCTCCATCAATTGTGAATTATTCTAATGTTACTTTTGCACACATTAAACATTCTACATGTACCGCATTTGCAAATATTGCTAAAATAATGTCTACCACATTGTTATTTTCTTGTTCACAAAAAAGTAATGCAAAATACAATTCAGATGATGCACATCGTTTTATCATGTCCTCATGTATTGAGAATTGTTACTCTGAATCAACTGCAAAGAGATTAAAAATAAAATCAAATGCCTCTATTCCATCTGGATCTTGGATTCGAAAACACATTGTAAAGATACCTCAAGAAAAGATGTTACTTTCACTGTATGGTGGAATTGATCAAACCATTTTACATTTGAAAAAGATGGGATTTCTTTGCAAACCAGTGACTGTTGCAATTGACAAGCATTTCATCCCACGATATGACAAAACAGATTCTCCATATCTGGTAAAATCAAAACCAAAGAATGGAACTGACGCATTTGAAGGATATGGGACAATACAATGTGTAGATAAGCAGCAGTGTAGGGCACAAATTGGCGCTGTCCCAATCAGAAAAGGTGATTCAAAGGGAGTAATCGTGCGTAAATTACTGTCTGATTGTAGCAGAAATTGTATCAAGACACGTCTAGTTCTTTTAGATAGAGAATTTTTCTCAACTGCAGTAATTCATGAAATAAAACAAAACCACGATACATTTATCATGCCAGCAAGAAAAACACCTGGAATCAAAAAGGCAATCATCCAATATGTTGCAGGCAATAGAGAATCAATTTCAGAATATAGAATTCATTCTACATCAAAGCATATCGAATCATTTACTCTAGTGATTCTTCCAAACCCAAATGTAACAAAATCAAATCTTACGGATCAGTATATGGTGTTTGCAACTAATCTTAGAATAAAGAAGATATTTTGGAATCTATGTACTCTTCCAGAAGAGTATCGCAAAAGATGGGGAATAGAAACAGGTTATGCATGTGTGGAAAAATTCAGGCCAAGAACGTGCAGTATGAATCATTGTGTAAGATTCTTATACTTTTTTTATCCTTTGATTTTGTTTAATGCATGGATAATTGCAAATTGTACGTTGAGAAATAACCATTCCATTTCACATACAAATCCAATCATTACAATTGAGACTCTCAAGTGTATATTTGGAATCATTATTGTTGATTCGTTTAGAAAAATCAAATCAGAATATTATTTGGGGGATGTTGGGTAGTTACTTTCCCAAGTACTGGTCTCAACAACATCTCATTGGTTTGTGTTGTATGATTCCTTGACGTAATCTTTTCTGTCATAATTTGCTTGATTACAAAAAAGATTGTCTCTGATTTGTTTCTCTGATGGTACAGTTCCACATGAAAGTTTCTCTTCATCTCCTTTCTATAGTGCCCGCCGGTTCTGTATGTTGGAACATCGGCATATCTGGTTGGAATGATTGCAGCTATTCCAATCTGTCTTGCACCAACATGATTTGACTCATCATCAAAACCCATGTCACCTAATGCAATATCTACTGGAATGACTCTGTTTGTAGATTCCAACAATGGCAGAAAATCTGGATTGTCATGAACTATGTTGTGATGTATCATGACTGCACAAACCAGTTGTGAGTTCATATCAGCACATACAACTAATTTCAGGAATCTTCTGCGTAACTGAATTCTTTTTGTGTAGTATGATGCCGTACTGTAACTGAATCCACTCCCGTCAATTCCAGCCAGAACCAGTCTTACTTTTTTGTACAAGATGAATTCCTGCAGCATTTTGTGTAACAGATTTCCATCTAACCTTGCAGCTGCCTTTTGCAGTGTTGTAAAATGTGGAATCTGTGACAATCCCAGATATTCCTGTATGCCAACACATTCTTCTAAAAATTCTGTAAATCTCCTGTAACTTTTTGACTCGTACTGGCGCAGTGCCAAGAGTATGAGATGTACCCAAACAGAGTAGACATGGTTGATTTTGGATGCAAGTAACGTGGAATTCTGCACCTGTTAATGATGTTTAGTAGTGTTTTGCACATTTTGACGTAAGATGATGATACCATGAGAAATTGTGAGAATTCATTTCTAATGGATCCAAATTAGCTAGAATGTGTTACAATTGGGTCAAAAATTGATGGCTTCTACAAGACCGAGGTATTCATAAACTACCACCGGACAAATTGTGGGCCTCTTCCTGCTTCATCGAGCCTCAAAGTTGCTTTCGCAAATGTTTGTTGGTTGTGGCTCTCCCGTCTCTTGGTCGGGGACTGTCCTTTCAGACTCAGGCGTTTGTGATTTGCAGATTCCTGCTGTTCTGGCAGTATCTGTTGTCATTGCACAATGCTGTGTTTCCTAACATGACTAGTTTGTCCAACTAATTCTACCAATCAAGGTTTAGATCAGAATATTTTGTATGATTCCATGAATAGGAATTGGAAAAAATACAACACATCACTAGTTAGACGTGGGGAAATCATGCTGTCTTTTGATGCCATGGAACAATGGAGTACAGAACTAAAAGAGATGAACCACAAAAAGGAAGGACGTCAGTATATCTATCCTGAATCATTCATGGAGGCACTAGGGTGCTGTCATCTCTATTTGCATCTGCCATTCAGACAAACTGAAGGTCTGATAAAATCACACCTCAAAGAGAAATCAAAAACTCCGACATATTCTGCAATCTGGAAGCGTGTAAACAAGTTACACATCAAGATGAATCCAAAACTTGGAAAAGATATCGTCATTGCAATTGACAGTACAGGAGTCAAGGTTGCCAATCGTGGTGAGTGGATGAGACAGAAATGGCAGAAAAGACGTGGTTTCTTGAAGATTCATGTTGCAGTAGATGTGAAATCTAAACAAATCACAGGTTTAGAAATAACAGATGACAAGTCACATGATTCAAAACATTTTGTATCACTAGTTGAGCAATCAAAAGAGTCTGGAAATATAGTCAAGACACTAGCTGATGGTGCATATGACGCCAAGGATTGTTTTTCATATTTGTACCATGAAGGTATAATTCCTGGAATCAAAACAAGAAAGAACTCATCAGTTAGCACTGACTGCTACCCAAGACGAAAAGCTGTTCTAGCTCAATTATTCAACTATGAATTATGGAGGAACAGCGTAAGCTATGGGGACAGATGGATTGTTGAATCAGTGTTTTCTGCATTCAAGAGAATGTTTGGTGAGCATGTCACGTCTCACAAAAGGGAAAACATGATTCATGAACTGAAAATGAAAGTTTGTCTGTACAACAAGATGATTGCAATGCAGTAAGATAATCCAAAAGGATTCGTTTAATCAAAGAATGTTGATGATTTTCAGAGTTGAGAAACACAGCATTGCACAATACATGGTTTTGCTTGTATTTGAGAAGTTGGTTAGTTGGCGATTCATCCACCGTACAAGTACGGTAGTCTTCTTGCATGGAAATTACAAACTCAATTCTTTGGAACTTTTCTAGAGACAAGTCGGTATGAATGTACTTGCTGACATATTTTTTCTATTTCTAGAAACTGCTTTAAATAAAAAAACTCAATATCTGTCATGATTAAAGTTAACCCAAAAGATCTGATTCCCATATTTTTTAATAATACTGCAAATTCGTATGATAGAATAGTGCACTGGACTACTTTTGGCAAAGATAGTTTTTGGAAATATAAAATTTTAGAACAACTATCTACTGAAAGAACAGTTTTGGATCTTGCTTGTGGTACGGGTATACTTACAAAACAAATTGCAGAAATGTTACCACACGCCAAAATCACAGGTGTTGAGATTACCAAAAACTATCTTGAAAAAGCAAAAGAAAAATTGATTCTATATCAAAATATTTCATTTGTAAAGCAGGACGCTGAAAAACTTAATCTAGGAAAACAATTTGATTGTATTACTGCATCATATTTACCCAAATATTGCACAGCTGATGTTCTGATTAAAAATTGCCTTGAACATCTTGATGTAGGTGGAAAAATAATCTTACATGATTTTACATACCCAAAAAATAAATTTGTAAGAGCATTGTGGAATTTCTACTTTAAACTGCTTTATCTGGTAGGATTTTTTATTCCAAATTGGAAAAATGTCTTTGTTGACTTACCTAATCTAATAAGAACCACAGATTGGGTAAAAGAATACGAGGGGGTCATGAGAGACTATGGAATGAAAATCTACAAACAAGAACTAACATGGAATTCATCAACCATTATTGTTGGAACCAAGATTACCTAGTCTTATTTCTTCTAATATCGTAAACCAAACAATTTCATTATGAATAATTTCGTATTCTCTGGATGCTTCATTTGAATTCCGATACAAGGAAATGACATTTCTAGTAGCTTGAATGTTATTCTCACTAAGAATGGTCCCAATACCCTGTTTTTTCTTTAAAAGTTCAGCCATGATAAATTCAGGTAAAACAGTAGAGTCGAATTTTGCAGTAGCTTTTATCACTGGAAATTGATTTACTGTAATTGATACCTTTCTTAGGAATTGGTTAGGAGTTGTTGTATTCTGCTCTATTACTTGTAATTTGGTATTACAATTTAAGACATCCTCAAGAACATTAACCACCTGACTGACAGGAGCATCTAATATTTTGTTTAACAGATTCTCAGAAGATACACTCATACAATTTTTTCCAGTTTTAGTCAGTTAAATATATTGACCCTGTAGAAACCATCTGATTTTGACTCAATTGTGACATATTAGACCTCTTGCACAATTAGAAGGGTTTTTGACAGTATTTTGAATTTTGATCAAACTTGTGCCTAAAAATTCAATATTGGAGAATTTTTGGAAATACTCTTCCTCAGAATTTACGCCTAGAAATAATTACGCAAGAGATCTAATATGTCAGTGTTTTTGATTTTTCTTTTAGGTGTGATTTTATCAATCCCTGTGTCTGTATGGCAATGAGAGATATGCATGGCAATACCCTAGTGCCTCCATGAAAGATTCAGGATAGAGATATTGATGTCCTTGCTTGCCGTGATTCATTTCCCTGAGCTCTGCACTCTATGATTCTATTGCATCAAAGGAGAGCATGATTTCTCCCCTTCTTACAGGAGATTGGTTATAGTTTTTCCAGTTTCTATTCATGAAATTGTACAAAATGTTCTGATCCAAACCTTGATTGGTAGAATTAGTTGGATAAACTAGTCATGTTAGGAAACACAGCAGACCGCTCCAAAAGGAGCTTGCGTTGCGTGTTATCTGTTACAACATACGAGTTGTTAACTTGATGGAGGTAAGGAAACATGTCAGAGGACAGTTTTAGAACACACCCAGATGCTACAGAAGCCAAGAGTGGAACAAGCCATCATCTATTAGCTCATGCCGTGCCATCCGCGCATGACCAGTTTGTGTGCAGTTGATTCCCTGACACATGCAGACTCTTCCATGTTGGGTTTGAGGACCAACACCAGTCCCTCATTGCACTGGACCATCTCTGCTGGGATGTTCCCTTTGAGTTGCTGATATAGTGGGGAGTCAAAGATGGTTTCCTGCCCCTCTTCTTCTGTTTGTGTTACTGCCGATGTCAGTGTGGATTCTGGCTGCATGTATTCATCAAAGGTCCTTTCTCCGGTACACTCGGTAATGTTTATGGACTCGCTGATGGTGATTGAGTCCCTGCCGTGCAGTGCTACTGCCTTTATTCCGATATAGTCCTCAGTCTTGTCCATATTGGAGACAAATGCCCTGTATCCGGGGATGTCATCACCTGCTATTGATGCCTGATGTACGCCAAGCTGTGTCGTGCGCACAGACACCGAGAGGTAGTCTGAGTCAGGTCCTGCAATTATCTTGATGGTTCCTGCGTTGCAGTCCCATGATACTGACTTTAGGTAGATATCATCGACCCAGGTTGAGCTGCTGCTGCCTCCACCGCCGCCTCCGCCGCTACCACCGCCTGGAGATGGAGACGTAACAATGTCTCTAACAACGGTAAATGTTTGATCACCGCCAGTTGGAGTTAGCCTAGTCAAGGCATTGCCAGCAATATCAGCAATGTCATTGTTTGCATCAACGTCTAGGTTGACTGCACCATCAGAAGTGGTAGTGACTGTAACATGATATACATCATCACTAATTTGTTTAACTGTAATGTTGTCTACACCAGCAGCTCCAGCCCCGACAGCAGTTGTAAAGTCACTTCCATCATAAGTGACGCCTGCGACAGCTTCATTAAATGTTATCCTAAATGTCGGGGTAGTGTCATTGGTCTGCTCATCTGTTGGGTTCTCTCTTAGAATGGAGATGACTGTGGGGGCAGTTGTATCAACAATGTCTCTATCAACGGTAAATGTTTGATCACCGCCAGTTGGAGTTAGCATAGTCAAGGCATTGCCAGCAATATCAGCAATGTCATTGTTTGCATCAACGTCTAGGTTGACTGCACCATCAGAGATGGTAGTGACTGTAACATGATATACATCATCACTAATTTGTTTAACTGTAATGTTGTCTACACCAGCAGCTCCAGCCCCGACAGCAGTTGTAAAGTCACTTCCATCATAAGTGACGCCTGTAACAGCTTCATTAAATGTTATCCTAAATGTCGGGGTAGTGTCATTGGTCTGCTCATCTGTTGGGTTCTCTCTTAGAATGGAGATGACTGTGGGGGCAGTTGTATCAACAATGTCTCTATCAACGGTAAATGTTTGATCACCGCCAGTTGGAGTTAGCATAGTCAAGGCATTGCCAGCAATATCAGCAATGTCATTGCTTGCATCAACGTCTAGGTTGACTGCACCATCAGAAGTGGTAGTGACTGTAACATGATATACATCATCACTAATTTGTTTAACTGTAATGCTGTCTACACCAGCAGCTCCAGCCCCGACAGCAGTTGTAAAGTCACTTCCATCATAAGTGACGCCTGCGACAGCTTCATTAAATGTTATCCTAAATGTCGGGGTAGTGTCATTGGTCTGCTCATCTGTTGGGTTCTCTCTTAGAATGGAGATGACTGTGGGGGCAGTTGTATCAACAATGTCTCTATCAACGGTAAATGTTTGATCACCGCCAGTTGGAGTTAGCATAGTCAAGGCATTGCCAGCAATATCAGCAATGTCATTGCTTGCATCAACGTCTAGGTTGACTGCACCATCAGAGATGGTAGTGACTGTAACATGATATACATCATCACTAATTTGTTTAACTGTAATGTTGTCTACACCAGCAGCTCCAGCCCCGACAGCAGTTGTAAAGTCACTTCCATCATAAGTGACGCCTGCGACAGCTTCATTAAATGTTATCCTAAATGTTGGGGTAGTGTCATTGGTCTGCTCATCTGTTGGGTTCTCTCTTAGAATGGAGATGACTGTGGGGGCAGTTGTATCAACAATGTCTCTATCAACGGTAAATGTTTGATCACCGCCAGTTGGAGCCGGGTTGATCAAGGGATTGCCAGCAATATCAGCAATGTCATTGCTTGCATCAACGTCTAGGTTGACTGCACCATCAGAAGTGGTAGTGACTGTAACATGATATACATCATCACTAATTTGTTTAACTGTAATGTTGTCTACACCAGCAGCTCCAGCCCCGACAGCAGTTGTAAAGTCACTTCCATCATAAGTGACGCCTGCGACAGCTTCATTAAATGTTATCTTAAATGTTGGGGTAGTGTCATTGGTCTGCTCATCTGTTGGGTCCTCTCTTAGAATGGAGATGACTGTGGGGGCAGTTGTATCAACAATGTCTCTATCAACGGTAAATGTTTGATCACCGCCAGTTGGAGTTAGCATAGTCAAGGCATTGCCAGCAATATCAGCAATGTCATTGCTTGCATCAACGTCTAGGTTGACTGCACCATCAGAAGTGGTAGTGACTGTAACATGATATACATCATCACTAATTTGTTCAACTGCAATGCTGTCTACACCAGCAGCTCCAGCCCTGACAGCAGTTGTAAAGTCACTTCCATCATAAGTGACGCCTGCGACAGCTTCATTAAATGTTATCTTAAATGTTGGGGTAGTGTCATTGGTCTGCTCATCTGTTGGGTCCTCTCTTAGAATGGAGATGACTGTGGGGGCAGTTGTATCAACAATGTCTCTATCAACGGTAAATGTTTGATCACCGCCAGTTGGAGTTAGCATAGTCAAGGCATTGCCAGCAATATCAGCAATGTCATTGCTTGCATCAACGTCTAGGTTGACTGCACCATCAGAAGTGGTAGTGACTGTAACATGATATACATCATCACTAATTTGTTCAACTGCAATGCTGTCTACACCAGCAGCTCCAGCCCTGACAGCAGTTGTAAAGTCACTTCCATCATAAGTGACGCCTGCGACAGCTTCATTAAATGTTATCCTAAATGTCGGGGTAGTGTCATTGGTCTGCTCATCTGTTGGGTCCTCTCTTAGAATGGAGATGACTGTGGGGGCAGTTGTATCAACAATGTCTCTATCAACGGTAAATGTTTGATCACCGCCAGTTGGAGCCGGGTTGATCAAGGGATTGCCAGCAATATCAGCAATGTCATTGCTTGCATCAACGTCTAGGTTGACTGTACCATCAGAGATGGTAGTGACTGTAACATGATATACATCATCACTAATTTGTTCAACTGCAATGCTGTCTACACCAGCAGCTCCAGCCCTGACAGCAGTTGTAAAGTCACTTCCATCATAAGTGACGCCTGCGACAGCTTCATTAAATGTTATCTTAAATGTCGGGGTAGTGTCATTGGTCTGCTCATATGTTGGGTTCTCTCTTAGAATGGAGATGACTGTGGGGGCAGTTGTATCAACAATGTCTCTATCAACGGTAAATGTTTGATCACTGCCAGTTGGAGCCGGGTTGATCAATGGATTGCCAGCAATATCAGCAATGTCATTGCTTGCATCAACGTCTAGGTTGACTGTACCATCAGAAGTGGTAGTGACTGTAACATGATATACATCATCACTAATTTGTTCAACTGCAATGCTGTCTACACCAGCAGCTCCAGCCCTGACAGCAGTTGTAAAGTCACTTCCATCATAAGTGACGCCTGCGACAGCTTCATTAAATGTTATCTTAAATGTCGGGGTAGTGTCATTGGTCTGCTCATATGTTGGGTTCTCTCTTAGAATGGAGATGACTGTGGGGGCAGTTGTATCAACAATGTCTCTAACAACGGTAAATGTTTGATCACCGCCAGTTGGAGCCGGGTTGATCAAGGGATTGCCAGCAATATCAGCAATGTCATTGCTTGCATCAACGTCTAGGTTGACTGTACCATCAGAGATGGTAGTGACTGTAACATGATATACATCATCACTAATTTGTTCAACTGCAATGCTGTCTACACCAGCAGCTCCAGCCCCGACAGCAGTTGTAAAGTCACTTCCATCATAAGTGACGCCTGCGACAGCTTCATTAAATGTTATCTTAAATGTCGGGGTAGTGTCATTGGTCTGCTCATATGTTGGGTTCTCTCTTAGAATGGAGATGACTGTGGGGGCAGTTGTATCAACAATGTCTCTATCAACGGTAAATGTTTGATCACCGCCAGTTGGAGCCGGGTTGATCAATGGATTGCCAGCAATATCAGCAATGTCATTGCTTGCATCAACGTCTAGGTTGACTGTACCATCAGAGATGGTAGTGACTGTAACATGATATACATCATCACTAATTTGTTCAACTGCAATGCTGTCTACACCAGCAGCTCCAGCCCCGACAGCAGTTGTAAAGTCACTTCCATCATAAGTGACGCCTGCGACAGCTTCATTAAATGTTATCTTAAATGTCGGGGTAGTGTCATTGGTCTGCTCATATGTTGGGTTCTCTCTTAGAATGGAGATGACTGTGGGGGCAGTTGTATCAACAATGTCTCTAACAACGGTAAATGTTTGATCACTGCCAGTTGGAGCCGGGTTGATCAAGGGATTGCCAGCAATATCAGCAATGTCATTGCTTGCATCAACGTCTAGGTTGACTGTACCATCAGAAGTGGTAGTGACTGTAACATGATATACATCATCACTAATTTGTTCAACTGCAATGCTGTCTACACCAGCAGCTCCAGCCCCGACAGCAGTTGTAAAGTCACTTCCATCATAAGTGACGCCTGCGACAGCTTCATTAAATGTTATCTTAAATGTCGGGGTAGTGTCATTGGTCTGCTCATATGTTGGGTTCTCTCTTAGAATGGAGATGACTGTGGGGGCAGTTGTATCAACAATGTCTCTATCAACGGTAAATGTTTGATCACTGCCAGTTGGAGTTAGCATAGTCAATGGATTGCCAGCAATATCAGCAATGTCATTGCTTGCATCAACGTCTAGGTTGACTGTACCATCAGAAGTGGTAGTGACTGTAACATGATATACATCATCACTAATTTGTTCAACTGCAATGCTGTCTACACCAGCAGCTCCAGCCCCGACAGCAGTTGTAAAGTCACTTCCATCATAAGTGACGCCTGCGACAGCTTCATTAAATGTTATCTTAAATGTCGGGGTAGTGTCATTGGTCTGCTCATATGTTGGGTTCTCTCTTAGAATGGAGATGACTGTGGGGGCAGTTGTATCAACAATGTCTCTATCAACGGTAAATGTTTGATCACTGCCAGTTGGAGTTAGCATAGTCAATGGATTGCCAGCAATATCAGCAATGTCATTGCTTGCATCAACGTCTAGGTTGACTGTACCATCAGAAGTGGTAGTGACTGTAACATGATATACATCATCACTAATTTGTTCAACTGCAATGCTGTCTACACCAGCAGCTCCAGCCCCGACAGCAGTTGTAAAGTCACTTCCATCATAAGTGACGCCTGCGACAGCTTCATTAAATGTTATCTTAAATGTCGGGGTAGTGTCATTGGTCTGCTCATATGTTGGGTTCTCTCTTAGAATGGAGATGACTGTGGGGGCAGTTGTATCAACAATGTCTCTAACAACGGTAAATGTTTGATCACTGCCAGTTGGAGCCGGGTTGATCAAGGGATTGCCAGCAATATCAGCAATGTCATTGCTTGCATCAACGTCTAGGTTGACTGTACCATCAGAAGTGGTAGTGACTGTAACATGATATACATCATCACTAATTTGTTCAACTGCAATGCTGTCTACACCAGCAGCTCCAGCCCCGACAGCAGTTGTAAAGTCACTTCCATCATAAGTGACGCCTGCGACAGCTTCATTAAATGTTATCTTAAATGTCGGGGTAGTGTCATTGGTCTGCTCATATGTTGGGTTCTCTCTTAGAATGGAGATGACTGTGGGGGCAGTTGTATCAACAATGTCTCTATCAACGGTAAATGTTTGATCACTGCCAGTTGGAGTTAGCATAGTCAATGGATTGCCAGCAATATCAGCAATGTCATTGCTTGCATCAACGTCTAGGTTGACTGTACCATCAGAAGTGGTAGTGACTGTAACATGATATACATCATTACTAATTTGTTCAACTGCAATGCTGTCTACACCAGCAGCTCCAGCCCCGACAGCAGTTGTAAAGTCACTTCCATCATAAGTGACGCCTGCGACAGCTTCATTAAATGTTATCTTAAATGTCGGGGTAGTGTCATTGGTCTGCTCATATGTTGGGTTCTCTCTTAGAATGGAGATGACTGTGGGGGCAGTTGTATCAACAATGTCTCTATCAACGGTAAATGTTTGATCACTGCCAGTTGGAGCCGGGTTGATCAAGGGATTGCCAGCAATATCAGCAATGTCATTGCTTGCATCAACGTCTAGGTTGACTGTACCGTCAGAAGTGGTAGTGACTGTAACATGATATACATCATCACTAATTTGTTCAACTGCAATGCTGTCTACACCAGCAGCTCCAGCCCCGACAGCAGTTGTAAAGTCACTTCCATCATAAGTGACGCCTGCGACAGCTTCATTAAATGTTATCTTAAATGTCGGGGTAGTGTCATTGGTCTGCTCATATGTTGGGTTCTCTCTTAGAATGGAGATGACTGTGGGGGCAGTTGTATCAACAATGTCTCTATCAACGGTAAATGTTTGATCACTGCCAGTTGGAGTTAGCATAGTCAATGGATTGCCAGCAATATCAGCAATGTCATTGCTTGCATCAACGTCTAGGTTGACTGTACCATCAGAAGTGGTAGTGACTGTAACATGATATACATCATTACTAATTTGTTCAACTGCAATGCTGTCTACACCAGCAGCTCCAGCCCCGACAGCAGTTGTAAAGTCACTTCCATCATAAGTGACGCCTGCGACAGCTTCATTAAATGTTATCTTAAATGTCGGGGTAGTGTCATTGGTCTGCTCATATGTTGGGTTCTCTCTTAGAATGGAGATGACTGTGGGGGCAGTTGTATCAACAATGTCTCTATCAACGGTAAATGTTTGATCACTGCCAGTTGGAGTTAGCATAGTCAATGGATTGCCAGCAATATCAGCAATGTCATTGCTTGCATCAACGTCTAGGTTGACTGTACCATCAGAAGTGGTAGTGACTGTAACATGATATACATCATTACTAATTTGTTCAACTGCAATGCTGTCTACACCAGCAGCTCCAGCCCCGACAGCAGTTGTAAAGTCACTTCCATCATAAGTGACGCCTGCGACAGCTTCATTAAATGTTATCTTAAATGTTGGGGTAGTGTCATTGGTCTGCTCATATGTTGGGTTCTCTCTTAGAATGGAGATGACTGTGGGGGCAGTTGTATCAACAATGTCTCTATCAACGGTAAATGTTTGATCACTGCCAGTTGGAGTTAGCATAGTCAATGGATTGCCAGCAATATCAGCAATGTCATTGCTTGCATCAACGTCTAGGTTGACTGTACCATCAGAAGTGGTAGTGACTGTAACATGATATACATCATTACTAATTTGTTCAACTGCAATGCTGTCTACACCAGCAGCTCCAGCCCCGACAGCAGTTGTAAAGTCACTTCCATCATAAGTGACGCCTGCGACAGCTTCATTAAATGTTATCTTAAATGTCGGGGTAGTGTCATTGGTCTGCTCATATGTTGGGTTCTCTCTTAGAATGGAGATGACTGTGGGGGCAGTTGTGTCCAGATTGTTTGCAACCTGGAATTGCGCAAAGCTGACAAGGGGGTTTTTCTGTGCAGACACGTCATCTATTGTATCAGAGCCTTGGGTGTATGAGACGTATATGGTATCACCATCATCAAGTGCGCCACTCAGGCCAAGCGTTACGGTATCTGCAGATACGGATACAGAATCAACAGATACTGGGTCGTTAGCCAAGGTACTGCCTGACAAAGTAAAGTTTGCAGAGATATTTGCAGAGCTGTCGCTTAGCTCGACATCCTCAGAGAGCGTGAGCTTGATTGTAGTGGTGTCTGAAGTGGCAGCAGAGGCCACAGTTGGGGGCGCATCATCAGTTGTGCCAGTAAACGTCTGGTCTGCTGCGGCATTTGCAGCATCATCTACAACTGTTCCGGCAGTTGCAGTATAGATTACATTTGGGACATCAGCAGTTGTGATTCCAGATACTGTGAGGATCAGTGAGTTGCCTGTGCCGCCAGGATCGGTGTTTGCAGTGACTGTACCCTTAGACAGTGTGAATCCAGAGCCGTCAGTTGTCGTAACATCGATGGAGTCATCATATGCTACAGTGATGCGCGTGGCATTAGTTACAGAGGCTGAGGCAATCGTAGGTGCTGTAGTGTCTGCTATATTGTTCGTAACTGAGATTGGTCCAAAGCTGGCAAGGGAGTTTGCAGACACGTCATCTATTGTATCAGAGCCTTGGGCGTATGCAACACTGATGGTATCGTCATCATCAAGTGTATTATCAAGGCCAAGGGTTACAATATTTTCAGATACGGACACGGAAGAGACAGTTAGACTGTTAGTTATGTCGCCTGACAAGGTAAAGTCTGCAGAAATATTTGCAGAGCTGTCGCTTAGCTCGACATCCTCAGAGAGCGTGAGCTTGATTGTAGTGGTGTCTGAAGTGGCAGCAGAGGCCACAGTTGGGGGCGCATCATCAGTTGTGCCAGTAAACGTCTGGTCTGCTGCGGCATTTGCAGCATCATCTACAACTGTTCCGGCAGTTGCAGTATAGATTACATTTGGGACATCAGCAGTTGTGATTCCAGATACTGTGAGGATCAGTGAGTTGCCTGTGCCGCCAGGATCGGTGTTTGCAGTGACTGTACCCTTAGACAGTGTGAATCCAGAGCCGTCAGTTGTCGTAACATCGATGGAGTCATCATATGCTACAGTGATGCGCGTGGCATTAGTTACAGAGGCTGAGGCAATTGTAGGTGCTGTAGTGTCTGCTATATTGTTCGTAACTGAGATTGGTCCAAAGCTGGCAAGGGAGTTTGCAGACACGTCATCTATTGTATCAGAGCCTTGGGCGTATGCAACACTGATGGTATCGTCATCATCAAGTGTATTATCAAGGCCAAGGGTTACAATATTTTCAGATACGGACACGGAAGAGACAGTTAGACTGTTAGTTATGTCGCCTGACAAGGTAAAGTCTGCAGAAATATTTGCAGAGCTGTCGCTTAGCTCGACATCCTCAGAGAGCGTGAGCTTGATTGTAGTGGTGTCTGAAGTGGCAGCAGAGGCCACAGTTGGGGGCGCATCATCAGTTGTGCCAGTAAACGTCTGGTCTGCTGCGGCATTTGCAGCATCATCTACAACTGTTCCGGCAGTTGCAGTATAGATTACATTTGGGACATCAGCAGTTGTGATTCCAGATACTGTGAGGATCAGTGAGTTGCCTGTGCCGCCAGGATCGGTGTTTGCAGTGACTGTACCCTTAGACAGTGTGAGTCCAGAGCCGTCAGTTGTCGTAACATCGATGGAGTCATCATATGCTACAGTGATGCGCGTGGCATTAGTTACAGAGGCTGAGGCAATTTCAGGTGCTGTAGTGTCTGCTATATTGTTCGTAACTGAGATTGGTCCAAAGCTGGCAAGGGAGTTTGCAGACACGTCATCTATTGTATCAGAGCCTTGGGCGTATGCAACACTGATGGTATCGTCATCATCAAGTGTATTATCAAGGCCAAGGGTTACAATATTTTCAGATACGGACACGGAAGAGACAGTTAGACTGTTAGTTATGTCGCCTGACAAGGTAAAGTCTGCAGAAATATTTGCAGAGCTGTCGCTTAGCTCGACATCCTCAGAGAGCGTGAGCTTGATTGTAGTGGTGTCTGAAGTGGCAGCAGAGGCCACAGTTGGGGGCGCATCATCAGTTGTGCCAGTAAACGTCTGGTCTGCTGCGGCATTTGCAGCATCATCTACAACTGTTCCGGCAGTTGCAGTATAGATTACATTTGGGACATCAGCAGTTGTGATTCCAGATACTGTGAGGATCAGTGAGTTGCCTGTGCCGCCAGGATCGGTGTTTGCAGTGACTGTACCCTTAGACAGTGTGAATCCAGAGCCGTCAGTTGTCGTAACATCGATGGAATCATCATATGTTACAGTGATGCGCGTGGCATTAGTTACAGAGGCTGAGGCAATCGTAGGTGCTGTAGTGTCTGCTATATTGTTCGTAACTGAGATTGGTCCAAAGCTGGCAAGGGAGTTTGCAGACACGTCATCTATTGTATCAGAGCCTTGGGCGTATGCAACACTGATGGTATCGTCATCATCAAGTGTATTATCAAGGCCAAGGGTTACAATATTTTCAGATACGGACACGGAAGAGACAGTTAGACTGTTAGTTATGTCGCCTGACAAAGTAAAGTTTGCAGAGATATTTGCAGAGCTGTCGCTTAGCTCGACATCCTCAGAGAGCGTGAGCTTGATTGTAGTGGTGTCTGAAGTGGCAGCAGAGTCCACAGTTGGTGCAGTGGTGTCCAGATTGTTTGTAACTGAGATTGGTCCAAAGCTGGCAAGGGAGTTTGCAGACACGTCATCTATTGTATCAGAGCCTTGGGCGTATGCAACACTGATGGTATCGTCATCATCAAGTGTATTATCAAGGCCAAGGGTTACAATATTTTCAGATACGGACACGGAAGAGACAGTTAGACTGTTAGTTATGTCGCCTGACAAGGTAAAGTTTGCAGAAATATTTGCAGAGCTGTCGCTTAGCTCGACATCCTCAGAGAGCGTGAGCTTGATTGTAGTGGTGTCTGAAGTGGCAGCAGAGTCCACAGTTGGTGCAGTGGTGTCCAGATTGTTTGTAACCTGGAATTGTGCAAAGGTCTCAAGGGGGTTTTCCTGTGGAGACACGTCATCTATTGTATCAGAGCCTTGGGCGTATGCAACACTGATGGTATCGTCATCATCAAGTGTATTATCAAGGCCAAGGGTTACAATATTTTCAGATACGGACACGGAAGAGACAGTTAGACTGTTAGTTATGTCGCCTGACAGGGTAAAGTTTGCAGAGATATTTGCAGAGCTGTCGCTTAGCTCGACATCCTCAGAGAGCGTGAGCTTGATTGTAGTGGTGTCTGAAGTGGCAGCAGAGTCCACAGTTGGTGCAGTGGTGTCCAGATTGTTTGTAACCTGGAATTGTGCAAAGGTCTCAAGGGGGTTTTTCTGTGTAGACACGTCATCTATTGTATCAGAGCCTTGGGCGTATGCAACACTGATGGTATCGTCATCATCAAGTGTATTATCAAGGCCAAGGGTTACAATATTTTCAGATACGGACACGGAAGAGACAGTTAGACTGTTAGTTATGTCGCCTGACAAAGTAAAGTTTGCAGAGATATTTGCAGAGCTGTCGCTTAGCTCGACATCCTCAGAGAGCGTGAGCTTGATTGTAGTGGTGTCTGAAGTGGCAGCAGAGGCCACAGTTGGGGGCGCATCATCAGTTGTGCCAGTAAACGTCTGGTCTGCTGCGGCATTTGCAGCATCATCTACAACTCTTCCGGCAGTTGCAGTATAGATTACATTTGGGACATCAGCAGTTGTGATTCCAGATACTGTGAGGATCAGTGAGTTGCCTGTGCCGCCAGGATCGGTGTTTGCAGTGACTGTATGTCGCCTGACAGGGTAAAGTTTGCAGAGATATTTGCAGAGCTGTCGCTTAGCTCGACATCCTCAGAGAGCGTGAGCTTGATTGTAGTGGTGTCTGAAGTGGCAGCAGAGTCCACAGTTGGTGCAGTGGTGTCCAGATTGTTTGTAACTGAGATTGGTCCAAAGCTGGCAAGGGAGTTTGCAGACACGTCATCTATTGTATCAGAGCCTTGGGCGTATGCAACACTGATGGTATCGTCATCATCAAGTGTATTATCAAGGCCAAGGGTTACAATATTTTCAGATACGGACACGGAAGAGACAGTTAGACTGTTAGTTATGTCGCCTGACAGGGTAAAGTTTGCAGAGATATTTGCAGAGCTGTCGCTTAGCTCGACATCCTCAGAGAGCGTGAGCTTGATTGTAGTGGTGTGTCTGAAGTGGCAGCAGAGTCCACAGTTGGTGCAGTGGTGTCCAGATTGTTTGTAACTGAGATTGGTCTAAAGCTGGCAAGGGAGTTTGCAGACACGTCATCTATTGTATCAGAGCCTTGGGCGTATGCAACACTGATGGTATCGTCATCATCAAGTGTATTATCAAGGCCAAGGGTTACAATATTTTCAGATATGGACACGGAAGAGACAGTTAGACTGTTAGTTATGTCGCCTGACAAGGTAAAGTCTGCAGAAATATTTGCAGAGCTGTCGCTTAGCTCGACATCCTCAGAGAGCGTGAGCTTGATTGTAGTGGTGTCTGAAGTGGCAGCAGAGGCCACAGTTGGGGACGCATCATCAGTTGTGCCAGTAAACGTCTGGTCTGCTGCGGCATTTGCAGCATCATCTACAACTGTTCCGGCAGTTGCAGTATAGATTACATTTGGGACATCAGCAGTTGTGATTCCAGATACTGTGAGGATCAGTGAGTTGCCTGTGCCGCCAGGATCGGTGTTTGCAGTGACTGCACCCTTAGACAGTGTGAATCCAGAGCCGTCAGTTGTCGTAACATCGATGGAGTCATCATATGTTACAGTGATGCGCGTGGCATTAGTTACAGAGGCTGAGGCAATTGTAGGTGCTGTAGTGTCTGCTATATTGTTCGTAACTGAGATTGGTCCAAAGCTGGCAAGGGAGTTTGCAGACACGTCATCTATTGTATCAGAGCCTTGGGCGTATGCAACACTGATGGTATCGTCATCATCAAGTGTATTATCAAGGCCAAGGGTTACAATATTTTCAGATACGGACACGGAAGAGACAGTTAGACTGTTAGTTATGTCGCCTGACAAGGTAAAGTCTGCAGAAATATTTGCAGAGCTGTCGCTTAGCTCGACATCCTCAGAGAGCGTGAGCTTGATTGTAGTGGTGTCTGAAGTGGCAGCAGAGGCCACAGTTGGGGGCGCATCATCAGTTGTGCCAGTAAACGTCTGGTCTGCTGCGGCATTTGCAGCATCATCTACAACTGTTCCGGCAGTTGCAGTATAGATTACATTTGGGACATCAGCAGTTGTGATTCCAGATACTGTGAGGATCAGTGAGTTGCCTGTGCCGCCAGGATCGGTGTTTGCAGTGACTGTACCCTTAGACAGTGTGAATCCAGAGCCGTCAGTTGTCGTAACATCGATGGAGTCATCATATGTTACAGTGATGCGCGTGGCATTAGTTACAGAGGCTGAGGCAATTTCAGGTGCTGTAGTGTCTGCTATATTGTTCGTAACTGAGATTGGTCCAAAGCTGGCAAGGGAGTTTGCAGACACGTCATCTATTGTATCAGAGCCTTGGGCGTATGCAACACTGATGGTATCGTCATCATCAAGTGTATTATCAAGGCCAAGGGTTACAATATTTTCAGATACGGACACGGAAGAGACAGTTAGACTGTTAGTTATGTCGCCTGACAGGGTAAAGTCTGCAGAAATATTTGCAGAGCTGTCGCTTAGCTCGACATCCTCAGAGAGCGTGAGCTTGATTGTAGTGGTGTCTGAAGTGGCAGCAGAGGCCACAGTTGGGGGCGCATCATCAGTTGTGCCAGTAAACGTCTGGTCTGCTGCGGCATTTGCAGCACCATCTACAACTGTTCCGGCAGTTGCAGTATAGATTACATTTGGGACATCAGCAGTTGTGATTCCAGATACTGTGAGGATCAGTGAGTTGCCTGTGCCGCCAGGATCGGTGTTTGCAGTGACTGTACCCTTAGACAGTGTGAATCCAGAGCCGTCAGTTGTCGTAACATCGATGGAGTCATCATATGTTACAGTGATGCGCGTGGCATTAGTTACAGAGGCTGAGGCAATTTCAGGTGCTGTAGTGTCTGCTATATTGTTCGTAACTGAGATTGGTCCAAAGCTGGCAAGGGAGTTTGCAGACACGTCATCTATTGTATCAGAGCCTTGGGCGTATGCAACACTGATGGTATCGTCATCATCAAGTGTATTATCAAGGCCAAGGGTTACAATATTTTCAGATACGGACACGGAAGAGACAGTTAGACTGTTAGTTATGTCGCCTGACAAAGTAAAGTTTGCAGAGATATTTGCAGAGCTGTCGCTTAGCTCGACATCCTCAGAGAGCGTGAGCTTGATTGTAGTGGTGTCTGAAGTGGCAGCAGAGGCCACAGTTGGGGGCGCATCATCAGTTGTGTCAGTAAACGTCTGGTCTGCTGCGGCATTTGCAGCATCATCTACAACTCTTCCGGCAGTTGCAGTATAGATTACATCTGGGACATCAGCAGTTGTGATTCCAGATACTGTGAGGTGCAGTAAGTTGCCTGTGCCGCCAGGATCGGTGTTTGCAGTGACTGTACCCTTAGACAGTGTGAATCCAGAGCCGTCAGTTGTCGTAACATCGATGGAGTCATCATATGTTACAGTGATGCGCGTGGCATTAGTTACAGAGGCTGAGACAATTTCAGGTGCAGTGGTGTCTGCTATATTGTTCGTAACTGAGATTGGTCCAAAGCTGGCAAGGGAGTTTGCAGACACGTCATCTATTGTATCAGAGCCTTGGGCGTATGCAACACTGATGGTATCGTCATCATCAAGTGTATTATCAAGGCCAAGGGTTACAATATTTTCAGATACGGACACGGAAGAGACAGTTAGACTGTTAGTTATGTCGCCTGACAGGGTAAAGTTTGCAGAAATATTTGCAGAGCTGTCGCTTAGCTCGACATCCTCAGAGAGCGTGAGCTTGATTGTAGTGGTGTCTGAAGTGGCAGCAGAGTCCACAGTTGGTGCAGTGGTGTCCAGATTGTTTGTAACTGAGATTGGTCTAAAGCTGGCAAGGGAGTTTGCAGACACGTCATCTATTGTATCAGAGCCTTGGGCGTATGCAACACTGATGGTATCGTCATCATCAAGTGTATTATCAAGGCCAAGGGTTACAATATTTTCAGATACGGACACGGAAGAGACAGTTAGACTGTTAGTTATGTCGCCTGACAGGGTAAAGTTTGCAGAAATATTTGCAGAGCTGTCGCTTAGCTCGACATCCTCAGAGAGCGTGAGCTTGATTGTAGTGGTGTCTGAAGTGGCAGCAGAGTCCACAGTTGGTGCAGTGGTGTCCAGATTGTTTGCAACCTGGAATTGCGCAAAGCTGGCAAGGGAGTTTGCAGACACGTCATCTATTGTATCAGAGCCTTGGGCGTATGCAACACTGATGGTATCGTCATCATCAAGTGTATTATCAAGGCCAAGGGTTACAATATTTTCAGATACGGACACGGAAGAGACAGTTAGACTGTTAGTTATGTCGCCTGACAGGGTAAAGTTTGCAGAAATATTTGCAGAGCTGTCGCTTAGCTCGACATCCTCAGAGAGCGTGAGCTTGATTGTAGTGGTGTCTGAAGTGGCAGCAGAGTCCACAGTTGGTGCAGTGGTGTCCAGATTGTTTGCAACCTGAAATTGCGCAAAGCTGGCAAGGGAGTTTTTCTGTGGAGACACGTCACCCATTGTATAAGAGCCTTGGGCGTATGCAACACTGATGGTATCATCATCATCAAGCGCGCCACTCAGGCCAAGCGTCACATTATTTCCAAATACGGACACGGAAGAGACAGTTAGACTGTTAGTTATGTCGCCTGACAGGGTAAAGTCTGCAGAGATATTTGCAGAGCTGTCGCTTAGCTCGACATGCTCAGAGAGCGTGAGCTTGATTGTAGTGGTGTCTGAAGTGGCAGCAGAGGCCACAGTTGGGGGCGCATCATCAGTTATGCTACTAAACGTCTGGCTTGCTGCGGCATTTGCAGCATCATCTACAACTGTTTTAGCAGCTACATAATAGGTTATAATTGGGGTATCAGCAGTTGTGATTCCAGATACTGTGAGGATCAGTGAGTTGCCTGTGCCGCCAGGATCGGTGTTTGCAGTGATTGTACCCTTAGACAGTTGGAATCCAACGCCGCTAGTTGTCGTAACATCGATGAAGTCATTATATGTTACAGTGATGCTTGTAGCATTAGTTACAGAGGCTGAGACAATTTCAGGTGCAGTGGTGTCTATTGAAAAGGCGTATGCGGAGCCGGAGTTGGTGCCGTTGTCATTATTTCCATGTGCGCCAATTACGGCAGTATTGCTATAGACTGATACGGAGCGGCCAAACCAGTCATCTGCTCCAGCATCAGTGCCTGCAGTAAGCTTTGCAGTCGGGCTAGTCGGCCAGCTGCCATCCGCGTTCCTCTCAAAGATGTATGCAGAGCCGGAGGCGGAGCCGTCATCATCATTGTGATGTGCGCCAATTACGGCAGTATTGCTATAGACTGATACGGAGTAGCCAAACCGGTCACCTGCTCCAGCATCAGTGCCTGCAGTAAGATTTGCAGTCGGGCTAGTCGGCCAGCTGCCATCCGCGTTCCTCTCAAAGACGTATGCAGAGCCGGAGGCGGTGCCGTTGTCATTATTTCCATGTGCGCCAATTACGGCAGTATTGCTATAGACTGATACGGAGCGGCCAAACCAGTCGAACGCTTCAGCATCGTCTGCAACAAGCTTTGCCTTCTGCGTCCAGGTGCCGCTGCTGTACTCAAAGACATATGCAGAGCCGGAGGCGGAGTCATTATCATCATCACCATATGCGCCAATTACGGCAGTATTGCTATAGACTGATACGGAGTAGCCAAACCAGTCACCTGCTCCAGCATCGCTTGCAGTAAGATTTGCAGTCGGGCTAGTCGGCCAGCTGCCATCCGCGTTCCTCTCAAAGACGTATGCAGAGCCGGAGGCGGAGTAGTCATCATTATTTTGATGTGCGCCAATTACGGCAGTATTGTTATAGACTGATACGGAGTAGCCAAACCGGTCACCTGCTCCAGCATCATTGCCTGCAGTAAGATTTGCAGTCGGGCTAGTCGGCCAGCTGCCATCCGCGTTCCTCTCAAAGATGTATGCAGAGCCGGAGTCGGAGCCGTTATCATTATTTCCATATGCGCCAATTACGGCAGTATTGTTATAGACTGATACGGAGTGGCCAAACCGGTCACCTGCTCCAGCATCATTGCCTGCAGTAAGATTTGCAGTAGGCGTCAAAGTGGCATCACCATAGGCAATATCTATCACATAACCACCGTTGATCATGCCATGATACACTCCCCCTCCAACTGTTATTATTGTTAAAAGTAAAATTATTGTCATGCATGTATTTTTGCGCTGCTTTTGTGGCACTAATTGCGTTTTTTCACTACCATCCACTGTTAGCATAATATTATTAACGCTGTTCTGACTAATTCGTATATCGCACAGCAGACCTCTTGCGCAATTAACACAATTTGATCAAATTATGCAAATTTATTCACAGCAAGATCCAAAGCTGAGAACATCCTCGTTATTTCATGCTAACATACAAGAAACTAGCCAAAAAACCAAGGTCGTTCCAGTCATTTACTGGGATTAGTCTAGAACAGTTTGATTTTTTGTCATCTGAGATAGAAAAGAAATACAAGATCACAGAGAAAAAGAGACTCTCCTCCAGGAAGAGGAGACGAAGAGTCGGAGCTGGACGCAAGTTTGAGCTTCCCATCAAGGACAGGGTAGTTATGCTTCTAGAACTTTGTTTCCCAATTCCACTCTAAACATTCATTCTCAAGACAAATCCCAAACTAACTATGATTCATCTCCTGTTCCAGTACAGCATCAATCATCAAATTGTAAATCATCACCTTGAATTTTATTTCCCTTACAACGTTACACCAAACTCTTGCAGAAACATTCTCTCCTAAAATTCTCTTAAATGTAGAAATTGCAATCTCTACTGTCCAACGTCTGCCATAACCAATATCTTTCTTCCACTGCTTTTGATTCTCTTTTCTTTGTTGCTCTGTTAAACCATCAAACATCTTGATATTTTCAGCATTCATTTCACAATGGCCAAGCTGCAACAATCCCTGCTCTTTTCTTAACTTGTTTCCTTTTGTCTTTGGTGAGAAATTTTTTCTTACTGGAATTATTGGTATGACATTTTTCTTTTCACATTCTTTAAAATTATCGTTGGTGTCATATGCGCCATCAGCACCAACTAACAATTCTTCGGATTTTTTGACATTAGAGGAATTCTCAATGTTGTGCAATGCTTCAGATAACAATCTCTCAAATTCTGGTGCATCGCCTGATTTCTCATCCGTAATTGACACTGCATAAATTTTCTTGGTCCTTGAATCAACCATGATGTGCATCTTGATGAATCCACGTCTTAGATCCCATTTTTCACCCATCCAGTCACCACGACTAGTTGGTTTGAGTCCTGTAGAGTCACCTGCCAAAAATACAATCTCTGTTTTTGTCTTTCCATCTGAGAACCAACTCTTGCCATTATTATCTTCTAGGCTTGTCTTGTTGATTCTCTTCCAAATTGCTGAAAAGTTTGGTGATTTTTCTTTTCCCAACATGTCTTCAATTATTCCCTGCAGTTGTCTGTATCCAGTACCTACAGTGTTTCTGAATAATGCAGTTACCATAAAACACACATCTGAATATACAAACGGATGTCCGACCTTTCCATCATTTAGTTGTTCAACACCTTCTGACATTATATCATCATCAAGATGTAACACATAGAATTTACCACGTGAAATGTATCGCCTGTCATCATATTTTATCTTCTGAGGCATAATTTGATATGAAAATTTTGCGATCCAAATCTTTTTCGATTATATTTTGAGGCTAGATGAAATAATTAGGAAACAAAGTTGCTTCTAGTATACTACAGGATGTACATCACCTACGATTGCAGGATATCTCTTCTGCCTTGAGCAGAGCAACATCTGCAGGGACATCAAATACCTAGAGGCTGCAGTGAGGGGCTCAGTTCCGATTCCGCAGATGCATGCAAACTCCAAAAAGCTGGGAACCATACAGGAGCTAGAATTGCCAATAACATAATATTTCTAGGTGATTATGTACCTAGTGCCCCCAACATGTATTTCAACAACAACTCAAACAAGTTATTGCTTCTGTTGTTGTATCTCCATTCCATCTCCTTGATGTACAGTAAAAACTTACCTGTACTGACACCATGATGCTTTGCCATGTTCTCTTTTGCAAAACTCCAAAACCCCTCAATGCCGTTGATGTATACGTCACCTTTGCCAAACATCCTGTTGTGATCTATTGACAGATGCCTGTAACCATTGAAAATTAACGAGTCATAGCCACGCCACTTATCAGTATATACGATACTTCCCTTCTTGACTTTTTTGATTGTACTTGCAAGCAATGTCTTGGCCTTGACATTTCTTACAATCTCAACATGTACCTTCCCTTTTCTTTCAAGAATTCCAAAAACAATAGTCTTGTTTTTTGCACCGCGTCCACGATTTCCCTTCCTTTTGCCTCCAAAATATGCCTCATCTTGTTCAATTTTGCCTTTCAGAACATGATCTGTCTTTGCCAGTTCTTCTAGTATGGAATATCTAATTGTGTCAAATGCCTGCAGAGTTGTCTTGTAGCTTAGATGCATCTGTTCAGATGCGGTCTTGGCAGATACTGACAACTCAAAGAGCTTGATTAGTGCAAGCCATTTTGAGTATGGGATTCTAATCAAATGGAATTTGGAATTGGCAAATGGTTTGAAATCTTTTCTGCAGTTTTGGCATCTAATTCTGTCTCTGCTTTTCATGATGTAGAGTGTTTTGCTTTTACAAAAGATACAAGAAAGATTCTTAGTATGTTTTGATTCTAGGAATTGTATCAATGCTGATTCATCAGAGATTATCTTTGCAAATGATGCAAAATCCATTGTTAGCTATCGTTGACTATCCAATAATTATCTAGGGGCAGTAGATACCCAATCACCTATTTCTATTATTCATGGTGATCTTTTTCCTCTTCACTTAATTGTGAAAGCATATACTGTCAATCAAAAGTTTTTTACCGGCAGGGACTTTCTACAGATGAACTTCATTGCATCAAGCTTGGGACGCGCGGTTCTGAAATACTCTGAGACTGCGCGATGCATGTGCACAACTGTGGCATAGTATTCAGAGACTAGAACATCACGCTTTGACTGGTGCCAGTACTTTTCGACCACGCTGAGCTCAGGCGTTGCAGTTGGCAGCCATATGACCTTTACATTTGGATTTTTATTTAGAAACTCTTTGAGAATGCCTGCCTTGTGCTGCGGCGCGTTGTCCATGATTACGGTTGCCTTTCCAAAATGCCTGACCAGGTCCTTGAGATACCGCAGGACTGTCTCCTTGTCAAACCTGTCATAGGTTCTAAAGAACTGTCTGCCGTCTGTTGCAATAGAGCCGCATGCCACTATCTTGCCATGTCTGCCCCTGTATGTCGTTACGATTGATTCTCCCTTTGGCGACCAGTATTTTACGCCCTTTACGGGATCATCGATGAATATTGCCTCGTCAAAGACCATGGTTGCAAAACCCTTCGATTTGAGGCGTGAAATGCGCCTTTTGGCGTTGCGCTGCCACTTTCTAATCTTTTGGATTTCTGCCCTGTTGATGTGAACACTCTTGGCTGTCTTGGCAGACATGCCAAACTTGTGCATTGTCTTTCTGACATGGGTCATGTGGTATTTTACACCGTACTTTTTGCGAATGTCTTCTCTGAGCTGTTTTGGTGTCGTGATGTTGTCTGTTTTGGACAGGATCTCTGCAATCTTTTCTGCCTTTACTTTTGGCGGCCTGCCAGAACGGGCCTGTCTTTCAGGCCTGCAAGACCTTCCTTGTCATAGCGTTGAACCCAACTTGCGACCGTGTGCGGATCGCAGTAGTGTTGTATTGCCGTCTCTGTGACTGTCAGTCCGTTGATCTTGATCATGCACACGATGTGGATTCTTTCCTTTATGGCTCCTCTCTCTCCTTCTTGTAGGCCTGTATCAACAGGTTTTGCTCGTCTTCGTCCATGTACAGTGTTGGGTGTGGTGATCAAATAGTGCTGCGATCAAAATAATTTATGTAAAAGACTTTCGCTCGTCAGTATAGCTGTGAAGTCTTCATTACTCATGTAATCAGAGTATGGACCAAGATATTGAAGTTGAATTTCTATAGAACCTCTATCACTTGTTGCAGCAGAGTAAAATGAACCTTCACGATCTAATTTTTGTTTTAGATCTAATGCAGTTTGGTCATCTACTTGTACCCATCTATAAGGTCTATCAACTACAGTACTCATTTTGTCTTCTGAAGATTTATCAGCTGCTCTAAAAGCAATTGATCTTTCTTCAGCAAACTCTAATGATTTGAACCAATGTGATTCATAATCTAATGGTGGAGATGCGTAAGATAATCTGTAATATTTTACATTACCTTTTTCATCTGTGATTGTGAATCTATGTCTTGGTTCTTCTACATTTGTAAAGTAGTCTTCTAGTTCCTTGTCAGATAGGAATGTTGCACCAGTGTTAATTGCTCTCCAAATATATGGTAATTCATTTTTGTTCAACTCTTGAAAATCTAAATTATCTAATCGGGGATTTTCAATTTCAATAGATTCTAGAGTTGGAGTTCCACTTCTAATTGTTTGAAGATGTGGCGAATATCCGTCTGGAGCTGGAGGTTCTTGAATTCGTATGTCATGTGTGTCTTGTGTTGAAGTTAGTGAATATACCATTCCTATAGAAGCCATTACAGCTACTACAGATGCAATAGCATAGACACTAATTCTTTTTTTGTAGTCATTGTATTGGGTATAATATTTTATTATATAGTATTTGATATTGGTTTGCGGCATGCCTTTTACGCACAAAAATATAAAAATTATCCCATTTTAGGCGGTGTCCGAACAGTAGACGAGTCAAATTATCATATTCCACAAAATATCTAAAAATCAACATGATTATGAGAAAGAATAGCATAGAATTAAATGCAAAATAATTTTTTAATTATAATCTTTTCGCTGGTAATTGGAAATAATTCATCTCAAACCAAATTATCCTGAGATCACCAAAATCCACCAGCAGGGTTCTGACACATTATTTCATATCATAATTTCTGAACAAACTTGTCTCAAAACTGCTTTGTTTCCTAACTGCAAAAATCATTAACATCCTTTAATTGAACAATCAATTTTTGATTATTCTATTGCATTACAATCATCTTGTTATACAAACAAACTTTCATTTTCAGTTCATGAATCATATTCTCTCTTTTGTGCGATGTTACATGTTCACCAAACATTCGCTTGAATGCAGAAAACACTGATTCAACAATCCATCTGTCCCCATAGCTTACGCTATGCTTCCATAATTCATAATTAAAAATTTGAGCCAATACAGTTTTTCTTCTTGGATAACAGTCAGTGTTAACTGATGAGTTCTTTCTTGTCTTGATTCCTGCAGTGATATTTTCATGATACAAATATGAAAAATCACTTTTTGTGTCATATGCACCATCAGCAAGGGTTTTAGTTACATTTCCAAACTGTTTTGATTGTTCTACCAGAGATACGAAACATTTGGAATCATGTGACTTGTCATCTGTAATCTCTAAACCTGTAATTTGTTTTGATTTTACATCTACTGCCACATGAATCTTCAAGAATCCTCTTCTTTTTTGCCATTTCTGTCTCATCCATTCTCCCCTGTCTGCAACCTTGACTCCTGTACTGTCAATTGCAATGACGATGTCTTCTCCCAGTTTTGGATTCATCTTGATATCGAGTTTGCTGACACGCTTCCAGATTGCAGAATATGTTGGTGTTTTTGATTTTTCTTTCAGGTGTGATTTTATCAAACCTTCAGTTTGTCTGAATGGCAGATGCAAATAGAGATGACAGCACCCTAGTGCCTCCATGAATGATTCAGGATAGATATACTGACGTCCTTCCTTTTTGTGGTTCATCTCTTTTAGTTCTGTACTCCATTGTTCCATGGCATCAAAAGACAGCATGATTTCCCCACGTCTAACTAGTGATGTGTTGTATTTTTTCCAATTTCTATTCATGGAATCATACAAAATGTTCTGATCCAAACCTTGATTGGTAGAATTAGTTGGATAAACTAGTCATGTTAGGAAACACAGCACCATCGTTTACTTTTTGTTAGTGAAATTTTATCAACTGTAAATCAATATTCACCCCTGAAATTAAGTACATTCTCTAAAATTATGTTCAATGTCTAATTTACATAGCAAATGGTTAAAACAACCAAAACCAGGTATTACTGAAAAAATTAATGATTCTATCAAGCCTAAAGGGTCACTAAAACCAAGAATTTCGAATGCAATTAAAAAATTACAATTCCAAATTAGCAAATTAGACTCGATGCTAACAAACTTACAAGAACGCGATGCAAAATTATTTCAAAGAATTGTAGAGGCAACACAAAAACATGATACCCAAACCAGCAAGGTTCTTGGTAATGAGTTAGCAGAGATTAGAAAAGTTACAAAAATTTTGAGTAGTGCTAGAATAGCATTAGAACAAATTGAATTACGCCTAACTACTTGCAGTGATCTTGGAGACACTGTAGTCGCAATCATGCCAACAATGGGTTTGATGAAGAATCTAAAATCATCTCTTGGAAAAATAATGCCTGGGGCTGAGCAAGAAATTGGTCAAATGGCAGAAATGCTTGGAGGCTTTATGACAGAAAGTTTCTCAGGTGATGCAGCATTTGGAGTTGATGAAACTACTAACGCAGAATCTGAAAATATTCTAAAAGAGGCTGCTGCTGTTGCAGAAAGTTCTGTAGGCCAAATGTTCCCTTCAGTTCCAACAAATACTCAAGAAACATCTACTGCTAAATTTCTCTAATTCTAAAAATTTTAATCTTCTAGAGATTCTCTAGATTCTTTAATTCTCTTAACTCTATTACCTTCATCACCAATAATTCTATCAATTCCTGAGAGCCTGTCTCTTAACGTATTGATGATTGTACCTACTTCATCAGCTTCATTTTCTACTTGCTTTCTCTTAATTGAAAGCTCCTTGATTCCTCTATTTTCCTCTTCTATGTATTCACTAACTTTCTGTAGTTTTTCTTTAAGATTCTTAATATCTACTGATTCTTCTTCAATGTCTTTTTCAAGTAAAGTTCTCTTGTCTTTAAGATTCTTAATCATCAAACCAACATAATAGACCTCTTGCGTAATTGACACAATTTGATCAAAGCATGCAAATTCACTCACAGCAAGATCCAAAGCTGAGAACATCCTCGTTATTTCATGCTAACATACAAGAAACTAGCCAGAAAGCCAAGGTCATTCCAGTCATTTACTGGGATTGGCCTAGAACAGTTTGATTTTTTGTCATCTGATGCTTTGTTTCCTAACTATGAATTTTTACCTAATTCTGTCATAGTTAAGAATATTTGAGTAAAAACAACTGTTAATTTTTGATCCTAATGTAATGATTTTCGGTATATCTTAACGAAAAAACATGTTAGGAAACACAGCACCATCATCAACAACATGGGAAATCTGTTTGTCTCAGAAGGATTAGTAGATGATACATCTGCATCAGTTGATAGCACAATGCTGCAAGCCGCAGGCCCAGTATGGCACAAATCTGACATCAAACAAAATCGTCTTCCAATTGCAGGAATTGATACTGATGCCAAGTGGGGTTATTCCAAATCAAGGGGCTGGACATTTGGATACAAACTGCACATGAGTTGTTCCACTGGCAAACTGATAGTTCCACTGTCTGCCTGTATCAGCACTGCAAATGCTCATGACGGCAAACCGTATGGTACACTAGTTGATTCACTTGCAGGGCTGTTCCAAAACATATTGGCAGATCCTGCGTATGATGATGGCAACCTGTACCATTGCAGCAATGAGAAAAATCTGAGACTGATCTGTCCAGTCAAAGTATATCCATCTACGCCGCCAGACAGAATAAAGCTGGCAGAGTTTTATGATTCCAAAGAAGGTCAAGAGTTGTACTCTCAGAGAAAGGTGTCAATCGAGCCGTTATTTGAGATTGTTAAAGACATATTCAACATAAGGATATTGCCAGTAAGAGGACTTGTCAATGTAAAATCATTTGCTCTGGTTTGTGTCTTGGTGTACCAGCTTGCAGTGTACTACAACTGTGTTGCGGGTAATGAGAATCCAAGAATTGTAAAGAGAATGCTTTGCTGTTGAAGATAATTTGAATTTATTTTTGTAAATCATTATGCCCAAGTCTCATATACTTTGTAATATGTGGGTCTATTTCAGTCACTAAAATAAGATGGGCCCACGGGGATTTGAACCCCGGATCTTCGCCGTGTAAGGGCGACGTCATAACCGACCTGGACTATGAGCCCAGAAACCTACCTTCCTGAAATCCATTTAAACTTTGAGACAAAGGAGAATCTAGAAATTTGATAAAAAATTAAGAAATTCATGAATGTTTTTGATTTTTTTTCTAGTCCAATTGGATTGGGTCATGTCACTCGAGATATTGCAATTGCAGATAATTTTGAAAATATTTCAACAAACTTTGTATCAGGTAGCGGAGCTGCAAAAATTCTAAAAAATTTAGATTTCAAAGTACAAGATGTATACAATCCACCTTCATTTATTGTTGAAAATGGCACATTAAAGAGTCCAGCAAAATGGTTATGGAATTATTATCAATACTATAAAGATTGTAAAAAAATTTCACAAAAGATTCTTCAAGAAGATAATCCAAATTTAGTGATTAGTGATGAGGATTTTGCATCATTAACTGTTGCACAAAAAATGAAGATTCCAACTGTACTCATCACAGATGTTTTTGAGACTAGATTCACTAAGGGATTAGCATCATTTATTGAAAAAAAGATGAATAAGTCAATGCAAGAAATTATAAAAAAATGTGATATAGTTATTCTTCCTGAAAATGGAAATGATCAAGAAAACATCAAAAAAGTAGGACCAATAGTTAGACAAACAAACTTTTCAAGAGAAGAACTACGAAAAGAATTCTCATTTAATAAAAAGACAATAGTTATTTCAATTGGAGGAACGGATGTAGGGCTATTTCTTATTGAAAAAGCATTAAAGTCTATTTCAAAAATCAATCAAGACATCGAAGTTGTTCTAGTATCAGGTCCAGCAATTAGTAAAAAATTTGAAGATGTCAGAAATTTAGGATTTGTTGATAATTTACACGAGTTGATTTTTGCTGCGGATTTAATAATTTCCCTGGCTGGAAAATCAACCATAGATGAGGCTAACGCCTATGGAACCCCCGCAATATTCATCCCCATAAAGAGTCATTTTGAACAAGAAGATAATGCAAGAGAGGAAGGATTTGTTTTCGATGATATCAAAAGGCTTGATGTGTTAATTTTAGAAAAACTTGAGCAAAAGAGGAATCGAGTAAATACCGATGGTGCAAAAAATGCATCAAATATTATTAGAAAATTGACGAATTGACGATCAAATGCTTAATAGATAGTCATTGAATTTTGTTAAAGTACCATGACAAAGCTAGTAGTAGTCAAATTTGGTGGAAGTGCAATAGGTCAAGATGGAGCATCTATTCCAGAAATTGTTAAACGAATTAATGATTTGAAAAAAGATTCCAAAGTGATTGCTGTTTTTTCAGCTCCATTAACAATGCATAATGGAAAAATGCGTTCTCTTACGGATGTGATTTTAGAGCAAGGCAGAAATGCAGAGAGTGGAATTAATCCATCATTAGATATTGTAAAATCAACTTATCAAAAAATTCTGGAAATGGTAAATTCAGAAAATAAAAAAGACTGTAGAAATACTATTGATTCACATCTAGAAAAGGCACAAAAAGTACTGGATGAGGCATTTGTGAACAAAGAATTTGCAGATGAGATACGTTCAAGGGCATTGGCATTCTCAGGGGAGATCTTGATGTCTCATGTGATGAACCATGTTCTAAGAAGTGATGGCATAAAGGCAGATGCTGTAGGATCTGATGATTGGCCAATTATCACAGATAACAACATAGAATCAACAAATTTTCTCACATCAGAATCCAGGGAAAAAATGGGTAAAACAGCAGAATTGGTAGAAAAAAATGAAGTAGTTACAATTGGTGGATTTATTGGAAAAACAGTGGATAATGTTACAACTACCTATGAGCGAGGAGGCTCAGATAGAACTGCTGCAGATCTAGGAATATTATTTCATAAAAAATATGAAACCAGTATAGACTTTGAAAAAGATAGTTCAGTAGTTTCTGCAGATCCAAAAATTGTTAGATCAGGATTAAGTGAAGTAATTCAATTGTCATACAATGAAGCAAGATTAGCAGGAATGTTTGGAATGAAAATTTTGGATCCCATTGCAATAAAAGAAATTGTAGAAAATGGAGTAGATATACCAATTACTGTTACAAATATGAAAAATCCAGAAAAAGTAACCACAATAAAGAGAGCATTAGATGAACAAAAGGGACACCCAATTAAGATAGTTACAGGAAAAGAAAATTGTGCAATTTTCAGAATTGAAACAAGTTGTATTCAAAAATTGTTAACATCGTTAGAAAAAGACAGACGTTACAGTGAGTTTATAATTTTATCACCATTTACAAAAGATGGAATTGAGTTTTCTAGAATATTGTTCTTAGATGGGGATTATGTTAAAAGAAATGAAAAATATTTGTTGGGATTTGATTCTCTTGCTACAATTACATACAACAGAGGAGTAATTACATTAATTGGCGATGAAATGTGGAGGGTTCAACAAGTTGCTTCAAGAACTAGTACAAAGATTGGTGAGTCAGGATTAAACATTTTAAATATGGATGCACAAGAAGAAACTTCACGGATAATTATTGTTATAGAAGATGCAGAAGATAACATAAGCAAAGCCGTTAATGCAATACATGAAGAGATTTCAAAAATTAATTTTGTTTAATGAAAAGAGTGGCATTACGGGCTTTCACCGTAAACGCCATCATGGGTTTGTTCTTGGACCATTATCTAGATTCAGTCCGGCGTTACCCAAAACACGCGATACTTTATATTGAATTTTCTAGTATTTAGAGCTGATCTATATAGATCAGATTACATACGCTCAGCTGCATACCAAAGAATTATTCCAATCCCAATTAATGCATACCACTTGAAGTTCTTCATATTCATGAAAACATTTGCTGAGGCTAATTCTCCATCTTTGTATGTAGTCAAGCGAATTTTTCTCATTTCAAATGCTTGGCCAACCAAGCCTACTATAAGAAGAACGATTGCAGAAAAACCCAAAATCCATTCCATACTAGAATTTGTCATTTGTCTGATATGTAGTTTCCAAATTTTGAAAAACTAGATTAAAAAATAATTCTTTAAATTAGCAGAGTTTTTTCTCTCTCCTATGAAAGAGATTGGCAAAATATGGATGAATGGAAAGCTAGTACCATTCAAAGATGCCAAAGTTCACGTACTAACTCACGCATTACATTATTCAACATCAGTTTTTGAGGGAATTAGATGCTATAACACTCCAAACGGTTCTGCGATATTTAGATTACCAGAACATGTTGATAGATTCTTCAAATCTGCAAAATTGTATTCAATGAAAATGCAATTCTCAAAAAAAGAAATTTCAGATGCTATAGTAAAAACTACAAAGTCTAGTGGACTCAAAGAATGTTACATTAGACCACTAGCATATTACGGTTATGGGACGATGGGATTAACTCCTACTCAAAACAAAGTAGACATTTCAATTGCATGTTGGGCATGGAAGATGGGAGAATCAAAAGCAGGTAAATTCTCTGGAGCAAAATGCAAAGTATCAAGTTGGATAAAAATTGATTCAAGATCTCAACCAATGCAAGCAAAAGCAGCAGCAAATTATTCAAATGCAGCACTTGCAAGAGTTGAGGCATTAGAGAATGGGTATGATGAGGCAATTATGTTAAATTATTCTGGAAAAGTTGCAGAAGGAAGTGCTGAAAATATCTTTATTGTTAAAGATGATATTATTCAAACACCGCCTCTTTCAGCAGGATTACTAGAAGGAATTACAAGAGACAGTGTTATCCAAATTATTGAAGAAAACGGTGGCTTTGTAATTGAGCAAGATCTAGAAAGAGATGATCTCTATACAGCTGATGAAATTTTCATGACAGGAACTGCTGCTGAGGTAAAGTCAGTAACGCAGGTAGACAAAGTAAAGATTGGAAATGGCAAGATGGGCAAAATTACAAAAGCATTACAAAAATCATTTACCAATGTAGCTATGGATAAAGATGAAAGATTCTTGCCATGGTTGACATTTATCTAATTTTCCACGAAGTTTTTTACCCACAAAAATGATTAGAGATTATGGATTCATGTGCTACAGATGATACTCAGGAAATCTGCTGGTTTTGCAGAAAAGGGCGTCATGAAGACTGTATGAAGGAGATTCCAACACATGGAAAATCAGATGGCCCAGATGATTGTACTTTTGATACAAAACTTGTTCCATGCAAGTGTCAACACTAAACAATTAGTATCAAATACAGCTATGTTTGAAAAATTCTATATGAGTTACAACAAGGAATTTTGGGATAAATATGCAGATGAGAATGAAGTAAGATACAATGAAGAATTTGCAAAATATACAAGGGATTTGGCTACTTCTTTGCGTTGCACAAGTGTTCTAGAGATTGGATGTGGAACTGGAATCGACTTGAGATTATTTCCTGATACATTCCAAATTCATGGAATCGACCTAAACGATAATGCTTTGGATATAGCAAAAAAGAAACTTCCTATTGTAAATTTTAAGAAAGGAGCAATTACTGATTTGCCATTTGAAGATTCTTCGATAGACTTTGTTTTTACGCATCAATTATTGAATTATTTGGATGATGATACATTAGAAAAAGGAGTTGCAGAGATGTATAGAGTAGCAGGAAAATACATAATGAATTGTGAAAAATTTGAAGAAACAGAAAAACAGATTGATGAAAATCACAAATTTCGTAACATGTACAAAAGATGGGTAAACCATAAGGTAAAAATTGTGAGTGATGTAGATATGCATGAAGATATAGAACCTGATAAAGCTAGATTCACTCTATTAAGAAAACTGTAATTTCTATTTATTTTTGAGAATTGTATTTTCATTGAATACAATCTTGCAGATTTAAAAAATATCTGATACTAATTAAAATTAAAGGTGGGTCTAGAGGGATTCGGACCCTCGACAACCGGATTAAAAGTCCGGTGCGCTACCTGGCTGCGCCATAGACCCTCATGAAAAATGCTTTGCGTGTATAATTTAGTCTTTTACAAAATTTTTTGTTGTGACAGAAACTTTTAATCTGGCAATTTGATTCAAAGTACTTGTGCCCTTGTAGTATAGCCCGGTCTAGAATTCGGCCCTGTCACGGCTGAGACGCGTGTTCAAATCCCGCCGAGGGCGCCATAATTTTTACAAAATTTAGTTAGCTAAAAATCATTTTACTACCGATCAGAATGATATTTGCAGATATTATTGTTCAAAAAAGAAATGATGAATGATTTCTCATACAAGAATATTAAAATTCAGGCAACAATAGTAAATTTTGATGTCTGAGGAGAAAGAAGAATCTAAAGTAGAAGAAAAATCTACACAAGATTCATCATCAGAAAAACCATCTACAGAAAAAACTACAAAAGGTAAATCTACAAAAGATGCCAAAGTGGTAGTCGATGCAGCAGGTAAAGCAGGAGCAGCAGCTAAAGCAGCTGAAAAAGCAGAAATTGCGCTACAAAAAGCTATTGCAAAAGTAGCAGCTACAAAAGAAAAAGCAGAAGCTGCAGCAGAAGCAGAATACAAGGCAATTGCTGATGAAGTAAAAGAAGACGAAGCAAAGGGCCCTACTCACACGTTTAAGAGACAAGGTGAGGAAATCTTCAGACGAGAGATGGGCGAACCAGAATTTTGGTTAGACAAGAAAGACCGATTCCCACGACCTATCCTTTCAGCAGAAGAGCAGGAATCTATTACAAGAAAGGCTGAAAAGTTCCAAGATGTAACTCCTAATTATATTCCTGAACACGTTCTTAGTCCTGAGTTTGCTGGTGTTTCAAATTATGAACGCGGAATCGATGAATTTTTAAAGGAAGCAAATCAAAGACTTGAAAAATTAAAAAATGATCCAGAAGCTACTGAAAAACAAATCCAAAACGCTAAGAATGATATCATTTATTTAAAATCATTACATGAAAATTTTTTCATTGGAATGAATGTTTTCCGAACTGCAAAAGGTGGACGAGAAAGGATAAAATCTTAATGGTGGTGGTTTGAGTAAAGTAAGTTTTGATGTAATGAATGCAAGAGTAACTTTCAAAAATGTACCTCTACATGCATTATCAAAATTTACTTTCAAAGATGTAATTGCGGCATCTGAGGAATTCAAAAAAATTTCTGGTGTTGATGAATGTATCATTATTCAAACAGCAAGTAGAGTTGAAATCTTTTTAGTAAGTAATGTTGAAACTTCTGATTCTCCTGATGCACGAAGACCTGAAGGAAAAACTCTTGTGTTAAATCAAATTAAAGATACTTGGATACCTTTGTCTTCTTTGGATCAGAATGATATTGATCATTTTGATCAAACTCTTGAAGTATACAAAGGCGATGATGTATATCTTCATCTATTACGTTTAGCATCTGGATTAGATTCTCCTGTACTAGGAAAACAAGAAATATTTGACGAGATTGTGTTGTCATTAGCTAAGGCAAAGAGTGCAGGTGTCTCTGGTAAAATTCTTAATAAATTATTTGAAAGCGTAATTAGATTATCTCTCAGAATGAGAGATACCACTGGAATTGCAAAGGAAGTTATCTCTCTTGGTGATGTTGCAATAAAACTTGTAGATGAGAAAGCAGGACTTGATGCCAAGAAAAAAGTATTACTTATTGGTACTGGTGAGCCTGCTGCTATGGTTGCAAAAACTTTGAAGAAAAAAGACATTAACTTTGATGTCACGAGTAGAACAATTGACCGTGCAACTGGATTTACAACACTCTTGAGTGGTAACCCTGTTGACTTTAATGAGGTTTTAGCTGGTTTTGATAAATATGATATTATCTTTGTTGCAACAACATGTGATTATTTCTTAATCACCTATGATAGAATCCGATTGATTATGGAAGAAAAGAAAAAAGGTACACTAATTTTAGATTTATCAGATCCTAGAACTGTTGAAGAAGGAATTACTGCACTTCCTGGAATTAAATTATTGTTTAGAGATCAAATTTACGAAATTTATGAAGAAAGTGTTAAAGCTAGAGCAAGCATTATTCCTGCAGTCGAAAAAATTATTACAAAAGAAGTTCCTATTTTATCTGCAACAATGAAAAAATTTGATGCTTAATTCTCTTAAATGCCTTGTTTTCTTAAGAGAAACTGCATTACGGCTTCCTTAGAATAGTCTATCCCATGCACATCATCAGTGTGTTTTCTAAAATCCTCAATAACTTTTTCCATCTCCCCTTCTGCTATAAAATCACACTCAAAACCGTAATCTCCACACTTGAGTTTTGCCATATTTTACAAAAAATACTTGGATATAAAAATCCACGGATATGCTTATCTGATAAGAGTTCGTTTTCTGATCCTAAAAATGAAAATTAATTATTTTTTTGAAAAATATTCCTATCCATAGGATTCAAACTTAATTCCAAAGCTTCCGTCAGGATTTTTCTCATGTTCGGTAACAAAACCTCTTGAACCAAGAGATTCGATTACTCCATCAATAGTACCTTGATATCCACAGATGTAGACAATTGTATTGTCTGGTGTAATTTCTTCTCCTACCATTTCATCCATTGGCGATAAACCGGTTTTTTTATCAGGCTTAAAAAATGATTCTACTCTGCCTACATGGCCAGACCAAGATCTGTTATAGAATTCTTTAGGTCTACTAATAGCTGCTCTATATCTAAAGTTCCATTGGTCCCTTCCTCTTTTCTCGCTTTCATCGTCCAAATCTGTCAAAAGTCGTTTGTAACTTAATTCATCAATATAACTAGCTCCGTGCAAAATAATTACTTCTCTTTTGTCATTAGTATCATGGAAATGTTTTGCAAATGCAATAAATGGTGCTAATCCTGTTCCACCACCAACACAAATTACTCTTCTATTGTCTTTTTCTCCGTTCGGTAACTTTTCACTAATTTGTAATGCAGCTCCTGTAGGGTTTCCTAGAAGTACTTCATCACCAACACTTAGATAAAATAATTCAGTTGTTACACGACCGGGAAGTGGTTTTCTTACCCATCTAATTACAAATTCAAAATAATCTCTATTCTTTGCATGTGATGCAATTGAATATGCTCTTCTAACTATCTTTTTTTCTGCTGGTATTGGGAGACCAATTGTTAGAAATTGACCAGTTCTGTATTGTGGCATTCCATTTTCTGGAACTAATCGTATAATTGCAAGATCTTCTTTTATCATTTCCATATAAGTGACCTTTGCCTTCATCTCAGATACCATACAACAAGTTTTTCTCCGACTTTAGATAAAAATATTTCTTTTATAATTTCATTCAAAAAGTTCGGTTATTGTTCTAAAGTATAAAAAATTATGAAATCACTTGTAATAATTTAATTTATTATTGTAACCTATTCACGGGTTGATCTGCAACATTATTTCATCAAGAATTTTTTGATTTGCAGCTGCAATAAAAGAAACTCTTGTATCATAACTTAGATCAGCATCAAGTGGGTTCAAATCTGCATCTAACAGTAATCCTCCTGCTTCTCTTACAATTAGATATCCTGCAGCAATGTCTTGAATTCTGATTTTGTCTCTCAAATCAATAAAAATATCCATTAATCCTCTCGCAAATAATGCCATTTCTAGGGCATTTGCACCAAAATGTCTTGTGTGATTATGATTTTCAAATATTGGATGTAATCGTTTCGTCAAGTCTGCTGTTGCCCCAGATATGTTAATGCCAACTATTTTGTAGATCGGATCACTATCATGGACTTTGATTTGTTCTTCATTGAAAAATGAACCTTTATTTTTTGAAGCCCAATACATTTCTCCATTTACCAGATTTGTAATAACTCCGTCTGTAATTGAGCTAAGTTTGTTATCAGTTGCAAACGCCAATGAGCTGCAGAAAAAAGGAACACCACGTACAGCATTAGCAGAACCATCTATTGCATCCATAATGATGTATCCTTTAGGATTATCTGATAGTTCTACTCTTCCACACTCTTCACCTAAAACAACACATTCAAAATTAATTTCTTTAAGATAATCTAAAACTGTTTTTTCAGCAACAATGTCTATGTTCCGTGAAATGTCTCCTCCTGCACCTCTACCAAAATCTCCTGCAGCATGTTCAGTGCCGGCAAGATCTTTTACATTTTCATAAATTCTATTTGAAGCTTCACGAAGAATTTCTATTACTTCCATAATGAATATTCAGTATTTCGTAATTTAAGTCAAGTAAACATTTGTTTTGAAAGCATAAATAACAATAAAGAAGTTTACGTTTGTGAGTGGCAAAGATCAATCTGTTGTAAGTAAAGAAGCTTTGATGAGCACAAAACCTGGAAAGCAAATATTGAAACAAGGTTTGTTCAAATCAAAAGGTTACAAATTATTTAAAAAATATAAGGAAGAAACAGAAAAAGAATTTCCAAACTTTGCAGAAAGATTTGCACAGGGTCTTCTAAATGAAATAAAATCCGATACTAACCCAAATTCTACTCAGCAAGCATTCGGTGATGAAGTAGGTTCAACTGAAATAATACTAAACGCATCTGAAATTGAGCCTATAAAATCAAAATTAGAAAGCCCTGATGTACTAAAAGATAGAGTACTTCGAATTTTAAATTCAAATTTTGTAAAAATGACCTTTCCTGTTTTTAATGCGTTATTTGATGGTGCAGCAGAATATGCTGAAAGAAATGATCCTCAATTAAAACAGGATATGGTTGAGGGACATATCTTAGCAATTGATCTGAGTGAACCAATGGATAGAATTGTAGATAAAGATGAAGATTTAGAATTTCTTGATGATTACAAACTAATGAATCCATACATCTTAAAATTAGCTCGAGATAAAATTTCAAAGGGTGGTGAACAAGTACTAAAAGAATTTGAAGAAGGATTCAAAGATGCTAGAGTGGGACAATATCTTGATGAGAAATTAAAATCAAAACCAACTGAAATTACTGAAGAAGAAATGACACTGTCTTACAAAAAATATCGAGCAGTTATGGGAACTGCTGGTAGAAACATGGCTTTAGCAGAAAGACCATTGGGTGAAATTTTCTATTTAGGCATGGCAAGAGCTGCAGAAGGCGTTGGATGTGGAAACGAAATTGAAGACTCTATTAAGAATGGATTTGTAAAAATACCTTCTTGGCCACTTTACTATTCATTATTGGCAAATGATGTGAAAAAAGGATTTGAAGTCACTTTAGAAAAAAGTAATCTGTATTTACAAGATGCTCGTCTTACTCTAGAAATGTTACCTGAAAAATTCTCCCACAAAGAATTTTTAGAATTTTTGTTTTTGACCGTGGAACATTATAATCAATATTGGTACAATCAATTACTAAAAGCCAACAAATGGTCAGAGTTTGAATCCAAACTTCCAAAGTGATAGAATTGATGTGGTCTGAAAAACATCGACCTCAGATTATTTCTGATATGGTGGGAAACGAAGAATCTCGTGCTGCTATAATGGAATGGTTTGCAAAATGGAAGAAAGGAACAAAACCACTTCTTCTAGTTGGACCTCCTGGAATTGGAAAAACCACTATGGCCTATCTCCTAGCAAAACAATTTGGATATGATATGATTGGACTTAATGCCAGTGACGTTAGAAGTAAATCTAGAATTAATGAAATTCTTACACCTGTTTTAGGTAATGTGAGTGTTTTAGGAACTCCAATGATATTTGTCGATGAGGTAGATGGCATTCATGGTCGTGGTGATTATGGCGGTGCTGCAGCTCTTGTTGACATTCTAAAAGAACCTACAGTATCTATTGTTCTTGCTGCAAACGATGATACCTTAGACAAAATGAAAAGTATCAAAAAAGTGGTTAAAACAATCTACTTCAAAAGGCTTCCCCCTCGTCTCTTGAGAGTCTATCTTGAAAATATTCTAAAAAAAGAAAGTGCAAAACTAAGTCCTGGATCTTTAATCAAAGTTATTGACAAATCTCGTGGCGATATCCGTTCTATGATTAATCTAACTCAGTCTTTAGTTACTGGATTTAATCCTCAAACTGAAACATCTTTTGAGAGTATTAATGTTGAAGATGGAGTAAATGCATTCTTTAAAGCAAATTCAATTGAAGAAGCTAGAGGTGTTTTGTATTCCATGCAAATTGATCCAAGAAAAAAGATTGACGCATTCTATTCTAGTATCATAACCAGCAATCTAGATAATACAGCGCTTGCAAAATATCTAGAAATTATCTCAAATGCTGACATGCTTTATGGCAAGATTATGAAAACTCAGAATTGGAGACTTTTACGTTATCTCAATGACGTTTTGATAGAATTATATCAAAATGATGATAGAATTAGATATTCACAATACAATCTTTCGTGGCCTTTACTTAATAGAATTCGTTGGGATGGCAAGAAAATTAAGTCATTGTCATCTGTTATGGCAAAAAAATTACATTTGTCTTCTAGTGCTTTTGTAACACTTTGTTTGCCATATGTTTTATTTTGCATTAAAAATAAAACCCTTGAATTAGAAATAGAAGAAACTTTTGGTGATATTATCGAAAAGGAGATTGAACTAATCTAATGAGCTGGAGAAAAATTCCTATGAAGTTTTCAGGAACTTGTATAGTATGTAATGAAAAAATCGAAGTCAATGAAATTGGATTGTGGGCAAAAGGATTAGGTGTAAAACATGAAAAATGTGCTGAAATTAATGAATTACTATGCGCAGTATGTGGTGCTTCTGCTGGTTGCCCTCAATGTGAATTTCAGGAAAATTGTGATATTCCAAACGTATCTCAATTATGTATCTGTAAAAAATGCAGTGAGGAAAAAGATGCTTTTAGTTCTTACCAAAAATCAGTAAAAAAGAAATTCCTAATTATTAACTCCTGAATTTCTAAAATGAACAACACTCCTTGAATTTTCATAAAAATTTGATAATGTCTCTATTACCAAATTAAATTAATATAGGAAACCCTCATGCTTTAGATCACTGTTATGCATTCTGAAAAGATTGATGATTATACTAAAAAGAATAACACAGCATTACAAGGAGGGGGCCAAGACAGAATCAAGGCTCAGCATGATAAGGGTAAATTAACTGCTCGCGAAAGAATCAATCTTTTACTTGATGAAGGTACTTTTACTGAAATAGATCCATTAGTCACTCACCATTATCATGAATATGATATGCAGAAAAAGAAATTCTTTACAGATGGCGTAGTTTGTGGTTACGGAACAGTAAATGGTAGACAAATCTTTGTCTTTGCTTATGACTTTACTTTACTTGGTGGAACCCTAAGTAAGATGGGAGCTAAAAAAATTACAAAACTTACGGAGCATGCACTTAAAACAGGATGCCCAATTATTGGAATAATGGATTCTGGTGGTGCTAGAATTCAAGAAGGAATTATGAGTCTAGATGGATTTGCAGATATCTTTTATTACAATCAATTAGCTTCTGGAGTAATTCCACAAATTACTGCAAGCATTGGTCCTTCAGCAGGTGGTGCTGTATACTCTCCTGCAATGACAGACTTTGTAATTATGGTTGACAAGATTGGAACTATGTTTGTTACAGGACCTGATGTAGTCAAGACTGTATTAGGTGAAGAAATTTCATTTGATGATCTTGGTGGAGCAATGACACATGGTACAAAAAGTGGAGTTGCACATTTTGTTGCACAAAATGAATACGAGTGCATGGATTATGTCAAAAAATTACTTTCATATCTTCCACAAAATAATACTGAAGAGCCACCTAAAACCACAACTGATGATGATCCAAATAGATTAGATCATAATTTTATTAACATAATTCCAGAAAATCCTTTGCAACCCTATGACATGAAAGACATCATTAACTCAATTGTTGACAATCATGAATTCTTTGAAGTACATGAATTATTTGCACCAAATATTGTAGTTGGTTATGGACGAATGAATGGTAGAGTTGTTGGATTTATTGCAAACAATCCCATGCATCTTGCAGGCGCACTTGATATTGATTCATCAAACAAGGCGGCACGTTTTATCAGATTCTGTGATGCCTTTAACATACCCCTTATCACTTTAGTAGATACTCCTGGTTACATGCCTGGTTCTAATCAAGAACACAATGGAATCATTAGACATGGAAGTAAGCTACTCTATGCATTTTGTGAAGCTACTGTTCCAAGAATCACACTAGTTATTGGCAAAGCATATGGTGGGGCATACATTGCAATGGGAAGTAAAAATCTTAGAACTGACATAAACTATGCATGGCCTACTGCAAGATGTGCAGTTCTAGGTGGAGAAGCAGCCGTAAAAATCATGTATAGAAAAGAACTCGCAAAAGCTGAAGACCCTGAATCTCTCAAAAAAGAACTAATTGATGAATTTGCAGAAAAATTTGAAAATCCTTATGTTGCTGCATCTCATGGAACTGTTGATAATGTAATTGATCCAGCTGAAACAAGACCTATGCTAATAAAAGCACTAGAAATGCTTGAAAACAAAAGAGAAAAACAACTACCTAGAAAACACGGAAACATCAATCTATGATTGAAAAAGTACTTATCGCAAACAGAGGAGAAATTGCTTTACGTGTGATTAGAACATGTAGAACACTTGGAATCAAAACAGTCGCAGTTTATTCTGATGAAGATTACAATTCTTTACACGTAAAACAAGCTACTGAAGCATATCACATTGGGGAAGCAGCTCCTGCAAAATCATATCTTAATCAAGAAAAAATTCTAGAAGTAATGATATCATCTGGTACTGATGCTATTCATCCAGGTTATGGCTTTCTTTCTGAAAACGATGACTTTGCAAGGCTATGTGAAAAAAATAAAATTAATTTCATTGGTCCATCTGCAGATTCAATGGATCTTTGTGGTGATAAAATGAAATGTAAAGCTGCAATGTTAAAAGCTAAAGTTCCAACTGTTCCTGGAAGTCCTGGTCTGGTGAAAGATGCTGATGATGCAGAAAAAATTGCAAATAAAATTGGCTATCCTGTTATGTTAAAATCAGTTTATGGCGGTGGCGGTCGTGGAATTAGAATAGTAACTAATGATAAAGAATTACGTGAAGGCTATGAATCTGTTACAGGAGAATCAATTGCGGCAGTAGGGAAATCTGCTATTCTTGTAGAAAAATTTCTTGAAAAAACTAGACACATTGAATATCAAATGGCTAGAGACACTCATGGTAATACTGTTCACATCTTTGAAAGAGAATGCTCAATTCAAAGACGAAATCAAAAATTAATTGAACAAACTCCTTCACCTGTTGTTGATGAAGAAATAAGAGCCCGTGTGGGTGATTTAGTTTGTAAAGCAGCTGATGCAGTTGGCTATACTAACTTGGGAACTGCTGAATTTCTAAGAGCTGATAATGGCGAATTCTACTTTATTGAAATCAATGCTAGGTTACAAGTGGAACACCCAATTACAGAATTTGTATCAGGATTAGATTTGGTAAAATTGCAATTAGATATTGCAAATGGAGAACCAATCCCATTCAAACAAAGTGATCTCAAAATGAATGGTTATGCAATAGAGTGTAGAATCAATGCAGAAGATACATTCTTGGAATTTGCCCCTTCTACTGGACCTGTTCCCGATGTAATAATTCCAGCAGGGCCAAGTGTTCGATGTGATACTTACCTATATCCTGGGTGTACCGTTTCTCCATTTTATGACTCACTTATGGCAAAACTCGTTACATGGGGTCAAACATTTGAAGAATCTAGAACTAGAATGCTTGCAGCATTAAATGACTTTTACATTCAAGGAGTAGAAACTTCAATTCCTCTCTACAAAACAATTCTAAATTCCGATGAATACAAAAATGGAGAACTTTCCACTGATTTTCTCAAGCGTCATGGTATGATTGACAGATTGACTGAAGATCTTAAGAAAGAAAAAGAAGAGAAAAGTGAAGCAGCTTTAGCTGCTGCAATAATTCATTCTGAATACTTTAAGAGCCGTGTACAAAAAAATTCTAGTAGTAATTCCAACTGGAAAAATAAATTGGATTGGTGAATTATGGATTATAAAATACCAGATATTGAAAAATCATTTGAAGGAAAGATAACAGAAAATCTTGGTAATAATGAATATGTAATTAAAATTAATGATGACGAGCATAAATTAAAAATTCTAAATATGACTTCAAAAGGAATTGAATTTATTTTAGACCAAAAATATCACAGAGCAAAATATCTTGAACAATCTACAAATGAAATGAATCTTGTAATTGATAATGTCCCAATTACTCTAAACATCCACGCTCACTTTGATGAAGTTGTTTACAAAAATACTGGTGGAGGTGGCACTGGCAATGCACAATTAGCTTTGAAAAGCCAAATTCCAGGAAAGGTCGTATCAATTGCAGTTGCTGATGGAGACTCTGTAAAGAAAGGTGATGTTGTTTGTACTTTAGAATCCATGAAAATGCAAGTAGCTATTAAAGCACACAAAGATGGTGTTATAAAATCAATTAAAGTAAAGGAAACTGTAACTGTTGCCAAAGGCGACGTTATTGCAGAAATAGAATAAAAAATTTTTCTATTTTAGAAAATTTTTAATTTCTTCATAGTTTGGTTCTTTTAGTGGATCTTCTGAAACCCATTTGTAACCAATCTTTCCATCTTCCATTATTATGAATACGGAACGTTTTGCAGCATTGTAATCTTTAATGTGAAGTAAATCTTTCATCAATATGTCATAATCACGAATTGTTTTACTGTTGTAATCTCCTAACAATGGAAAATTGAAGTTGTGTTTTTCTGCAAATGCTTTATTTGCAAATGGTCCATCATTACTGATTGCTACTATTTTTGCACCAAGATCTGAAATCTCTTGCCAAGAATCTCTAAGTGTACACAGCTCGACTTCACAAACTGGAGAACTTGCAGCAACTATGAATGATAGTACAATTTTTTCCCCTTTAAATTCATCCAAAGTCCGCATCTTCAATTCCGTATCCGGAAGTTCAAAGTCAGGAGCAATATCTCCAATATTTAACGACATGATCGTTTTTTGTCATTATCCTATTAAGTAGTTTACAAAAACCGTTTCTTCCAAAGTTTGATCGAAAAAAGTAAGCATACCTTTTTATACAAAAATTAGGGTCAATAGCTGAATTGGTCGGGGAATTAGCGGGCAATTACAGTACTGTGGTATTGATGTTTGCCTTTGGCATAGCAGCAATGGCACCAGCATTAGTAATTTCAAGAATGATTTCACCTAGAAAACGAAGCAATCCTGTTAAATTTTTGCCAATGGAATGTGGTCAAGTCCCATCAGGAGAAGGACGAACTCACTTTATGATGCAGTATTATCCTTACATTCTGATGTTTGTGGTCTTTGATGTCATGGCAATTTTCTTGTATGCATGGGGAAGTGCTCTTTTAGAACTCCCAAAGAGTGCAACTTTACCTATGATGGGATTTTTAGCTATAATGTTTGGAGCAATGGCATTTGCACTGTATCAATCAGGGAGACGAAGAATATGGTAGTTTTTTATATTAATTACAATTATGAGGATGGGGGATAAGATTGCTTAAAGATTTAATGACACCCGAAAACGCAAATGTCTTTGTAGGAAAGTTAGGAGACATTTTAGAAAAAGCAATCGGTAAACCATTGGGCTACGCCATCAACTGGGGTAGAATTTGGTCACTCTGGCCTGTCCACATTGAAACAGCTTGTTGCAGTGTTGAATTTGGTGCAGCATCAAGTCCTAGATATGATGTTGAAAGATTTGGTATCATTGAAGCATTTGGATCACTTAGACAATGTGATCTAGTTGTTGTTCAAGGAACTATTACAAGAAAAATGGCACCACGTCTCAGATTAGTTTATGATCAAATGCCAGAACCAAAGTATGTAATTGCTATGGGAGCTTGCGCAATTACTGGAGGATTGTATTTTGATTCGTACAATGTACTTCCAGGAATTGACGGAGTAATTCCAGTTGATGTCTATGTTCCAGGATGCCCACCTAGACCTGAAACTCTCATCCAAGGATGTATTTTACTGCAAGAGAAAATCAAGAGAATGAAGGCTAGGACGATTGTGTAATGAGTTCTGATTCTGAAAAACCTGCAACAGAAACAAAACCTGAAACTAAATCTGAAGATAAACCCGAAACTAAACCTGTAGTAAAAAAGCCAGAAGAAAAATCAGTAGAATTACCTGAATTTGAGAAAGACATTTCTGATAAAATCGTTAAAAAGTTTGGCGATAAAGTCGAAGTTTCATTTGTAAAAAAAGATAGAGTTGGAATTAATGTTAGTCGTGAAAATGTACATGATGTTGCAGAATTCATCCGTGATGGATTAAACTATGATCACGTAGAATCCGTTTCAGGTGTAGATTATCCACAAGATCAAGAAATTGCAGTTGTTTATCACATAGGCTCTTACTCAGATCCCTCGTTAGCAAGACAGCTTCTTGTTTTATCTACTAGAGCCCAACGAGAAGAAAATCCAATACCTGGAAATGATGTAACTAAACTTCCTACTCTTAGAGATGTATTTTATAGCGTAGAATTTCATGAAAGAGAAATTTTTGAAATGTTTGGTGTTTACTTTGAAGGTCATCCTGATAATAGAAGATTACTTTTGCCAGAAGATTGGGCAGACTTACCGCCACTTAGAAAGGACTTTGCAATAAAGGGAAGATAGAGATGACTACAGAATTACCACGAGATCTCAAACCAGCATCATCAGAAACACAGATAGACCAACCATCGTCAAATTGGTTACCGCCTGGATTAGCACTCCAAAAAGTTGATGAGAGAATCATGACTCTCAATGTTGGACCACAACATCCCGGTTCTGGGCACATGAGACTTATTGTACAAATTGATGGTGACTATATTGTTGCATGTGATCCTGATCCTGGATATGTCCACCGCGGAGAAGAAAAAATGGCAGAATATAGAAACTATATCACAAACATTCCTCACTTAGAAAGACCAGTAATTCATGATTCATGTAATATACTATATCCATATGTCTTAGGAGTTGAAGAACTTGTTGGTATTGAAGTTCCTGAACGTGCAAAGTATCTTAGAGTTATTGGAGCTGAGATAAACAGATGTATTTACATAATGTATTGGCTTGCAATTTATGGAATATTCTTAGGACATTCTACAATGTTCATGTGGCCTGCAGGTGATCGTGAACTCTTAATTGATCTTATGGAAAAAATGACTGGTGCTAGAGTTACACATTCACATTTTGTTCCTGGTGGAGTTAGAAATGACTTACCCGCAAACTTTGAGGATGTTTGTTTACGTCAAGTTAATTATTTTGAAAAACGTATCAAAGAATATGCTGCAGTCTTTTATGATAATCCAATTCTAATTTCAAGAACCAAAGATACTGGTGTACTGTCACGACAAGATGCAATCAGACTTGGAACCACTGGTTCTGTGCTTCGTGCAAGTGGTATTGATTATGATGTAAGAAAGAAGGAGCCTTATGATGTCTATGATGAGTTAGATTTCGAAACTATTGTGATGAAAGAGGGAGATTCTTATGCAAGATCTAAAGTCCCATGGCTTGACATGATGGAAAGTTGTAGAATAATTAGACATGCATTAGAAAAAATGCCAAAGTCTGGTTCTGTTAGAGTTAAACTAAAACCAAATCCAAAAGGGAAAGGACTTGATACAGTATACAAACGTGTAGAATCTGGTAGAGGCTCTTTAGGTTGCTATATTGTTTCTGACGGTAAACCAGAACCATACAGATTAAAGTTGAGCGTTGGTTCGTTTAGAAACTTGATTGCATTACCATATCTTCTCAAGGGTGAAAAACTTGGTAACATGCCAGCAGTTTATTGGAGTCTTAATTATTGGCCAGTGGAGGCAGATAGGTAAATGTCACTAATTGCACCAAAATTCAAACTAAGTGAATTTATCAAATCATTATTTGATAATATTTTCTGGATTTTGATGATATTTGTTTTAGTTGGCCTTCCAGCAGCTATGATGATCTTATTCGTAATTGAAATGCCTGTAATTAATGGAGAATTACTTACACCATTCCTTGCATATTCATGGATAGCAGATCCTTCACGTACTCTTCCGATTATTCAAGCGTTCATGACAACTGACATATTTAGAGTAATGGCATTTCCCGGATTTGGTTTTGCAGCATTATTGGCTGCTGGAACAATTTTCGTTGAAAGAAAGATGATGGCAAAACTACAACTAAGAGTTGGTCCTTTCTACTGTGGAAAACTTGAAGGTATTTTACAATTAATGGGTGATGGACTAAAATTAATTTCTAAAGAAATTATTATTCCTGCCAAAGCTGACAAGCCAATTTTCTGGGCAGCGCCAGTACTCTTTGTTGCAACTGCAGCTGCATTTGTTGCATTAATTCCTGTTGCTCCTGGTTGGGTAGTTGCAGACATAGATTTAGGATTACTTGGAGTATTTGCAGTAATTGGCTTCTTCCCAATCATTACTATTCTTTCTGCATGGTCTGCAAATAGCAAGTTCCCATTCATTGGAGGAATCCGAGCCTTGTTCCAAATGGTTTCATTTGAAATTCCATTAATCTTATCTCTGTTGGGGGTTGTCATGCTGACTGGAACTCTAAACTTGTCTGAAATTACAGAAAGTCAATCTAGTTTTCCATGGATTATATTTTTGCCAATTGGTGCTATTGTCTTCTTTATCACAATGCTTGCAGAATTAGAAAGAATTCCATTTGACTTACCAGAAGCAGAAAGCGAAATTGTAGCCGGCTGGTTGACAGAACTCTCTGGAATGATGTATGGACTTGTTCAATTGGGATCCTATCTGAAACTTTATGCATTTGCAGCTTTGTTTGTTGTCTTGTTTCTTGGTGGTTGGAATGGTCCAATGGTTGTACCTCCATTCCCAGCTGAAATTATTACTGATGGAATCGAAATGGGTCCTATTACTCTCAAGGTTACTGGATTACCGCTATTAACACAAGAAATGCTTAATGGATCACTTTGGTTTGTTCTCAAAACAGTTGGAGTAATCTTCTTTATAATATTGCCAAGAGGTGTATTTCCAAGAGTTAGAGTTGATCTGTTGTTGAACCTTGGTTGGACCAAACTCATTGGACTTTGTTTCATTAACATCTTTATTGCACTAGGTTTGCTTTACTCTGGAGTGTTGGGACCAGGAGGGTTACAATAATGGGAACTGCTACAGGTATTATCCTTGCACTTAACTCCGGAATTAAGCATCTTGCAATAAAGCGATTTACACTTCGTTACCCTGAGGAGAAATTAAAGTTCGTAGGTGATGGATATCAATATGATCCTTCAACTGGTGTTGGAATTGCTGGGCTAAAGGGACGTCATATGTTATTCCATGATAACTGTACTGGTTGCCAATTATGTTCTATTGCATGTGAAGGAGTTGCTGAAGCAATTGCAATGGTAAAGGTTCCAGAAGAACACAAACAAAACAAGAAAGCAATCATGCCTCAGATTGATTATGGTAAATGTGTTTTCTGTGGTCTCTGTGTTGACGCATGTCCATTTTATGCACTTTACATGACTAATGACTATGAACTTTCTTCATTTTCCAAAGAAGGTTTAATCTACACTCCTGCTCAACTTCAGGTAAAACCATACGTTGCACAAGATAGTGAAATCATAATTACTGATAGAGGTGCATCACATGGCTGATGCTGCATTTCTTGCATTAACTGTAATTACAATTGGTTCTGCAATTGCTGCACTTGAAATGAGATCATTGATTTATGGCTCAATTGCCTTGATGGGTTCTCTTGGTGGAATTGCTGGATTCTTCTTATTGTTGGATGCACCATTTGTTGCATTGTTCCAACTGGCAGTCTATGTTGGTTCTATTGCTGTTCTAATTTTGTTCACTGTAATGCTGGTAAAAAGAGAACTCATCTTCAAAAAAATCGAAGACAAGAGAAGAAAGTTTGCAGGAATTGGATTAATGCTTTTACTAATGGTATCATTAGGTGCTATATTCATAGATTCTGGAATCAAAACAATAACTACTGATGAACCCCCAGTTGATTTTAGAGATATTGGTATAGACTTTGTAACATATTACTGGCCTGCATTGATTTTGATGGGCTTAATTTTAGCAAGTACTGTAACTGGTGCATTAGTTTTAGCTAGACGGGTGGATGTGGAAGATGACCAACGAGCTAATTGATTTTACACTTGTATCTGTTGCTCTATTAGGAATAGGAATTTACGGTCTTGCAGTAAAACGTAATTTTATTCGAATGCTCTTTGCAATTGAAATTATTATAAATGCTGCAAACCTAAACCTTGTCGCATTTGGTCGATTTATACCTCATAGTGGCGGTCAGACTTTGGCCTTATTCTCAATTGCAATTGCAGCTGCAGAAGTGGCAGTCGGACTTTCATTAATTATCGTAGCTTACCGTATGTATCAAAATATCGATATAGCAGACTTTAGGAATTTGAAAGGATAATGGAATATGCATTATTACAGGCAGTCGTACTGCCACTATTACTAGCTCCAGTTGCTTACATTATTGGAAGAAAGGCAGGTCCTACACCAGCAATGTGGTTTACATTTGCAATTCTGCTTTACACAACAATTCTAATAATTAATGCTGCACTTTCTGGAACTGTAGAAGAACATTATCCATGGACAAGCCAATTTGGTGAGTTTGGTTTCTTGATGGATGGTTTAGCATCACCATTTGCAATTCTAATCTATGTGTTATCTACAATCTTGGTACTTTACTCAAAACCATACATGCTTCACATATTCCACCATCAATTCGAAGAAGAACATAACATCAACCCATCTGCAAGTGGACAAACTTCAGTAGTTGAATCATCTGCTCTTTCAAATTATGTAAATGCTAAATCAGGACTTTACTTTGCACTTTACCTTCTCTTTGCAATGGGAATGCTTGGAACAGTTCTTGCAACAAACCTGATTGAATTCTTTGTATTCTTTGAGATCATGTTGATTCCTGGTTTCTTCTTAGTTGCTCTTTGGGGTGCAGGTCAAAGAAGAAAGATTGGTTTGATGTTCTTGTTTTGGACTCACTCAGGTGCAGTTGTTTTACTATTAGGCTTTTTAATGATTGGTCTTACCGTTGGAAGTTTTGACTTTGCAGATATTAATGAATCAGAAATTCCTCAACACATTGCAACGCTTTCTGCAGTTGCAATTGCATTAGGTCTTGGCGTTAAACTAGCTGTCTTTATGTTCCACATTTGGCTCCCATATGTCCACGGTGCTGCACCAACACCAATTAGTGCATTATTGTCTCCAGCCATGATCGGAATTGGCGCTTATGGTATTTTCAGACTAATTGTTGAATTCTTACCTGCAACATTTGCTGACCTTTCAATATGGTTCTACATTTGGGGACTTGTTACAATGATTTATGGCGGTGCAATGGCACTGATGCAAGATGACTTGAAACGTCTTCTTGCTTATTCTAGTATAAGCCAAATGGGTTATCTCTTGTTTGGTATTGGTACAATTTCTGTGCTAGGTCTTACAGGTGCAGAGATGATGTACGTAACACACGCTATTGGAAAAGGTATTCTCTTCATGATGGCTGGAGTTATTATCGTTAAAGTCGGAACTAGAAGTATCTCTAAACTTGGAGGATTAGCTGGAAAGATGCCAATTACGGCAGTATGTGCAGTAATAGGTGCCTTGACAATAATGGGTATACCACCAACCAGTGGTTTCATGGGAGAATGGATTCTCTTTGCTGGCGCATTAGAGACTGCACTTGAAGAAGGTTCTACACTTAGAGCAGTAGGATTTGGTTTAGGTCTTGTTGCAACTGTTCTTACAATGTCTTATCTTCTCTGGATGCTAAAACGAGTATTCTTTGGCAAAACTCCTGAACATCTTGAAAATGTGAAAGAAGGAAGTTGGTATATGACTGCACCAATGATGGTGTTGGCAGGATTTTCTATTGTACTGGGAATTTATCCAGACATCTTCTATAAAACAATAATTCCGTACATGAGTGGGGTTTTGGGGGTTTAGAATGTGGTGACTGAATTAATGGGATTTGAAATTGGAGCAACAAGTGCTTGGTTAGTTTGGATCCTCCCATTTGTAGCAGCTCTTATCATACCTGGAATTGGAAAATTATCAAAACACGCAACTGGCCACTTATCAAAACATGCAACTGGATATGTTGCAGTTGGATTTGCTTTGATGAGTACATTATCTGCAGCATCAATGATCCCAATTGCTTTAGAGGCAGGCGAAATACATGATCAAATTCCATGGATAGAGTCACTTGGACTTAAAGCTGGTATCTTGGCAGATCCGCTCTCCATTATAATGTCAAACGTTGTTGGATGGATTTCATTTCTCATTTTGATTTACAGTACAGGATACATGAAAGGCGATAAAGACACTATGAGATTCTGGTTTTGGATGATGTTCTTTATTGGTTCAATGCAGTTAATTGTCATGTCTGATAACTTACTTCAAGTATTCTTTGGATGGGAAGGTGTAGGTCTTGCATCGTATGCATTGATCGGCTTTTGGTATCGTGACAAGAAGAAAGATCATGTTGGTACTGAAGGACGTACTGTTCTTGGTATGTTAGATTACTATTCTCCAACTCATGCTGGTATGAAGGCATTCATCATGACAAAAGTTGGTGATGTAATGATGATTGCAGGTATGCTTTTGATATTTTTGTATGCAGGTACTTTTGGATTCAAAGAATTAATCGGAGATACAGAATGGGCAGTTACAATGGCATCTCAAGGGCTTTTAGTTCCTGCGTTTGTTTTAATTTTTGGAGGAGCTGTAGGAAAATCAGCACAATTCCCACTAAACGAATGGTTGTTAGAAGCAATGACTGGTCCTACTGCTGTATCTGCATTGATTCACGCAGCTACTATGGTTAAAGCAGGCGTGTTCTTGGTTGCAAGAATCGGTCCTCTTGTGTTTGCATTAGGTGCAGCAGGAATTCTTGCTGATCAATTCTTTGAGATTATTGCTTGGGTTGGCGCAATTACAGCATTATTACTTGCAACACAAGCAATGGTCAATCCTGAAATTAAGAAAGTTCTTGCTTATTCTACTGGCTCTCAAATTGGTTATATGATGATGGCCTTAGGTGTTGCAGGATTATCTTATCAATATGTTGATGGTTACACTGCAGGATTCTTCCATTTAATTTCTCACGCGATGTTCAAAGCTTCATTATTCATGGCAGCTGGTTCTCTGTTGCATGTTGTTGGCTCTAGATTTATGACAGATATGGGTGGTCTAAGAAAACAGATGAAGAAAACCTATGCATTCATGTGGGCAGCTGGTCTTGGTTTGATGGGTGCTCCATTTATCACAACAGGTTTCTGGAGTAAGGATGCAATCTTTGCTGCTGTCTATGAATCTGGAAATGAATGGGCAATGCCACTGTTTGCAATTGCTGTATTAACTGCAGTCATTACCGCATTCTATACTGTGAGAATGATGGGACTAGTCTTCTTTGGAAAGAAGAGCAGACACATCGAAAAGATGGAAGAAGAAGGACATCATATTCATGAAGCATCATTATCAATGTGGATTCCATATGGAATTCTTGCAGTTCTAACTATTGGAATTGGTCTTGTTGGATTATCATTCGAAGATGGGCTTCACCATACGTTTGTAGACTATCTTGAAAATTCCTTTGGTATTCACACTGAACATTATGCAATAGAATCCTCAATTCTTCCAGAATTCTTGCAAGGACTTAATCCTGTTGCAGTTGGTTCCTCATTGGCAGCGTTTGCAATAGGAGCTGGATTAGGTTATATCTTCTATATTGGTAGGTGGGTTGATCCTGTAAAATTTGTAAACTCTAATCTATTCTTTTATGGAATTCACAAACTTCTCTTAAACAGATGGTATCTTAATGCCGTCATATACTGGTGCTTTGTTGTAACACCATTATGGTTGGCACGAGGTGTATTCAGGTACTTTGAAAGAACAGCTATAGATTATGGTATGAACGATGGATTCCAGAAAGCAGTTGGATGGAGTGCAAAAGTTGTCCAAAGTTCACAAACTGGCGTCTCACAATCGTATCTATTCGTATTTGGAGCAGGATTACTATTCGTAGTTCTGATATTGTTGATATAGGTGATATGAAATGTTAGAAATTACTTCCACCCCATTGGTAATAATGGCAATTTTGGGAACAGTTGGAATTCTTATTCCAATCATTAGTATTGCAAGAAAAGAACAAGGCTCAAACTCATTTTATGCTGTAATTGCCTTTGCAGCATTAATTGTATCCATGGGTTATGTTGGATACCAATTCCTAAATGATAATGTAGCATCACCTGCTCTTTTCTCCAAAGATGTACTTGTAGATGATGCTTTTGGTGGATTATTTGCAATAGCAATGCTAATTGTTGCTTTGTTCACTACTGTTGGCTCTTTTAATTACATGAGAAAACATAATTCTCCTGCTGTATACTATTCTCTAATTCTACTCGCAACAATTGGTATGGTGTTAGTAGCATATTCTACTGACTTGGTAATGTTGTTTGTTGCATGGGAGCTCATGAGTCTTCCTACATACATTTTGGTTGGCTTTATTAAAAAGAATCCAAGCTCAAATGAGGCTGCTCTAAAGTATTTCTTGTTTGGTGCATTATCATCTGCAATCATAGTTTACGGAATTTCAATCTCATATGGATTAACTGGTTCTACAAACATTGGAGAAGTAATTCAAGGTTATTCAACACTTGATCCGTCTCTATTACCACTTGCTTTACTTTCAGTTGGAATGTTTATTGCAGGATTTGGATTCAAGATGGGACTTGTACCTTTCCATCAATGGCTTCCTGATACATATGAAGGCGCACCACCACCAATCGCTGCTCTCCTTGCGGCAGGAACAAAGAAAGTAGGATTTGCTGCAGCAATAAGAATAATCGTTCTTGGAGTGGTTGTTCTAAATCTTGATTGGACATTAGCTCTTGGTATTCTTGCAGTTATGACAATGACAATTGGTAACATTGCTGCAATCATGCAAAAGAATCTCACTAGAATGTTGGCATATTCTAGTATTGCACACGCTGGATACATTTTGATAGGGCTTGCAGTTGCACCACATAGTTCCCTTGGTTTACAAGGTTCTTTGTATCATATTCTAAACCATGCAGTAATGAAAGGTATGGCCTTTATTGCAATTGCAGGAATTGTAACAACTCTCGCAGTCACTAATCTCGATAAACTACAGGGACTTGGAAGAAGAATGCCAATCACTGCTCTAGCTTTGGTAATCTCACTATTTGCACTGGCTGGCGTTCCTCCACTTTCAGGATTCTGGAGTAAAATTATGTTGTTTGGTAGTGCATTAGATGCTGGTTCTACATTATGGTGGGCACCATGGCTTGCAATTGCTGGTGTACTTAACAGTGCATTGTCCCTTGCTTACTATGGTTGGATTACAAGAAAGATGTACTTTGAAGGAGAAACAGAAAAGAGAGTTAAAGAACCAAAATCAATTGTTGCTGTAATGATCTTCTCAATGATTTTCTTGATAGGATTTGGTGTATATCCAGAACCACTCATACAATTTGTAGAATTTGCAACTCCAGTACTTAGTTTAGACTTTATGCCTTAAATGAAGTAAACTTAACTAAATTATCTAGATTTATCTTCGCATCATTATCTGGTAGCTTTCTCAAATAAGATCTTGCTTTTTCAGAATATTCTTTTAGCATCTCTTCCATTTTGTCAAAAACATCTCTTGGATCTAAACTTTTCTTGATTAACATATTAAACAATTTATCTTCATTTTTCCAATCTAACAAATCATCTCTAATTTGATATGCAATTCCAATGTTTTTTCCATATCCAGTTAATGATTCAATTTGATCCTCTGTTCCATTTGCAATAATTGCACCTGTTCTAGCTGCAACTTCAAATGCTGTTGCTGTCTTGTATTCAATTACTTTGAGATAATCAGCAAATGTTACATCTTCACTAGTTTCTAGCCTACTTTCTATCATTTCTCCTTCACTCATCAACATAGCAGTGGTAGCTAAATCTTTTGTGATTCTAGCATTATCTAATCTAGAGGATATTGCAAGAATTAACCCTAAAACAAAGTCTCCGGTAAGGACACTGGCGTTGTATCCATATTTAATATGGAATGGATCCTTTTGTCTTCTCATAGTTTCATTGTCAATAATGTCATCATGGATAATTGATTCCATATGTAAAAACTCAATTGCACAAGACGCTGCAAATGTATTTTCATCAATTTTACCCACGCATTCTGCAGCTAGGGTCAAAATAATAGGTCTAATTCGTTTTCCACCATCTAAGGAATACTTTAGTGGTTCAATGAATTCTGATTCAGAATAAAGATCTAACTCATTATCTAAGGCCTGATCTATTTTTTTAATATACTTACCATAGGTTTCAAGTAGAGGATTAATCTCAATATTTTTTCTATCCAAAATGGCCTGATCAAAAAACTTTGTTATTAGTAATTAAATCTTGGTGCTCCAGCCGGGATTTTCATCGTTTGATTTTGAACCCGGGATCACTGCCTTGAAAGGGCAGTATGCTTGACCGGTCTACACCACTGGAACCCAAGAAAATTCAGTATTTTGACCATAAAATCTTTTGTAACCCACAAAGATTTTTTTATTGGCAGATTTGGAGATTAGACATGAATATAATAAAAAAAATTGATGCAATGATTGAGGAAAGAAGTTTACTAAAACATCCATTCTACCAGATGTGGTCTGATGGAAAGTTAACACAGGAATCTTTAGCAGGTTATTCTAAAGAATATTTTCAACTTGTGAAAGCAGTTCCATCTTTTATGAATCCAATTATTGAAAAAGCACCTGATTCAGTAATTAGCGAATTAATTACAAACCAACAAGAAGAATCTGATCATGTAAAACCATGGATTAACTTTGCAGGAGAACTTGGTATATTCGAAGATGAACTCATTCCATACACTGGATTTACCAAAACCCGCAAAGCTGTGTCTGATTTGAATGAATTAATGAATACCTTTGAAGGTGGTGCATGCGCAATGTATGCTTTTGAAAAAGAAATTCCCAAAATCAGTCAAACAAAACTTGATGGATTAGCAGAATTCTATGGAATGACCAGTGATGAAGCGACAGAATACTTCAAACTCCATACTGAAGCTGACATTAGACATACTGCATCATGGAGAAATATTCTGGAAAAATCTTTAACTGATTCAAACAACTTGCTTGAAATTGCAGACAAATCTATTTCTGCACAAAACTTGTTGCTTGATAGTTGTTATGAAGAATACTGTTAATCTCATAACATTTTATACCTAAGAAAAAATTCATCTGCTTAGGGCCCGTAACTCAGCTTGGTAGAGTAACCGGCTCATAACCGGTGAGCCAAGGGATCGAAGCCCTTCGGGCCCATACCCTATCTAAGGCTTTATCTTGTCCCATGATTCATACTCAATAATGAAACATTATGATTACGACTTGGAAGAACTCCAAGATATTACGCCTTTTGAAAATTATGTAACTGCAATCAGGGACAAAACTACAAAGAAAAAGTATGCTGGTCAGCTAGAAATGTTTCTCAATCCTAATTATAATTGGGATTTACATCAACAAAAAAGAAAATTGTTACCTGAAGATGAATTTGCAGTACTTGTAAACAACTTTGTTAATCTAATCAAAAAAGATCCCAATGCTGGAAAAAACAAAATTAAACGATATGTCATGGCTCTTAAAAAACAGATTGATGAAAAAACTCTAAACCCAAATACATCTAGAAATAGATTAAAACCAATCAAAGTTCTATTGCGTGCAAATGAGGTTGATTTTTCTTGGTATCTGATTGATAAACTAATGTCAAAGGAAACAAAAAGTGAAGACAGAGCATATACTAGATCTGAAATTCAAAAGATGTTAGTTCATTGTGAAGATATTACAGACAAAGTAATCATTCTAGGATTCTCAGCAGGAGGCTTTAGACTAGAAGCATGGGACTATCTTACTTGGAGTGATGTTGTATTTTTTAAAAATAATAACGGTACATACAAAGGCGGAGCATTGCGTATCTATCATGGAGATGTTGAAGAATATTGGACCCATATTACACCAGAGTTTTGTAATATTTTAGATATTTACAAAGTTTATTGGAAAAGTAAATTCTTTGCAGATCCATTGCCATCTGATCCCCTTTTAGCGCAAGAAAGACTGCCTTATCCTTCAGGATTAAGACATGGTGGCATTTCAAGAAGAGTAAAAAAAATTGTTGAACATTTAGGATTACGAGAAAAGATGATTCCAGGTAAGAAAAGATATGAGGTACAACTAGATCATGGATTTCGTAAATATTTTAACACAATGTTAAGGCGTGCAAAGGTAAATTTTGCAGATAAAGAAGATATGATGGGACATAAAGTAGCACTTGAATCAAGCTATGAGAGATATGAGGAAGCAGACTTTGAACGGTTCCCTGAATATCAGAAAGCAATTCCATTTTTAACAATTGATGATTCATTGAGAAAACAACTTGAACTAGACAAAGTAAGAGAAGAAAAATCTAAATTAGAAAAAACACACATTCCAAAAGAAGATGTTAAAGAGATGATCAAAGATGAGATTAAAAATCTGATGAGAGATTCAATGTTTGAATCAACAGTCAGAGATTCTGTAAAGTGATTAAAACTAGATCTTTTTTCTTATTTCATTAAATCTTCATTTCCATTTTTTGTGGTTGTCTTAGTATTCACTCATTTCTTTAATTTTTTTAAAATTTGTTTTTCTTCTTCATTTGTTACATTTCTTGTTAAAATATCAATTATTTTCTTTTCTACTCTGTCATCCATTTCTTCTTTGAGTTTATTCATTTCTTTTTGTTGATTCTTAGCAAAGGATTCATCTTGATAATGTGTTACGGTCTTTTCTTTTAATTGTTTTGTTAGTTCCTTTACAATTTTTTGGGTTTCTGTCAATTGTCTTTGTTGTTCTTTTAGAATGTCATCATGTCTTTGAATTGACGCATCTTTTAGTTCCTCAGATGTTCTCTTTAGTTTGGAGTTGCATGCAGGACATGATGTTTCTACATGAACGGTACCGCACGAAACACAGCAAAACTCTATTGGTTTTTTCTCTACCCATCCTGTCTCTTTTTTTAGCTCATTTACCGTATCCTGGAGTAGTCTTATCTGTCTTTGCTGCTCTATGGCATACTTTTCACTTCTGTATTGTTTTGCCTCATCATCCAATCTACTTTCTTTGATTCTGTCCAGTTCTGAGAGTTTTTCTTTTAACTCCTTTTCTGTTTTGTTAATCTGCTTTTGCACGTCCTTCATCATCTCTTCTTGTCTTTGGGCAAATATCTTGTCTCTTTTCTTTACTGCTAATTCGGTTACAAATTTGTCTTTAATCTCGTTTATCTCCTGAGTTTTTTGTTTTAACTCTTTTTGTAATCTTTTAACATCTTTGATTTGTTCTTTTTTAATATATTCTGATGGGTTTTTCATATATTCTGTAAACTTTTTGATTGCTGCTATGGTAAATTGTCGTCTACTGGTTATCTCAAAAATCTTAATCTCTTCTGTTTTCAGTAATTTATCTATTTCATCAGCTATTTCATGTGGTATGCCTATTGCTATTTCTGTTGTTTTTCCCAATGTTGTGTGATTACAGTATTTACTAAATAAATTACTGGTTAATTTATTTTCCACAATGTAATTATTGGCTAAACATTAGACCTCTTGCGTGATTATTTCTAGGCGTGAATTTTGAGGAAGAGTATTTCTAAAAATTCCCAAATATTGAGTTTTTAGGCACAAGTCTGTTCAAAATTCAAAATACTGTCGAAAACCGGTTCTGGTAACTTTTAGTGATCCGATCACCAAAATCTACCAGAACCATTCATGACAAAGCGAAAACTCAGCATTACAATGCAATCTAGTCTTTTTGACTGGATGGAGACACAAATCGAAAGCGGTGAATATGCAACTTATTCTCATGCCATTGAATATGCTATGAGAAAACTCAAAGAATCCAAAGAAGCAAACTAAATTCATCAAACCTAAATGTCATTCTAAGATGTTGTTCTAAGAGTTTAGCTCAATCCAAATTGAACTAATCCTTAATAACTTATCTTAAAAAATTCTAAATTAGAGTCTGACAACTTATCTCTATGTCAGATGAAAATGACGATGAAATTATGAATAAAGTGAAAATATTTTCTTCAGATGATGAAAAATTAAAACTACTTGGAGAATTACTAAGTAACAAATCTAGTCGAGATATTATAAAATTACTAATTAATAATGAAATGTATACAAATACAATAGCAGATAAGCTGGATCTACGTGTTAATCTTGTTATTCATCATTTAAAAAAATTAGAAGACTTGGGATTATTACAAATACAAAATAAAACAATTACAAAAAAAGGTATAGACCATAAACATTATAGAATTAATCCATATTTTTTTCTAACACCAAGTGGTACAGAAGAAGAAATTCAAAAGAAAGGAACTTTGAAGAAAATTTTCAAAGATGGAATCAGGTTTGTAGGTGTAGCCATTGCAGGAATATTTACTTGGTTTAGCAGTCAAAGTTTACAAAATGTAGAAGTTCCAGAAAGTTCAGTAGTTACTCCTGATGTTATTCCTGACGCTACTGTTGTTGGAAATATTACTTCTAATGATCAAACTGTTTCATTTGCCACTGATTTTCCTTTTGATATTTTACTTTCTATAATTCTTACAATATCTGTGATATCTATAGGGTTAGTTTTAATTTTTGTAAAAAAAAGAAAAAAGGGGAAGGATTATTGATTAAATCCAAAGTGTGAATCTACATTTGACCATTTAGATGCTATTGTGTGTCCAGTTGCACCACTAGTACCAGTATGACCGTGAATAACTCCGTGGAAGTCTGGATCTGCTCCACTTGCGTGAACCACTCCACCACTATCGCCACCTTGGGTAGCCCAATTATCCATGTCTATCATATCTGTTATTCTACCACTTGCAAATGTGATTGAGTCAACTTGCAAATTGGTATGAATACCATGCTGTCCAACAATTGTAACAAAATCATTAACAGCTGGATCTGCAAAGCCACCATAAGTTAATGAATTATTAACTCCTTCATAGGCTGCTTCCCAATGTTGTTCCGAACCTGATTTTTTTTACAAATGCTGCATCTTCACTTGCACTAGTTGTATCATATTTCCACATATTTAGATCACCAATTTTGCCAGAAGTAGACAATGGTTGCCAAACATCTGCACCACCTTCACTTGCTGATTCAAAGCAATGTGCTGCTGTTAAGAATCCATAGTCAGTCCACCACCAAACATTACGATCCACAGCACTTGCATATGAGCAAGTACTTGTGTGTGTTGAATTGTACTGCATAGAAATTTGCACACCACCTAATAATGGATCACAGTCTGATGTAAGACTACTACAAGCATCAAGTACAACTGCTGTTCTAACTTCTACATAGAAAGGTACGTCAATAATTGTTTCAATTATTTCAGTGTATTTGTTGGCTTCTTCTTGGTTTACAAATGAAACACCTACTGCTTCAGCATTTTCATCAGTCCAAGTTCCTGTAAATGGAACATTGGAATTTATAACTTTGTCAAGATTTTGTTCTAATACTTCTCTTTCATTTTGTGTCAAAGTAATTAATGCTCTTGAATCAGCGTTCATTTGATCTATTCTTAAATTAACATCTCTGAGTTCTTCATGAACTCTATCTAGATTTGTAATGTCTGCAGACGTTAATCCATTCATTCCTTCTGATTCGTATTTAGCTCTAAGTTCAGCACCTTCTGCTTGAATTTCTGCTTTTTCATCAAACAATACTGTTGCTTTTCCTTGTATGGCTTTTTTTGCATTAGAATCTTCTGGAATTGGAATTTGTAGTTTTTGTTTTGTAACTTGCTCTTGACCTGATACAAAATCCATACCAGAAACTGGTATAGCTATTGCAGCTATCAAGACAGCAAAGAACAAAACTTTGAAGTTTTTTGTTGTCATTAAGTGGATCCATAATTAATGAATTAATAAAAAATAGTTCAATCCAAATTGAGCTAAATCATATATTCATACTCTAATAGTGTCCCATATGCGATGTAAAGAAAAGGATCTAGAGACAAAGTGAGACGAAAATTGGTTCTGGTAACTTTTAGTGATCCGATCACCAAAATCTACCAGAACCCGAAAACCTTCTGATTACGCAGAGATCTGGCATTTGGTGGGTATTGCATAAATACAATATGGTTGCAATGAAATAGTGGTGATCAAGATTTGAGTGTATTTTCTGTCAAAAAACTAGAATGTCCTCACAAAGAAAACCATTCTAGAAAATTAACTCAGACACAAGATAATATCAAGTATGATATCATATCCTGTGATATTTGTGCAGGTATTGCACTAAAATCTGATGGTGAGTTTGTAGAAGTTTCTGGTTTGATTGATGATGATCGTCTTAAGAAATGATGTATAGATTTTCTGTAATTATTTTATTTGAAAATAAATTCTTCAATCTTTGTTTTTTTGTTGAATTAAGAGAACACTTGAAGCCATTTACTGACAACCTGACTTCAAGCCAATCATCGTACCACAACGCAGGAGGATTGTTAAATTGACTAAGGAGAACTTACCAATAAAGTATTCTGAAAATGGATTAATCCTTTGTGGGTACTGTAAGAAAATTAAAAATAGTTCAAGAAGATTCAAGAGCCTTCACGCCTTATCTTGGCATGTAACTCATTTCCACAATCTAGATTCAGTTGGTATTAAGACATGAAAGAAGAAAACCATTCCAAAGTAGAGTCTGTGATTAATGCGGAAAGAAGGTCGTATTTGTTCAGGTTAAGAAAAAAATCATTTCAGGGTTTAGAATTATCAAAGTGCAAAACTACTGTAGAAGTATTCCAGGTAACACGTGACATAGAAGAATCACAAAGATTGCAGAGATTATCTGAGTGTGTAAAGACATTTCGTGATTTGCAAAACCCAAAAGAACTGGAACATGGAATTCCTATAGTTCAAGACGACGTTGGTCTAATCACAGAGCAAGACCTCAAAGATGCAGGACATGTTGACAATCTAGGAGATTATTCTCAAGTGTTAAGACGTGAATTAAGATCATCTGTTCTTTATAACGAATACGGATTTGAAATTACACAAGAATCAATTGATTCTAAATTACAAGAAATTCAAGATGAGTTAGATGTTGATGATGAGAAGCGTAGTTTCAATCACGTATCAGGCTTTGAGAAATATAAAGAAAAAATAGAAAACGGTGACTTTGCAGATATTTTCATTTCAGGAATGCAGTTACCAGGTAATGGTATGTCTTACAAGTCATGTATGATGTATCAAATCAAAGGTTGTACTGAAATATCACATCAAGAAGAATATGGAATATATCAAGACCAAGTAAAAAGAGTACTTAAAAAATGCAATAGATTATCTTGTCCCAAGTGTTGGAGTTTTGCCATAAACAAACAGGCTTTGTCAGCTGTTGACAGAATTGAGGCTACATTAAGTTTTAAGAAAAATCGATTATGGATGGAAAACAAACAATCAAGGATATACAACCATTTGGTAGTATCTGTTCCAAAATCCGAGTATTATAAGTTTGAAACCCATGAAAGCAGATTAAAGGCTGAGCGGTATATCTTCAAAAAATTAAAAAGTATTGGCATAGAAGGCGGTGCAGTAGTTTATCATCCATTTAGATTCTCAAAAAATATTAAACGTGTACGTTTTTCACCACATCTGCATATCTTGGGCTTTGGGTATACTGACAAAGATGAGATCAGTGTATTATACCAAAAGACAGGACTGTTTGTAAAATCAATTAACACCTTTAATGATTCAAAAACTGCATTTACTACAGTTCGATATTTGCTGTCTCATACAGGTGTCAGTGAGAACAAGCACAGAATAAAGTATTTCGGGCAAGCTGGTAACAACAAGTTCAGTACCAGTACAATCCTTGCAAAGTCAACATCATCAATTGATTACATCAGCTACCACGTGTCATCATGGAGGATGCTAAGACATCAATCAAGGGGAATGTCTGAAGATGTTCCACTGCAGCATGTATCTCTATCTCTGGCATCCTACCAAGATGAAAGTAATATCAAGAGTTTGCGTGAGATTGATTCGGATTCCTTTGATTTGTCAACTTGCACCATAAATGACGTTGCAAAACGAATTTACGAAATGATACACCATATAGATAATCCTGCTAAAGCGAAAAGCACTACTTTTAATGACGAACAGCAACAAACACCACCACATCAGTTCCTACACGTACGACGTGCCTATTCTATAGAGAAAAGTAAGACCATTTACAGGTACGAGACTCTTATCATATCCTTTGATGAATCACAAATTTGTCCGATTTGCTCAAGAAAACTGCGTTTGATTGAACCAATTGACCGTGGAGAGACTAATGTTGTTGATCTACCACTTGATGAGATTGTTTCTGTTGATTGTGAAATATATCGATATGTGGAAAACTTTAGCGACCCAAGAGGTCAGATGTACTTTGATGAAGATGGTGTGATGTGTTATGATGATGGTGTACCAATTTCAGGACCATATCATGAATTATTGCCTGATTCTGTAAAATTAATACATGATAAAATGATTCATCGTTGTAAAGTCAAAGCCTCAATTCGACTTGAAACTGGTAAGACTCCTACAAACAAGGAGATTGATGAAGCTATTTCAACTCAACAAAGCATATCTGAACCTCTAGAGTGGCACAAAACATTTCCAGCTTCTGAGAAAATCACCAAATGGTTTGATGATTCATTGCACTTGTCTGATGGTAAGAGGGGGTGATGTTATGGAGATAGATAGAGACCTTACAATAGAGTTTATCCAGTCAAATAAGGTAACAGAACTAATTATTTTAGATGAGGTAAAGAGAGTTGATGGTGATTATGGTAGGTATTATTCTACACGAGTAAACTGCAATGACTTTAACAAGACATTGGCATTGTGGAATATTAATAGGACTTCAAAGAATTCACTCATTGATCTGTTTGGAACTGACACCAAAAACTGGATAGGAAAGATAGTTGTAATTGATCTGAAACCATATGGTACGGAAAAGTTTTCAGTTATAGTCAATGTTACAAAGACTGCAGAGAAAAAGTCTGAAACCGTTCCAGCATAGGATTTTTCCTATTCTTTTTTTGTTTTTTGATCTAAATTGATAAATAGTGTCAAAGGGGTTTTGGTAGATTTTGGTGATCAACGCATTTCAACACAGATTTATGATCTTCTCTGAAATCAAATTTTGCAATAGTATAGATTTGCCAAGTCAAAAAAGACGAAAAAATGATTTTTCAAACCCTGCTGTTAACTATATGTGAATATAGAGAGAAGGAATTCAGATAGCATAAGAAATGAATCTAATTCTAAGATTCAAAGTTCATCGTATTCCAAGAAAAGCCCAAAGAAACAGATTAGGAATAAATCAAAGAAGACCATGTATGTGGGCATTGACCTGCACAAGAAATTCCTTCAAGTAGCAATAATGAATAATGAAGGCAAAGTATTACAAAACAACAAAGTTGAGAACACTCACCAATCGATCAAGAAACATTTTACAGACATACCACTTCATGCCAATATTATCATGGAATCCTCATCAGTCTGGTATGACACATATAGATTTCTGACAGATGAATTAAAATATAAAAATGTGACACTGTCAAACCCATATCTGACAAAAGCAATTGCATCATCTAAGAAAAAGACAGATAAAATTGATGCCAGGATATTGGCAGATCTCCTACGTGGTGGATACATTGCCAAATGCTATGTTCCAAACAAAAAGATAGTACAACAACGCCAGTTAGTAAGATACAGAAAGAAACTCATCCAGTGGAGAACTGCTATCAAGAATTCCATTCATGGGATTTTGTTACAGGGTGGAATCAAAATTCCTGGAGTTACATTTACTGAAATATACTGTAGAAGACTCAGGGCATTAGGAGATTATAGAGTAGACGGATTCCTACGACAGATAAACCATCTAAATTTGCAGATTGCAGAGATTAATTCAAAAGTGTACGCTGCCGTAAAGACCAATCCTGATGCAATTCTGATAAACTCGATTCCCGGAATTGGCAATTATTCTGCACTAGTCATTGCATCCGAGATTGCGGACATTGAAAGATTCAATGACTCTCACAAACTGTGTGCATATGCAGGAGTCGTACCATCAGTCAGAAATTCAGCTGATACCATACATCATGGCAGTATTACAAAAAGAGGAAGCATGACATTAAGATGGGTTCTGACAGAATGCATTCACACTCATGCAATACATGCCAAGAACAGTGACATTACAAAGTTTTACAATAGAATAAAAAAGAAGAGAGGAACATCCAAAGCTGCAGTGGCTGCTGCATCCAAGATTTTGCGAGTGATTTATTGGATGTTAAAAGAAAGGAGAGAATTTGTACAAAATTACAGTTAGGGCTACAAGTCGCGTTAAAATTTATGAGGGACAAGCCTCGCCTGTTAACTGCGAATAATCCTAACTAGGATGAAGATAGCATTGAGAAAATAGTCTCGTATGGATACATGTCTGCACATCTTTTGATTGGAATCATTCCCTAGCGAAGGCCATGCTCCGATATTTGAAAAAGCAAGAAATGTATAAAAATGATTCACATGGATGCATTCTAGTGATCTGCTATACAAAACATGAAATGTGGATCTTCTTCGAATTGAGATTTTATAGTTTTGAGACAAGTTTGTTCAGAAATTATGATATGAAATAATGTGTCAGACCCTGCTGGTGCATTTTGGTGATCTCGATCACTATTTTGCACCAGAACCGAAAATTAAAGTCTTTAGTTCATGGAATAATGTGGATTCTGAGTTAAACTTAGATACCATTCCATAATCTTTTTTTGTCATATGATTGAATTATTCATATTTCTATTTGTGTTACAGGGAGATTCCCCTTCTGAATGGCTGGAATCATGTAACACTGATTTTATAGATTATCCAGAAAAATTATCTGAAAGAAATCCCGACATCATGTTTTGTAGATTTGCAAAAGATTTGCATCTGAATGCCAATGATGTTGAAAAATTGGGAATAGAATTTAATTGGTTCAACTATACCATGCAGACATCAAAAGAATTTGTCAACAATTGGGAGTTCTATCAAGATAATGCAATCAAAGACACACTGTTGATTTGGCCTTCAATCAGCACAAGGGATTCATTGCCTCCTGGAATGAGAGTCCAAATATCTTTTAACTATACTGGCGGGGAAGGAACCAAAACATTTGATGAAAGATTCAGCATTTCACCCCTTTGTGATCCGCCGATTTCCGCTGATGGCGAATGCAATCTTAAAATGACTTTGAATGCATCCCTACCTGATACGGATACTCTGGAAAGAATTCCAACAAGCGATAGACCTGACACGCTAATTGAAAAATCCCCTTTGATTGGATTTGATTGTCCACAAACACGTTACTGGAATGCTGACTCACAAACTTGTGACATTAGATGGAATTCAATGCAGACACTTCAAATTATGGCATCTTTGCTTGCTGCCGTCATAATTTCCACAATAACTGTCATTTATTATTTGAGAAAAAGAAAATAATCCGTCTGATGCCCTTCCATGAATCTGAGGGTTCTGGTGCAAAATAGTGATCGAGATCACCAAAATCCACCAGCAGGGTCTGACACATTATTTCATATCATAATTTCTGAACAAACTTGTCTCAAAACTATAAAATCTCAATTCGAAGAAGATCCACATTTCATGTTTTGTATAGCAGATCACTAGAATGCATCCATGTGAATCATTTTTATACATTTCTTGCTTTTTCAAATATCGGAGCATGGCCTTCGCTAGGGAATGATTCCAATCAAAAGATGTGCAGACATGTATCCATACGAGACTATTCTCTCAATGCTATCTTCATCCTAGTTAGGATTATTCGCAGTTACCAGACGAGGCTTGTCCCTCATAAATTTTAACGCGACTTGTAGCCCTAACTATAATTTTGTACAAATTCCCTTCTCTCCTTTAGCATCCAATATATGACTCGCAGTATCTTTGATGCACCAGCTACTGCAGCTTTGGATGAGCCCCTCTTCTTTTTGATGCGGTTGTAAAATCTTGTAATGTCACTGTTTTTGGCATGTATTGCATGGGCGTGAACACACTCTGTGAGGACCCAACGCATTGTCATGCTTCCTCGCTTTGTTATGGAACCATGGTGTATGGTATCAGCTGAATTTCTAACTGATGGAACAACCCCTGCATATGCACACAACTTGTGGGAATCGTTGAATCTTTCAATGTCCGCAATCTCGGATGCAATAACTAGTGCAGAATAATTTCCAATTCCAGGTATTGAGTTTATCAATATTGCATCAGGATTAACTTTTACAGCAGCATATACTTTTGAATTAATCTCTGCAATTTGCAGATTAAGATAGTTTATCTGTCTCAAAAATCCATCTATTCTGTAATCATCTAGTGCCTTGAGTCTTCTGTTATATGTCTCAGTGAACGTAACTCCTGGAATTTTTATTCCACCCTGTAACAAAATTCCATGAACAGAGTTCTTAACAGCAGTTCTCCATTGAACAAGTTTTTTTCTGTATCGTACTAACTGGCGTTGTTTTACTATCTTTTTGTCTGGGACATAACAGACCTCTTGCGCAATTAGAAGGGTTTTTGACAGTATTTTGAATTTTGATCAAACTTGTGCCTAAAAATTCAATATTGGAGAATTTTTGGAAATACTCTTCCTCAGAATTTACGCCTAGGAATAATTACGCAAGAGGTCTAACATGTTGCAATGTATCCTCCACGTAAAAGATCTGCAAGTATCTTGGCATCAATCTTGTCTGTCTTTTTCTTAGATGCAGCTATCGCTTTTGTCAGATATGGGTTTGACAGTGTTACGTTTTTGTATTTCAATTGGTCTGTCAAAAATCTATATGTGTCATACCAGATTGATGAGGACTCCATGACGATGTTGGCAGAAATTGGGATATCTACAAAATGTTTCTTGATTGATTGGTGATTGTTTTCAACTTTGTCATTTTGTAATATGTTTCCGTCATTATCCATTATTGCTACTTGAAGAAACTTCTTGTGCAGGTCAATGCCCACATACATGGTCTTATTTGATTTGGTCCTAATCTGTTTCTTTGGGCTTTTCTTGGATGATGCACTATAAGTTTTGGAACTATTAGATTCATCTGTAACGCTGTCTGATTTCCTTGCCTTGGTATTCACATATAGTTACCAGAACCACTGATAATATTCAACCCTTCAGGATCACCAAAACGACAGTTAAACTCCATAAACTTTATGCCGTTTTTTGTCTTGAAAAACCCGCCGTTGAGAATACCATTGAAAAAGAGATTTTTCGATCTCATCTCATCAATGATCTTTTTCATTATGGATTTGCAGTCATCCAAGTCCTTGTCGCTCGTGAACGGCAGTTTTTTCTCTGAATTTGTAAAGCATCCCATGCCGCCAGTTCCTGCACCTTTATCATCTTCGTATCTGAACGGATAGTCGTAACTTGCTGGAGAGACTACAAGATTCTCACCATCTGTAATTCCCATAATGGTAAACTCTATGCCTTGCAGTTTTTCCACCAACAGAACTTTTTCATTATGGTTTTTTTTCTTGAGAAGAAGAGAGGAAGCATAGTCAACGCAGTCCTGGTATGTTGATAAATGCTCAGGCATTACCTTCACACCTTTGCCACCTGTAAGCCCTTGGGGTTTTACTGCTATACCAAGTCCTCTTGATTCAAATTCAGATACTGTGTTTTGCAGCAACAAAATTATTTTTTCCATATTATAGTTCAGGAATTTTTTTCGTAAAATTTTCTACTATCACCGTCTTTGTATTGAATCAAAGCACGTATTGGATTGTCAGGATCGTGAATTTTGTTATGGCATGAATAATGAACAAAGCAGCATATCTCTGGAAAATAACTTACATGGTGAACTATTAACTCATAGTTCTTTTCTGGCGGTTTGAAGCAAACCATGCACATATCCCTTGAATTCATGTATGTCCTCATTTTTTATCATGTTATGGAAGCTTGTCTTTGGCATCAGAGCAGCTTGCATGAATCCAGTTGCCGCTATCGTCTTTTGTAATCTCGTGCTTTCCTGCCTTTATCGCAAGCTCGCACACCTTGCATGTTCCATTGAATCTTGCCTTCATAGTTCCACTGTACGGTCTCTTTGACTTTAAACTTCGTGATATAGGACTGAAGTACTGGCATTTGTCGCACTTTGAGCACTTGTTTGGGATTTGTGTGCTGTGATATTTGGCATGGTGTCCACACCAGCAAATTATTGCATCTGTCATCACTCAGTCATTTTCAGCTGTGATAAACTTTGTTTCCTAATTATTTCATCTAGCCTCAAAATATAATCGAAAAAGATTTGGATCGCAAAATTTTCATATCAAATTATGCCTCAGAAGATAAAATATGATGACAGGCGATACATTTCACGTGGTAAATTCTATGTGTTACATCTTGATGATGATATAATGTCAGAAGGTGTTGAACAACTAAATGATGGAAAGGTCGGACATCCGTTTGTATATTCAGATGTGTGTTTTATGGTAACTGCATTATTCAGAAACACTGTAGGTACTGGATACAGACAACTGCAGGGAATAATTGAAGACATGTTGGGAAAAGAAAAATCACCAAACTTTTCAGCAATTTGGAAGAGAATCAACAAGACAGGCCTAGAAGATAATAATGGCAAGAGTTGGTTCTCAGATGGAAAGACAAAAACAGAGATTGTATTTTTGGCAGGTGACTCTACAGGACTCAAACCAACTAGTCGTGGTGACTGGATGGGTGAAAAATGGGATCTAAGACGTGGATTCATCAAGATGCACATCATGGTTGATTCAAGGACCAAGAAAATTTATGCAGTGTCAATTACGGATGAGAAATCAGGCGATGCACCAGAATTTGGGAGATTGCTATCTGAAGCATTGCACAACATTGAGAATTCCTCTAATGTCAAAAAATCCGAAGAATTGTTAGTTGGTGCTGATGGCGCATATGACACCAACGATAATTTTAAAGAATGTGAAAAGAAAAATGTCATACCAATAATTCCAGTAAGAAAAAATTTCTCACCAAAGACAAAAGGAAGCAAGTTAAGAAAAGAGCAGGGATTGTTGCAGCTTGGCCATTGTGAAATGAATGCTGAAAATATCAAGATGTTTGATGGTTTAACAGAGCAACAAAGAAAAGAGAATCAAAAGCAGTGGAAGAAAGATATTGGTTATGGCAGACGTTGGACAGTAGAGATTGCAATTTCTACATTTAAGAGAATTTTAGGAGAGAATGTTTCTGCAAGAGTTTGGTGTAACGTTGTAAGGGAAATAAAATTCAAGGTGATGATTTACAATTTGATGATTGATGCTGTACTGGAACAGGAGATGAATCATAGTTAGTTTGGGATTTGTCTTGAGAATGAATGTTTAGAGTGGAATTGGGAAACAAAGTTGGACAGATGGATTGTTGAATCAGTGTTTTCTGCATTCAAGAGAATGTTTGGTGAGCATGTCACGTCTCACAAAAGAGAGAATATGATTCATGAACTGAAAATGAAAGTTTGTTTGTATAACAAGATGATTGTAATGCAGTAAGATAATCCAAAAGGATTCGTTTAATCAAAGAATGTTGATGATTTTTAGAGTTGGGAAACACAGCATTACTAATGACATATTTGCTATCATGTCATCTGCAAACGCAGAAAGTGATGATGATCTAACTGGTTATCTTTCACAGCTTTACATCCTGTATGATGATGGCACTGATGACTTGGAAATGCATTCAGAAGTTCATGGAGTGGATAGTAGTAGCAATTATGACGAAGCATATGATTGCGAAGTTGTAGGTAATACCTGCCAGGATTTTGGAAATGCATCAAACATCTATGATGTAGATTCTGTAATGTATTGGTACTCAGGTGATATCAAATACTATTCATTTGTGGATATCAAGATTGGTTCAGATACCTATGGATACAACACTAACTATGACCCAGGAAGCAATAGTGAAGAGTCACCAACTCAATTCCAAAGCGGAACATATGATGATGGTACAATCAAATACAAACTTACGCAATGGGGTATAGAAAGTGAGACTCCAGAAGCAAACAATTGGGATATTGAACTATCAGGCATGAAAACCTATGATGGAAACTATTCCTACTTTGTTGGTGATACAGCAAAAACCACTGATTATAGTGGGGGATATACAGATGGATCTTACATTACTTTCAGAGATATTTCTGTAAATAGATACACTATACAAGTTGGTACAAGTGATAACTGCGTAGACAGAAATGGAAACACTGATGGTATCATAGATCTTGATGATGTTTCTTCAAACTGCTTAGCAGTACCAACAACCCTTTGGAGTTAAACTCCTATCTTTTTCTTTTTTAAAAAATTGAAATCAATGTTAGAAAATTATAGATGACAAGTTAAAGATGAGTTAGATTAAAATCATAATTTCAATTCTTCCAATATTATCTTAGTTCTATTCATTCCTGTCAATGCTTTGCTTATCCTGTTCAATTTGGAGTTGGAAACAGTGCAACAATAATTCAATTACGTGTACCTGATTTTTCTGTTGATACGTCTGATTTTTCTGAAAATGGATATGTTACACTAGACGTAGTGTTTGAAAATGAAGGTAGTGCAAGTGATGGCTTGATTTGATATTCAGATCAATTTCCCTATCCTGATGATATAGGGTTCTGGTGGATTTTGGTGATCTCAGGATAATTTGGTTTGAGATGAATTATTTTCGATTACCAGTGAAAAGATTATAATTAAAAAATTATTTTGCATTTAATTCTATGCTATTCTTTCTCATAATCATGTTGATTTTTAGATATTTTGTGGAATATGATAATTTGACTCGTCTACTGTTCGGACGCCCCCTAAAATGGGATGAATTTTATGTTTTTGTGCGTAAAAGGCATGCCGCAAACCAATATCAATTGTAATATAATAAGGTATCATACCTAGTACAATGACAAATATTAAAGAAAAAATGACTTCAAAAAACGTCAAAACCATATTGTTTGCTTCTTTGACTGTTGCAATGCTTCTGTCATTCTCAGCAATGAGTATGGTCGACGCTGCACCAAATGAGAACGCAAATGATAAAGCAAAAGAAAATACAGGCCCAAACGAGAATGCAAGTGATAAAGCAAAACTCAATGCTCAAGAAAAAGCTATAATTCCACCTTCAATTAAGGCATATGAGGTTTCAAACATGGCATCTTCTGATGTAAAATCAAAAATAGATTTAAAGACATTATCAGTTGATCACAAAGGAAAACAGCATAAACTTGTACTCTTTGAAAATGACCTGTTCAACAATGCAGTAACAAACGACAATACTGAAAATGCAATAGCTTACACTGGATTTGTAGCAGGTGAACCATATGATAGCAAGGTAAGCCTTGTCGTTTCTGACAACGAATTTGCCGGTTTTGTTTACACCTCTGAAACAATCATTGTGATAGAACCATTGTCATTTTATGGCCAAGAATTTGCCGGTGACAAACAAATCGTCTATGATATAACTGATCTAGACTTTGGATTTACAATATCTGATGATATTGGTGAAACAGCAAACAATAACCCTGGTAACTATATATGAATACCAAGGCAAGGAAATCAGACAGCGTTACAGATGAATCTAATAGTTCCAAAACTTATAGTGCATCATCCAAGAAAAGCCCAAAGAAACAGATTAGGACCAAATCAAATAAGACCATGTATGTGGGCATTGACCTGCACAAGAAGTTTCTTCAAGTAGCAATAATGGATAATGACGGAAACATATTACAAAATGACAAAGTTGAAAACAATCACCAATCAATCAAGAAACATTTTGTAGATATCCCAATTTCTGCCAACATCGTCATGGAGTCCTCATCAATCTGGTATGACACATATAGATTTTTGACAGACCAATTGAAATACAAAAACGTAACACTGTCAAACCCATATCTGACAAAAGCGATAGCTGCATCTAAGAAAAAGACAGACAAGATTGATGCCAAGATACTTGCAGATCTTTTACGTGGAGGATACATTGCAACATGCTATGTCCCAGACAAAAAGATAGTAAAACAACGCCAGTTAGTACGATACAGAAAAAAACTTGTTCAATGGAGAACTGCTGTTAAGAACTCTGTTCATGGAATTTTGTTACAGGGTGGAATAAAAATTCCAGGAGTTACGTCCACTGAGACATATAACAGAAGACTCAAGGCACCAGATGATTACAGAATGGATGGATTTTTGAGACAGATAAACTATCTTAATCTGCAAATTGCAGAGATTAATTCAAAAGTATATGCTGCTGTAAAAGTTAATCCTGATGCAATATTGATAAACTCAATACCTGGAATTGGAAATTATTCTGCACTAGTTATTGCATCCGAGATTGCGGATATTGAAAGATTCAACGATTCCCACAAGTTGTGTGCATATGCAGGGGTTGTTCCATCAGTTAGAAATTCAGCTGATACAATACACCATGGTTCCATAACAAAGCGAGGAAGCATGACAATGCGTTGGGTCCTCACAGAGTGTGTTCACGCCCATGCAATACATGCCAAAAACAGTGACATTACAAGATTTTACAACCGCATCAAAAAGAAGAGGGGCTCATCCAAAGCTGCAGTAGCTGGTGCATCAAAGATACTGCGAGTCATATATTGGATGCTAAAGGAGAGAAGGGAATTTGTACAAAATTACAGTTAGGACTAATACAAGTCGCGTTAGAATTGTTGAGAGCAAGTCTCGTCTGGTAACTGCGAATAATCCTAACTAGGATGAAGATAGCATTGAGGGTAAGCCTCGTATGGATACATGTCTGCACATCTTTTGATTGGAATCATTCCCTAGCGAAAGCCATGCTCCGATATTTGAAAAAGCAAGAAATGTATAAAAATGATTCACATGGATAATTCAGGAAACTTCAACATATTACACATCATGGCTAGTACCAGTAGCAAGTGCTGATCAAGGACACGTAGTAGATCTTATCGTAGATACTGATGATGACTATTATAATATCAATACCGGCAACTGTGTAACTAGGTTACTTACCGTTTTTGGTGGTGTTGATACGATCTACAATCGTGATACAGAAATTGATCTATCTCTGGTAGAGTATAATTGTAACCAATCATATCTATCAGCTACTAATACTGCTGGTTATCTATCTGATCTCGCAGACGAATGGGAAAATGATAGTACCGAGAGAGGTGCAGTCATTGCATTAGTAGGTCATGACTTGACAGGTTCAGCAATAGGAGAAGCTGAAGACTTTGGCACTATTGGGAATAATGCCATATCTTATGCTGTGGCACAAACAGTTGAGGACAATAACTCCAACAATACTTATGATGGTACATCATATGAGCAAAAGATCCTTGTAGCACATGAGATAGGACACTTGATGGATGCAAGACACAACAATGATCTACTACTTGGTGATTATACTATCATGGCTGGTGGTGTGTCTATTGACGAAGATAATTTTACTGCCGAATTCATTCAAGAGAGCATTGACACAATAAATGATTACGCAGACGCTGAAGGTCTGTAACCCTTTTTTCTTTTTTTATTCATCTTTAAATAAATCAAATTTTTCCATAATATTATGAAAATAAACAGCATTATGATTTCTGTATTGGCAGCATTATTTTTGGTGACAGGTTTTGCTTTTGCAGACAATAGTACGTCAGATAAGATTGAAATTAAAATGTACAATTTGAGAGGTCAAGTAGTTTCAGTATTTGAGGATTCTGTTGAAAAACTTATCCAAAGAGGATATCTTACTGGTGAATCAGTAACTCCAAAAGGAACTTCATCAGGAGGATACGAGCAAAAAGAAGCGCCAACACTATTTGATAACCAAAGAAAAAATGATGCTGTGATTCTTGTCAATGAGGCATTACCATATGAGAAATCTTCTTTTCTAGGACGTAGTGAAATGGACTTTATTGAATTGTACAGACCAGCAGTACAGTTAAGTCCTGATGAAATCCAAAGATTTCCTGCATTACTGCAAGCAATAGACAACATCGGCAAAAGTAACCTGAATAAAATTCAAGGATTCTCAGCAATAAATGCCACAGAAAAGAATGAATTAAAACGCATTTTGATGGAAAGAGCTTTTGAAAAGACCGGCAGAGAGGGGGAATCTACTCGGGCAATCATTTACAATGGACAAGAGTACCATATCGACATTGACTTGTTTACAGAGGAATGGGACTATACGCAGATTTCTATAGAATCATTTGATCCCACATCGTACAGAAACAAGACTTTTTTTGATCTTTCTGGATTTGTGACGTTACATGATGAGGACTTGGAAAAAATGCCAAAGCTAAAAGAGGCGCTTCTTGAAAGCAAAGACGTTCCGATATCAACTCCAGAACATCTGGAATATCAGAGTCATCTGGACAGATTATTTGAACAAAAATATTCTAAACATGATGTATTGTTATCACAAAACATTATACAGTATAATGATGAAATCTACGTGTTAGATTTTATGCTGGATGTTGTTAAGTATGATGCCAATTGCAAACCGGGTGATGTTTCTTGTTATTTTCAATAGTGTTTCTTCGTGTGTAACTGAAACATGGACATAACTAACTCTCATTTCTGGTTAGGTTCTAAAATCTAAAACAGCTTCTCGTTCTGCCGCTTTCTGTCGGTGCTCTTTCTGTTCATCAGATGCGGCTTGAGATGCTCTGTCTGCTTCTTGTACATCCAAGACTTTAGCCTTCTAAGATCCTGGGTTATGGTGCAAAATGATGATCTGATCACCAGAATGCACCAGAACCTTCCTATTCTTTTTTTGTTTTTTGATCTAAATTGATAAATAGTGTCAAAGGAGTGTTGTTTTATGGCACCAGATATTGATGCAAGAGAGGCCATAGAAAAGGCCCAAAAGTTCTTAGAAGATTATCATGATTCCTTTAGGTTAATCTCTACAGTGTTAATTGATGATGTATGGAAAATAATCTGTGATGTTGGTTTTCTCAATGAGGAAATAAAAGAAGTAAAGGTAGATGCAGTTTCTGGAAAAATTTTAGGTTTTGTAGATGTCAGCTAAGATTGATGAGGCAAAAAACGATGCAGACAAGTTTGCATCAATGGTTCTACATTACAGTCACAACGCAGAAAAATACCTAAAGATCAAGGATTATCACAAGGCAAGTGAGATGATGTGGGGTGCGATGTCATGTGTAATCAAGACTGCTGCAGCAAGAGAGAATAAATCCATCAAGAGTCATAAAGGATTGGGAGAATATGTCAAGGAGTTGGCGCAAAGAGATAAGGATAAAGAATTATTTGATTCATTTGCAAAGGCCGGTTTGCTGCACTCTAATTTTTACGAGTCAGATACTGACTCTCATACAATAGAGTTGCATATTCATGATGTATCTAGAGTTGTAGGTAGATTGCTGCACAAGATGGGTTATCGAGCTCCATGAATGATAAATTTTAAAGAAAGATGGCAGGTGTGACCCTGCCACCCTTCTTTGTCCTAGCCCTGAGTGTTTCATCTTTTCACTGCCTTCTGTCTCACTGTTTGGTCGCTTTGGATAGGGGTCTGTCATATCCTTTCATGCTGGATTTTGTCCAGTCATGGGATTTTCTTTGGTGAGTTGATGTTTTGGCGACATATTCTAAGCATGTATAATATTGTTTTACCATATAGTTAAACCTTATGTTATTTGATATTATTTATAAAGTGAGATAACATTAGTGTTTAAATATAAATTTTGTGAATACCTAATATGCCTAAAGCTAAAGTAGACGGTTGGAAATGTTCCAAATGTGGTCATGAGTGGTGTTTAAAAAATAAAAAATCACAGATAGTTATCTGTTCACAATGTCAAAACAAAGAAGTAAATCTAGATAGATTATAGACCTCTTGCGCAATTAACACAATTTGATCAAATTATGCAAATTCACTCACAGCAAGATCCAAAGCTGATAACATCCTCGTTATTTCATGCTAACATACAAGAAACTAGCCAGAAAGCCAAGGTCGTTCCAATCATTTACCGGGATTAGCCTCCAATAGTTTGATTTTTTGTCATCTGAGATAGAAAAAGAGTACAAAAGAACAGAGCAAAGAAGGTTATCCCGCAAAAAGAGGGAGCGAAAGATTGGGGCAGGACGCAGATTCGCTCTTCCAGTCAGGGACAGGCTTATGATGCTTCTGGTCTACTACCGGATGTCATCAAGCGGTGCTGTTACCTCTCAGGTTGGAATTACTAGTGTTACCTGTCGGTTGGCCGGTAGGCTCGTGAACTACCACCGTACAAGTACGGTGGTAGTTCACTGGACTTTTTAATTCAAGAGTTTTAGGACTTTTAGATGAAGAAGATAAAAAATTTATGTCTACTCAAAAAGTGGAATAGTTGTTCAGTGTTGTCACATGAATAATAGTCAGGAATTACCTAGAATTTATCCATGTGAATCATTTTTATACATTTCTTGCTTTTTCAAATATCGGAGCATGGCTTTCGCTAGGGAATGATTCCAATCAAAAGATGTGCAGACATGTATCCATACGAGGCTTACCCTCAATGCTATCTTCATCCTAGTTAGGATTATTCGCAGTTACCAGGCGAGACTTGCTCTCAACAATTTTAACGCGACTTGTATTAGTCCTAACTGTAATTTTGTACAAATTCCCTTCTCTCCTTTAGCATCCAATATATGACTCGCAGTATCTTTGATGCACCAGCTACTGCAGCTTTGGATGAGCCCCTCTTCTTTTTGATGCGGTTGTAAAATCTTGTAATGTCACTGTTTTTGGCATGTATTGCATGGGCGTGAACACACTCTGTGAGGACCCAACGCATTGTCATGCTTCCTCGCTTTGTTATGGAACCATGGTGTATTGTATCAGCTGAATTTCTAACTGATGGAACAACCCCTGCATATGCACACAACTTGTGGGAATCGTTGAATCTTTCAATATCTGCAATCTCGGATGCAATAACTAGTGCAGAATAATTTCCAATTCCAGGTATTGAGTTTATCAATATTGCATCAGGATTAACTTTTACAGCAGCATATACTTTTGAATTAATCTCTGCAATTTGCAGATTAAGATAGTTTATCTGTCTCAAAAATCCATCTATTCTGTAATCATCTGGTGCCTTGAGTCTTCTGTTATATGTCTCAGTGAACGTAACTCCTGGAATTTTTATTCCACCCTGTAACAAAATTCCATGAACAGAGTTCTTAACAGCAGTTCTCCATTGAACAAGTTTTTTTCTGTATCGTACTAACTGGCGTTGTTTTACTATCTTTTTGTCTGGGACATAGCATGTTGCAATGTATCCTCCACGTAAAAGATCTGCAAGTATCTTGGCATCAATCTTGTCTGTCTTTTTCTTAGATGCAGCTATCGCTTTTGTCAGATATGGGTTTGACAGTGTTACGTTTTTGTATTTCAATTGGTCTGTCAAAAATCTATATGTGTCATACCAGATTGATGAGGACTCCATGACGATGTTGGCAGAAATTGGGATATCTACAAAATGTTTCTTGATTGATTGGTGATTGTTTTCAACTTTGTCATTTTGTAATATGTTTCCGTCATTATCCATTATTGCTACTTGAAGAAACTTCTTGTGCAGGTCAATGCCCACATACATGGTCTTATTTGATTTGGTCCTAATCTGTTTCTTTGGGCTTTTCTTGGATGATGCACTATAAGTTTTGGAACTATTAGATTCATCTGTAACGCTGTCTGATTTCCTTGCCTTTGTATTCACATATAGTTACCAGAACCCACCAGAACCTTCTACCAAATCTTGTGATGTATACTTGAATGATTCCTGATACTTGGACTCGAAAAACCCTGCTGGTGCATTTTGGTGATCTCAGGATAATTTGGTTTGAGATGAATTATTTCCGATTACCAGTGAAAAGATTATAATTAAAAAATTATTTTGCATTTAATTCTATGCTATTCTTTCTCATAATCATGTTGATTTTTAGATATTTTGTGGAATATGATAATTTGACTCGTCTACTGTTCGGACACCACCTAAAATGGGATAAATTTTATATTTTTGTGCGTAAAAGGCATGCCGCAAACCAATATCAAATACTATATAATAAGATATTATACCCAATATAATGACAACAAAAACGACAAAAAACATACTACTACTGTCAATAATGGCAGTTACGACCATTTCACTGATGTCATCTGTGGCATATGCTGACCATGATACACAATATTATTGGATAGATGAAGATGTAGAATATAAATGCCTAAGTGGTATTAATAGTATTCCAAAAACAAGTAATGTAAGTCCGTGTTCGGATTACAGTACAGCTACAAATTTTTGGGATAATGTTTCAAGCAGTACTTGGGATCTTGATCCATCCTCTCACGGAAGTCGAGTAAATATTACTGGTGCTTCCTTGGAAGATGATGATTGGGCTGCACTTGCAGGCATAACCAATAATGGAGACAACACTATTGAATTTGGCTATATCCAATTCAATACTACAATGTCTGAGACATTTGGAGATGTAACTGCAGGTGATACTAATGAAGTTGATTTTGAATATGTGGCAGTACACGAGACTGGCCATCTTTTGAGATTTACACATAGTACCACAAGTGGAAGTGTAATGGAAGAAAGCATAGGTGTAGGTGATGACTTTAATGGACTACATTCTCATGACATATCAGAAATCCAGGGGAAATACTGAAAATGAACCGTAAAAGATTAGTAATGATTCCAACTATTGGAGTCTCTTTAATGGTTCTATCAGTATTTGCTGTTGGAATGATGGGATACATCCCTCATGAAAGTGTAACACATGGTTTCTTAGTGGAAGGATCAGCAGAGAAAATGGCAAAGAAAGCCGATGTTGCTCTTAAAGGAACAATTGGAGATTCAAGAACATACCTTACTTACTTCTATGTAGGTGAACTGCTCTTCCCTAAAGTCTACACAATGACTGAAATGACGATAACTGAAGTTATGCTTGGAGAAGAACAACTTCTTGGTGAAGACATAACGATCAGAACAGTAGGTGGCACATACAACAAAGTAACCACTGAGTTTGCACCAGTTCCAAAATTCAACGAAGGTGACAAAGTATTGGTTTATCTTGATGAACCAGTAACAGATACTGTGCAGGGAACTTACTATCCATCTCAAGGAATTCAATCAACCTTTAACCTTGATGAAAATGAAAAATATCTTCAACAATGGAACAATGATGTTCTAGATATTGATAAAGTAAGAACTCAATTAGGAACAAACTAGTCAAAAACTTCCTTTTTTTCTTTATTTATAATCACACGGCGAGAAGACCACCGTACAAGTACGGTGGATGAATCGCCTACTTTTCCTGTTCACAAATATGTCTCAATTGTTCTGCCAGCTGGAATCTTCTTGCGATATTTTGGATATCATACCAAATGATAGTTGATATTGTATACAGCCGAGCTTGCAGCGGTTCTCATGACAAACAATTTAACATTGCATCACAATATCAAAGATGGGCAACTTCATGATAACAAGAAACTACAGATTCAGACTGTACCCAAATGACGCTCAAGAAAAGAAATTGCAAAACAACCTGGCTGTATGCAGGTGGGTATACAACAGACTTGTAGATTTTGGCAGAAACGGATTTGTGTCACGAAATGACTGCAACTATTTTCTAACTGAACTAAAACAACAGGAATCATGGCTGTATCAGTACCATTCTAAAATGCTCCAGTCAGTATCATCACAGATAGATGCAGCTCAAAAGGCACTGATTGAAAAATCCAAAAAAGGATACAAGACAGGGAGTTTGCGATTTTGCAGGTATCATGACTTTAGGACATTTACCTATAACCAGACTGGATTCAAGCTCAAAGGACACAGCAACACTGATCTATTATATCTCTCAAAGATTGGATGTGTAGAAATCAGGCAACACCGTTTGATTCCAGAAGATTCAGACATCAAGCAGGCAATAGTAACAAAATCAAAATCAGGCAAATGGTTTGCATGCTTGACTGTAGACATACAAGAATCAGCAACCAACATTCCAAAGATCTCATTTTCTAAAGCGGTAGGCATTGATGTTGGGATAAAATCATTTGCATATGATAGCAACGGTTCGCAGACACCCAACCCAAAGAACCTGCAAAAGATGCTAAAGCCACTAAAAAGAATCCAGAGAAAGGTATCAAGAAGAAAGAGGGGCTCAAACAACAGGCTAAAATCAATTCTCAAAATGCAGAAAATACATGAAAAGATTGCAAACAGGAGAAATGACTTTCAGCATAAACTCTCAGCGCAGTATGCCAAAAACAATGATGTTGTGTTTGTTGAAAAACTGCAGCTGACCAACATGGTAAAAAATCACAGGCTGGCACAGCCAATCATGGATGCAAGCTGGGGGTCTTTCATGCAAAAACTGGAATACAAATGCAAGATGCTAGTCAAAGTTGATCCCAAAAACACAACTGTTGACTGCTCAAGATGTGGCAGTGCAGTACCAAAAAGTTTGGCAATCAGAATTCATAGATGCGACAAGTGCGGCCTTGCAATGGACAGGGACTACAACGCATCAATTAACATCCTAAACAAAGGATTAAACAGACTACCTCAGGAGCTGGGGGAAGTTACGCTTGTGGAGAGTGCAAAGCATTCAATGAAACAAGAAGAGGCCACCGTACTTGTACGGTGGTAGTTCACATTTAAATTGTAATAACAAAACATGAAAAAAATTATAATATTAGTTCCTGATCAGGTTCATGAATCTGTAAAAAGATATGCATTGGATCATGACACGTCAATGGTGGAATCTGTACTAACATCATTGAAAAAAAACCAAGTGATAACACAAAATGACATTGATTCTGAGTGAACTACCACCGTACTTGTTGGGTGGTAGTTCACGTAGAATAACACCAAACTACACAAAATACCGTGTGCAACATTGTTTGCAACAAATTAGGCGTGTGTGCAACATTGTTTGCAACAAATTAGGCGTGTGTGCAACATTGTTTGCAACAAATTAGGCGTGTGTGCAACATTGTTTGCAACAAATTAGGCGTGTGTGCAACATTGTTTGCAACAAAACAAAGATGTTAACAACAAAGTGAACTACCACCGTACAAGTACGGCGGTCTTCTCGCCGTGTGATTATAAAATCATCAAATTCTTTTTTGGTCAGTTTTGTATTATGGTACATTAGACCTCTTGCGTAATTACCAACAAAACGCGTCATTTAACCAAACTGATTCATCAGGTCATGGAATCACAACAAAATCCTTCTGCCGTATCCTGAAATTGACCAGGCCGCATATGATGTCACTGATGCAGTCATAACGGCGCAGCCTGTTCCTGAAGACATCCTGCATTATCCTGAACTTCTTTATCTTTGAGATTGTGTGCTCTACTGTAATCCTGATTTTGGACTGGTTCTTGTTGAACTCCTTTTGCCTTGCAGTCAGTTTTCTGCCTCCTTTGCGCTTGCATGGAAGTACCGGATTGAACTCCGGAAAGTCCCTTGTCATTCCCTCGTATCCCAGGTCGACAAACGTCTGCAGTCCTTTTGGCAGCATCGTAGGATGCTTGGCCTGAAACATCTTGTAGTCATGCGGCCTGCCAGGAGAGTGTGGAGGCTTGTGGACTATCTGGCCTTTGAGGTTAACTGTATACTGGTTCTTGACTGTGTGCATCCCCTTCTTGCCTGAGTAGTGCGTTTGTCTCTTCTTTTTGTTCTTCTTTGGCCTTGGTATCTGCTGCTCTGATGAGTCAATCATCACGCAAAACTCCGGAAAGTACCGTTCAAGCTCCTGTATGGTTCCTATCTTTTTGGATTTGGCGTACATCATCTTCTGGGGGATTGGTATTGAGCCTCGCACGGCAGGTTCCATATACCTGATGTCCCTGTACACGTTGCTCTGGTCCAAACCAAAGAGGTGTCCTGCAAGCTCGTACGTGATGTACATCCGGTAGTAAACTAGAAGCATCATAAGCCTGTCCCTGACTGGAAGAGCGAATCTGCGTCCTGCCCCAATCTTTCGCTCCCTCTTTTTGCGGGATAGCCTTCTTTGCTCTGTTCTTTTGTACTCTTTTTCTATCTCAGATGACAAAAAATCAAACTGTTCTAGGCTAATCCCAGTAAATGACTGGAATGACCTTGGCTTTCTGGCTAGTTTCTTGTATGTTAGCATGAAATAACGAGGATGTTCTCAGCTTTGGATCTTGCTGTGAGTGAATTTGCATAATTTGATCAAATTGTGTCAATTGCGCAAGAGGTCTACTAGCTGATGGTGCATATGACACCAAAGATGACTTCTCATATTTGTACCATGAAGGAATAATTCCAGGAATCAAGACAAGAAAGAATTCATCTGTAAACACTAAATGCCATCCAAGAAGAAAAACTGTTCTGGCTCAAATTTTCAACTACGAATTGTGGAGGAATAGCGTAAGCTATGGGGACAGATGGATTGTAGAATCCGTGTTTTCAGCGTTTAAGAGGATGTTTGGTGAGCATATAACGTCACATAAAAGAGAAAACATGATTCATGAGTTGAAAATGAAAGTTTGTCTGTATAATACAATGATTGCAATGCAATAGAAAAATCAAATGAATTCAAACAATTAGAGAATGTTAATGATTAGTTGGGGTTAGGAAACAAAGCATTAGGAAGTATAAAAAAAGAAAAAAGGGTTAAGATGTTGCTAATTTAGCAATTCTTGATTTTACTTTTTCTAGATCATCTGTTCTATCATCCATGTGATTTTTAGCTCTATCATTTTCATCAATCACATATGTGGACTTTGAGATAGAAACAGGTGTGTAACTATCACCAAATACGGAAGCTAAGTCTTGACCTAAAATCATGATTACTCTGTCACCTTCAGCTAATTCTGGAGCTGCAGTTTGAGATTTAATTCCATCTAAGGAACCTCCACTCATAGTAACTTTGACAGTTCTTTTGTCTTGACCTTTAATCACATCATCAACTTGGATGGTGTAATCAGTGAAAATTCTAGGATTAGAATTTTCATGAACTATCTTCCAAAATGGTTTGGCTTCTAGTACTGTTCCTTCGACAATTAACGATGCTCTGTTTATCTCTTCTTTTTCTGATATGTCTTCTTCGAGTGAATGAACTCCTATGGTCACACCTGGGTAATCAGCTGCAAATTGTTTACCAATTCTATCAGCATCATCAGGAATCATGCCTAAACCAACTACAGGAATTACTGCAATTGCTAGAAGATACAATAGTATTCTTCTGTTCAATTTAATACATTCCTCCTATTGTGGCAATGTCATGACTATTTAAAGTCCTGTCTACTGTATTGACAGCGAGTGTGGCTTGCATTGGAGAGCTTGCAGTAGCTGTGTGATCATGAATTCCTGCTACATGCCCAATTTCATGAACAGCTACAGTCTCATAATCATAGGACCACCATCCCTGTGATACGTTGACATCTCTGAAGTCTTTTGCACTGTTGTAGTCTAATGCAGCCCATAGCATGGCACCGTTATTATCAATCCAACTTGTTTCAGCAAGTGTTGAAATATGCCATCCCATAAACCAGGCTCCAATCTCTACGTCATTACTAGAATCATCTCTTGTGAAATCCCACCATGAAGTACCAACAGCATTCCATACAGCTGCAGCATCTTCAAAATCTGTATCTGGTGTAAAACTTGCATGAGAAACATCCCAGAGTGATGATTGAATATCGAACTCTCTATCAGTACTCCAAGTATCAGTATTTTCATCATGATCAGCATATGCATTACCAATTCCAGAGAATGGAACAATTAATGCAGCGATCAAAGATGTAAACAGAATCGTCTTTGCGTTCTTGAAAGTCATTGTACTGTACATGATACCTTATTATATTACAATTGATATTGGTTTGCGGCATGCCTTTAGATGATGATGTCCAGCCACACGGCAACTTGCTGTACTACAAAATCTACACAAGGCCTGCAGCGCACAGGCTGTACGGTTTTACCAGTGCAACAAAGTCAGGGCACCAGAAAAACGTGCGTGATCTGCTGCATGTTTTGTTTGCACACGGCCCGTGCACCACGTGGGATATGGCAAAGACCAAGCTGCGCAGGGTATCCTCCATACGGGAGCAAGAAAAGGCATACAGGCGCCTCCTGGTTGGCAGAACAGACAGGGGAAGATACTCAGGCGGCATACTGGACATTGGCCTTGTAGCAAAGACAAAAAACGCAAAGAGGCCATACGCAAGATACGGGCTCTCCCTTTATGGCGTACTGTACTGCATAGACGTGCTGAATCCAAGCAGAAAAGACATTGACAAGATGGCAGCACACTATGCGTTTTTGCTTCCTAAAATATTTGGCAGGTGGAGGGCCCTACAGTCGGTTTTGGGTGTAGATGCATACAATCTGAAAATACTCTCAAAAGGCATTTACCTCAACAACATCAGGCTGGCCCGTGCCGACAACCCGCTTTATGAGCTGATGTCATTTATTCACATAAAGTACGAAAAAAACTTTGAGTCAATCTCATGGAATAATCTAGCTGAGCAGGTATCGTACTGGTTTTACACCTATTTGCTGTACCGGAATCCGCAAAAACTAAAAAAGATACTATTCCATGATGAGCAGTTACGGCACTGGTACATGGATTTTTTCAGACAGGCAAAGGACCATTACGCACAGAGGATGCGTACGATGAGGGGCAGCAGCGACATTCTGTCGTAAGATCACCTTGCGTGCCTTCTTATCATTTTTCGCAGGGTATCCACCTCAACTGGCTTGCTGATTAGGCCTGCAAGTGATTTTGCTTTTGCATCCCTGTATTTTGTGTCATCTAGTGCATAGCTTGACGTAAATACTATTTTTGCACTGCGGTCATGTTTTTTTATACGCAAAAATGTCTCGTACCCGTCAATGCCTGGCATCTTTATGTCCAAAAAGACAATGTCTGGCTTTAATTCCCGGTACCGTGTTATGGCCTCACTTCCACTAGTTGCCGGAAACACATCGTGGCCATCATTTATCAGTATCAGCTGCAGGGACTCAAGAAAATCATAGTCATCATCTACTAGGAGTATCTTCTTTGTAGCCATCATTTATCGGATTTTTGGTAAACTTATGGTAAATGTCACGGGATTGGTATCTACAGCAATGGTGCCACGATGTCCCTGTATGATGTTTTTACAGCCAGTAAGGCCAAGGCCGGTCCCCTGCATCTTTGTAGTAAATAGCGGCTCAAATAATTTCGGCATGTCTTTTTTTGGGATACTGGGGCCAGAGTTTTCAAATGACAGCGCAATCATGTCTTGCTTTGTGTCTAGTTTTACCGTAATATATCCACTATCACTGCCAATCGCCTGTATGGCGTTTAGTATCAAATTGGTAAAGACAAACTCCAGCTTTTCGGCATCACAAGATATGGTAATGTCATTTCCTGGCAATCTCAGCGTAATGTTTTCAGGTATTACCATGCTATTGACTGACTGCCTCAGTATTTCTTGCATGGATGCAGATTCTAGAACAAACGGGGTGGCCCTTACATAGTTTAAGACGCCGTCTATTTGGTGAGACATTCGCTTTATGGAGCGGTTTATCCTGTCTGTCTCATTGCGGATCAGCTCAGATTTGCTATCGCTTAGAATCAGGGTCACAGAGTTGCGTATTGTGCCCAGTGGGTTTCTCATATCGTGCGCAATCATTGCTGCAAACCTGCCGACTGCTGCAAACTTTTCACTTTTAATCTGCTCTGTTGCATATTGGTTGAAGATTCTCCAGACAAAATAGATCATAAAGACATGCGTTGCGACATTGATGGTGCCAAGCGTTACCTGCAGTAAAATTAGCTGGGCTGATAACTTCTCTACATCGTGGCCCAGCTTTTCAGTCAGCGTATCAGATAGCGCGACTAGCTGGGTGCCAACCTGTTCTACATCCTCAATGTTTTGGCGTGTAAAGCTTTTTTCGGATACAAGCATGGTCACCATGTCATGGTACTGCCTAAACCTGTCTTCTATGCTGCTCAGATCACCATCAAACCGCAATGGAACGGGTGCTATCTCTATGCCGTTTATGCTGCCGCCATGCCTTAAATGGTGGATATTCTCTTCCAGTCTGGCCAGTGCGTCAAGGACCCTTTCACCTTCTTGCCCGTGGTCATCATCAAACAATGCATGATTTAACTCAATTTGTACCAGGCTTGCAAGCAGTCTGTTTTTTCCTGCAATATTCACAATGTTTCCAGTAAGGTTTGTTCTGGACTCAAAGTATACGATGATCAAAAAGCTTGTAATAATTAGCGTGATCTGCAGGGCAACCAGGACGGCAACTTTATGCCTAAACTCCATTGTATGATTAGTGTTTTCAGGCAATAAAAATCAGTGCTTTTTACTCTTGGCAAATGTTTTGCATAAAGGCATGCCGCAAACCAATATCAATTGTAATATAACAAGGTGTTATACCCAATACAATAGACCTCTTGCGTAATTGACACAATTTGATCAAAGCATGCAAATTTACTCACAGCAAGATCCAAAGCTGAGAACATCCTCGTTATTTCATGCTAACATACAAGAAACTAGCCAGAAAGCCAAGGTCATTCCAGTCATTTACTGGGATTAGCCTAGAACAGTTTGATTTTTTGTCATCTGAGATAGAAAAAGAGTACAAAAGAACAGAGCAAAGAAGGCTATCCCGCAAAAAGAGGGAGCGAAAGATTGGGGCAGGACGCAGATTCGCTCTTCCAGTCAGGGACAGGCTTATGATGCTTCTAGTTTATTACCGGATGTACATCACGTACGAGCTTGCAGGACACCTCTTTGGTTTGGACCAGAGCAACGTGTACAGGGACATCAGGTATATGAGACTTGGGCATAATGATTTCCAATTTTTAATCAATTTCTTAAATTATTGCAATCAAAAAAGCTAAGGATCTCAGTATGTTTTGTTCATTGGAATGCCAAAACAAACAAGAATCCCTAGTAACATAAGATGTCAGTCATTTCTTATTGGTGTTTTGTATTTGATCAGAGCGTTGTCTCTGTATGAGGATGTAATTAGGCGTGGAAGACCGTATGTTTATCCAACCATTCTGATGGTACAACTATACATCATAAAATCATGGATGAGGATTCCAAGTAACAATACACTGCACTATTTCTTGTTCATCAAATCTGGCAATGACAAATTGCTCAAGGCCTGCAGGCTACAGCAAATTCCAGACAGAAGAACAATTGACAGAAGATTCCAAGTGTTGCCAATTAGTACCATCATCAACAACATGGGAAATCTGTTTGTCTCAGAAGGGTTGGTAGATGATATATCGGCATCAGTTGATAGCACAATGCTGCAAGCCGCAGGCCCAGTATGGCACAAATCTGACATCAAACAAAATCGTCTTCCAATTGCAGGAATTGACACTGATGCCAAGTGGGGTTATTCCAAATCAAGGGGCTGGACATTTGGATACAAACTGCACATGAGTTGTTCCACTGGCAAACTGATAGTTCCACTGTCTGCCTGTATCAGCACTGCAAATGCTCATGACGGCAAACCATATGGTACACTAGTTGATTCACTTGCAGGGCTGTTCCAAAACATATTGGCAGATCCTGCGTATGATGATGGCAACCTGTACCATTGCAGCAATGAGAAAAATCTGAGACTGATCTGTCCAGTCAAAGTATATCCATCTACGCCGCCAGACAGAATAAAGCTGGCAGAGTTTTATGATTCCAAAGAAGGTCAAGAGCTGTACTCTCAGAGAAAGGTGTCAATCGAGCCGTTATTTGAGATTGTCAAAGACATATTCAACATAAGGACATTGCCAGTAAGAGGACTTGAGAATGTGAAGTCATTTGCTCTGGTTTGTGTCTTGGCGTATCAGCTTGCAGTGTATTACAACTGTGTTGCAGGTAATGAGAATCCAAGAATTGTAAAGAGAATGCTTTGCTGTTAGAATCATTTGGATTTATTTTTGTAGATCATTATGCCCAAGTCTCAGGTATATGGAGCCTGCCGTGCGAGGCTCAATACCAATCCCCCAGAAGATGATGTACGCCGAATCCAAAAAGATAGGGACCATACAGGAGCTTGAACGGTACTTTCCGGAGTTTTGTGTGATGATTGACTCATCAGAGCAGCAGATACCAAGGCCAAAGAAGAACAAAAAGAAGAGACAAACGCACTACTCAGGCAAGAAGGGGATGCATACTGTCAAGAACCAGTATACAGTTAACCTCAAAGGCCAGATAGTCCACAAGCCTCCACACTCTCCTGGCAGGCCGCATGACTACAAGATGTTTCAGGCCAAGCATCCTACGATGCTGCCAAAAGGACTGCAGACGTTTGTAGACCTGGGATACGAGGGAATGAGGAATAATTTCCCAGAGTTCAATCCGGTACTTCCATGCAAGCGCAAAGGAGGCAGAAAACTGACTGCAAGGCAAAAGGAGTTCAACAGGAACCAGTCCAGAATCAGGATTACAGTAGAGCACACAATCTCAAAGATAAAGAAGTTCAGGATAATGCAGGATGTCTTCAGGAACAGGCTGCGCCGCTATGACTGCATCAGTGACATCATATGCGGCCTGGTCAATTTCAGGATACGGCAGAAGGATTTTGTTGTGATTCCATGACCTGATGAATCAGTTTGGTTAAATGACGCGTTTTGTTGGTAATTACGCAAGAGGTCTATTATGCAAGTAAAACTCATAAAACAATCATCTAGATCACGAAAATATAGAATCTTTGTACCTGTCGAATACTTTGAGAGAATGGGTTTTGTTGAAAATGATGTTGTAGATGTGGATATTGTCATAAATTCTAATGATTCTCCTGCAGAATCTACTCATGAATACATAAAATTTGAATCAAGTAGTGATGCGGAAAATGATGAAATTCCTTATGGTGTATTTATTCCCATTCAGAATGTCTTGTATGTTGGAAAAAAGTTGTACTATGCAGTTAATGGAAAGATTGTAGAACAAGATGGAAAAAGATTTGAGATTGATGTTAAGACAGGAAAAATAAAAAACCAAACTAACATCAGACATTTGACAAAATCAAAACCTCAAACTACAAACTATGCCAGGTTTGTCTGATTTGTGCAGTCATTTCAGGTGGCGTTTTAGTGGTGCTGCAGCACCACTTTGCTAATTTCACGCCTATATTTTGGGTGTTTTGCCCGCATTAATAATAATGAAATAGTTTTTGATGGTATCTGTGTGTTTTTGCTCCGCTTTGGTTGGTCTTTACCAACACTCACCTTGACTTAGGCCAGATGTTTTTTCATTTTTCTAATATTGTCAAAATGTCTTTTTCCACAAATCTTCTTTTTGTATTAAATCATCTTTTATGTATTTTTACATTTTTATAATTTTTATTTCTATTGATTTCTCTCTATTGATTTCTCTCTATTGATTTCTCTCTATTGATTTCTCTCTAATCGAATCATTCAAATCCTTTATTGGTAGGTTTTGATAACCTGTTACGATGAGTAAAGAGAAGAGAGTTGCATTCATGTTAAACGAGCAATTGTGGAAGAAAGTAAAAACACTACAAATCAACAGTGATGTAAAATCATTAAACGATATTTTTATAATTCTATCATTACAGTTTGCAAACAATCAGATAACAGTTCCAGATTCCTATGACATGTCAGCTGAACTACAGAGTTTTCTTAACCGGAGTAGAATGGAGATTAAAAATGTGGCATCATGAGTTAAACAAGGTTTCAAGATCAATTCTGTCTGATTATGAATCTGATTTTGTAAGTTTACCATGTAAACAGTTCAAGCCTAATCAGGATTTAGAATATGGTTTGCCTATCCAAAATGGTAAATCTGTGTTTTTTATGATCAAGCCCAACTCCAACACATTGGGATTTTATGTTTTCTCTGATGAGAGATATCACTCAGCACTTTCCAAACTAGGAGATGTTGAAGACTCTAAATTTAATTTTTCAGAAATTACTGATAAAAAATTATTCTTAGCAGTACATAAAGACGGTCATTTTTATCAAAAAATCAATGTCGTTGACGTGATAAGGGAAATATTCACTTTTGCCCATCTAAACGATGTTGTGTTTCTTCTCCAGTTAGATAGAGTGGATTTGAATCTGTCATATCTGCGTTCTAGAATCTCAAGTAGGTTAGTAAGAATTAGAAAGCCAATAACTGTCAGATCTGACTCTGGAAACTACACCAAAAATCATAAAGAAAAGAATCGAGATCTTGATGTTTTTGGTGATGAAATCATAAAGTCTCTTGACTCTGGACTTCATTTGTCTATTGTCGTTTGGTGTTTTTCCTCAGAGTCTCCCAGTGTCAGTTTCGCAGGCTCAAAGGCTTCAATTTCGTGGGTAAACGTTGATTCTGAGGTAATCTCTGAAAACGTCGGATTTGGTAACAAGTTTAAGAGATTATTTAAAAAAACAGAAAATGAGCGAGTTGGAGATATTTTTAACACTGGAAAATCCAGTCATCGTCTTCTTGGGTTTAATGTTTCAAAAGTGATCCATAAGGAAAAATTAAATTATTTGGGCAACCGTAAAAACGCTCCCGCTTTCTTGTTTGATGGCGATTTTGTTCTGCACCAGAAAAACATCGAGTCCTCAAAGACAGTGGATTCTGACAATCTAACAGTGTCTGAATCCCTTGAGGATGTGGGCTATTAGTAATTGCATCGATACCTTATAGGCGGTACTGGTTCTGGAAAATCTGTATTGGTTTCTAAACTGATTGCACAGCAAACAAGAAAAGATCCAAGTACTGCAATTATTTATTTTGATTTAAAACTGGATGATTCAAAAATGATAGCAAAGACGTTGCCTATGGAATTTTACAAAAATGACAAAGTTCGTTACGTTGATATTCTAAGTGAAAACTTTGCAATGAATTTTTTGTCACTTCCTGCATATGCCATAGATAACAAAGAGTTTGTAATGTCTAGTTATACAAATTATATCATTGAATCGTTTCGTGAGATGTACAACACGCAATCAGTTGGTGTGCAGTTGGAGAGAATACTAAAGATTCTGTTTTTTTATCTGTACCACAACACTGACACCCCAACATTTTCAGACTTGTACAAAGTAATAACACAGGCAAAAGAAAAGAATATGGAGTCAGTAAAGTCTGTAATGAACAGGTTTGGCTCTGCAGACATGCAAATGGCAGTTAGTGGGCTCTCTGATCTGAGACCTGATAGCTGGCTTCCGATACTAAACAGAATAGAGCCTTTTGTAATTGATCCTTTTTTGAGTCTGAGGTTTAACTCAAAGTATTCATCATTAAAGCCAGGTGAATGTCTGCAGAGTGGCCAGATATCATTTATGAATATCACCCGCAGCATTTCAGCATCAATGGCAAGCATGGTATTACTTGTGCTGCTATTGCAGATTTGGTTTTATGTGACTACAAGACAAGAGAAAAATCCGATAATTCTGGTACTGGATGAATTTCAGGTATTGAGGGACTCTGAAATAATCAAGACTATTCTAAGTCAGGGCAGGGCATACGGTTTGTTTGTGTGGCTGATACACCAGGACCTGGGCCAGATAACGCCAGAGTTTCAAAAAGAGATTAGAAATAACATTAGTGATATCTACATTGGAAACGTTTCAGGTTCTGATGGTGCAGTATTTTCAAAAGATGTGTTTGCATCTGAAACACTACAGAGAAAACTGGTATCACTAAAGAAATTTCATTTTGTTCATATTTTAGAAAAGCAAGAGACACCAATTAAGGTCGGCATGCCATTACCTCAATTGATATCTCAAGAGTACTTTGATGAGTTTCTAGATACAGAATCAAAGAGACTGATAATAAGGCAGGTAAAGGATTCTTTTAATTTTGATGATAGCTTCTGGCTTGACTTGTGTGTTGTAGAGCCGCCATCAAAGACTGAATGGCTGATACTATGTACTTTGAGAGACAATCCAAAGAACCTCACTAAGATAGTCGCAGACATTGACTCCAATGACAGAGATATGGTTTCAAAGTTATTACAGCAGATGAATGATGAGAAAAAAATCAAGGTTGTTAGAACGAGAAAGATGGGAAACCAGACAGAACGTGTTTATGGAATTGGTGAAGAATCAACAAAGTATTTTCCAACTGACTATTCCTTGATTGGACAGTCTAAAGGTATTGATGAGGTTGCAACTGCAGCATTTAACCATAATGTGTCTTTTAGTAGATTTGTAACTGTTGCAAAGCAGAAAGGAGATGACAGAGTGGACATGTTAGCATATGACTATGACTCTAAAGAAGTAATATCAATAGAGATAGAATCAGAGTCAGAAGTTAGTTCCCATCCAGAACAGGTAAAGTATAACGGTAAAAAATGGATCAAGATGGGATTTGATTCTTGCCAGATTTGGTCAAAGTCAAAGCAGATAAGGGACTATGTTACTGATTGTGACGTGTTTGTTGTGGAATGATGATTCGGATTAATTTTATGATAATTTTGAAAATAAAAAGAGATTAGCGTTAAATTTTAAATTATTTTGATGTTGGCCTTGGCATCCCAGGATGTTAATGTGTATTGATTGATGTAGTTTAGTGTCCATGAATGCTTTATTTTTGGAATGTTATTGGTTGAAGGTAGATGGGTGCGGAAAGATCATTGGTGACCTTAGTGCAAATTTGCACTAAGGTAGCTGTCATGTTTTTATCGTGATAAATAAAACATATGTTGTTGTATTTTCTGAGAATGGTGCAATATGAATAAAACTTTCGTATTTGCAATAATATTTGTAATTGGCACTGCCGCGTTAGTCTCTCCATCATACTCTGAATACCTCCCCCCAAACAAGCAGCTGGAGTCAGGCGTGTTGCCTGAGGATATCCAGTGCAGAGAAAACCGTGTCCTTGCAATTAGAGATAATAGTAATATGGCATGCGTCTACAATGCTACAGCTGAGAAAATGAATTGGCAATTAATTTCACTTTCAGAATCATCAACTATACAAACTAAAAATAGTGTTTTATCAGAAATTGATTATGGGACAACTACTGTTACTTTAATTAAAAATGGTACTCAAGCCAGCATGAGTAATTTTTGCTCCGAATGGCCCAAAAATTTTGCAGTACAATTTCCTAATACTGTAAAAATTGGAAAAGATTTTGACATTACCCTCCATTATACAAACATACTTTATGATGATGAAGATATCTTAGAATCAAAAAGAAATAACGAACCAATTGTGATTGAAGATGCCGTCAAGCGACTCAAAGAAAAACGAGTTGGTTGCTTTGATACTTTTGTTTATTTTGGAATAAATGATAAAACAACTTTAATCACTGATCATGTTTTAGATGACCCAATTACTAATCCAGAAACACAAAGAGTCACAAATTATTATCATATTGAATACCCCTTTAACAATACTGTGAAGCAAATTCAAAAGGCTACATTAAGAATTGATAGTTTACCAGACAGATATGATTCCAATTTACTAGTGGGTACGCAATCAGGCAAAGTAAGAATTTATCACTTTGTCGATGACAGTGGTATTCTATTTCTAAATAGTCCCCAAACAAAAAATACAGATATATCTTTTTCAAGTGGAGATATTGTGCCAATTTTAAATGAAAGATTTAGCGTTATTCCGATAAATGAAGAAGGGAGTGTTCGTATATCTAATGTCTGTGATGATGGATGGCCAACAAACCTCTCAGTTGATGTGCCAAGACAAATAGAAACTGGAGTGCCTTTTGATATTAATATTTCATATGCATTTGCTATATATGATGATGAAGACATTGCAGAAAGTCAAATCACTGGAATACCAATTCCTTTAGAAGACGCTATCGATTATGATGATTTCACCAGTTCATCTTGTCCAGAATTTCTCTTTATTGATCATTCTAATAAAACTAAAATTTTAAGTAAGGACTTTTCTCTTAGAAACGAACGCTTTTCTGAACTTTATCATAAAACAAATCTAATTACTCAGACCGAACTACCATTCACTGAGAATGTGACTGAAACTATTACGGTCACTATGGTTGTAAATGAAGCGCTGGATCTAGTAGATGGTGAACTAGTTATTGGAACTGAACCAAATACTTTTGTCAGATTGTATGGTGAGACATACAATAATTTTACAATGTTTTTTGACCTACCTATCCCACAAGTAAGAGACACGCTAATGCCATCTAAACATTCAGTAAAATCTGCTATGAGTATACTTGGTAGTTACCAAAGCACAGAAATTCCTACCTATGAAACCTCTACGGAAGATGTGCTTGTACCACAACCCTCTGATTATGTATCCGCTCCCCCCCAATGGAAGAACTAGCCGAATTTCTCAGAAATTATGTAGATACTGAGAATATACGAGAATGGTTAGAACATGAACCTATCTTAACATCAGAATACATAGAAGAGTTCTTGGCAAAATATTACCCTGATCTGGCAGCTCAATTCATTTCTTTTTTAGCATTTAATATTCCAAGTGCATACGGTGTGGCTCCTGAATTTACCTATGTTTATGGTACTCATCAATTTCAAGATTTAGATGGCTCTATTGATCCTATAAATAATATCAAAGTATGTGCATTTGACAGGGATGAATCAAACCCCGATCCAGACAATGATGAGCAGTTGTATTCTGGCCAAACTGCTGTCTGTGATTTTACAGATAATTCTGGTTTTTTTGCCATGGGTGTACCTTCAGATGCTTTGTTTCCTAAACCCAACTAATCATTAACATTCTCTAATTGTTTGAATTCATTTGATTTTTCTATTGCATTGCAATCATTGTATTATACAGACAAACTTTCATTTTCAACTCATGAATCATGTTTTCTCTTTTATGTGACGTTATATGCTCTCCAAACATCCTCTTAAACGCTGAAAACACGGATTCTACAATCCATCTGTCCCATAGCTTACGCTATTCCTCCACAATTCGTAGTTGAAAATTTGAGCCAGAACAGTTTTTCTTCTTGGATGGCATTTAGTGTTTACAGATGAATTCTTTCTTGTCTTGATTCCTAGAATTATTCCTTCATGGTACAAATATGAGAAGTCATCTTTGGTGTCGTATGCACCATCAGCTAATACTGTAATCACATTTCCAAACTCTTTTGATTGTTCAACTAGTGATACAAAATGTTTTAAATCATGTGACTTGTCATCTGTAACCTCCAGACCTGTAATCTGCTTTGATTTTACATCTACTGCCACATGAATCTTGAGGAAACCACGTCTTTTCTGCCATTTCTGTCTCATCCATTCGCCTCTGTCTGCAACCTTGATTCCAGAACTGTCAATTGCAATAACAATATCTTTTCCAAGTTTTGGATTCATCTTAATGTCAAGCTTGTTTACTCTTTTCCAGATTGCAGAATACGTTGGTGTTTTTACTTTAGATTGCAGGTGTGATTTTATCAAACCTTCAGTTTGTCTGAATGGCAGATGCAAATAGAGATGACAGCACCCTAGTGCCTCCATGAATGATTCAGGATAAACAAATTGATGTCCTTCTTTTTTGTGGTTCATCTTCTTGAGTTCTGTGTTCCATGATTCTATAGCATCAAAAGACAACATGATTTCCCCACGTCTTACTAGTGATGTGTTGTATTTTTTCCAATTTCTATTCATGAAATTGTACAAAATGTTCTGATCTAAAGCTTGTTTGGTAGAATTAGTTGGATAAACTAGTCATGTTAGGAAACACAGCATAAAAAAGAGACTAGCACAAAGGTAACGGGCTAGCATGAGTAAGAACCAAATTATATTACATATTGTATGTTAAAAATCTTGTGGGCTAGTAGTGTAAAGGTAACATTCATGAGTAAGAACCATGAGATCAGGGTTCGATTCCCTGCTAGTCCACAACTTTGTTTTATCAGGTGTTCCTTCCTCAGTCGTAACACTTCGCTCCTATCTTTCGGACTATAATTGTTCAGTGTTCCAGACTGATGGTCATAACACCTTGTTGCATCTGTAGTTGAGTTGTGGACTTTGTTGAATTTTGAATTATTTCTGTGACCTTGGCATCCCAGGACGCTAAGGTTGGTTGAGTTTTGTTAAATTTGATATAGAAAGGGAGCGGTGCGGAAAGGACAGAAACGATTTGACTGTAATATTTTTAAGATTAGGATTGTATTTAGTATTATGGACTCATCAAAACTTGTAGATGAGAAAGATGTTGAAGGTATACATGATACAGAGACAACATATGTAGATAACAAAGATTTGAAAAGTGAGTTTATGGAATAGGAAAATTACTGTGTACAGTGCGGAGAAAAAATGGATGCTGATTACATTTCCCCATCTGGTCTGGACATGTGTGTTTTCTGCATTCAAAAAAAAATGTTTGGCGAATATGTAACATCACACAAACGAGAAAACATGATTCATGAGTTGAAAATGAAAGTTTGTTTGTATAACAAGATGATTGTAATGCAATAGAATCATTTGATGAGCCATTCCATCAAAGAGTGTTGATGATGGTTTGGTGTTGGGAAACAAAGCATATGCCATTGAAACGTGAAATGATTGTCTATGTTTCAGTGTAAAACATGATGTGTTGTCCATGTTTTATGAATTAAGTTCTAATTCTTCATAATCTTTCCATTTTTTCGTCTAAAAAAAGAAAATTGTTCAGCCTATCTAACTAGGAGAAAGTGGATCTTCTCTCGTATAACGATTCCACTGATTCTAAATTTTCAGTTGTTTATCTATTGTCTCACAACAGTTAACTTTGTGGGTATCTATGTAGAACTTGGAAGAACGTTATAGAAAATCACAGGAATGTTTAAACCTAGTAAATTGAGTTCACAGGATACTTGAGAAAACTCATACTTGTAGTAGCGTTGATTATAGTTGCTTCCACGGTTACCGTATATGGGTTTGTTTCTAATCCAGCTGGAGATTTTGATTATCCCAAACTGGAAAATAATAATTTTCAACTAATTCATGAAGGTAATACAAGTATTGTTGTTGATGCAAACAACAGGTTTGCACTAGATTTTTACTCCCAGACAAAGGATGGCTATGAAAATATATTTTTTTCATCTCTGAGCATATTTGTTGCATTTGCAATAACATATGAGGGTGCACAAGGAGATACTGCTGATGAAATACAGCAAGTGTTTAGTTTTCCAGTAGAAGAACAAGAACGTCAAAAAGAATTTGAATCTATTCTGAATGGGTTTGAGAATTCTGGACTACTGGGGTTTGGTGATGCTAATTACAAATTACAAATGGCAAATGCGTTGTGGATTGCAGATCATTTTGAGCCATTACAGGAATACATCGATACTGCAAAAACATACTATGACACCAGAGTTGAAAAGGTAGACTTTGTTACAGATGCAGGAGTAAACACCATAAATGACTGGGTAAAATCAGAGACACAAAACAAGATAGAGAAACTCTTTAAGTCAGGTTCTACTGATGAACTTACTGCTCTTATCATAACTAATGTCATATATTTTAAGGGAGAATGGGTACACCAATTTAATCCAGACTATACGCGTGATGCAGACTTTTACATAAGCAAAGATGAATCAGTAAAGGTTCAGATGATGGAGATTGATAAACCCATCTTAAACTATGCACAAAATGATCTTCTTCAAATAATACAGCTTCCATACAAAGGAGACAAAGTATCCATGTTGGTATTATTACCAAATGAAACAGACGGATTGCAATCCCTTGAAGAAAACCTAAACTTGGAGAATCTGTCACGATGGAAAGACAGTCTTGAAGAAAACATGGTAAGTGTTCACCTGCCAAAGTTTACTGCCGAAACAGAGTATGATATGAAGAAACACCTGCAACAGATGGGAATGAATCTTCCGTTTGATAGAATTAATGCCGATTTTAACGGAATAAGTGATAGATCATTATACATTAGCGATGCAATACACAAGGCGTTTGTTAACGTAGATGAAAAGGGAACAGAGGCTGCTGCTGCAACAGGCATTACAGCCAGATTACAATCAGGACCCCCCAATACATTCATGGCAGATCATCCGTTTGTATTCATAATACAAGACGATTCAAATGGAAACATATTGTTTATTGGAAGAGTGGTCAATCCCACACTATGAATATTTCATTAATCGTTTGTAGCACGTAAAATATGCAAAATATTATCAACTTACATCAATTTTCAGTAGTTTAACTATCGTCTCACAACAGTTAACTTTGTGTTTATGATCAAATTATTTTCTACCATAATCCTAAGCTTTACATTCTGTCAATATAGTGTGTCCATATCTAAACATTGATTGTTTTATAATCACACGGCGAGAAGGCCACCGTACTTGTACGGTGGATGAATCGCCTACTTTTCCTGTTCACAAATATGTCTCAATTGTTCTGCCAGCTGGAATCTTCTTGCGATATTTTGGATATCATACCAAATGATAGTTGATATTGTATACAGCCGAGCTTGCAGCGGTTCTCATGACAAACAATTTAACATTGCATCACAATATCAAAGCTGGGCAACTTCATGATAACAAGAAACTACAGATTCAGACTGTACCCAAATGACACTCAAGAAAAGAAATTGCAAAACAACCTGGCTGTATGCAGATGGGTATACAACAGACTTGTAGATTTTGGCAAAAACGGATTTGTGTCACGAAATGACTGCAACTATTTTTTGACTGAACTAAAACAACAGGAATCATGGCTGTATCAGTACCATTCTAAAATGCTCCAGTCAGTATCATCACAGATAGATGCAGCTCAAAAAGCGTTAATTGAAAAATCCAAAAAAGGATACAAGACAGGAAGTTTGCGATTTTGCAGGTATCATGACTTTAGGACATTTACCTATAACCAGACTGGATTCAAGATCAAACGACACAGCAACACTGATCTATTATATCTCTCAAAGATTGGATGTATAGAAATCAGGCAACACCGTTTGGTTCCAGAAGATTCAAACATCAAGCAGGCAATAGTGACAAAATCAAAATCAGGCAAATGGTTTGCGTGCTTGACTGTAGACATACAAGAATCAGCAATCAACATTCCAAAGATCTCATTTTCTAAAGCGGTAGGCATTGATGTTGGAGTAAAATCATTTGCATACGATAGCAACGGTTCGCAGACACCCAACCCAAAGAACCTGCAAAAGATGCTAAAGCCACTGAGAAGAATCCAGAGAAAGGTATCAAGAAGAAAGAAGGGCTCAAACAACAGGCTAAAATCAATTCTCAAAATGCAGAAAATACATGAAAAGATTGCAAACAAAAGAAATGACTTTCAGCATAAACTCTCAGCGCAGTATGCCAAAAACAATGATGTTGTGTTTGTTGAAAAACTGCAGCTGACCAACATGGTAAAAAATCACAGGCTGGCACAGCCAATCATGGATGCAAGCTGGGGCGCTTTCATACAAAAACTGGAATACAAATGCAAGATGCTAGTCAAAGTTGATCCCAAAAACACAACTGTCGACTGCTCAATATGTGGCAGTGCAGTACCAAAAAGTTTGGCAATCAGAATTCACAGATGCGACAAGTGCGGCCTTGCAATGGACAGGGACTACAACGCATCAATCAATATCCTAAACAAAGGATTAAACAGATTACCTCAGGAGCTGGGGGAAGTAACGCTTGTGGAGAGTGCAAAGCATTCAATGAAACAAGAAGAGGCCACCGTATTTGTACGGTGGTAGTTCACTTTGTTACTTGTATTGAGAATATTCATACCTACAAAATCACAAATGTTTTTATGATTATAGATACAATAATTAATAAACCCGTCAGGGATGGGATTCGAACCCATGATTCCGAGGGAAATGGTTTTTTCAGAACCACGCTATACCACTAAGCGACCCTGACGAGTTATTGTTTTCAAATCATAAGATAAAATCTTCATGTTGTGATTGTTGACATTTTATGTTAATCTGTCAATTAGACTGAAATTAGCGATCTGAAATATTTTTACTCTGAAATTGTTATCTACTTTGATATGTAATATGAAATAATATTATTTTGATTATTTGACTTGGGTCTGTATTCTTTAATAAAACGGTTAGACGCCCTTCGGGCCCATTTTATTTCCATTAGTTTTAAAATAAGCAAACCCAAAATTTATTGGCTGCAATGAAGAATCAGAGTTATATCTGAATGATGATAGGAAGGCATTTGTCTGAGCTGCCAAAACTCATTTGCCGATTTGATTTTTCACTTTTTCTAAAATACTTTCGTCCACAAGATTTTGTTCATACAATGCTTCTATAATTTGTAAAATATTTAGAATTGAATGCATCTTTACTTCTAATTCAGACAAAGCCTCATCACCCCCTTCCATTCTATTAACAATTACATATGCATCTGTTACGGAAATGTTGACTTCTTTTAGTAATTTTATTGCATTTACAATTGAACTACCAGTAGTTACAACATCATCAATCATGATCACTTTCATTCCTTCATGAATTTTACCTTCAACTGATTTTGAAGTTCCATAATCTTTTGGTTTACTTCTTACGTAGATTAGTGGTTTGACAGTTTCTATAGCTAATGCTGATGCAATTACCAAACCACCTGTTGGTACTGAAACAATGGAATCAAATTTGTTTAATCCAATGTTTTGTGCAATCTCATTTTCAAGATATTTTACCATTTTTCTAAATTCATGAGGATAGCTTGGAACTAGCCTCAAATCTACATAGTATGAACTCTTTTTTCCACTAGCAAGTGTAAAGTCTCCAAATTTTATTATGCCATTCTGATGTAAAAATGTTGCAAACTCTTTAACAAATTCCATACCAAAATTAACTACACTGGATTTATTTTGGTTTGTATTGTGTATGAATTATGCCTGAAATCTGGTTAAATTATGGAATTACAGACGTTGTTTTGGATATAAGAGCCGAGAATTTAGAGCAAAAAATTGATTCTGAAGGAAAAATTTTGGAAGATTCAATGATCAATGAAAAACTCAACACATTTGATTTATCAAAACCAATGGAACTTGTGGTTTTACATAATTCCAAATCCATTCAAAAAATCATTTCGTCATTATTTACTTTATGTGAACAAAAATCAAAACCATTTCCAAAAATTTTAACTGATAAAAAAATCTTGAATTTAGTCAAAGCAGGACTACCTGAAGGAAGTTCAATTAATGAATTTGATGATGTTGAAATTTCAAATTCAAATCTTGTATTCATGGCTGAAATGGAATTTGATGGATTATTTGGTTATGAAACCATTTCGACTCGTCTGATCAAAAAATTTGGTCTAGAATCTATGCTTTCAGCATATTCAAAAAGACAAGGAAATCTTCCTACTCCTGGACAATATCCTGAAAGTTTGGAAGAAGCTAAAAAATTTACCAATAATTTTGAAATTCAAGGAATTGAAATAGTTGCAAATTCTGAAGGCATAATTGATTTTTCTATAGGTCATCCTTCAGAAACTCTTTCTGCAATAAAAATTATGGAATCGCATTCAATCAAAGATATAGGTCAACATAAAACTATGGTAATTAGTACTGGAAAAGATGCAAGTAATGGTAATCTTGGAAAATCACTCTCTTCACTTTGGAATTGTTCAAATGCCATCAAAAAAGATGGTCTTGCCATTTTAGTAGCTGAATGTAAAGGCGGCTTAGGCTCTGATGCAATTCAACAATACATTGAAGATAGATTAACTTTAGAACAACTTCAAAATCCTACTAAATACATTAGTGGAATGGAGGACTTGTTATTTCTTTCACAAGTCCAAAAGAATTTTCAAATTGGTTTAGTTTCAATTCTTCCTGAATTTTATGCCAAGAAACTTAACATGGTTTCTTTACAAGGAATAAAGTATTCTTTGGACTATATTATTAAAACACAAGGTACAAAACAAAAAGTTGCAGTAGTTACAGACGGTGCTAGACTTTTGTTAAGGTAAAATACTAGGCAACAAATCTGATGGCAGCGGTGCGCATAAAATTGCTAAGACTATGATTCCAATGTATGCAAGTTTTCTGTTTCTTGAAAGTGGCGAAACGTCATCCAGTGGAGATGCACTGGGACTTCTTGAACTCATTACTAGAATTAAGATTGCCATTAACCAATAATTTAACAAAACAAGAATTGCCATGCTTCCATAAGTTGCATATCTGTGCATCTTTGGACCAAGTAATGTTCGTGCCATATGCCCCCCATCTAATTGCCATGCTGGCAGTAAATTCAAAAATGTAATTAAAAATCCAATCCAAGCTGCAAACATGATAGGAGTCATGATAACTTGATGTCCAGCCCCTCCCTTACCGAACATTGCTAAACTAGCAGTCATTAACAATGATTCTCCTTGACCCCATTCCATCAATCTAGATTCAGCAAATAATTCTGCAGCAACTTCTTGATCTAAAATTGGTGCAGTGTATGCTCCATAAATTGAAACTATTACTGCAATTACTAATCCTGCAATAGGGCCAGCAATAGCAACATCAAATAAAATTTCTCGATTAATAGTCAATCCCTTTGATTGGATAAATGCACCAAATGTTGGAATGCCAATTATAGGTAATCCTGGAATAAAGTAAGGACAAGTTGTTTTTAGCCTATGTGCTTTGGCAGCAACAATGTGACCAAGTTCATGAATCCCTAAAATTCCCAATAATGATAGTGTATAGACTACTGCCATCTGTAGAGGATCTCCAATCTCTACAATTGAATTTGTTCCAGATGTTCTATAGTATCCATCAATCATCACAAACGAAATGACAATGACAAACAAAATTCGAGGAGTCCACGCAGCACTCAACCATTTTCTCTGTTTTTTTACAGTAAATTTTTGAATGATGATAAATTTTGCACCATTCATCTCTTCTAATTTACAGACATAACTCATATTTTCTAACTTTCTTGCTAAATCCACAAACTTTGATTTGAACTCCAAATCTTCAATTCTAAATTCTAATGAAAATTCTGCTTTTGTAAAATCACTGACCTCAAATATGGAATTAACTAGTGAAATAATCCCTTCTTGTGAGTGTTCCTCCATCTTTTTAAGACTAAATCTTTCCATTAAATGGTTTTCTGGTTTAAAATTAAATATTGATACCTATATCCTATTTCATGCAAGTAATTCTTAGAGAATTAGGTGATTGCAATATTAGACGAGCAGAAATAAGCGATCTGATTCCTGTAATGGAAATTAATTTGAAAACACTTCCTGAGCACTATTCTGATTATTTCTATGAAAGCTTACTTGCAGAAATTCCTGAGGCATTTATAGTTGCAGAAATTGGAAGAAAATATGTTGGTTATATTATGTGTAAAACTGAATATGGTTTTTCAAATTTTAAGAAATTAGGTTTTGTCAAAAAAGGCCATATGGTGTCTGTTGCAGTTCTTGATGATTATAGAAAGAAAGGAATTGGGGGTGCACTTGTTGAAGAATCCATCAAGGGCATAAAATCAAAAAAATGTGATGAATTCCACCTTGAAGTACGATGTAGCAATAATGAGGCTGTGAGACTGTATGAAAAACTTGGATTTGTTATCAGACAACAACTAAATGCCTACTATCGAGATGGTGAAGACGCATATCTTATGGCAATTGAATTAGATTAGTTCAAACCAATAAATAACTCACGAAAAATTCTTTTTCATGAACAAGCGTAAAGGAATGGGTATTACCATTTTTGTGCTTTGTATTAGTGCATTCTTTCTTTATGCATACTTGTTAATGCTTTCCGAATGGAGTCCTATTGTATTACAATTGTCTGTATTGATGATTGCAGGAGGTATTCTTGGAGTAGTTGCATGGATTGGATATGTTATGGTAACAACAAAACCTTCATCTGCATCAATCACATCAGATGATTAGTTTACTTTGAAATTTTAACATCTACTACTGTCTGATAATATCTAGGACCTACTGCTCTGACAATTTTTGAACCTAGAATTTTTGATTGTACTGGTGTAACTTGAAGATAATGTTCTTCTGAAAGTTTTCCAGCTTCTGATTTTTTGTCAGCATGAATATGTGAATAGTAATGAATAATGCCTCCATTTTTGGTTGTACTAATTGCAGATTCTAAAAATTCATCAGATCTTTCAGGTAATAGCATCAATGTTCTATCAGATTTGTCAACTAATTGTTCTTTGATAATTTCTGATGCATCACCATTTATAGAAATTACTTTTCCAGCAAGTTTGTTTAATTCAATATTTTTTACACATAGCTTTGACGCAGCTGGGTTTATGTCAAGACTATAAACAGTACATTTTTTCTTTTTTGCAGCCATTATAGAAAACATTCCTACTCCTGCAAACATATTGGTTATTACCTCTCCATCCTGAATCAAACTTCCAATTCTTTCCCTCTCTGTAGAAAGCCTAGGTGAAAAAAATGCATTTTCAACATCTACCAAAAATTTACAGCCAAATTCCTTGTATTCTGTTTCAGTATTGTCTTCTCCAGCAAGAATCTCTAGGTTTCTTGTACGAAAATCCCCTTCTACATCTGATGCCTGATAAAAAACACTTCTAGCAACTTTTACCTCGTTCAGCAAAGTTTCGCCGATGATTTTTTTCTTTGATAAAAGAGAATCAGGAATTCTTACAATGATTATATCTCCAATCTGATCAAAGGCTGAGATTAGCTCATCACTTTCTTTTGATGTGAGAGTATTTTCCAGTACCTTTTTTAACATTCGAGTCAATTCTTGTAATAGTAATTTCCAGATGCCTTCTGAACTTTATCTAACCTACTTTCTAATTTGTTTACACGTGGCCTAAGACTTCTTTCATCTCTTCTAAAGGACATATCCAGTGACTTTAGAAATCTATTCATAGCATTAGCTTTTGGCATTGGAGATGTGGCTTGACCAACTACTCCTGGCTCTCCTTCAAAGATTATCATTGTATCAGAAACCAGATCCATCAGCTGCAAATCATGATCAATTACTATTGCTGATTTTCCAAAAGAGCGAACAAATTTTTGTAAAAATTTTGCGACTGCAATTCTATCTTCTACATCCAAAAATGCTGAGGGTTCATCTAATGCATACAGATCTACTTTTTGTAATAAACATGACACAACTGCAACTTTTTGTAATTCTCCTCCAGAAAGATTCTTGATAGATTTATTGTAGAGTTTTTTAATTTTTAATGGTTCAATTATCTGTTCTTCTTCAAGACTTCCTTCAACTTGATTGCCATTTGCTTTATCTAATAATGCTATAACTTCTACATCAATATCATTTTGAAGATACTGCGGTTTGTATGCTATCCTTATTTTTTTATCAATACTACCAAAGTCTGGTTTTTCAACTCCTGCAACCATCTTCATCATAGTGGTCTTTCCAAGAGCATTTCCTCCCATTATGCCTAAAACCTCACCTTTTCTTACTCGACCAGGTTCAATTGTTACTGAAAATGAAGAATATTTTTTTTCAAGTTTTGGATAAGTTATAACGTTACTTCCTTCTTGAAATATATCAGTAGATGAAGAAGATACATCCAAAGAAAATTTCTTGTCTCTAAATCTAACATTTTCAGTTGGTAAGTATCCGTCAAGGAAAACATTGATTCCTACTTTAGTGGATAGAACATTTGAAACAATTCCATATGCAGCAGGTTCGCCGTATAATACTTCGACAAAGTCACTGAGAAAATCTAGTAATGTAAGATCATGTTCAACTACCATTACACTTTTTCCAATTCTAGCTAAACTCTGGATTACTCTAGCAACTCCGATTCTTTGAAAAACATCATTGTATGATGATGGCTCATCAAAAAAGTAAAATTCTGTATCTTTTGATGCAGCTACTGCTACTGCTATTCTTTGTAGTTCGCCTCCACTAAGTTCCTTCAAACCCTGCTCCATAGAATTTTCTAGTCCCAATTTTTTGATCAGCTCTCTAGACACACCTCTTTCATCATATTTCTCAAGAAGTTCTTTTCCTGTTCCATCAAATGCTTGTGTAATCTGATAAACCTGTTGTGGTTTTATTGATGCATGAATTTGTTTTTGTTCAATCTTTTCAAAATGTTGTTTAAGTTCAGTTCCACTGTAATATTTTAAAATCTCATCCCATTCAGGTGGGTTTTCATATCTTCCAAGATTTGGTTTTAAATTTCCTGATAATATGTTTACTACCGTACTTTTTCCCATTCCATTTCTTCCTAGCAGTCCAACAACTTGCCCTATCTTTGGAGTGGGTAGTTTGAACAGTCTAAATGAATTTGGACCATATTGATGAATTTTGTCTGTAGCTAGCTCACTTGCAAGATTAACAATTGTTATGGCATCAAATGGACATACTTTGACGCATATTCCACAACCATTACAGATGTCTTCATCGATCTGGGCTTTTTTTGATTCTTCATTCAGAACAATACAATCTGCGCCTGATTTGTTGACTGGGCAGTACTTTATGCACTCTAAACCACATTTTTTTGGCTGGCATAACTCCTTATCTAAAACAGCAACTCTGTGTGTCATATCGTAACTCGGTATTCTCTTTGCTTTATACCTATTTTGAGCACATTTGAAATCTTGCGTTACGTTAATAGATGAGAATTAGATATAATTTTTCAAGCCGGCCATAGCGTTAGGGTGCGACCCAATCTCATTCCGAACTTGGAAGTCAAACCTGACGTCGCTGTTGTGCTACTAAGATGCGAGAGCCCTTGGGAAGCAACAGTGCTGGCATTTTCTAATTTTCAATCAATCTTTTAATATTTAATAAATTGATTTGATTATGATTTCAATGTCAAATTGTACTGTATGTGGTGAATCATTTTCTGATGATATTAGATTTTTAAATCATATGATGGAAAAACATGGTTTTAGAAATCCAAATGTTGGAAAACCTGATAGAAATAGTAGAGGTTATTAGTTTTACAGATTTTGTAAATAATCTAGAATCAATCTTACACCAAAACCCGTAGCACCTTTTGGATTGTATGATTTTTCTTTCGTAGCTATCTGTGTCCAAGCAACTCCTGCAATATCAATATGAATCCATGGTGTATCTTCAATTGCATTTCTCAAAAATGCTGCAGCGGTGATGGTTCCTGCAGCTCTACCTATTCCAATATTTTTCATATCTGCAACTTCTGACTTTATCATATCCATAAAGTCTTGATTTAATGGGAGCTCCCAAACTTGTTCCATTGTTCTTTTAGAAGATTCATTGATTTTCTTTGTTAGTTTTTCATTGTTTGATACCATTCCTGATACATTGGTACCCAATGCAATGATACATGCTCCAGTTAGAGTTGCAAAATCAATAATTACCTTTGGCGAATAGTGTTTTTCTCCATATGATAACGAATCAGCTAAAATTAATCGGCCCTCGGCATCTGTGTTTAGAATCTCTGCAGTTTTTCCACTATACAACTTTATGATGTCTCCCGGTCTATATGATTCTCCGCCAGGCATATTTTCAACTGATGGAACAATTCCAACAACATTAATTCGAAGTTTTAGTTCCGAAACTGCTTTCATTATTCCAAGAACTGTACAGCCTCCACATTTATCAAACTTCATCTCATCCATCTTCTCTCCTGGCTTTAACGAAATTCCTCCTGTGTCAAATGTTACTGCCTTACCAACTAGAACAATTGGTTTTTCGTTTCTTAGCCCACGATTATGTTCTAAAATAATTAGTTTAGGTTCATTTTTACTTCCTTGTCCCACTGCCGTAATTCCACCAAAACCTCTCTTTTTTAATTCAGATTTAGAAATTATACTGCATTTCATCTTATTCTTTTTAGAAATTGTTTTTGCAAAATTTGCTAATGTACTTGGAGTGCATTCGTTTGGAGGTAAATTGGCAATACTTTTTGTAAATATTGCACCATCTGCAATAATAATAGCTGTTTTGATTGCTTGTGAAACTTTATTTGATTTAGAAACTATGATTGTTAGATCTGGTGAATTATCTGCTTTTTCTACCTTGAATTTATCAAACTTGTAAAGCGCCATCTTTGAACCTTCTACAATCTGAGTAACTGATGAAATTTGATCAGTTACAAAACTTGGGGGTGTAATTATTGAAAATTCTTTTAGTTTTAACTCTCTTGCTTTTTGTGCAATTTTACCTGAGACCAATCTGATAGTGTCTTTTGTTAAATTCTCTTTTTTTCCTAGTCCTGCAAGTAGAATCCTTTGGGTAGATTTTTTTCCAGGTACTGGAATAATGTTTAATTTTCCTAATTTTCCTTCCATGTCTTTTAGAGATTGGTTAATTGCTGAGGATGTTTTAGCATCAAATTTTCCTAATCCTAGAACTTTGTTTGACTTTTCTAATACAAATCCACAAAGAAGCTGTGTTTTCTTTTTTGTGGAACTTTCAGTTTTTATCTTCACTATATGTTTTGGAGTTTTGAAGTATTATTTAGATTTACTAGAGATCTATTTTTTTACTATTTGTGAGTAGACTTGATGATCTCAAAAAAACTGCTTTAACAGTTTTGCAGTCTTGCTGACAATATTCATCAACTTTCATAGTTGATAGTTTTTTTGTTTTTTTAGAAAAAATTGATTTTATTAATGGAAATAATGCTGCTCGTCCACCACATGCTCTTTTTTTATCAATAAACCAAAACATGTCTAAAGCAGACTCATCTAGAATTTCATTTCTTATCTTTATACCAAAATCTGAATAGTGTCCTACCATTGTAATTTTACCTCTTGCAAAAAAATCAACAAATTTAGCAAATTTCACACATAAGTAACATTGATTATCAAAAACTATAATTGGAATATTTTCTTTAATTTCCATAATATTGTATTGTGGCGATCAAATTAAAATTTTACAGAAATAGATTTTTATTAAATTTACAAAGATAATGATCAATATGGGGCTTAATTATTATCAAATTAAGAAAAATATTCTTAGAGCCCGTAAGTTAGTAATTAAGGCAACCAATATTGCTGGCTCAGGCCATCCTGGAGGCTCTTTCTCTATGGCAGAAATTTTGGGTTGTTTATTTTACAAATATCTGAATTTTGATCCTAATAATCCTCAGTGGGAAGACCGGGATCGTTTAGTTTTATCTAAAGGCCATGCTGCTCCTGGTTTGTTTTCAAACATGGCAGTTGCAGGATATTTTCCAGAGTCTGAACTTGAAACTTTACGAAAATTTGGTAGTAATTTACAAGGACATCCTGACCTAAAATGCCCAGGCGTGGAATTCTGTGGTGGATCTTTAGGCACAGGATTATCTTATTCTGTAGGAGTTGCACTTGCTGCAAAAATTAATTCCAAAGATTACCATGTTTATACTATCATTGGAGACGGAGAGTCAAACGAGGGTCAAATTTGGGAGGCTGCTATGACCGCTGCAAAATACAAGGTTGACAATCTAACTGCTTTTCTTGATAGAAACTTCATTCAACAAGATTCCTATACTGAACAAATAATGCCACTAGATGAAAAATTAGAAGGTGATGATCTTTCTGAAATGTGGAAAGATGCATCCCGTTGGAAGACTGGTGATAAGTGGAGATCCTTTGGTTGGAATGTCATTGAAATTGATGGACATAGAGTAGAACAAATTGATGCTGCCATTGCAAAAGCAAATACAACAAAAGGAATCCCAACAATGATAATATCAAGAACAATTAAGGGTAAATCTGTAGAACATATGGAGGATAATCCACAATGGCATGGAAAAGCTCCTGACTCTGATGTAGTTCCTATAATTAATCATGAACTGGACTCACAATTCATGATTGCTCCGTCTATTATTGCAGGAGATATGACAAATCTAGCAAATGAAATTAAAAGATGTGTTTCTGGCAGAACTGATTGTATTCATCTTGATGTGATGGATGGTCAATTTGTTCCAAACAAAACTTTTGATCATGCCAAAATCAAAGAACTAAGACATCTTACTGTAGTTCCATTTGATTCACACTTGATGATAAATGAACCTGTGAAACATGTAACCGATTACATAGATGCAGGTAGTGATATTATTACAGTTCATGCTGAAGTAACTGATGAATCTAGTTTTGGAGAAATTCATGATTTACTAAAACAAAATCAAGTTGGTGTGGGTTTTGCAATTAATCCTGATACTGAATTACCTGAATGGTCTTACAAATTCTTACCTTCACTTGATCAACTAATTGTAATGTCTGTGGTTCCTGGAAAATCTGGTCAAAAATTCATTGAAGAAACACATGCAAAGATGGCTAGATTGAATCCTATTCTAAAAGAACACAATTTTTCAGGCTATATTGAGGCTGATGGAGGAGTAAATCTTGAAAATATTGGCTCAATTTTTGCAGATGGTGCCCGTGTCTTTGTTGGAGGCGGTGCCATTGTTGGACAACAAGATGTACGAGCAGCAATTAGAGACTTTAGAAATGAGGTTTTAAAATCTAGAAGAAGTATTTTGCTTGATAAAGCCAATGAATTAGGTGGAGCTGATTTAGTAAACAAATGGATTGGTTTGCATGTTGTAGGAGAAAAGCAAGAACAAATTAAAAAAATTGCACAGGAGGCAGGATACATTTGAATGAACCAATAATGACTGATATGCGTTCAGAATATTCCAAAACTTTGATTCAAGTTGGAAAAGAGAATCCAAATGTTGTAGTTTTAGGTGCCGACACAACTGATTCACTGAAGACCTCTGGCTTTGGAAAAGAATTTCCTGATAGATTTTTCAATGTCGGTATTGCTGAAGCAAATCTTGTTACAGTTTCTGCTGGATTAGCAGCATCTGGAAAAATTTCTTTTGCTAGTACTTATGCAATATTTTTGCCAGGAAGAGCAGTTGATCAAATTCGAAATAATATTGCTTATCCTTCACCACAAGGCAAACAAGGCCTTAACGTGAAATTAGTTGTGTCTCATGGAGGCTTATCTGTTGGGCCTGATGGAGGTTCACATCAACAAATTGAAGATATCGCAATAATGAGAGTTATTCCTAATTTCCGAGTTTTTATTCCAGCTGATACAATTTCAGTTTCTAAATTAACTCATTTAATGGCAAATGAATATGGCCCATTTTATATGAGAATGGCAAGATCAAAAACTCCTGTAGTTCATTCAGAATCTCAAGATTTTCAAATTGGAAGAGGTATTACTCTAAGAGATGGCTCTGATTGCACTATTGCAGCATGTGGAATTACTGTTAGAATGGCTTTAGACGCAGCTGAATCATTACAGCAAGAAGGAATCTCCTGTAGAGTTTTGGACATGTTTTCAATAAAGCCAATTGATAATGAAATTTTAGAAAAAGCAGCAAGAGAAACAGGTTGTATAGTTACTACTGAAGAGCATAATATTTTTGGTGGAATGGGTTCTGCTGTTGCAGAATCTGTTTCTGAATCATACCCTGTACCAATAAAGAGAATTGGGGCTCAAGATATGTTTGGAGAATCTGCTAGAGATAAAGAGGTTCCTTTACTTTTAGAAAAGCATGGAATAACATCTTTTAATATGGCAAAACAAGTCAGAGAAATTAGGAATAAAAAATTATGAAAATTTTTCTTGACACTGCTAATCTAGAATCTATTAAAAAATTCAATGATATGGGATTACTTGATGGAATTACAACTAATCCTTCTCTATTGTCTAAAGAAAGAGGCAATCCCAAGAATGCAATGGAAGAGATTACAAAAATTATCAAAGGTGATGTAAGTCTTGAAGTTGTAAGTACAGAATATTCTGGAATGATAGAGGAAGGCAAACGTCTTCGTGAATATGGAGATAATGTTATCGTTAAAGTTCCTATGACTCCTGATGGCTTGAAGGCATGTAAATCACTTTCATCAGAGGGAATTCCTGTCAACGTTACATTGATATTTTCTCCAAACCAGGCTTTGCTTGCTGCAAAATCTGGTGCAAAATATGTTAGTCCATTTATTGGAAGACTTGATGATATTGGTCAAGATGGAATGCATCTAATTAAAGAAATTAAAGAAATTTTTTCCAATTATAATTTTGGAACTAAGATACTTGTTGCAAGTATTCGTCATCCAATACATGTAATTGATGCCGCAAAAATTGGAGCAGATGTAGTAACTTTACCTCCTACAGTCTTAGATAAGATGATGCAACATCCATTGACAAAAATTGGTTTAGAAAACTTTCTTGCAGATTGGGAAAAGCTTAAAGCTGGAAATCCTGACATCAAAATCTAGCAAAATCAAAAACTCAATTAAAAAAATCTAAATAAAAAATATTAAATGAAAAATTGATGGTTTTTTGTATTGTTACTTGTCACCTCGACTCTTTCTTGAGCCGGTTCCTCTACCTGTACTTCTGGTCATTCCTTCTGAGTCAGGCCTTGCTTTTGGTTCAGGCATGTCTTTGAATACTTTTCTTCCAGTTCCTCTACCAGAAGTGATATATTTTATACCACTCGTTTTAGCTGCTTCTTTCCTTGCTGCTTGGATTTCTTTAAATTGTTTTCCAGTCCATTTTGTAGCATCACTGTCCACCTCAATAATTTTTGTTCCTCTTCCTGAACGGATTCTTATTTTGACCATAAAATAAGTAAAATCTTCTTGTATTTATCTAGGATGCTTATCTAGGGTGTGTCCGAAAAGTAAACAACTATGACAAAATTGCTTGATTCTACAAGATATTGATCGCATGATTTGACAGCATTTATGCAAAACAAAAAGTCAAAACGAGACTGGCAGGTATACGGCCTGTACCGCAAAGATGAAGAGATTCTATTTTTAGAGAAGGTAAAGAAGACTGTGTGGAACATGGATGCACCATGGAAGCCAAAGACGGGAGGACGTTCTGCATTCCCGACAAAAGCCAAAGTGATGTGCGCAATGCTAAAAGTAAAGTTTGGATTTGATTACCGTTCCATGTAGTCGCACCTGAGATCAAGGCCAGACCTTCTAGAAATCATGGAATTGCAAAAGGCTCCAAGCAAGACTGTGATCAATGATAGTCTGAAAAGAATTCCAATTTCTTATCTTAGAAAAGTAAATGCAAGGCTCACAGAGCCAATCAAAAAAAGGACATGGCTCCGGACAGTTCAGGGTTTAGCACCAAAAGGTGTGAAGCCTGGTTTGACATCAAGACAAACAGGCACAAATCCAAAAAATCTTACCTAAAACTGCACATTCTAATTGCAATACAGTCCCTGGCAATCATATCTTTTGATGTGACAAAAGGAACACAAGGTAATGCACCGGTTCTCAAAATTGCTCAAGGAAACTCCAAAAGTAGCTGGTGATTTTTGTGCAGATCCTGCATACCTGTCACGAAACATCTGCAACATGGTGGCAACCCTAAAGAAGACGCCATACGTCAAGCCAAAGAAAAACACAATTAGGAATTCCAAAGATTCTCAATCATGGAAAAAGATGGTCTCACTATTCAAAGATAATCAAGATGAGTTTGACAGACATTATCACAGGAGATCATTGGTGAAATCTGTCTTTGCAGTACTCAAGATTGTCTTTGGAAACAATCTGTCATCAAGAAATAAACTGATCCAGAAAAAAGAGTTGGCGTTACGTGTAATCTGTTACAACATACGAGTTGTTAACTTGATGGAGGTAAGAAGACATGTCAGAGGACAGTTTTAGGACACACCTATTAGTGAAAGATAATTAAAATACTATGAATTACAAATTATCCTACTTGGAAAGCAAATTACAATTAATCTCAAATGTATTGACTACGAAGAGATATGCTGCAGTTGGAATAATTAGTGGGGTAGGATTAGGAATAATCTATTACTTTTTGACGATGTCAATGCTACCTACTCACTTTGATGCTACAGTAAAGATAATGCCTTCTTACATTGCTACAACAATTGGACTAACAATTGTAATTTCAGCTTTGGCCGGAATCAATTTTGCATTGATGGCGTTTAAGATAAAGAAGATGAAAATGATGAATTCTGTAAAATCAAACTCTTCAGCTGTATTAGGAGGGGCTTTTGCAGCATTTACTCCAGGATGTCCTGCATGTACCGCACCCCTAGCAGTAATTTTAGGTGCAGTTGGAGGATTGTCATTGTTTCCAATGCAGGGATTAGAGCTAAAATTCATTTCAGTAGGAGTTCTAATATTTTCTATTTATTGGATTACAAGAGGACTGCAAAGCAATAGTTGTTGTAAGATAGGATAATTGACCACATGGGGAATTATTTTATTTACATTTGAACAAAAATGTTAATCAAAGAAAGATGGAAACATACCCAACCAATTTTGAGAGAGGGCATTGGATAATCATATTTTGAATATGTTACCAATCTTCTAAAATTTCTTTCTAAAAAAGATTAATAAGTAAATCTATGTTAATGCGGGATGCCTAATTCGATCAAACCGAAAATAGTTTAGAATCAAAATTACCTTGTTTTTTCAGTTATAATTTCCTTAACTCTGAATCAATTGTAATTGTTAGACAATCCAAAAAAGCTTCATCACAATTTGGGCACAGTACAGCTCTATCACCTAAAGCAATCGTTTCACATTTAGGACACATCTTCATTTTAGCCTCACCTCAACTAATGATCTTTCCAAGTGTTTTTCTAACGTCATTTTTTCATTTGTTGAAAGATACGCTTTCAACAATTTTACTCATTTTTATGAAAATGATTTTTTATATAATAATAATCAAGGAATTGCGGGATCCCTTTTATGAATGCTCACTGTGGTGAAATCATGAATATTCTTGTTATAGATGATAACAAGGATATTACTGATGTAATATCAATCCTTGCTGAAAGTCAGGGTCATTCCTGTATAGTATCTAACAATGGAAAGGAAGGATGTAATTTAATAAAAAAAGAAAATTTTGATTTAATTTTGTTAGATATTGCAATGCCTAAATTTAGTGGATATGATGTTTTAAACACGCTCAAAAAAGACAGTAATTTTAATATGAAAAAGATTATAATTATCACTGCATCAGATTTGTATAATTTAACAGATGAAAAAATTAAATCATTAGGTGTTTTCAAACTTCTATCAAAGCCTTTTTCATCAGATTCACTAAAAGATATTTTCTCTGAATTTGCTTAGTTGATCAATGAGAATGTTTTGATCAATTCATAATATTTTTTGGGAAGATTGTAGTCAGATTTAGGATTTGAAGGGCTTCTTTATAGAATGCTTTAGTTTCCTTAAAAAATAATATGTACCACTTTGCTAGCTCTTCATCATCTTGAAAAATTCGCGTAAGTTTTTTTGTTCCCAACGTTCTTTTTCTTCTATCTTGGTATCGTTTTGGATTATACAATAAGCTAGTGTAAAACCAGAATGAAATTTGATCGGCTAAATCATGTTCTAGAATATTTTTAAGATTTTTACTATATTTTATAGATAAGAAAAGCATCAACTGATGAAAAGGAAAGCTAGAAAAATCAGCACTTTTTTGGTCATCTATACTGTCAATCAAAAGTTTTTTACCGGCAGGGACTTTCTACAGATGAACTTCATTGCATCAAGCTTGGGACGCGCGGTTCTGAAATACTCTGAGACTGCGCGATGCATGTGCACAACTGTGGCATAGTATTCAGAGACTAGAACATCACGCTTTGACTGGTGCCAGTACTTTTCGACCACGCTGAGCTCAGGCGTTGCAGTTGGCAGCCATATGACCTTTACATTTGGATTTTTATTTAGAAACTCTTTGAGAATGCCTGCCTTGTGCTGCGGCGCGTTGTCCATGATTACAGTTGCCTTTCCAAAATGCCTGACCAGGTCCTTGAGATACCGCAGGACTGTCTCCTTGCCAAACCTGTCATAGGTTCTAAAGAACTGTCTGCCGTCTGTTGCAATAGAGCCGCATGCCACTATCTTGCCATGTCTGCCCCTGTATGTCGTTACGATTGATTCTCCCTTTGGCGACCAGTATTTTACGCCCTTTACGGGATCATCGATGAATATTGCCTCGTCAAAGACCATGGTTGCAAAACCCTTCGATTTGAGGCGTGAAATGCGCCTTTTGGCGTTGCGCTGCCACTTTCTAATCTTTTGGATTTCTGCCCTGTTGATGTGAACACTCTTGGCTGTCTTGGCAGACATGCCAAACTTGTGCATTGTCTTTCTGACATGGGTCATGTGGTATTTTACACCGTACTTTTTGCGAATGTCTTCTCTGAGCTGTTTTGGTGTCGTGATGTTGTCTGTTTTGGACAGGATCTCTGCAATCTTTTCTGCCTTTACTTTTGGCGGCCTGCCAGAACGGGCCTGTCTTTCAGGCCTGCAAGACCTTCCTTGTCATAGCGTTGAACCCAACTTGCGACCGTGTGCGGATCGCAGTAGTGTTGTATTGCCGTCTCTGTGACTGTCAGTCCGTTGATCTTGATCATGCACACGATGTGGATTCTTTCCTTTATGGCTCCTCTCTCTCCTTCTTGTAGGCCTGTATCAACAGGTTTTGCTCGTCTTCGTCCATGTACAGTGTTGGGTGTGGTGATCAAATAGTGCTGCGATCAAAATAATTTATGTAAAAGACTTTCGCTCGTCAGTATATGTTCCAGTAAAATCATCAAACTTGTATCTGCACTTTCTACAGGCGTATCTATTGGCAACATGATTGATGTTTCTGCATTGACACCGTGGACAAATCCGTTTTCCTTGCCATCTTTCGTGTCGAAAATAGACCCTACTTTTCGTCACGCTATTTGCCAGTTTGATCGGATCAACATCAGGCACAACTTAGGTATGAGTGATTGTGCTGTGTTTCCCAACTCTAAAAATCATCAACATTCTTTGATTAAACGAATCCTTTTGGATTATCTTACTGCATTGCAATCATTGCATTATACAGACAAACTTTCATTTTCAGTTCATGAATCATGTTTTCCCTTTTGTGAGACGTGACATGCTCACCAAACATTCTCTTGAATGCAGAAAACACTGATTCAACAATCCATCTATCTCCATAGCTTACGCTATTCCTCCATAATTCATAGTTGAATAATTGAGCCAGAACAGCTTTTCGTCTTGGGTAGCAGTCAGTGCTAACTGATGAGTTCTTTCTTGTTTTGATTCCAGGAATTATACCTTCATGGTACAAATATGAAAAACAATCCTTGGCGTCATATGCACCATCAGCTAGTGTCTTGACTATATTTCCAAACTCTTTTGATTGTTCAACTAGTGATATGAAATGTTTTGAATCATGTGACTTGTCATCTGTTATTTCTAAACCTGTGATTTGTTTAGATTTCACATCCACTGCAACATGAATCTTCAAGAATCCTCTTCTTTTCTGCCATTTCTGCCTCATCCACTCACCATGATTGGCAACCTTGACTCCTGTACTGTCAATTGCAATGACGATGTCTTTTCCAAGTTTTGGATTCATCTTGATATCGAGTTTGCTGACACGCTTCCAGATTGCAGAATATGTTGGTGTTTTTGATTTCTCTTTGAGGTGTGATTTTATCAGACCTTCAGTTTGTCTGAATGGCAGATGCAAATAGAGATGACAGCACCCTAGTGCCTCCATGAATGATTCAGGATAAACAAATTGATGTCCTTCTTTTTTGTGGTTCATCTTCTTGAGTTCTGTACTCCATGATTCTATAGCATCAAAAGACAACATGATTTCCCCACGTCTTACTAGTGATGTGTTGTATTTTTTCCAATTTCTATTCATAAAATTGTACAAAATGTTCTGATCTAAAGCTTGTTTGGTAGAATTAGTTGGACAAACTAGTCATGTTAGGAAACACAGCAAGTGATTGAAAAATATTCCTTGTTATTTGTTCCAACTGATGGGGTATTACCATAATTAATCTTACACAAATATAACATAGGTAGTTTTTCTGAAATTAGGACGATGACAGACATCATTTTGGGCATGGGGGAAGTAGGAGAGACTCTATTTGACTTACTTATTGAAAGAGGGTTTAATTGCATAGGAATTGACACAGATAACTCAAAATGCAAAAACTATTCAGAAAACTCTACAATAGAAAATCCAGAATATCTTCATGTATGTCTTCCAGGAGAATTATTAGAGTTTGTAGATATTACATCAAATTGGATTAGTAAGCTTGAAGGTTTGAAAGTTATCATAATACATTCTTCCGTAAGACTAGGAACAACAAAAAAAATTCAAGAAAAATCTAAAGCTCCAGTTTTATTTTCACCAATACGTGGAGTACATAAAAGATTTTTAGAAGATATTAAAAAATATACAAAATTTATTGCATCAGATAACAAACAATTAGTTCCAGAAATAAAATCAGATTTAGAAAAAAGATTTCAAAAAATAGATTGGATGTCAACTACCAAAACTGCAGAACTTGCAAAATTATTAGTTGATACAACATATTATGGATGGTTAATCAGTTATGCTCAGATTACAAAAATGATTTGTGAAAAAGAAGATGTTGATTTTGATGAAATGTGGAAATTTGCTGATGAAATACATGAAAATTTAGGCAATAGGCCAAAAATGTATCCAGGTATTATTGGAGGACATTGTGTAATTCCGAATCTAAGTTTGATAGAAAATGAAAATTTAGACATGATTAAAAAAATTAACGAATTGTATGAAAAGTTCAAAAAATAATTCTAATTTCTAAAAATCTAGTTTTGTTAATAATTTTGATGCAATAATAAAGAGAACAGAAGCGATTCCCACAAGAACTATCATTTCATAAATTACAGATTCAGTGATATTACCAAAAATTCCTGCTCTAATTATATCTACAAGATAAGTTAATGGGTTTAGATAAAATGCAGAACGTAATGGTTCTGGAGCTCCATCAGCTGGATAAAATGCGGTACTAACAAAAGCAGATAATAGAAAAACAGTGTTAATAACTACATTAAATCCCTCACTTGAGCGTAATCTAGTAGAAATTATTGATGCCAATGAACCAAATAATATAGATCCTGTAATGGCACCAAAAATAATTATTGGAATTGTAATAAATGAAAATTCTACAGATTCAAAAAATACAGGATAACCAACTAAAGCTATCAAAGATGCACTTAGTAACCCAACTATTCCTATAGTGCAGATATTGCTAAGAATATAATGACTCCTGGTGAATGGTCCTGACATAATTTGTTCAAACATACCAAATTTTCTATCATTCCAAATAATGATACCAGAAATTAGAGTACTATTCATGATGTTAAACCCAATCATACCTGATGCTAAAAATGCTGGATAATCAAGATCTTTGCCACCAAAAGGAACTTCGTTAATTAATGGTGCATATGCAAAACCTGCAACAAAAATATAGATCAAAGGAAAAATAACTTGCCAAATTAAAAATCCAGGGTTAAGAGAAATTGTTAGATTTCTATTCACCAATCTAATTATTGGATGTATTTTCTTTCACCATTTTTAAAAAGATGTCTTCAAGATTTGTTGGAACAGCTGATAGATCTTCAATCTCTATACAATTGTCACTAAGTATTTTCAATACTCGTAACAACACCAATTCTGATTTCTCTGAATGAATTATTATGTTAGTACCAGTATCAAAATCAATTTTACAATCTGGAATTCCAGATAAGAGAGAAGAAATTTCAGATTGTTTTTCTAACAAATGAATTTTGATAGTTTTTTCTTTTCCAAATCTATTCTTTAATGCATCAGGAGAATCAACAGTAATTATTTTTCCCTCATCAATTATTGCTATTTCATCACAAAGATATTCAGCCTCGGTTAGTATGTGCGTTGTATAGAAAATTGTTAATCCAGTTTTGAGTTTATTTTTTAAATAATCTAATAGTTTTCTTCTAGCACTTGGATCCAAGCCAACAGTAGGTTCATCTAAAAACAACAAATCCATATCATGCATGAATTCACGCGCAACTTGTACTCTTCTTCGTTGACCAATTGAAAGATCTTCATTTCTTTTTTTACGAATTTCAACTAGATCAAAATCTTTCAAAAGTTGTTCCATTCTTTTTTTACGTTCTGCACTTGGAACATTCCACATCATCCCGTATTTATCAAGGGCTTTTTCCACAGATAATGTAGGCTCATAGCTTGGTTGTTGTAAAACAACACCTATTTTATGACGAATTTGAAGAGGATTTTCTACAGCATCTATACCAAAAATTGAAAGAGAACCTTGTGAAGGGGGAATAAGAGTTGTAAGAAGTTTGATGGTAGTAGATTTTCCGGCCCCGTTAGGACCTAAAAATCCAAAGACTTGGCCCGATTTTACTGAAAATGCAAGATCATCTACAGCTTTGAGTGAACCATATGATTTTGACAAATGATTAACATTAATGCATGACATAACAAAACTGCGATCATCCCACTAATTTAGTTAATGAGGTAATTTAAGACGGTTTTAGGAAGATTTGAATTAATTCAGAAAAAACATGCAGAAGATTAAAAAATTATAGATTTCAGAATGTTGAGTTTTAAAGAAGAAATGAGAAAGCGATCATTTTTTGGAAGAATAATTTTAAAAAAATAATGAAATTTTTATTAAGAGAACAAGTTTAGCAACAGTGATTTGTCAGAATTAGAAAATCTTATGGATGAATTGCTTGAGCAAAAACCTGAATTAACTAGAGAAAGTATTGAAGAACAGATCAAGCAAAAAAAAGAAAAAATTGGTGCAGGATACTTGACAGATCAAGGAGCATTATTTTTGATAGCGTCTGACTATGGGATTACCTTATCAGAGCCACTAAAAATTGAAATGGAATTAAAGGATCTATATGCAGGAGCAAAAGAAATTTCTTTAGAAACAAGAGTTTTGAATCTTTCACCTGCAAAACAGTTTTCAAGAAAAGATGGTTCACCATTTTTTCTAAGAACAATGACTGTATATGACACAAATTCTACTGCCAGTGTAAAGCTATGGGATGAAAAAGCAAATTTACCTGGAATTGAAAATTTGAACCCAGGAGATTTAATTAAAATTATCAAAGCATATGTTAAATCTGATCTTGATGGTTCTCCTACTATCAATATTGGCTCAGGTTCAAATATTGAAACAGTAGAATCAGATAGTGAAATTCCAAGCATAGATACTATCACAAAAGATGTCAGTGAACTACAAGAAGGGCAAAAAGATCTTGTAATTTCAGGAATTACTGATGGAGTAATCAGTGGAATGGAATTTACAAATTCTCGTGGTAAGCCTGGAAAAGCCCTTAGAATGAGATTAAAAGGAAAAGATGGTAATGCAATGAGAGTTGTTCTTTGGGGAAAAGATGAATCATCTATCCCAAATATGATTTCACAGTCAGCTAAAGTGAGATTGCTTGGAGTAAAAGTAAGATCAGGAAATCAGGGATTAGAAATTCATGGTAATGATGCAACTATAATTGAGGTTGAAGGAGGAAAAGAAACAGAACCAGTAATTGCAAGAGTTCTTTCTATATTAACAACAGATAATGGCAAAAAAATGATTTTAGTTGTTGATAAAAAGAAGAATCTACTCAACATTAGTGATTTTGCAAACTCAACTAGTATTTGTGTTGAAGGGGATGTAATAGAATGCATGCCATCAAAAATTTATGGTAATTCAATTACACTAGATGAAAATTCTTTTGTAAGAAAATTAGATAATGATGAATCTATTCCATCTTTATCTCAACTTAGAACAAAAATTAATGATGTTAAAGTAGATGGAAATTATTGTATTGAATCCATAATATTGAAAGTTCCCGAAAGACGTGAAGTTCAAACAAAATCTGGAGAATCAATAGCACTATCAGAAATGTTTGTTGAAGATGACACCGGTCAGATTTGGGTAAAAGGTTGGAGAAATCAAGCAAGGATAATTGACAAATGTGAGTTAGGAGAAATAGTGTCAATTACGGGATTAAATGCAAAAGCAGGGCTTGAAGGTAGAATAGAGCTATTTCTTACGGCGTTTTCTAAAATCATAAAGAAAAATTAAGAATCCCAAAAACCTCTTGTTACAACATATTGCCTTTCAGCTTCATAGATTTGTTTGAATAGATATTCTTCATCTACCATGTTTCGCAATATTCTTGCAGCAGTATCTGCCCCTACTCCATATCCAGACAATACAGTAATAGCAATCTTGCCAAAATTTTCTATTAAAGAAGAAACTTTCCAGGCACGATCAAACTTGTGTTTTTCATCTGAAGAGAGTTTTTTTCCTGTATGTTTTTTTTGAATAATTTTTGGTAAATCATAATCAGAATAGTAAGTGGCAGTGATTTGTCTGGCCTTACAATACGGACATATCAAGATACTTTTAACTTCATTAGTTTCTACCACACGTTCCCATTTTCCACATCTCGCACAAATTAAACGATGCTTAGTCTTTGCAAGTCTTGCTTTTACAAGATCAATAATTCCTTTATCAAGATTTGCTGGAGCTGCATAATATTTTGCGGTATGATCTAAAATTGGTTCTGCTAATTTTGAGAAGTTATCTACTTCTAACCATTTAACAGAAATTTCATTTTCATGTATTTCGTTGAGTATTGTTTCAGAATTTTTTAAATCATATTTATCATGAAACAATTCTCTTAGCGCTTCATGTACAAGTGGAGTTTTTGAATAACGTTCGTATAAAAATCTGGCAGATTTTCTCTCATAAATTGCTCCACGTCCTACTATTCCAAATTTTTTTGCAACGCACCATGTTCTCCAGTTAACATTATGAGTTCCTGTTAAAGAAGCAGTAACCATTGAAAAAAGATCATAATCGTCCTTTAGAACTTCAAGGAAAAGTTTTTCAGAAATTCTTGATCTAGAAGATAAAACAATTCGATAACCATCAGAGCGAGAGTCAACAACAGACCCCAATAGAGAAGACAACATGGAAGAAAGTAATGTTGATAGTGTAGAATTAATTTTTGTACCAAAACATGAATGGATTACAATTGAACCTTGTGATTTACTTGATTCAATAACAATATGGTTTTCATCAGGAACATGATTAAAATTTAATTTTTCAATTGTTTGATTGATTAGTTTTAGTGAGCCATTTTTTACTCTTGCACGAAAAATTCCTACTTTTCTTGCAGTATTATAATCAATTGGAATACTTTCACCTTCCCAATAAGGAACAGTAATTCCTCCACCTCTAAAAGGCTCAACATTTACAGTAAATGATTTTTCATCTACATTTAGTATTCTCCATTGTAAGCCTTTTAGCACAAAGATATTTCCAGAATCTCCAAAATCACCTACAAATCTTTGATCTAATGATCCAATGATTTTTTTGCCTACACTATCAAAAACTTTGAATTTAAGAATATCTGGAATTGTTGAAAGGTTCTCAAAATAATACTTGAAGCAACGCCCTTTCTTCCAGTAAGTCATTTTTGTTCTATCAAAAAAAATCAGATAGTTTGAATCAAGTAAATCCAATACATCGATTAGATCTTCTAGTTGTAAATTCCGAAACGGATATGCTTTTGTCACAAGTTTAAAGGCTTTCTCAACTGAAATTTCTCCAATCTGCATTGATAATCCAACTAAATGATGAGCCAAAACGTCAAGAGAGCTATCATGAATTTTTTGCTCTTCAATTGAACCCTCTTTAACACGTTCAAGGATAGCTCGCGCTTCAAATTCATCATCAGAATTATTTGTTATAATAAGTCCCTTGGCTGATGTATCTAGATTATGTCTACTTCTTCCTATTCTTTGAACTAACTTTGATACTTGTCTTGGAGAACCATAATGAATTACCAATTCAACTGAACCAATATCCAACCCTAATTCTAGTGAAGATGTACATACAACAATACCACGCTTTCCTTCTCGTAAAGTAAGCTCAGTTTCTTCTCTAACCTCTTTTGATAGAGAACCATGATGTAATTCAATTTCTATAGGAGATTTTTCTTTTAAAATCGAAGCTAAAAATTCTGCTTCACCTCTAGTATTGGTAAACAGGAGTATTGGAGAATCTAAATCTATTTCTAATACATATTCAATAATTTTCTCTGCAACATCAGAAATTGTTCCATCAACATACTTTATTTCTACATCATATTTTCTTAGTAATTTATCTCTAATAATCTGACATTTTCTTTTTGTGCCTACAACAAATTTTCCTGCTTCTTCAAAATTTCCAACGGTAGCAGATAATCCTATTTTTGTGAGTGGGTATTTTGAATTAAATTCTAATCTTTCAATGCTTAAGGATAGTTGAGAACCTCTTTCACTAGCTAGTAACTCATGTACTTCATCAATTATAATCCATTCTAAATCAGATAATGCATTTAGCATTTTAATTTGTGTTAATAGAATAACTAGAGTTTCAGGTGTTGTAATTAGAATGTCCGGAGGATCATCCCTGATTTTTTTTCTATCTTTTTGAGAAGTATCTCCGTGTCTGATTTCAATAGATAGTTCATTGCTATGTGCATATTTTGTAATTCTTCGAAATACATCACGGTTTAATGCCCGTAAAGGAGTAATATAGACAGCTTTGATTTTTCCACTCTTCTTTGAATTTTTTAATAGAGAGAAAATTGGAATTACAGAACATTCAGTTTTTCCTGAACCTGTAGGAGCAATTACTAGACAATCTTTTTTTTGCAAAATAATTGGTGAAGCTTTTTTCTGAATTTGAGTTAGTTTGGAAAATCCGAATTTCTCAAATAGAGAATCAAGAATTTGGTTCGTCTGTTGATTTTGATCTTTCATAAACCAGTACACCCACTAGGCCAAGTGCAAGCAAAACTACAGTAATTATTGGAATTGAATCAAAAATTGTTGCCATTGGTAAACTTTATGATTGACCATTAAATATCTTCAGTATAATCAGATAATCCTAAAACATGTATTTTGTAAAAAAAGTGTTCTTTGTTTAGTGCCCAGTAAATTTTTCCTTTAAATTTTGATGAGTTTTTAGAAAGTTGAATCTTAATATGAGTAAAAGGATCAATAGCGCTCTTCATATTTTCAACTTCTTTACCTTCTATAGTTCTAATCATATTAGTAACAATGATAGGAATTTTTTTTGTAATCGCAAATTTTGATAATTCATACATGTATTTTATGAATAATGAATTTTTTTCAAAAATAGATTCATCTCTTTTGTATTCATAAGAAAATAAATCAGTTACATTATCAATTACGATTAAAGAAAAATTATTGTTTTCAAAATTTTTTATAGATTTTATTTGTTCTGAAGTGTTTGTTATTCTAGATACTGTAATTTGTTTGAGAAAATTAATCTGTTTTTTCGATTGCTTTTGAATTTCCAGTATTCGCTCGGGTCTGAATCCACCTGTTGTATCTAAATACAGAACATGGCCACCATTTTTGATTGAATTTATTGATAATTGTAATAATAGTTGAGTTTTGCCTGTTCCATTTCCACCAAAAATATCTACAATCACACCGTCAGGAATTCCTCCTGATAAGAAATCATCCAATTTTTGTAAACCAGTAGAGATCATTTGTATAATTATTAGAAAAAGGAGAAAAAATTTAAGGAATTTGAATTTTTACAAAGGAGGTAAGGCTTTTATTCCAGAGAACAAGGTTGCAAAACAAGTGAATAATTAGTGTCACAAACAACTAGCGCAAAAAGACCTTTAACAGTTCTTCAAAAAAGTACCAAAAAGAAAGTTACTGTAAGACTGAAAAATGAAGTAGAATACAAAGGAAAAATGGATAATGTCGATTCATACATGAATTTGATTATGACTGATGCCGAAGAAGTACATGATGGTAAAACAGTTGCAAATTACGGAAGAGTAATTGTAAGAGGCAATAATGTGTTATTTATCAGACTAGAAAATGAACTCTAGTTAGTGATTCTATGACCAATAATTTTCTATTTACATCAGAGTCAGTAACAGAAGGACATCCAGATAAAATATGTGATAATATTTCTGATGCATTCTTAGATGAATTTCTCAGACAAGATCCAGATTCAAGAGTGGCAGTTGAAACAATGGTAACCACAGACTTTGTAGCAGTATCTGGAGAGGTTACATCTAAAGCAGATTTTGATCAAAAAGCTCAGGAAGAATTAGTTAGAAAAACAATTAGAGAGATTGGATATGACAATAAAGACTTGATGTTTGATGCAGATACTTGTCAAGTGAATTTAAGATTACATTCACAAAGCCCAGATATTAGTCAAGGCGTATCAGCTACTGATGAGAAAGAACAAGGTGCCGGAGATCAAGGATTAATGTTTGGTTATGCAACAAATGAAACTAAAGAATTAATGCCTATGCCAATTTTACTAGCCCACAAACTTATTCAAAAGTTATCAGAGGTTAGAAAGGATAAGACTTTACCATGGGTTAGACCAGATGGCAAATCACAAGTATCTGTTAAATATGAAGATGACAAACCAACAAATATTGAAACAGTTGTAATCGCAACACAACATTCACCGGAGATTTCTCAAGAGGAGATTTCAAAACAAATTATTGATAAAGTAATCAAACCAGTTTTAGGAAATCTTTGGAATGATGAAATTAAAATTCACATAAATCCTACTGGAAAATTTGTAATTGGTGGTCCACATGGAGATGCAGGTTTAACAGGAAGAAAGATTATTGTTGACTCTTATGGTGGATTTGGAAGACATGGAGGAGGAGCTTTCTCAGGAAAGGATCCTTCTAAAGTTGATAGATCTGCATGTTATATGTGCAGGTACATTGCAAAAAATCTTGTTGCTGCAGGCTTAGCTGATAGATGTGAGGTACAACTTGCATATGCAATAGGAATAGCTGAACCAGTATCACTTTATGTCAATACATTTGGAACAAACAAAATTCCAGAAAATCAGATTGAAGATCTGGTTAGAAATAATTTTGATATGACACCATCTAGAATAATTTCACAATTAGATTTGAAGAGACCAATTTACAAAAAAACTGCATCATATGGTCATTTTGGCAGAAATGAGCCGGAATTCACTTGGGAAAAAACAGACAAAGCTGAAATATTAAAGCAATCTGCTGGACTTTAACAATTCTATAACTGACTGAAATTTCATTTCAGTTATTTTCCTTAATTTATTATGATTTCCTTTAAAACTACCAATTAGAATATTGAGATCATCAACTCCAAAATCAGATTTTGAATTAGTTATTGCATTATGATAAACATCCTCTAGATTGATTTTTTTAATACTTGTTTTAGTTCCTTTGGAAAAAAGTTTAACATATTGTTCAAAAGTAATGTAGTCTGGACCAACAAGATCAATAATTTTATTTCTAAATTTTGTTTCAAGAATTGATTGAAGAAAAATTTTTACCACATCATTAATGTAAATTGGTTGAATTGAATAAGTCCCAGATCCTGGAATCTCAATTTTTCCTTTCTTAATTTGTTTTTTTAGGTATTTTGTAAACAGATCATCTTTTCCAACAATATAGGAAGGTCTAAAAATTGTATAATTTAGTCCAGAATTTACAATTAGTCTCTCTGCTTTATATTTAGAAATAAAATATCCTGATGAAGTATTTACTGAAACACCAAGACCGCTTGTAAAAATAAATTTGTTGATTTTTGCTTTTTTGCTTAAATTTACAATATGTTTTGTAAATTCAACATTTACCACATCATAATCAACCTCAATAGATTGTTTCCCAATTCCAACAAGATGAATTATTGCATCTGAATTTTGAATTTTTTGAAGAATACTTTTTTCATTATAATTTTTTGAAACAATTTTTAGTTCATTTTTAAATTGTTTAAAGTCATTTCGTGATATTGAAATTAATTTAATGTTTTTTTCAGACAAATACTTTCTGAGATTTCTTGCTACAAATCCACTTGCTCCAGTAATAACTATCTGAATACTTTTAACCATAAGAATTCCAAGTTATTTTTAATTTTAAATCTATTTAGAAGATTTTGAATGTTAAGCAAACAAGAATTAATACAGTAAAATGAATACAACAGATGTGGAAGAAAAAAAGACAAAATTAAGAACAGGTTATACCACTGGAAGCTCAGCAACTGCTGCAGCCAAAGCTTCACTATTATCAATAATTAATCAGCAAAAAACAGAAAATGTAGAGATCACATTACCTAAAGGAACTTTAATTCAAATTCCAATAAATTCTTGTGAATTTGAATCCAATAAAGCAAAATGCTCTGTAATTAAAGATGGGGGAGATGATCCTGATGTTACTCATGGTGCAGAAATTATAGTTGAACTATCATTTACAGAAAAAATAAATGAAGTCGATATTGATGGAGGAGAAGGAGTAGGTATAGTTACCAAGCCGGGTTTAGGATTGGAAATTAACAAACCTGCAATTAATCCAGTTCCCAAAAAAATGATTACTGAGAATTTAAGACAAGTTGGAGAAAAAATTCTTGTAGAAAAAGGAATCAAAGTTGTGATTTCAGTTCCTAAGGGAAGAGAGTTAGGACCTAAAACAGATAATCCAAGAATAGGAATTAAAAATGGAATTTCAATTTTAGGAACCAGTGGAATTGTTATTCCATTTTCTACAGCATCTTATGCAGCATCAATTAGACAGAATTTGGATGTAGCAGTTGCAATGGGAAATGATATTGTAGTGCTTACAACAGGTGGAAGAAGTGAAGATTTTGCAAAGAAGATAGTTGATTTACCTGAACATTGTTTTGTGCAGATGGGTGATTTTTCAGGATACACAATTCAACAGTGTAGTAAAAAAAATATCAAAAAAGCATACGTTGTTGGTTTTATTGGAAAACTTGCAAAGATGGCTGCAGGAGTAAAACAAACTCATGTTAAAGGTTCTAAGGTAGACATGAATTTTCTAGCAGAATTAGCAAGAAAGTCAAATGCAGAAGAAACAGTAATTGAAAGTATTAAAAAAGCAAATACAGCAAGACATGTTTCTGAAATAATTCAAGAAAATAATGTTGAAGGATTTTTTGAATTAATTTGTAGCGAGACGTTTAAACATATGAGAAAATATTCTGAGGAAAAAGTTCCAATTGATGTAATATTATTTGATTTTAATGGAAAAACTCTGGCTAGAAAATCAGGAGAGCAAGGTATTTTATGAAATTTAGAAAGTTTTGATTATGGAAAAAACTGCAGTACTTGCAATAACCAAAAATGGGGTTAATATTGGACAAAATCTAAAAGAACTATTTCCTGACTGGAGTATTTTTGCACCTGCTAAATTATCAAATGAGAGCAATGGAATTACATGGTATTCAGAGCTTACATCAGAAAAAATTGTTGAACTTTTTAAAAACAATAATGCACTAGTGTGCCTATTTTCTTTAGGTGCAGTAATTAGATTGATTGCACCTCATTTGAAAGATAAAAAAACAGATCCAGCTGTTATTGTAATTGATGATAAAACAAATTTTGTAATTAGTGTATTATCAGGACATATTGGAGGAGCCAATGAGCTAACTCAAGAAATTGCAGAAAAATTAGGTGCTTTACCAGTAATAACTACTGCAGCTGATGTTAACAAAACTATAGCTGTAGATCTAGTCGGAAGAGAATTTAATTGGAAAATTGATGATGAATCTACTGTAACTAAAATTAGTGCACATATGGTAAATGAAGAACCTATTGGTATTTTTCAAGAAGTAGGCAAAAAAAATTGGTATAAAAAATTACCAAGAAATGTCTCAATTTATGATAGTTTAGAAGACTTGAAGAAATCAAGTTCTAAAGCATATCTTATAATTTCTGATAGAATTATTGAGGAGGATTTTGTCAAAGAATCTGTAATATATCGTCCTCCTAGTTTAGTAATTGGTGTTGGATTACACGGAGATACTTCAAAAGAAACAATCAGAGAAGGGGTTGAAAGTTGTTTGGAAAAATTTAATCTTAGTTCGAAGTCAATTGCAAAGCTAGTATCAATAAAAAAACCGCAAGATGTTCAAGGACTGATAGATATTGGAAAGGAAATGGGAATTCCTGTAGAATATGTAAACAGAGAAGATTTAGCTGAGATTTCTGCTCCAAATCCTTCAGAAACTGTAAAAGCATTAGAAGGAACTGCAAGTGTATCTGAAGCTGCAGCAATCAAGGTTTCCGGAGGAGAATTAGTTGTAGAAAAGCAAAAATTCCCACCCAATTTGACTATAGCCATTGCGAGGATTGTAAATTGAAACGTGGATTATTACTTATTGATAGAGGGAGTAGAGAAAGAGAGGCATCTGAAGAATTAGAGACTATTTGTGAGAGAATTAAGGTAAAAACAGACTATGTATTCACGGATTTTTGTTTTTTAGAGGTAATACCGCCATATATTGAGGCTGGAATTACAAAATGTCTCAAAGAAGATATTGATTCGTTAACAATAGTTCCTTACTTTTTGTACCCTGGTAAAAAAGTAAAAAATGCAGTTACTGATGTAATGAAGTTCCAAAAAGATACCAAAGTGAAATTTGTTGTTACAAAGCAAATGAGTATGCATAAAACTTTGGTAGATGTAGTTAAAAATAGAATATCTACAACACTCAAAGAAAATCAAGTAATTCTTCCAAAAAAAGATGTAGATGTAATGATTATTGGACATGGTAGTAAAGATCCTAATGCACAAATGTCACTATATTACATAGTAAATAAACTAAAAGATTCCTACAGAAATGTTAGTAGATGTTGGTTAGAAATAGAACAGCCAGACATTTTTGAAGGAATAAAAAAATGTGAAAAAGATAATCCTAAAGTTCTAATAATTGTTTTTTATTTCCTGCATGAAGGAGCACATGTAAAAACTGACATCAACAATGATTTATTGCCAGCACTCAAAAATTCTAATCTGAAAGAGACATACATTACAAAACATTTGGGAACAGATGAAAAAATGATAGATTTGATAATAGAAAGAGCAAAAGAGGTAGAAGATGCAAACTGAAAAAGGTCAATCAATTGAAGATGCAAGTATGCAAATGATTGAAGATGAAATTGGCATACATCAATATAATGATAAACAATGGCCTATTGTTAGAAGAGTAATTCATTCTACAGCAGATTTCGATTTTGCAGGTAAAAATAAGATAATTTTTCACAGAAATGCAATTGAAAGTGGTATGAAAGCTTTGAGAGATGGTTGTAGTATTGTAGTTGATGTTAATGGAGTGATTGGTGGATTGAATAAACAAAACCCCAAGGATTTTGGAAATAACATAGTTTGTAATATTTCAAATTCAGAAATAATGGAATTGGCAAAAAAGGAAGGAAAAACTCGCTCTCAAGTCTCTATGAGAATAGCAATATCTGATATTGACGGAGGGGTTGTAGCTATTGGAAATGCGCCTACTGCCCTAATGGAAGTTATTCAGATGGTAAAAGAAGGTATTATCAAGCCTGCATTGATTATTGGAATTCCTGTAGGATTCATCTCTGCTGCAGAATCAAAAGAGGAATTATCAAAGTTGGAAGAGGCGCCATTTATCACTAACATAGGTAGAAAAGGAGGCAGTTCATCAGCGTCTGCAATAATTAATGCAATCTTCAAGTTAATTAGAGCAGAATCATCTTCTTGAGTACTTTATACAATTTTTAACAAAAATTTGGGCATAGTTTGAGCTATCAAAATAGAGATGACCATACGAAGCAAGTGTGTTATATTGTATCATTCCATCCTGATGGTTTTTGATGCCTTCACCAATTTCCAAGTCATAAGCAAATTTAGAATCAGAAGAGACTGAATCTAACTGTGAATAATGAAACTCATGACCATGAATATTATGTAGTTTTTCTGAGATGAGAGTTTTGGCAGAAATCTTACCTTTTGTGTAATTGAGTCTCATTTTCTTTGTCATTTTAGTTTCAGCATCAAACACACCAACCATTTTGTATTTTTTGTTATGATTAAGAATAGATTTTGTAAGATACATTAAACCACCACATTCAGCATAAATTGGAAGGTTGTCTTCAGCCAATTTCTTAATAGTTTTTTTCATAGATTGATTTTTTCCAAGTAAATTGCCTAAAACTTCGGGAAAACCACCACCAATATAAAGCCCATCACATTTTGGAATTTTCTTATCTTTAATAGGACTAAAAAATTTTAGATTTGTGCCTTCACGTTGTAATGCTTCTAGATTATCTTGGTAGTAGAAATTAAATGAGGTGTCAAGAGCAACTGCAATTGTAGTTTTTATTTTTTTATGAACAGGTTTTGATTTTTTTGGAAGATCAATTGGATTTTTTAAAATTTTAACAATTTGATGAATATCTAGAGATTTTGAAATTATTTTTGAAATTTTTTCAATCTTGTTTTTTAGAGTTTTGTTATCTAATGTTGAAATTAATCCAAGATGTCGTGATTCCAAATTTAGTAGAGGATTTTTTGGAATTACACCAATAATTGGGATTTTAGTTTTTTTCAATGCATTTTTACATAGAATTTCATGCTTTTTGCTACCAATTTTATTGAGAATTATTCCAGAAATTCTCGAATTTCTATGAAATTTTTGAAAACCCAGAGCAGTAGCGGCAATAGAACGAGCAGTTTTGCTTGCATCTAAAACTAAGAGTACAGGAGATTTCGTTATGGAAGCTACATGATGAGTACTTGCGTAATTAGAATCTCCACTAAAACCATCATAGTAACCCATTACGCCTTCAATAATTGATACATCAGACTTTGAGTTAGAAATAAAACTGTTCAAAAGTTGATTCTTTTCCATCAACCAAACGTCCAAGTTGTATGTTTCATGTTTTGAGATACTTGAAAGATAACTAGGATCAATATAATCAGGACCTACCTTAAATGGTTGGACTGAATAACCTTGTTTTTGCAAGGCATGAATAATAGAACAAGTAATGGATGTCTTACCAACTCCACTTGTAGCACCTGCCAATATGATTCTTGGAATTTTCAATTTGAATGATTAGAATCATTTTTTATTTAAATTGGTTTATTTTTCAGAAATGCTCAATGTTTTTAGTGAGATTATTTGAATATCAACTATGGAAAAAGATGGTTTAACCATTGTTTATACCGGAAAAGGTAAAGGAAAGACAACAGCAGCATTAGGAATTGCGTTAAGAGCTATAGGTTATAAAAAGAAGATTTGTATGATTCAGTTCATTAAGGGTTCATGGCATTATGGTGAAATGGATTCATCTAAAAGACTTGAACCTGAATTTGAAATGATTGCTGTAGGTAAAGGATTTGTAGGAATTATAGACGATAAGAGTTCAAAGGAAGATCATAAAAAAATTGCCAAAGAGGCAATTAGAATTAGTAACGAAAAGATCCATTCAGGGAACTACGATATTGTCATTTTAGATGAAATTAACTATGCAGTTAATCTCGAATTAATTTCAGTTGATGATGTTCTAAATTTAATCAAATCAAAACCGCCAGAAATGGATTTGGTGCTGACAGGAAACTATGCTAAAGACGAAGTAATTGAAGTAGCTGATCTAGTTACAGAGATGAAAGAAATAAAGCATCCATTTCAGCGTGGTATTAAAGCTAAGAAGGGGATTGATTTCTAGCCAGCAACATTAATTTACACACTTGGGGGTTTTAGAAGAAATGTCTACTGAAATTCAAGAGATGCCTGAACAAGGAGAAATTGTTCTTGCTACTGTCACCAAAGTAATGGATCATGGGTCTTATGTGACATTAGATGAATATGACAATATTCAGGGATTTTTACACATTTCAGAGATTGCTCCAGGTTGGATTAGATCAATAAACAGATTTGTCAAAGATGGGGAGAAAAAAGTTCTACTTGTAAAGAAAGTGAATCTTAAACGAGGAGATATTGATCTATCATTAAAACAAATCTCAAAAGATCAGAAAAAACAAAAACTAAAGGAAGTTAAAAAATTTGAAAAAGGTAAAACGTTATTACAAAATATTAAGGAAAAAGCAAAATTATCAGATGAAGAAGTTGAAAAATTAGAAGATAATATTTATTCAAAATTTGATTCAGTTTATGATGCATTTATAGAGATTGGACGAAATGGAATTGAGTCTGTAAAGGAACTCAAGCTTGCAAAAAAAACTGCAGATGCAATTGAGGGAATTTGCTCTAAAATAAAACTCCCATCAGTTGAAATTAGAGGAATTATGGAAATTACAAACGAAAAATCAGATGGGGTAGAAATTATTAAAAAAATCTTAATAAATATCCTAAAAAAAGATTCTACCATTGATATTACATATTTGGGAGCGCCAAAATATAGACTATCAATAACTTCAGATAATTTCAAATCTGCTGAAAAATTATTAAAGCCAATCATTGCTGAAATTCAAACTAACATAGAAAAGAAAAAAGGGTCATTCAAATTTACTAGAGAAGAGTCAAAGAAAACCAGAGAAAATTAAGATGAGATTTCAATTAAGAAAATGTTCAAAATGTAATCATTATACACTAAAAGGAAAATGTCCTAAATGTAATGAAGAAACAATTTCTGTACATCCTGCTAAATTTTCACCTGATGACAAATACATGAGATATAGATTAGCTGAAAGATATAACTAGAGTTTTAGGAAGTTAAATTATATTCCTTGTTAATTTCATAAATAAAAACACCAATCATCGGTCCAACTTTTTCTTCAGTAAAACTTGGAGACGCATAAACTAAACGTAAAGGTCCATTTCCATCAGAGGGGTACTTGATTTCCTTTACATATACGGGTTTGAATCCAGGTAGGTAAGTTGGAAATTCTTCAGTAGTTTGGAAATCAACATAGGTTACAGGTGTAAATGGAAACATTTTTCCAAGTAGAGTATTATTCCAGAAATAATCGGTGCCACTAAGACCATCAGAAAACAGGTGTTTAGAAAGATCTTCACCTGCAATTCTCATAAACCATTGTTTCTTTGATTCATCTCCTCCCCCCTCCAAAATATAGAATGATTCTTCTGAATCAATTCCTAACTTTTGACCTGCAACAAATACTAAAACATAATCAGCCTGCATTTCATTAAGAGAAATCCATGCATCATCAGGATTACTGAGTAACATTTTTGCAATATTTTCAATGATATAAGTATGAATAGTTGAATTATCAGCTAATGAAGCTCTTTCTGCTTTAGTTTGAATCCAATATCCATAATCCCACCAAGCAGCAATTACTGCATCTTCTGGAGTGTTATTTTTTATCCACTCCATTGAATCTAGCCAATCAGTAGAAATTATTAGAAATGTGCTTCCACCATTAAGAATCGTAGGAGGAGATTTAGACAGAGCAAATACATTACCACCAACCGGAAAAATCATAGGAATTATCAATAGAATGATGATTCCTGCGACATATGGTAGTTTAATGAATTTACCAATTGGTTTTTTGGCTTCAGGTTTATTTTTGAAAAATTCTTTTGTTAAAGCAGTCAAGCCCAAAGATGCTAAAACAATTACAGCAACTGATCCAAATACTTCTAGCCTAACAAAAGTGGAACTTACGTATACTCCAACAATTCCTAAAGTTAGTGAGAATAATACCATATCATTTTTAATAAAACTGGAATTTTTATTTTGAATATTTTTAATAATTAACCAAATTCCGATGCCTGAAAAAATCATTAAAACTGAATGAAACAGAAATGATTGTTCAAGTGTTGTCGTTGCATGTTCTGATACAGAATCTACTAATGGATTAGTTGTAGTCAAAAAAGGATTCAAAGCATTGAGGTATCTGTGACTAGGTAATGGTAAAAATTGAGAATCAGAATTGACTATCATAATACTTGGGGCAATTATTAAAAGTGCCACCAAAAATAACAAACCGTTTCTTGTTTTGTTTTTTGAACTTTTATTTTGAATAAAAATACAAGATATTAAAAATAGAGTAGAGACTATTAATGAAATTCCTCCCAATCCAAAAATAAAATTGGAACTTACTCGTTCAAATCCTAACGAAGTCAAAATTGTAGTAATTGTATAAAGAGGAATAGCCCATATGATGAATTTATGATCAGTTCTCAAAAATGGTAATGCAAGGAAGAAAATTCCTAATGGGATAATAAAGAATTGACTGCCTCCCCAAGCTGAAATAGAAAATGTGGTGAAAATTCCAGCTCCAATGAGTTTTGCAAATGCTACTTTTTTGTTTTGAGAGTTTATCCCACTTAATAGTAAATAGACTGTCAAAAGACTGAAAAACAATCCAAGAGGTTCTGATTTGAACCATCCAATTGGACCTCGAATAAGTATTGGTAATGAAATAGAAAACAACAGAGCAGAAAACAAGCCAGCAGTAGTACCACCTATGACTCTAACTAATGCAAAAATAACAATTGCAGATAAAGAACCAAAAACTACTGGAAATAGTATAGTAAAATCATAAAGATCTGAGCCTCCCCAAAATATCCAATAAGTTGTAGCAGCAGTTAGATGGAGCATTACTTGAGAGGTTGCAGATACATCTCTACCATGTGGATACCAACTTAGGCTATCATTCCATTCAAAATATGCCCCAATTCCATTATCTACAACATATTGAGTAGCTCTATAATTAAAAAAAGGATCAAACTCGTTTAATTCAAATCCAAAATCAGCCGCTTGTGAACGGAGTAGAAAAGAAACACTAAATGATAAAGCAAGAATTGAAATTATTAGAAGATGATGTAATTTTAAATCAAAATTACCTATAGAAACAAGTTTTGTATTTGTTAACAATTATTTTTTCTCAAAAAAACTTTACTTATTACTCTTTGTATAAAAAATCACATAGTCAGAATTTACGGAGAATATTTTCCTTCAAGTCTAGTTTCTGCAATTATATGATTCTTCATAGATTCTTCTATTTGCTTTTTAGTTGAGCCTTTATCAGCGTCTAATTTTTGATCTAATGCATATAGTTTGAAGATGTATGTATGTTCTTTATCTGGAGGAGCTGGTCCACCATAACCAATTTCTCCAAAATCGGTTTCACCTTCAAAACAATCTGATGGAATAGAATTTTCTTTAAATTCTACAACATTAGATTCAATATTCCACAAAACCCAGTGTACCCAAACTTTTCCAACAGCACCCATAGCATCAGGATCATCCATTATAAGAGCTAGAGATGATGTATTTTCAGGAATACCACTAATCTTTAGAGGAGGACTTTGATTTCCATTTTTATAACCATATTTCCGAGGGATCACTCCCCCACTATCAAATGCTTCACTTTCTAAAGTAAAATTACTCATATCAGAATTTAGAAATGCTCAAAGTTAAATTTTTCTAAGATTCTAAAACTATTTTATCATTTGAAAAAGACATTATAGAACTTCCAAGATTCTTGATCTGTTTTTTTAGTTCTTTATCCATTGTGGCAACAATTACTTTGTTGTTTGAAACATAATCAAGCAACTCTTTGTCAGCAAATGTACCAAGGATAGGGATTGCTTTGAAATTTTTTATGTAATTAAGAGTTGATTTAATATCTTGGTTTTTTTCTGGGTTTTTTGCTAATTCAGATAACTCATTTTTTACAACTTGAGGTACAACAAAAGTGATTTGACCAATTTCTACATCAAGATTATCAATATTTTTGATTCTCCTAGTTGCTAGATGAATTAGAAAATTTGTGTCACAGATTACTTCAACCAACTATTCCTACACCAATTAGTCTCCATCTTTCAGCAATTCTTCTACTTATTGCTACATTTCCCCCTTCAAAGATGCAGGCAGGTCTCCTAAGTTCAATCTCAATATTTTTTGATTTTATTTTGTTAACCTTGCCCAATACAGGAGCAGTTCCAATATTTAGTCGAAGTAGTTCGCCTGATTGAATTGGTTGGACTTTAACATCCTCAGTAATTCCTACTGCAGAATCAAATAGATTCACTTCTAGTTTTAATTGAGTAAAATTTTCAGGAAGCGTATCAGGTTTTCCAATAACTGAACCGATAAATGAATCACTTCTAGTCATAGAAGGATCTAATTTTGTTCCAATGGCAACCAAGCCACCTGGCTTTACTGATTCAACAATTCCTGCAGCGGTTCCTAAAGAAACAATTTCTGTCAGTAAAGGTTCGTATGACTTTTTTTTCTCATTCATAACACCAGGTTTAATCTCAATTTCATCACCAACATTGAAAACTCCTTGTGTTAGACTTCCACCAATGACACCTCCTTTAATATTTTTTAATTTCGTACCAGGTTTATTTACATCAAAAGAACGCAAAACATGCATAACAGTATCTTTTTTTTCATCTCTTTCAGGTGTTTTGATTGTTGATTCTATAGAGCTAATTAATGTATTAGTGTTCAATCTAGATTGTGCAGAAATAGGAATAATAGGTGAATTTGCAGCATGAGTTCCTTTGACAAATTTTGTTATATCTTGATAGTTTGCTAAGACTTCTTTGTAAGAAAGTAGATCAACTTTGTTTTGGACTACAACTATTTGTTTAATCCCAAGAGTTTGGAGGGCTAAAAGATGTTCTTTTGTTTGTGGTTTAGGAACTTTCTCATTTGCGGCAACTAGTAGTAATGCACCATCCATCAAGGCAGAACCTGAAAGCATGTTTGCCATCAAACTTTCGTGCCCGGGGCTATCTACAAAACTAACAACTCGAGATAATTCACTTTCCTTTCCACAATTATTACATTTTGGGGTTGTAGAATATCCTAAAGATTTCTCACAACTTTTGCATTTGTAGAATGCAGCATCAGAATATCCCACACGAATAGTAATTCCACGTTTTAGTTCCTGGCTATGTACACTTGTCCATGAACCAGTTAATGCCTGAATAAGAGTAGTTTTGCCATGATCTACATGACCAGCAGTTCCAATGTTAACACATGGTTGATATCCATATTTTTTGATATACCAATCAGGAAGTGTCTCTCTCCAATGCATGAGTCAAAATGTAGAATTGGTATATGTTAAGTTATTCTTTTTTTTCTTCAGTTTTTTCTTCTGTAGACTCTGCTGCATCTTCAGTTGGTGTTTCAACTGGCAACTCTCCATCAAATTTACAATTTACTTGATAGATTTCTTCTGATACTGTATTTCCACGCATTAATTCTCTTACTCTTTGCCCAGTCTCTGCATCTTGCAAACCTACTCCTTTAGAAAGCAAAACATATTTTCTTGCTGCACCATGAATATCATTTCTCATAGGAACACCAGATTTGTCACTTCCTCCAGTGAGTTTTAATTTTCCATTCAGTCCTACAATTGCAGCATCAGTTTCATTTCCTAGTTGTAATCCTAGTAAGGGATTTGCATCGCTGTCTTTGAGTTCCTTCGATACAGACTTTCCCTTAATGTCTGAAATTGTAAGTTTGAAGTTTGCCAAGTATTCCAAAAAAAGTTGAACGACTAATTAACCTTTGGACATTATTTTTAAATCAAGACTCACAAAGATAGACATGGGAGAAGACATTAGATGTCCAAAATGTGATAACAAGATGATAGCTATGCAAGCATGCCATATGTTTTGTCCCAACTGTGGGACTCATTTAGATTGCTCAGATAAAGGAAACTATTGGTAACTATTTTGCCGTATAAACATAAAATTTAGGCTCAAAGTTAGTTGTAAATCACATCATGGTATGCAACTGGAACCATATTCTTGTCGTATGTAAGTAAATTCTGAACTGCCCCATCTAGGACATATGTTATTGCATGATCTGTTTCACTTCTAATGCTACGTCCAAACCCTTGTAACAATTTCATTGTTGTTTGATAGCGATACCAATTCTGATCTTTTGTCTTCTTGATCATAACTCGTTTGTCTCCAAGATATAGATATGGGCACTTTTCAATTATTTGGAATCTAGACAGATCATCTTTGAGATCAATTCCTTGCCATAACGAAGAAGACGATAAAACACCATTATACATATTCTTATGGATTTCTAGAAGTTCTTCAATAGTGGAGCCATCATCATTTACGGAATGTGCAATCTGAATCCTTTTACGTTGTTCCTTTGGTAAATATTTTAGAATCTCAAAGCATCTCATTTTGGACGATGTCAGAATTAATCCACGTTCTGTTTGGTGTTTTTTCAGTAATGAACTCATGTGATTTATAACTGCAATTCTATCTTCAAGTGGTGAAGATTTTCTTAGCTGTCGTATATTCAAGAATTTAATTACTCTATTCTCCTTTGCAAACGGAGACTTTGACATATCAATAAAGGCACAATCATTTATTCCCAAACTATTTGGGAAGTTTTCATTGTCTATTGTTGCAGACAAGAATATCTGATATTCAGAATCAAAATAATCTCCTGCAAACTTGCTAATTTCAATTGGAATTATGGATACTTTTCTAAAATGTCCGCCAGTATCGTTTTCTGGTGTCTGAATGACAAAATTATCTCTATCATTATCAATCATTGCTCTTACATCCACAATTCTTTCAAATCGTTTCAAAAGTCGTGAATAGTTTTGAGCCTCATGGGAATTTTTTGGTTGTAAAGATCCTATTTCCATTTCCATGAGAATTTTTCCGTAACCTTCTCTTAGATCATCAAGTAAGCGAATTATTTCTGAAATGTCATGTAGTCTGTACCGACTTGGTGTTATTCCTACATCGCTAAGATATCCTGCCCAAATATCTAATCCTAAAAATCGGACAATCTCATTTTCAATTGTATGTGCCTCATCAAAAATTCCAATATCTCTTAGAACTCCTTGTGATGATGCCTGAAATTTTTTTAATTGAAAGTAAAGGGAGTAATTCAGTATTGTTTGTGGAAATTCCAAACCCTCTGTTTTTTGTTTATAATAGATACACTGTTTTTCATCAGAATCTTTATCTTTTTTTGATTTGTAACTGCAGGAATTTACTGATTTTCCTCCTAGTCTAGTAGTGCATTGACCTTTATCGCAAGTCAAATTCTTTTGCATTGCTTTTTTTACATCATCAATTTTTTCTAGATCCATTAACTGATAACATGCAAAATTTCCCATTCCTTTGATGCTCTTTATCATTGGGAAATCTTTGATGTATTGATCCTGTAGTTGTTTTGTAGATGTAACAATAAATGATGTATCTCTAGAGTTTGCAATGGTTTTTGCGATATAGCTTTTGCCTATTCCTGTTGGTGCTGAAATGATAATTTTTTTGTATCCAGAGTTTATTGCAGCATCCAATTCTTTTAAAATCTGGATTTGTCCATCACGTGGATTCTTATCTTTTGGGAAATTATCTAAAAACAATTCGTTACCTCAACAATTATTTAGCTTGGATAGTTTAATTCAATTTTCTCAAATGGGAAATTTAATGTATAGACATATTCTCCATAAGGGGTATTTTCATTGCACAACAAATCTGTGCCTCCATAGTATACAAAAAGAGTATATTCAGCATTGTTTCTGTCATCATCATTAATTATTTTGGCATGATATACTTTGGTATCTTTGTTTCGCTTTTGCATAAAATCCCTCAAGCAATTATTTTGTTCATTTTTATTTTCATGTCTTTGCATGTTTTCTACAATATTACCCTGACCAACATAAATTGCCTTTAGTTTATCATCATGCTTTTTTGCAATGACATAAACTCCGTCATAGTTAGGCCATTCATAACCTCCATCTCCACCATATTGAATTGGTTTACTCCATTTTAATTCCATTTTTTATCTCCTATCACTTTTCCTTCTAGATGATCCCATAAATCCGTCTGGAAGTCCTAATTGCTGAGTTAACCAACCACCAAGAGTATCAGGTTCAAAATTTCTTTTGTAACCAGAGCCACCTCTTGCACTTTTATCTCTGTTACAATCAACACATGCAGGAACCAAATTTCTAAGATAGTCTGTGCCACCTTTTGACTTTGGTTTACTATGATCAATTTCCCACGCACTGTAATTTCCAACTTTGCCATAATTTTTTAAAGCTAATTTCTTACCACAATAATAGCAATACCCCTCAGTTTTATCATACACATCAACTACAGTTTCATCATCAAATCCCAAAATTCATTACCTCTGAATGCTGATTATTATCTGCGAGAATTAATTCCAAGATCTGAATCTGTCCCCATTTTTCTGCTTCAGTATCAAGATCATCTTTCTCATAACCTACAAGGTATACTGTTTTGATATCTTCCAACAATGCTCTGATCTTATGTTCATTCATCATAGTACATCATTGGTTTTTCATCAGGATCATCATCAAATTCCCTAATGATTCTGGGATAGTATTGTACTTTCATGACTTGGTTTAGAAAAAACAAACTATTAAATACTATCACCATAGTATCTTTAATGAACATACTATTATGAGTAAACACGCACGATTACGCATCCATATTGCCCCACTAGGCTTTGAATCAGACAGAATAGTTTTGCCAGCCATAGAGATGAAAGCAGACAAGGTTTGGATACTGATTCATAATGATCCAAAAAAGACTAAGGCAAGATCATATCTTGATGATATCAAAACAAGATTTAGGAAAGAAAGGATTAATTTTGAAATCAAGAAAATAAATCGGTTAGATTTGTCTAGTATAATAAAAGGCGTAAGAACCATCATGAGTGAAGGAGAAGACAATACATATTATGTCAATGTTTCATCAGGATCTAAAATTCAGGCTGTTGCATGTACAATGGCATGCATGATGTTTAATCAAAAAAATAATTTAATTCCATATTATATTCAACCAAAAGATTATTTCAAATATGATGGAAAACAAATGTCAACAGGAATGGAAAAAATAATCTATGTACCACAATATGAAATCAAAACACCAGAGGATAAACTGGTACAGACTTTGCAAATAATAAAGGCAAGCGATAATAGAATTAACAAAAGCAATTTAGCAGTAGCAGCAGAAAAGGAAAAAATTATTGAAATCGGGGCTAAAAAAGATAACCATGAACAAGCAAGGTTTACTAGTTTGGATAAAAATATCATACAGCCTTTAAAAGATGACTGGAAGTTTGTAAAAGTAGAAAAAATTGGAAGAACCAGATGGATTGAACTTACCCCAGAAGGGGAACGTGTTTTGGAAATTTTAGATTAGAATTAACATTCTTTTTTGAAAATTCTTACGGCTTCAAGGTGGGAACAGTTGGCCTTCAGACCCTTGCCGTGATGAAACTTGTAGAAGTTTTTGAAGCCCAAGCACTCACATGAGTTTTGTTCAACCATATAGAATTTGTCAGGATCACTGGACGACTTCACTTGATACAGTTCATCATCAATTTTTGCTACTCCATTATTCTCAACAAGTTTCTTGGCTTTTCGAATTGTATTGGAACTCATTTTAGCTGATGTGTTGGTACCTGTGTCTTGGTTTTTACTCTTTCCATGTAAAAATAGAGTCAAATTTCTGCTTCAAATTTCTCTTTTATATCATGTTTTTTCCAAAATTCTAATGTTGATCTAGCTTTTGCTATAATATCATCATATGTTAAAATCTCAATATTAGGAAATTCTTGCACTAATAATTTGAAACGTTTCTTTTTTTCTTTATCCAAATGCATTCCTTTGGTGGAACCTATCACTGCAATACCTTTTGAGTGTAAACCCCGAAACTTCTGTTCTATATTATAATCTGCTGCCTGAAGAATACCATCATAAACTTTTGGTGAAAATTCTCCATTCTTTTTGAATATAGGATCGTTTGCATCTTCTAATTCAATCACAACACATTTGTCAAATCCATCTAGTTTTTTAATTATAAAATCAGGATGCTTTCTACTGTCTTCTAATCTTGTCTCATTAACTCGGGTACCATCAGAATCATAATCAGATAGCCTTTCTTTATCAAAATATTCTATACCCATTAACCAATAATTTTTTGTTAGAAATTTGTGAATTTCTGCTTCATCACTAGTCTTTGATTTGTTATGTTTGTCGATTAATTTTTCAAATTCTTTTAGACTTTTAGATAATTTCTCATATAGATTAAACATTGTATCCATTGCAGGTAATTTCTTGATAATTTTTTGCAATTGATCTGCAGGAAGACTTGCAACATATTTCAAAAATTCAGATGATTTATTTGATTTAAATGAATTCTTTAACAATATTTCGAATTCTTTTGGAGGTAAGTCTTTGATTACAGGTAAAAACATCATTAATTGTTTTTCTGGAGATCCTGAAGCCAGTTTAGATATTTCTTTAACAGTATCCCTAGCAAGTACCGACTGCATTACAATAGATCTCAGATCTTTTTTTTCTTCACTTTCAGGCATGTTTTCATATTCACTTAGTATTTCCTCGATTACCCCATGATAGGAATTTTTCAGTTCATCAATTAATGATGAAGTAGGTTCATTTTCAAAAAATGATGTTAATACTTTTTTTTGAAAATACCACCTAACTTTCCAGTAATACTTGCTAACCTTCAAATTTTTGATTGCTAGTGAAATTTCTTCTGTGTATTGTTGAAATGCATCAAAATCAACGTATACTTTAGTGATTCCTTCTGTAGTTTTTAGATGGAATGGTTTGGTTGACTGGTGTCTATAGAAAATTAACTCAAAATTATCTAAACTACCATATTCTTTTACTAAGAAATTAAGTAATGTTCTTAATCTTGTAATACCAACTTTCATCCACGCTTGTTTTTCTCTACCTGATGGCGTGAATGAAAACTGAATTATTTTAGATTTTAATGTGGGGCTTTGTTCCCAATAATCTTTACCTGTCAAAAACTTGTCTTTTATTTTCTGAATATCTGCTGGAATATCATATTCAGAATTCTTGTTTCCTCTGATATCTGCCACTGCTTCTTTTAGATCATCTGCGTTAATTGGTTTGTTATCAAAATCTTCTTTCTTTAATTTCTTTAATTTTTTAATTTCTTCCAATTGATTTTCTGTGATCTAACTAGATTAAAAATAACTCACTGAGTGAATTTTAACATAAAGTGGAAACAAAATTTTTCATAGATCTACACAATCAAGTCTGAATTTTAAAATTTAGTAATGATGTAAATCTATAGACAGATCGCTGAATTTATAAATTTTTTAGAATTTTCTTTCCATTAACAGTCAACTCATACAATCTTCCTTTCTTCAATTCAGGAGTAAGACAGACTATCAGGTTCTTTTCCACTAACTCTGCTAAGGTATTACTTACATGTGAAAGAGGAATGTCAGTTTCCTTTACCATTTCTGTAGGAATCAGTTTCTTTCCCTCTAATGCTTTGATTATTTTGATTCTGTAAGAACTTGCTTTAATGTAACCAAGCAGAATATCAGATTTTGTCAAGTGTTCAATCTGTACGTAAATTGTAACTATATGGAAATTAGCACGCTTTAAATGCGGTTTACACACAAGATGAACACAATAATGGGGCAGAACAAGGATGCTGCAATCGGTTTTATAGGAATTGGAATAATCATTGCAGTAATAGCAGGAGTTGTTCTAGTATTGCTTCCAGAAGAATCAGAAACTGTGCAAAACGTAGATGTTGCAAAACCAAACAACATAGAACTTGATCCAACAACTGTAGAACAGGCCGAGAAAGTTTTCCCATTCTTTCAAGATTCATTCAGACTGATTCTTGAACAGTGTCATGCAGTTGACTCGTACACGGACTATCTTGCATTTGAAGAGTCAATACCATGGACACAGAATGAGATCTTTGTTGGCATGGAAAAAGCAAATATCGCCTTGACAGATGCAGAGGAATTGGGTTATGACAATCACCCAACTATTGGGCCTATGATAAAGGAGGCAAGAGTGTTAGAAGGAGCAGCAAATGACTGCATCACAGACTTGCAAGACAAGTATGAAATAAAGTTGGATACTGAAGAAGAGATTTTAGACTTTTTTGCAAATTACAATGGAAAGGATGGAGAAGGGGAGACTTTGTATAACGTATTAGGAATGATAATGGAAATTGCATATCCCGGCGAAGAAATTCTTTCATCACCATCAACTATTTTATCAGTTATTGCATCTAAAGATTATAGTAAAGAAGTTAGTGACAAATATTGGAAACTTGAGATAAAAATAGAAACATACGCGGAAAAAATTTACCTAAAGTTTATTCTAGATACTGAAACAAACTTGGTATATCCTGGAAATGAAGATAGTAAATCGTATTTGGATCTTTTAAATTAATTTTTATTTCAAAAGACTGAACGCATTAATTATTTAATTATGTTAGTCAAAAAATAATTCGATTTTAAAATACAATATACTTGTTGAGTTAATCTCATTTCTGAGTATCTCACTGATTTCATTGATCCACAAAAAAATCAGAGTTATTCTACAGGTTTATCGAACCAGCAAAAAGGTAGAAAAGTTTGTGCATATTTTAGGCAAGTTACTAGGTAGAAAGCTAAAAGAAGTATTGTTTAGTCGATTGCAAAACTGCCTGATCTAGGCACAAATTGTTAGAATTTCTGTGTATATATATATTGAATATTGTATATATATTTAGTCTCTAGTTATTATTATATACATAATTATTTTCTTTATAATATAAAATAATTATACATTTCACATCTTGTATAAGGAACCCTTCTTACTACACAGTATTCTAAATAATTATAAAAAAAATAAAAGTATAGAACTGAATATATACACACATATATACACAGAATACAGAGGACAAAAAATTTAGTTATGGTAAAAACAATAAGAATTGTAAATCACAGTTATCATTCAGAACTTTTAAAAATACAAGGAGAGATGCAAGCAAAGTTAGGTGAAACCGTAAACATGGATGCTGTCATAAGAGCACTGTTGATCAAGTATGGAAGAAAAGTAAAGTGAAGAAAGTTTTAAGAATTCCGAATCGAAGAATAAAGTAAAAAGTTTTTAGAGTTTCGAATTACAGAATAAAGTAAAAAGTTTTTAGAGTTTCGAATTACAGAATAAAGTAAAAAGAAGCAATATGCCTAATTCAGAAAAAAGAAACCAAGAATGAAAGTCGACATTGAAATACTAGACCGTTGTGTTATACTTTCAATGAAATCAAAAATAGAAATTCATCAGAAGACAAAAGATGAGTTGAAAAAGTACGGCGACAAGGATTCTACATAGGATCAGATAATCAGGGATTTGCTAAATCATGTATGTGACAAGTATTGGGAGAACAAGAAATGGAACATGTTGTAGTTCCATATTTGTTTGAGGGGCACCTCATAAGACCTCTTGCGCAATTGACACAATTTGATCAAATTATGCAAATTCACTCACAGCAAGATCCAAAGCTGAGAACATCCTCGTTATTTCATGCTAACATACAAGAAACTAGCCAGAAAGCCAAGGTCATTCCAGTCATTTACTGGGATTAGCCTAGAACAGTTTGATTTTTTGTCATCTGAGATAGAAAAAGAGTACAAAAGAACAGAGCAAAGAAGGCTATCCCGCAAAAAGAGGGAGCGAAAGATTGGGGCAGGACGCAGATTCGCTCTTCCAGTCAGGGACAGGCTTATGATGCTTCTGGTCTACTACCGGATGTACATCACGTACGAGCTTGCAGGACACCTCTTTGGTTTGGACCAGAGCAACGTGTACAGGGACATCAGGTATATGGAGCCTGCCGTGCGAGGCTCAATACCAATCCCCCAGAAGATGATGTACGCCGAATCCAAAAAGATAGGGACCATACAGGAGCTTGAACGGTACTTTCCAAGGTTTTGTGTGATGATTGACTCATCAGAGCAGCAGATCCCAAGGCCAAAGAAGAACAAAAAGAAGAGACAGACGCACTACTCGGGCAAAAAAGGGATGCACACAGTCAAGAACCAGTATACAGTTAACCTTGACGGCCAGATAGTCCACAAGCCTCCACACTCTCCGGGAAGACCGCATGACTACAAGATGTTTCAGCTCAAACACCCTACACTGCCAGAAGGACTGCAGACGTTTGTAGACCTGGGATACGAGGGAATGGCAAGGGACTTTCCGGAGTTCAATCCGGTACTTCCATGCAAGCGCAAAGGAGGCAGAAAACTGACTGCAAGGCAAAAGGAGTTCAACAGGAACCAGTCCAGAATCAGGATTACAGTAGAGCACACAATCTCAAAGATAAAGAAGTTCAGGATAATGCAGGATGTCTTCAGGAACAGGCTGCGCCGCTGTGATTGCATCAGTGACATCATATGCGGCCTGGTCAATTTCAGGATACGGTGGAAAGAGGATTTTGTTGTGATTCCATGACCTGATGAATCAGTTTGGTTAAATGACGCGTTTTGTTGGTAATTACGCAAGAGGTCTATACTGTCACTTGATTCAAAATGGGTTTCAGTATTTGGCGGCAGGCTGTCGTTCAGGTTTTTTATAGATAGAAGGAGGAGGCTATGTTTAGTTTCAGAACAGTGCCTGAGTTAAAACTGAGTTTCCAGTATGGGACATGTCTTTGTGTTGGTGTTCCTGATAGATCACGCATACAACGCACTCTGGATGAGATGTTCAGAGAGGCAATCACTGAAAAGAAACTGCTGGCCCTTGACTATAACAATCATCGTAGGATTATCGAACCTCATGTCTATGGAAGAAAAAATAACAAAAACGGAATAATGGCTTATCAGATAGGGGGTCAGAGTTCGTCTGGAAAATTGCCCGGTTGGAGAAGAATGTACATGAATAAGATGACAAACATGAAAGTTCTTGACGAGATATTTTCTGGTATGAGGCCAGTGCCAAATGAGCACAGTCCATGGGATCTTATCTATCTCATAGTAGACAAGCAAGAAGAGAATTCAGTGTAGTTTTTTGTAACGCTGTTTTTTCAATTTTTTTTATTTTTTTTAAATCCCTACAATTAATTTTCTAATTGATATTATCTAATTGATACAAGCCAATCTTTGATTACTCTTGTTGCAATGCAGTCGTCTTCGTTATAGTCTATTACCTTCTGAAACCTGGTCGTGTTTTCTTCTGGATCTTTAATATAATCAAGATACATTGAGATTGATTCAGTTGCACTCACATCCTTATGCCTCCAACTAAAACCCATATATCGTGCTATCTGCTTTAGTCCATTTCCATATGTAGGAAAAACCACTGAATTTGTGGCTATCTTATGAATATCAATTAAATGATCTAAAACCATTTTTTGAGTTTCTTCGTCAATTTCATGTTTTTCCATCATCTTGGTCAGGTGTGTTTTTTCATAGTGGTGATAATGGTAAATCACATAATCCCTCTGTTTTTTTATATAATCAAGAAACTCTAGAAGCATTTCTTCTTCTTGACTTGTATCAATTGCAATAAATGACACATAATTTTCTTTAGAATTAGTTCTAACTAGTATTCCAATAAGATAATCAATTAGAGGAATTTCTTCATCAGCATTAGTAGGATCTATGCCTTCAAGATCAAGAAATATTTCAACTCTTCTTTCTGGAAAAATTATTGAGTCTTTGTTTATTATGATATGAGTTTCTGTTTGAATGGCTGTTGCTGTATTGACATATTTTGTTGCAGTTATTTTCCCAACTCCTTTTATTTCTGTAAGAGTCCCTATATCTGCTCCAGCAAGATCTTTTACAGTCTTGAATCCATTCTCAACAAATCTATTCTTTGTTTTTTGAGCGATTCCAGCCACAAGTGAAATGTCATTTGTTTCTACAGCCATTTTGTTACAATAGCTTTCCCAAGGGTAACCACAACTTCCGTGAGTTGGAGATATGAAATCACCTTTGATTATGTTTCTTGTGCCTTCAATAGAGCCAAAAAGTGATTGTTCATGATCAGAATATTCGTGTAAAGTTTCTTCACCATCACGGTTTATCATGGCAAATGTTTTTGGTGTGATTCCTTGTATTTGCCCTAAAAGATAATTGTAAAATGCCCCTTGGAGCAAATGCTTCTCTTGAATATTCTTTGCAAGTTTTATTTCTTTGATAGTGTAGTGATAATTTCCAAATATTGAATTGTGAGTGTTTGATTTTTCAAGTATGTCTGCAACTCCATATAGACCGTCAGGCAGATAATAAATTGGCATTCCATGCAGAGCATCTGTACCAGAGACCATTGATTCGATGGCCAATCTGAAGCCATCTTCTGGTGTGGCAAATGTAATCGTAGCCATGTCAGGATAATTATTACTTACTATTTGCGTCTCGTGTTCGTTTCCTCGTTGAAAAAGTAATTTCTGATATTCTGTGATCTCGTCTTTTTCATCTTCAGGTGCAAACTTGTTGCAATGAATTGTAAATGGCGATGTGATGTATGTAGCTACTGTAGTTGCAGTTAATCGCTCATCAACTGACTCTGCCATGCATCTTGAAAATAGATCGCTTGCATTGACAGACTTTGCCATTTTCTGTGTGTCACGCGATATGATAAAAGGTTGATCATGTTGGAATAAAGCATGAGAATTGTTCTTGACTGAATCACTTCTCTAGAATCTTTCTAATGATTCTGTCAATGCATATTCCAGTTCTCTTCTCAATATCATGTTCCCATAATCTCAGAACAGACCATCCTTCTCTTCTTAGTTTTCTTGTTATTTTCTTATCACGTTTCATGTTTCTTTCAATCTTGTCTTTCCAGAATTTCTGTCTGGGTTTTTTCTTGTTGTTGTAATTATAGCCGTGCCAAAAGTCACCGTCACAGAAGATTATGATCATTTGTTCTTCTAGTATAAAGTCAGGATTGCCATACATCTTCGGATACATTTGATACGAAAATCCCAGTCCTTGTAGTATCTCGTTCATTTGAAGGTCGATCTTTGTATTGGTTCCTCTGATCCTTGACATGATCCAGGATCTCTTTTCTGGAGTAAAGATATCAGTCAACAAAAAAATTATCGTGGAATGTTTTTTAAAGTTCTATGTTGAAGTGAGTTCAAGAACTGCGTGTGCGGAAGAGAGCAGATCTTGAAAAATAGATGAAATGCTTTTAGGTTTTATCAATACAAGAATTTCATGCCAAACGAATATGTTGATTTTGTTTCAGACGAACATTTTCTTGGTTGTGTTAAGGAAGTGTGCGATCACTACTCAAAGGAATCACAAAAGACCATGAAGGAACTGCAGAGTAACGGTCTTGATTCTTTCAAGATGATTTTTGACATTATGAATTCTGGTAGCACCATAGGTGGTTGGATCGGTAGCGAGACCATAAGGCAACTTGACAAAACAATTAGCAATTGGATTGGGGATTTTCACCAGAAGTTGCTTGGTGGTGTTGATGGATGGGATGATCTAGGCAAAGGTCATGAAACAAAGGTTGATCTAAAGAACAACGGAGACACCATATTTATCGAATTGAAGAACAAGCACAACACAACAAAAGGTTCTGACATGGTTCACTATTTTGACAATCTTAAGAGAATAGTTGATCAATATCCTTCATCGGTTGGGTATTTTGCATTTATTACTCCAAAAAGCGGGAACGCAGGTAATAAAACGTGGAAGATTAAGGGGAGGGATCCCGATAACAGAGTTCGTAAGCTTTGGGGAACAAAAGTGTACTCGCTTATCACAGGAGACAAAGATGCTTTGTTCAAAACGTGGGATGCGTTGCCATCAGGTATCAATGCAGTGATGGGTTTGAACTATTCTTTCTCAGAACCCGATATGAAAAAGATGAATGAAATTTTTAATTATGCACTAACAAGAGCCTAGAATTTTGCTGACAATTTTTTCCAATACTTGCCACCAATTTGCCTGAATGCATCTTCTACATCCTCATAGCATCCTTTTCCACCAAGAATATCCCAGAAATCTTTTCCTACAAGTAGATCCTCACCCAGATCCATGATCTCACTTCCAGGTCTTTTGTAAGCATTAGGCAGATACGGATTATATGGCAACACCAAAGCTGCATGAATGTCCTTATCGGCTCTTGTTACCCATGTGAGAACCTGCTCCTTGTGTGATCTAAATCCACGAATATTTGGACCCACTGTCTTTATTTCAAAATAATATTCCTTGTTTCCTTGTTGGACATAAACATCGACTATCATTCCATTATCGACTCTTGTTAGATTCTTGTTTGGTACGTTGAGGATTTCATTTACTTCTTTTTTTCTGTCTGGTTTGCTTATTTTGTTTGCAAGATTATTGATGATGTCATTTATTTTTGCAACTCGGTCTTTTGAAACCAGTTGGTTTGATTTCCAGAATCTTTTCACCTTGTTGGAATTTACAGACGCGATTGAGATTGCCATGTCTTCGTAAAATGATTGGCCGAAGGTGGTTAACAAAGATTGAACCCCAGAATACATGTGCCTGTCTTCCTCAGGAATAGTATGGATCGCAGCAAAGTGTTTGTCTAATCCTTCTGGCCGTTTGAAACGACTTAATTTTTGTTTGAATTTTTTTTCTAACAGATCGTCAAGTGCTTTCTTTTGTTTCTTATCTAATCCCACAATTTAGAAATTATTTTCATAGTAAAAGGTACTTTGGTGATGTAATTTTTAGGTAAAATGTTTAATCTTTGACTGCACAGGTATTGGTGCAATCAACTCTGGGTGCAATAATGACTTGAAGATTTCTTTTGCAACTGCTGTGGCAAGTTTCACTGGAACTGCATTACCAATCTGCCTGTATTGAGATGAAAGACTACCAACGAATTTCCATGAGTCAGGAAATGATTGTATCCTTGCATACTCTCTAACAGTAAACGGTCTTATCTCTTCTGGATGACATCTTTCAGTCATCTTCTGTCCGGGAGAACATGTCAAAGTAAGGCATGGTTCGTCCCATGCTATTCTTCTACCCATCCCGCGTCTGCCTCCAGTGGAATAGAAACTCTTTCCCATGTATTTTTTCTGTACTTCAACAGGCATGTTCACCCATGATCCACCTGCTGGGACATGTTTTAGAAGTTTGATTTTCTCATCAGAGTATTTTTCTCCTGAAGAATCAGGTACATCTTTTAGTGCGTCTCCAAGCGTTACAATTTTTTTGCTGGGTTTTGGATACTGAAATTTAACACCCTTCTTTGTGCCAATAAAGAATACACGTTTTCTTTTTTGTGCAACACCATAGTTTAATGCGTTTAGTATCTCATATCTTACATCATAACCAAATGACGATAATACTTCCATGATTGTTTGAATTGTTTTGCCATCTTGGTTTCGTAAGATGGCTTCAACATTTTCTGCAAGAAAAATCCTTGGTTTGATTTCTTTTACTGCCCTTGCAAATTCATAAAACAAAGTTCCACGTGTATCTTCAAATCCTAATTTGTTTCCAGCATGACTGAATGCTTGGCAAGGAAAACCACCTGTAACAAGATCTACCTTCATACCCTTGAAATTAATCTGATGTATGTCATCAGGAATTACATCCCATTTTGGTCTGTTCTTGCGGAGTGTTGCAACACAATTCTTGTCATATTCTACCAAAAGAGTGGTGTCAAAACCGGCCTTTTCTAGTCCCAGTGCCATACCGCCTGCTCCTGCAAAGAGTTCGATTACTTTTGGCGTCTCTTCCAACCTATTTTTTCTATAATCTGTTTGCTTTTAATTTTTATCTGAAAAGAAATTGATCTCAGAATGATATTTTGTCTCTCAACTGTTAATATTGAATGGGATTTGAATTCTTTTGGACCCATAGCTCAGCATGGATAGAGTGTTGGACTTCTAATCCAATGGTCAAGGGATCGAAGCCCTTTGGGCCCGTACTGATTTGTTCACCAGTGCCAAAAATTAATCTGCTATGAAACAACCAAGTAGGTACTGTCTAGCGAAAATGAATTAAGAATTAGAGAACAAATAGAAGAACTAAGGACTGAGATAAACAATATTATCAATACTGCTGATGGGGATATTAGAAACACTAATTTATCAAGATTTTTCCAATTGGTGACTGTACTAGAACATGTCAATAATACAACTGATGCCCCAAGGATAAATGGAGGAGTTAGAACTCTAATTGAGCATTGTAGTTTAAGACCTGAGAGCATACAGAAATATCAAGAACTTTTACAAGTGACACAAGGATTCATCGATAGCATACAGTTCTAATTCAAATTATGAATGTTTTCAGGTACACGAATGCTGTTTGTTTTCAAGTATTGTAACAAATCATTGAACTTTTCTTCTAACTGAGAATTCTTTTCAGAGATTTTCTTGATGTTTTTCTCTATTGTTTCAAAGTCAGAAATTGTAAGATGTGATTCAACTGCAAGATACATTTCTCTTTTCTTCTCATCATTCAACTGATAGTATGTATTCATGTAGAACTGGTGTCCAATTAGAGCCTCTGCAAAATCCCTGCCTGAAATATTGCCTACAGTTGTCCTGAAGAACTTCCTTAACGCATGAAAGTGAATTACTCTGATTCCGTTGGGATTAGTCTTGTTTAGATCAGGAATCTTTTCGATATAGTATTTCAGTTGCTTCATCAGCAAGGCTTCTGCTGACAGATGAGTAGGCTGTTTCTGGTGTCTATCTGGCTTGCGTTTGCCAAGTGGATCCTGTCCAAATATTACCACATCATCAAGGTGAGAATTATCTTGCTTTTCATCCCACTGTAATAGTATGGAGAGATAGTCCTTGAGTGATTTTGTTGCCTCTGCTGTGATGAATGTCTCCCTTGCCTGCCTTGTCTTTGTGATTTTTGCTGGAAGCCTGATTGTTGTGGGCGTAGTTGTAAAGTCAACATCAGACAATCGTAACTGAACAAATTCGCCTATTCTCATTCCACTTGATGAAAGTACAAGGACTACAGTCTGGACTCGTTGTGGAACATTTCTCAATACTCTCAATATGATTTCTTTAGTTAGTGCAACTTCAGGTTCCCGAATATTCTTTGGTATTTTGATAATGTGCTTGCAGTCCTCAGTGTAGATCTTCACTCCAAGAAATCTCAGATATCCTTTGATCGATGCAAGCCTTGTTGTGATTGATTTTGGCTTGTAGTTGTTTTTATCAAGGAATACTACATGGTCTCTAAGCGTTGCATAGACATCAGATTTTTCTTGTTTTGTTTGTTCAATAAATTCTAGTTCATCAATGTTATGTAGTTCTTGCAAGTAATCTCTAAAACCAGTCTTGTTCTGGTTAACTATTGTGCTGTGTTTCCTAACATGACTAGTTTGTCCAACTAATTCTACCAATCAAGGTTTGGATCAGAATATTTTGTATGATTCCATGAATAGGAATTGGAAAAAATACAACACATCACTAGTTAGACGTGGGGAAATCATGCTGTCTTTTGATGCCATGGAACAACGGAGTACAGAACTAAAAGAGATGAACCACAAAAAGGAAGGACGTCAGTATATCTATCCTGAATCATTCATGGAGGCACTAGGGTGCTGTCATCTCTATTTGCATCTGCCATTCAGACAAACTGAAGGTCTGATAAAATCACACCTCAAAGAGAAATCAAAAACTCCGACATATTCTGCAATCTGGAAGCGTGTCAGCAAACTCGATATCAAGATGAGTCCAAAACTTGGAAAAGACATCGTCATTGCAATTGACAGTACGGGAGTCAAGGTTGCCAATCGTGGTGAGTGGATGAGGCAGAAATGGCAGAAAAGAAGAGGATTCTTGAAGATTCATGTTGCAGTGGATGTGAAATCTAAACAAATCACAGGTTTAGAGATTACAGATGACAAGTCACATGATTCAAAACATTTTGTATCACTAGTTGAGCAATCAAAAGAGTCTGGAGATGTAATCAAGACACTAGCTGATGGTGCATATGATACCAAGGATTGTTTTTCATATTTGTATCATGAAGGTGTAATTCCTGGAATCAAAACAAGAAAGAACTCATCAGTTAGCACTGACTGTTATCCAAGACGAAAAGCTGTTCTGGCTCAATTATTCAATTATGAATTATGGAGGAACAGCGTAAGCTATGGGGACAGATGGATTGTTGAATCAGTGTTTTCTGCATTCAAGAGAATGTTTGGTGAGCATGTCATGTCTCACAAAAGAGAGAACATGATTCATGAGTTGAAAATGAAAGTTTGTCTGTATAATGCAATGATTGCAATGCAGTAAGATAATCCAAAAGGATTCGTTTAATCAAAGAATGTTGATGATTTTTAGAGTTGGGAAACACAGCAAACTATTGCAATTCTGTAAGCGGCAATCGTGCTGTAACTGTGTGACATGATATACACAGAGTCAAGATAATCTTTGAGTTTTTGATCCGGTAATTTGTCCATATACTAAGGTACATTCCAATATATATAATCTCTACTAACTATACGTCATATATTCTATATACGAAGGAAATTATTGGTAATTACATTCCAGATCTATCTGGAATATAGTCAGATGCCATATTTATTGCATGATCTTTCATGATTTCAAGATATGTGTCATAGTCTGCTTCAAAGTTGCAGTGAGGACATTTTACATTCGTAATTTCATCATCTAAAATTGCAACTTTTTCACACTCTGGGCATCTAGCATCCATATCTTAGTTTCCTAATCAAGATATTTAATCATAATTATTGAATATGTTCTGAGCGGAGTTAGTTTAGTCTGGTATAACGTCAGCTTCCCAAGCTGAAGGCCGCGAGTTCAAATCCCGCACTCCGCATTATAGTTCTCTAATTGCTTGTTCTATTACTCCTCTATCCGGAGCTCGTGGGAAATATTTCAAATAACTTTTGAGATCCTCTTTTGCATCAGAACTTTTGTTTTGTTTTTCTCTAAGATAAGCACGATTTTTGTAAATTTTAGCAGATCTTTTTGGATCAATTTCAATAGCTTTATTGTAATAACTCTCTGCCTTTTCAAATTGATTTGTTTTAAGATAAAAATTTCCCAGACCATTATAAGTTAGATATGATCTGTTATTGATTTCTAGGCATTTTTCATAAAACTTGACACACTCAGAAGAATTTTGTTCATTCATCATCGCGCCCAACAGATGTAAAGCAGTTGCGTTATTTGGATCAAGTTCTATGGCTTGCTTTAATGATTCAAGTGATTCTAAGGAATTCTTTAGAATATTTAATCTCTCAGAGGCAAAACACAGCCGATTTGGTTTGTCACTAGAATCATTTTCAAGTTTTACAGAGGACAAGGTATCGGATGGGGTCAACATTATCAATAATTTTTCTTCCTCGGACCATTCCTTGTCAAAGATATCTTCTGGTATGGCTCCTTCTTGTTGTTCTCCTTCTTGATTTCCTTTCTGAATATAATGAAGGATTGTCTTTTCTTCATCATTATAACCGGTAATGACAGAGGCATGTTGTGTAATTTCTGGGATTCCCGGAAGAATAACAATTGGAGGTATTCCAGAATCAATAATTTTTTTTAACTCAGATAAAGATGAATTTACTATTTTGCATGTTAAGCCATGTCTTTCTGCAGATTCTATTCCTTCAATTAGAATACTACCATTAAATCCTGAATATTTTTTTGCAGTTTCTATGGCTTCAGTCATAGATAGTTCAATATTCCAATATTTTGACACCACGTTAATGGGTAATGGAAGACAAATATTTTCTTCATCAACTAGAGGTAAAAATAATTCATGGCCTTCTTGTTCCATGAACAAAAGAAATTTTGAGAGTTATTAAAATCAATCAGAGTGAACAGAATTTTTCAATCAAATTGTGACCATCTTGACTCATTTCTGGGTGAAATTGAGTTCCAAAAATTAGCTTTTTTTCATATTGGATGATTTCATATTTACAATGCTTTGATTCTGCAAGTGGAACTAATGCACTAGGTAGTTTAGATATCTCAAACCCATGACTTTCAAAGACATCTAAAGAGTGACTAGAGATTGGGTTTTCTTTGAAGATTTTGATTGTTTCATTTCCTTTTTGAAGTGATAAAGTCTTTCTAATTGTTCCTCCTAAAGTAAGAGCCAAGATTTCTGCACCATAACAAATTCCAAGTAATTTTGTATCATTTTTAATTGAATAAGTAACAATTTTGGAATTGATTTCATTAGTCTTTTTTTCATTTTTTCTTCTTCCAGACAGAATTATAGAATCATAATTTTCAAGTGAGTTTAGATCTAAAAGTTGAGGAGTTTGTTTTTTAAATAAAATATTTTTTTCGTTTAGAAAATCAATTAAATTTTTTGTATAGATAGAACCATTATCAACAACAAGGAGCAATTAGTTGCCTACCTCAATTGAGACATAATGCATCTCAGGTATTCCATCTTTGACAAATACTGTTCCAATATTGAGATTAGTTTCTTCTTGCCACATGAATACTCTATCACTGCGTGGCTTTACAAAGTCATCAATGAATTTGGATAGGAATTCTTCAATATCTGCACGATCATTTTTAGTAAAGAAGAATAGTTGTCCTTCATTAAATGAAAGTGGAATCTGAACAGATGTTGGTTCAGAAATTGTAATCTCATTTTCTTCAAAAACAGATTTTATGATATCAATTCTGTCATTTCTCATTAGTTCAACAAAATCATCATCTAGGGTTTCAGTTGGTGCCACGCCAGAAACTTTCTTCAAGTATGCTTCAAATGCTTTTTCTTGGGTTTCACCTAGTCCAACAAAATATTCTCCATTAAATGCAGCCCCAACTGCTGCGACAGTACCTATTTGGGCAACCACTCCTCCTGCGCCTGCAGTATAAACTGTGATAAAGTAGACGTCATGGGCACCTACACGATACAAGATATTATCACCAATTCTTGGATTTCTCAAGAGTGTCTTTAGTTGAGCAAAGTCTGGATCTCTATCAAGTGCCTCTCTAACTGCGGTAGGACCAATCAATTTAGTTGTAGAGTTTAGTGGAACTTCATAGAACTGCAAGTTTCCTAGAGTGGAAAGATCATTTTCAACTATCATGTATCCTGCAAGGTTTCTGCCTTGGGAACCTCTTAATTCCAATGAGAGTAATCCTATGAATTCAGTTTGTTCAAAACCAGGTGGTTTTGCTTCAACATAATAAGTATCAAGTCCTCGTGGAATTTCATAGAATTCATTTGCTTGAATAAATGTCTCAACATCAATTACATGGTAAATATTGTACATCTCTGTTTTCCAATTAAACAGTTCAATAGGATATCGGATTTGTTCTTCTAACCAAGCTGGCATTGTTCGGAATTGTTCAGAGTATTGACTAGAAAACATTTCTGAAAAGAAATCATCTCCAGTCTTAATTAGTTGAATATTCCCATCGTATGTATCCACAAGTGCATAACCTACCAAACGTAAGTAGGGATTTCCAACAGACCAAGGAACATCGTTGGTATCAAATCCAATAATTAATGGAATTAACCAATAGGAATTTGTTCCGTCAGTAACAGGAATTGAATCTAATTCTTTTCCAAACAAATTATAGAGGAAGTAAGGATACAGAGTTTCCATTCTTTCGTGAACGTCTTTGTATCTCATAATATGGACTGGTTCAGCTGGAAATGAAAGCAAAAAGTTTGGCTCAAAGGTCCAACTTAGCGGTGGCGAAATATCCAATCCCCCCAAACCTGAATAGAGCACTCCTCCAAGCTCAGCACTCTCTGAGCCTCTTGAAAGAGGATAAGCAGACCAGGTTTGCTCAAATAGTCCACCCTCACCATAGTAAATCTCTCTTTGTTTGAAAAATTCACTGCTATCAACAATCTGACCATCAGTTGCTTCAAGAGTAAGGAATCCATTTGGAACATGAGTATAGACAAGATGCTCGTTATACCATCTGTTTTCACTGCTGACAGATGTTGGTAGAATTGGTTTCATAGAAGCCGTCCAATACAAAGTATTGTTAAAGCGAAGAATGTCATTATCTTCAAAGTCGACATATGGAATAAGTCCAATTTCAGGCCTTAATTTAGCAAAAGCTCCTTCCCAATCCCAAACTCGAACTACATCAAGAACATCACTGTTTTGTTGTACATAGTTATTGATATTATTTGGAGAAACCGATGTTAGCTCTACATCGTGAATAGTTTCTTGTACATTATTTAATTCACCAAGATATCGATTTACTCCAATTTGTTGAGCTGTGTATGGTCCCAAATATTCAATCTTCTTTGCATCGGCAATACTGTTGTTAACAGAAACAACTCCTGCTACAATAATTGCAATTGCAATAATTATTAAAATTCTAATGTATACATCTCTCTTAAACATATGAGTTAGAACACGTGCTCGAATTCTATCAACTAATGAAAATGCAATTAGTGCAAAACCTACGATAAGTATACCACCAATCATATACCTTGTATTGTAATCTATTTGATCTGTAAAGAAGAGATTAAAGCCCACCCAGACTATACCAATACCAATTACTCCTTCAATAGTTGAAACATAGTTTAGATATCGAGGTTTTCCTTCATTAGAGTCACGAATAAACAAAGTTATAACATGAATAATTTTATGAATTCCTACATACAAAACTAAACGTAGTCCAATTGCTGCAAGTAATGGTGGAGTTAATATCACAAGAGCAGGAATCATTGGAACAACATTTTCAACTGCATAACTTGGATCAGTTTCAGGAGTTACAAATGGTAGAGAAAATAATTTTGGTAGATTTTCAATTCCAAGAGTATTTCCATCAATAAATGACACTGCTGCAAATCCAAACATAATATTTGCAAAAAATGCCCCAAAAAGCAAAATCTTGGTAATTTGCCAGATAACAAATTGTAGAGGAGTTATCTTGTAATCTCTAAAACTTGGGATATCACTTGCGATAAGTTGTTGTCCTCCTTTGCCAAGAAATCCAATTGCTGTACTAATGGCATACCAGAAAATTGAGGATCTACCAGCAATATTTACACGTACAAGAGCAATTGCAGATAGAATAATCGTAGAGGCAAGAGTGTAAAAGAGAGGTTTGGTGAATTGATCGCCAAATTCAGTGAAATTCATTGATAAAATTACTGCCTGATTTCCAACTAAAGCAAAAATTACAACTCCTATTACGGCGACAATGCCTAATCTGATGAATTTTCCAGCATCAGGAGGTGGAGTCTGCTTATCAGTAGAGGCGCTATACAAAACCAAATTTCGTTGTGATTTGGTAAATTAATGTCTTACCAGCAAAATCAAGCTATTGTCGCTAGTTTTTTACAAACCATATAGACTGCTGCAAATGCTGGGAGGGTCACTTTTTCGTTGATAAATGGACCAAATTTTTTATTTTTGAGACAAAATTCTATTGGACAGTTTGCAAAAACTTCTACGGATTCATCACTAAGAAAAGATGCTTCAAAATATGGATCAAATTTGGTTAAATTTTTACAAAGAATTTTTGTGAGACCACTTTTGCTGTTAATAGAGCCAGGCAGTCTAAAGATTCTATGAATGTCCATAGTTACATTAGGATCAATTTTTACTCCAATATTTTCTGAGACATCATCAAGAGTTTTTTGGAAAGAAGAGTAGCCATTTACAAGTAACTCTGAAATAATTTTTGAGCGTTTTGATTTAGAACTAAACACTTGTTTGGAAAATCTTCCTCTCCATCCCTTTTCATTAAAATCTGGAAAAGATGAGCGATTTGGTTTGAATTTCTTCATTCCAAATGTTTCAGGAATAATTCCATTAAACATAATGTAATCTGCAAGTTCTGATCTTTCTCTAGAACCAATTTGTTGAAATTGTGAACCATACACATAAACATGAAATCCTTCATTGCCAGAAAAATAGACATGAATATTTTCTTGAGCTATTGCTAGATCATCAATTAGAATTTCAGATAGTTTAGATACTTCAGTTTTTGAGGAATCAATACAATTTTTGCAGGGCAGAGATTTTTTTTCTATTTTTGTAGAATTGCATTTTAAGCAGTGTTCAGAACTTTTTGAAACTTCATTGCATTCATTACATATTGATACCGTATGATTTTCTCTGCATGACAAATTAAGATCTTTTGCATCTATATCAAAAATCAGATCTGCTTCTTTCCAGTCTTTTTCGTTCATAGGTAAATTAGGAAATGAATAATATGCATTTGAACAATAAACATCAGACGGAATATTTTGCATAAATAAGAGATGTAATTCCTTATCATCTTTTATTGAGATATGGCGAGTCATTCCAGAATTGAATTTTTGATAGCCAAATTCTCTTTCGAATGTACGTTCAGGCACTCGGATTAGATCAAAATGCTCAAAATAGTATTTTTTGAACGAGCCTTCTAGGAATTTAATGTCAGCTTCTTGCATTACTTTCTCTTCTTTCCAAATTGTAGTGGATTTATGATATTATCACATTCTGGCGTAGCAAAACAGAGATCTTGTGTTTTTAGTTTCTCACAAGAAGGACAAATGTATTTTGTGCCACTTCCAGAAGTACCAGCCAGATGATTTAGTTGGTAAAGTGTAACTCGTTCATTATAATCAGGAGCATTTTTGAATAATGGTGCAATTTGTTCTACTGATTGGCCCTTTGATAGCAGAAAAGTTGCCAACATGAATCTTCCAGAATGTGGGAGGTTTTCACCTTTTTCAAGCTCTTCAATTGCATGTTTAATACATGGAGGATGTTCTCCAGTAGTCACTGTAAAAGTTATAAATTTTTTTGATAGTAAAGCAAGTTTGTTTACAGAATCCTCAAAACCAGGAATCATTGTAGGTGTTTTTGCATTAATAATTTTTGAATTGATGTATGTTCCCAATTCTTTTCTTATCAGTCTGACTGTTTCATGTGGAGTAAGAAAGACTTGTCCGTTTGCCACATGTCTGTTGACTAGTTTCCATTCTCTTTCATGAAAATTGATCGAATGTTTTAGATAATCAGATATCGAAATGACAAAGTAATCATCAAGTTTCTCGACTTGAACTGAAAAGAGATCATCAATTATTCTAATTGCTAGTTCTTTTTTTGAATCGCCTGAAATATTTGCTAGATCTTTTTCAAGATATTTTTCTGCACGTCTTGCTTCTGCAAGTGCAAATCTCTTGATTAGAGTATGCATGCCACTTAATTTCAATAGCACTATAGCTAAAAGAAACGAGAAAACCTCCCTAGGAAGCGCTGCCTCTTTTGAGACCTGGTCTCCAATTAGATCAGATTTGTAGATCTTTCCGTCTGCTGCAACCTGAATTCGTTCAAATGCCTTGTCAACAAGCTGTTTTAGATCAGGATCACTTCCAAACTGTTCAAGCGTAAATCCCTTATCTTTGAGGTATTTACCAGCATCTGCTAAGAAGGGATACTTTGCAATTTCGTCTTGTCCAAGTGCTAGCATGATAGTAATTTACCTAATTTACTTAAAAATCTGGTTTTAAAATTTGGACGCTGGTTTAAATTATGTTTTGAGAAAGTGATAATATATGCAAATTGGCTGTCATGTCTCAATAGCAGGATCAATTGACAAGGCAGTCGATAATGCTGTTAAAAGAGAATGTTCTGCTTTTCAGATATTTACAAGAAATCCAAGAGGATGGCACGCAAAAGAACTCATCAAGGAAGATATTACCAATTTTAAATCTAAACTAAAAGCAAGCAAAATTGACAGATTTGCAACTTGTGCACATATGCCATATTTGCCAAATCTTGCCACTCCAAAAGAAGATGGATTTAAAAAATCTTTGAAAACTTTGATAAATGAAATTGAAAGATGTGCACAATTAGGAATTCCGTACCTTGTAACACATCTTGGCAGTCATTTGGGAACAGGTGATGAAGCTGGAATTAAGAGACTAGTGGAAGGCTTGACAATAGCAGGACAGTCAAAAAATGATGTAATAATTCTATTAGAGAATACTGCGGGTCAGAAGAACTCTGTTGGTTCTAATTTTAAACAGCTGGGAGAAATTTTTAATCAATTAAAGCCTGCAAAAAAATTTGGTGTTTGTTTTGATTCTTGTCATGCATTTGTTGCAGGATATGATTTGAGAACTGAAGAAAAAGTCAAGGAAACTTTTGATGAATTTGATAAATATGTAGGAATGGAAAATTTGAAAATTCTCCACCTAAATGATGCCAAAGGAGATATTGGTTGTAATCTTGATAGACATTATCATCTAGGATTAGGAGGAATTGGAGAAAAAGGCATTGCTGCTGTCGTAAAGTTTGCCAACAAGAGAAAAATTCCTATAATTTTAGAGACCCCAATTGACGATAAAAGAGATGACTTTGAGAATATCCAAAAGGCAAAGGAATTTGCGTAGAGATTTATTCAATGATTGAGGCAATCTAATAATGGATTACGAAGCAGTTATGAAATTGGCACTTGAGCGTGGATTTTACTTTCCTAGCTGTGAGGTTTATGCAGACGCACAAGCTGGGTTCTGGGAGTATGGACCATCTGGAGTTAGTTTGAAAAATAAATTTCTTGAATTATGGAGAAGGGAGCTTATCAGAAGAGACGAGATGCTTGAGATTGATGGTTCTCAAATAATGTCAAAATCAGTTTTTGAGGCATCAGGTCATTTGAGTAACTTTGCGGATCCAATAATAAAATGTACAAAATGTAATTCAACATTTAGAGCAGATAGAACAATTGCAGATGTTGCACAAATTGAGATTCCTGAAAGTGTAGATTTAGATGAATTTGATAATGCTATCTCACAAAATAACATAAAGTGTCCAAAATGCAAAGGAGACTTTGAAAAGACAAAGAAATTTAACATGATGTTCAGAGTTGGTATTGGACCTGAGGGGGAAGAAGCATACCTTAGACCTGAGACATGTCAATCAATCTTTGTTGATTTTCCCAGACTCTTTAAGACCATGCGAGGAAAACTTCCTATGGGAATAGCCCAAGTTGGAAAGAGTTTTAGAAATGAGATTTCACCAAGACAAAGTCTTCTTAGATTACGTGAATTTTACCAAGCAGAGATTGAGGTGTTTTGTAATCCTTTAAGACTAGACGAGGTTGAAAAGTTTGCAGAGATTCAAGATACCATAGTCAGAGTACAGATAGATTCTGAACCTGTTGCTATGACTTGCAAAGAAGCAGTAGAATCGGGAACTGTTCCAAACAAGTTTGTGGCATATTATTTGGGAATCTTGACTGAATTTTACGAAAAGACTGGTATTGATATTTCAAAAAGTAGATTTAGGAAGTTGGGAGATAAAGAAAAGGCATTCTATGCAGAAGTTGCATTTGACTTTGAAGTAGAAACTACAATTGGATGGCTTGAGCTTGTAGCATGTAACTATAGATCAGATTATGATTTATCCAGTCATGCAAACAAGAGTAAAGAGAAATTTGAAGTAATGGATAATGATGAGAAGGTTCTACCACATGTCTTTGAGATTTCAATGGGAATTGATAGGAGTCTTTATACAATTTTGGAGCATTCATTAAAAAATGACAAAGAACATGAAAGGATAGTTTTATCATTAAAACCATATTTGTCACCAATTCATGTAGGAATTCTTTCATTGGTAAAAAAAGATGGATTAAAAGAGAAAACAGATGAGATTTTTCTAAACATTAAAAGAAAGTTTGATGCGTTTTTGGATCATTCAGGTGCAATAGGCAGAAGATATAGAAGGCTAGATGAGGTTGGTGCACCATTTGCAATTACAGTTGATCATCAGACATTAGAAGATAATACTGTGACAATTAGAAAAAGAGATTCTATGGAACAAAGTAGAATAAGTGTATCTGAAATTGATTCAATTCTTTCTGAATCTGTTGCGTTTCCATAAGTACTTGTCTAGTCAGAGTATACGGTGATTGTCTCAGAGTTTATTCTATGCTTAACTTTAATGGTCAAATCCTTAACTGCTTGAGCAAGTGGAATAAATCCTTCTTCAGTTTCTAATGTAACTATCCAATCACCTGTAATAGGATCAATTGATGTGATAGAGAATCTTTCTAATGTACTGTCAGGACCACTATACTTTACTCTTAATGTTTGGTCATTGTACTGTACACTTACTAATCCACCTCTACCTGATCTTGTGCTGTCATTTACTGAACACTCTTCGGATGAACCAATGATACATTGACCATTAGGTGCAGTTACTTGGAATTTGAATTCATCAGTTTGTGCATTTGAGGCATAGAGCAGTACTGGTTCTGACAAGACATTTCCATCTCTTTCTATCACTTCAAGGGTCTTCATATCATATGCAGGGATTGATAGTGTCCGTGGAGTACTATAGAATAATGCTGAATCAGTTATCTCTGTAGAACCATACAAGTCTACTTTACCTTGAATCTCATATGTAGATAATTCTCCAGAGTTAGGTACCTTCCAATCAAATGATACTTTGGTTTGACCAGTCTCAAAGAATTCTGCTCTCTCAGATACGACTTTGCCATCTACCACTAGTGATGCAATACCATATGCAGGAGATTAGTGTGTTGCATAATTCCTCCTAGTACATTACCGTAAATATCCCCACTCCGTCCGAGACCGAAAAAGCTAAGGATCAGTAGATCAGATACAGACTGGTGACGACTGACAACGAGAAATACGTCAAGCGCGGCCAAGCGTTGATCATCCGGGACGATCCACAAAGGCATGAGGAGGTGATGGTCGCCAACAGGAACAAGGTGGGCGCGCCGTTCCGGTACGCCGAGTCACTGTTTGCGGCCTTGGCGGTGGTAAAATCGATGACGGGGCTGCCGTACAGGCACCTGCAGGGAATGCTGATTGAGACGCTCGGTGACTGGGACACGCCTTGCTACGCCACAATATACAGGAGGTTCCAAGCATTGGAGGTCAAAAGGAATGGCAGCGTGTTTACCGTCACGGGCGGCGGGACAGTGCCAGTCCGCCTCGCAGTCGACTCCACCGGCCTAAAGCAGCACAACAGGGGAGAGTGGATCAGACACAAATGGAAGATCCGGAGAGGTTTCGTCAAGCTCCACGTGATGGTGGACGTGGACACGAAGAAGATACTGGCAGTCCAGGTCACCGACGACAGAACCGGGGACTCGCCGATGCTCATTCCGCTGCTTGATGAGGCCTTGGAGGTTGTGACACGGACAGGTCAGACGCAGGATTCCGCCGCCGGGCCGGCAGACGCAGGATGCTGCCTGTACGGGGATGCTGCTTATGCTTCCAGAAACAACATGACTGCATGCAGGGATCGTGGCGTGGATTCACGCATCAAGCTCAAGGTAAACTCAATGGCGCGCGGGAAAGGGACCGGCGACGCATGGGGGATCGCAGTCAGGAAGCAGCTTGGCGGATCTGCTGACAGCCACGTGTGGAAGATGTTAGATGACGAGAAAAGGCGCTTCCGGGAGGAATGGAAAAAGAAGGTCGAGTATGGCAAGAGATGGCTGGTGGAAATCGTGTTCTCTGCATTCAAGCGGATGTTCGGCGAGCACCTGTACTCGCTAAAGTGGAAGAACATGGTGCAGGAAGTCAGGATCAAGGTGGCCACATACAACAAGCTGGTAGACATGGGGGCAGGAGCGGTGTAGTCCAAAATATGCAAGGCCCGTGCATGTTCTAAGCGAGCAGTGGGAATTATGCAACACACTATGACGAGCGAAAGTCTTTTACATAAATTATTTTGATCGCAGCACTATTTGATCACCACACCCAACACTGTACATGGACGAAGACGAGCAAAACCTGTTGATACAGGCCTACAAGAAGGAGAGAGAGGAGCCATAAAGGAAAGAATCCACATCGTGTGCATGATCAAGATCAACGGACTGACAGTCACAGAGACGGCAATACAACACTACTGCGATCCGCACACGGTCGCAAGTTGGGTTCAACGCTATGACAAGGAAGGTCTTGCAGGCCTGAAAGACAGGCCCGTTCTGGCAGGCCGCCAAAAGTAAAGGCAGAAAAGATTGCAGAGATCCTGTCCAAAACAGACAACATCACGACACCAAAACAGCTCAGAGAAGACATTCGCAAAAAGTACGGTGTAAAATACCACATGACCCATGTCAGAAAGACAATGCACAAGTTTGGCATGTCTGCCAAGACAGCCAAGAGTGTTCACATCAACAGGGCAGAAATCCAAAAGATTAGAAAGTGGCAGCGCAACGCCAAAAGGCGCATTTCACGCCTCAAATCGAAGGGTTTTGCAACCATGGTCTTTGACGAGGCAATATTCATCGATGATCCCGTAAAGGGCGTAAAATACTGGTCGCCAAAGGGAGAATCAATCGTAACGACATACAGGGGCAGACATGGCAAGATAGTGGCATGCGGCTCTATTGCAACAGACGGCAGACAGTTCTTTAGAACCTATGACAGGTTTGGCAAGGAGACAGTCCTGCGGTATCTCAAGGACCTGGTCAGGCATTTTGGAAAGGCAACCGTAATCATGGACAACGCGCCGCAGCACAAGGCAGGCATTCTCAAAGAGTTTCTAAATAAAAATCCAAATGTAAAGGTCATATGGCTGCCAACTGCAACGCCTGAGCTCAGCGTGGTCGAAAAGTACTGGCACCAGTCAAAGCGTGATGTTCTAGTCTCTGAATACTATGCCACAGTTGTGCACATGCATCGCGCAGTCTCAGAGTATTTCAGAACCGCGCGTCCCAAGCTTGATGCAATGAAGTTCATCTGTAGAAAGTCCCTGCCGGTAAAAAACTTTTGATTGACAGTATATCTTGCCAAAATCAGAGTTCCCCTAAACGCAATTGTGCATCTTCTCTACCTGTTCTCACTTGGAGTTCCAGCGTACAGAATACGATTCTATGCAGGAATAAGCCTCAAAACAATAGAGCATACATTTAGGATATTTCGAGAAGCAATCTATGATTCATCAATGGTTAATCTCAGGTTGTCTGGCAAGCTGGAACTAGATGAGGCAATGTTTGGGGGTTATCGCAAGGGAAAGCGTGGATAGGGTGCCGAAGGCAAGACACTGGTGTTTGGAATATACAAGAGAAACGGACATGTTATGACGTTTCCAGTACCTGACAGAAAATACGATGCCCTTATGGAATTAATCAAAAAGCACACTCGAAAAGGCTCGCTGTACTATACGGATGATTATACTGCATATGCATCTCTCATAATGAGAGGAAAGCACAAGGTTGTGTCTCACGGGATGGATGAGTATGTCAGAGGTGATGCACATATCAACGGAATGGAAGGGTTTTGGAGTTATGCCAAGACTTGGATGTATCATTACAGAGGAGTTCCTAAACAATACTTTCATCTTTATCTCAAGGAAATAGAGTTTCGATTCAACAACAGAGATGAGAATATCTTTGAAATGTTGGTAAAAATGCTTGTAAAACATGTTCCAAATGAGTAGGTATTACCTTAATTATTCATTTTTTAAATATAGTAGCCCGGCCCAGACTCGAACTGGGGTCAAGGGCTTCAAAGGCCCCTATGCTTGACCGCTACACTACCGGGCTGCTAAACCGAGCACTCCACTTCCCTTAATGAACTTTTTATTTCAATTTGTCCCTAATGATATAATTGGAAATTATTGTTATATTACATTTGTTAGTTTTTGAATAGGATCTTCCATCTCAGCTACGATTTTCTTTACTCTTTTTTGATGTTCTCCATTAGATGTTGTAAAAATTTTCTTGATATAATTACAAATTTTTACTGGATTTGCTTCTCTTTTCACTAGAATTTTTTTTACTAAATAGCTCTCTATGATATTTGGAATTGCATTATAAGAAATAGTAGAAATTCCTAATAAAGCAGATTCTGCAGTCATAGTTCCACCAGAACCTATGAAAATATCTGTATTGTTCAACAAATGTTTTCCATCAAATGACATTTTAACAATTTTAGCTTTTTTACCAAACTTTTTTTGAAGGTTTTGAATTTGTTTTGTGTATCTACTTAAAATTACAATATTTTCTTTACTATACTCCTTTACAACTAGTTCAATGATTGGAATTATTTTACTTGATTTGGATGCATATGATGCCTCTTCTTCTTCTATCCTAATCAAAATATTTTTTCTTTTATTCTCTCTAAATGGCAATGACGCTTTTTGATTTATTTTCCTTTTGATAGTGACAACTGCATCTATCGCTTTGTATGAAATAATATTCTTCTTATCAATTCCATATTTAGAAAATTCATTTTTTGGGATAGCATTTGGAATAAGCAATTTTTGAATTAAGGGTAATGTTAATCGCATAACTGCATCTGCATGTGGTGAATCACAAAATGCTATATGTCTTATTCCTAACCCAAATGAAATTCTTGCTGCTTCAGGGGAACAAAAACTAATAGTCAAATCCGGTGAAAATGCCTTGATTTTTCCAGAAAGCTTCCTTATTCTGTCAATACTTGCTTCAAGTTTATCTTTCTTATCATCTCCTCCATGCTTTCCTACAAAAATAAGGTCAAAATTACGTATTTTTGCCAATTTCATGACTTCTTCGTATTCTCTGGAAGTGCACAAAATTTTGTGTTTTTTCCCTAATTTTTTAATTATTTGTTCAGAAAACAATAATTGTTTTGGTGTAAGAATGTCTATCCATATTTTCAAGTAATTTTCATAATTGTGATTAGTTCAATAAGTTTTTCTTAGTCTATTTACAGCTGTAAGTGTAATGGGGGGAGTAAAAGTTGTTGTTTATGGCCTTAGTACTGAAGGATATGCTATTGCATCTCAAATGGCAATCAAAGGAGCTGACGTTTACATTATAGATGAATCAACTCCATCAGCAATTTCACTTAAAGCAGAAATAGCTAAAACTTACCCAAATGTATCTTCTCTAAAAGAAGATGAACCATTATTGGCTATGGAACCCATTGATGTGGCTGTTTCAAAAGCTCAATATCTTTTCTTTACTCCAAGAATTAGAAAAACAGGACAAGACACCAAAACTGAAATTCATTCCAAATTTAAAGATGCAGTGAAATCATTAAAGAAAAATACCTCAGTTGTTTTTACTCTCCCAACAGGGTTTGGAGGCAACAATGAAAATATTTCATTACTAGAACATGTAACAGGCCTTGAGGTTGGAAAATATATTTCATATTTTTATTATCCATTAGAAGATCAAAATAAACAACCAGAGATTATTGGTTCTTTTAATGGAAAAGAAGATCCTAAATTATCTGATTTACTTACTATAGGTAAAAAAGAGAAAAGATTTATTACTATTTCATCATCAGAACATTTTCATGCCATTAAAATCCTATCTCGATTTTCTAGTTTGTGTAGTGTTTTAGAAGTATGTAAATATGCACAAGATGAAATAACCAAAAATGATCTATCATCAGATGATTTTCAGAAAATATTCCTTGATGATATGGTTGGCGGACTATTTGATATAAAATCTCTAGGTTCCTCATTTGAGGGTACAAACACTCTCATGTATCTAATCAATGGAAGTGTAAAAGGAATTGATGGATATATCAAGAGACTAATTGATGAAATTCGAACAACATTAAAGAAAAATGATCTTAAAGCTAGTAGGACAAAAATTGCATTATCTTGGACTCTTGATCAACATGCGATGCGTGGAGATAAAATTGAAATGCTCCAAAATTTAACCACAAGATTACGTGATTATATAGGTGATGTAGAAGCTTATGAAGATCCAAACTATGATCTTTTTCATAGTGATAAAACTACAATTGTTGTTGCATGTTCAAAAACTGATTTTGAACATATTGAAAAGACCAAACGAGATTCTAATCTAATTGTTGTCAAAGCTAATCCTTTATGTGAAACTATTCAATAATAATTTAAATTAGCGAAATTAATATTTTTTTTGATTTGTCATCTGAAAATGGTTCTGACGAAATTTCCGGTAATGTGGTATCTGAAAATGAACCTGAATCTGATAATTCTTCTGAAGAATCGAAACCCACAGAAATAAGCATTGAAGAATTATCAAAATTGTTAGAGTTAGAAAAACAAAAAGTATTGGAACATGAAGAAAAATTAAAACATATTTTAGCAGACTTTCAAAATCTTAATCGAAAAACACAATCTAATATAGAAAATGGTGTTAATGCTAAAGTTGATGAATTTGTTTTAGATTTTTTAAAAATATATGATGATTTTATTAGAGCCAAAGAAGTTTTTTCTGAAAGTAAAATTAATACTGATGGCCTAGATTCTATTTTAAAAAACATGGATTCATTACTGAAAAAATATTATATTGTTCCTATTGACGCATTAGGCGAAATTTTTGATCCGAATTTTCATGAAGCAATATCCATTATTACTGATCCTGATTTAGATGATAACATAATTACAAAAGAGATCAGGAAGGGATATATTTCTCATGAGAGGGTTGTAAGACCGACACTCGTAGAAATTTCAAAAAAATGATGATAAAATATGGCTAAAATAATTGGAATCGATTTAGGAACAAGTAACTCTGCTGCTGCTGTTGTTATGGGTGGTAAACCAACAATTATTCCTGCTGCAGAAGGAGCTACTGTAGGAGGAAAAGCATTTCCATCTGTTGTAGCATTTTCTAAAGATGGTGAACTTTTAGTTGGAGAACCAGCACGAAGACAGGCAGTAACAAATCCTGATAATACTATTATTGCTGCTAAAAGAAAAATGGGATCTGAGCATACTTTTAAAATTCAAGATAAAGAATACAAACCTCAACAAATTTCTGCATTTATACTTCAAAAAATTAAAAAAGATTCTGAGGCATTTATTGGTGAACCTGTGAAGAAAGCAGTAATTACAGTTCCCGCATATTTTGATGATAATCAACGTCAAGCAACTAAAGACGCAGGGACTATTGCTGGCCTTGATGTTGTTAGAATTATCAACGAACCAACAGCAGCATCATTGGCATTTGGATTAGATAAAGCAAAAGAAGACATGAAAATTCTTGTCTTTGATTTTGGTGGAGGTACTTTGGACGTCACAATAATGGAAATGGGAGGAGGTGTTTTTGAAGTACTAAGCACATCTGGTGATACGCAATTAGGTGGCACAGATATGGATAAAGTTCTAATTGATTACGTTGTTGATGAATTCAAGAAAAAAGAGGGCATTGATCTTTTACAAGATACAACTGCAACAACAAGAATTAGAGAAGCTGCTGAAAAAGCCAAAATTGAATTATCAACAGTTATGGAAACAGATGTTAATTTGCCTTTTATTGCACAAGATCCATCAACAGGTGCAAAAAATCTTGAATTAAGAATTACTAGAGCTAAACTAGATGAGCTAATTGCACCAATTGTTGAACGATGTAAGCCTTCAATAGTTAAAGCATTTGAAGATGCCAAACTCTCCCACTCTGACATCAGCAAAATCGTGATGATTGGAGGACCAACAAGAATGCCATTCGTTAGAAAAATCGTGGGTGAAATTGTTGGAAAAGAGCCTGAATCAGGAGTTGATCCTATGGAAGCAGTAGCAATGGGAGCTGCAATACAGGCAGGAATTATTGCTGGAGATGTTACTAGTGATATAGTTTTACTTGATGTTACTCCACTTACATTAGGAATTGAAACTTTGGGTGGAGTTAGAGAACCATTAATCGAAAGAAATACAACAATTCCAACTTCCAAGAGTAAAGTTTTCACAACTGCCGCTGATAATCAAACAGCTGTAACTATTCATGTTGTTCAAGGTGAACGACCAATGGCAACTGACAATGTTTCATTAGGAAGCTTTAATCTTACTGATTTACCACCAGCTCCAAGAGGAATTCCTCAAATTGATGTAAAATTTGATATTGATGCAAATGGAATAATTAATGTCACAGCAAAAGATCTTGGAACGCAAAAGGAAGCAAAAATCACTATTGAATCTTCGTCAAAATTATCTAAAGAAGAAATTGAAAAATTAAAAGAAGATGCAGAAAAATTCTCTGATGAAGACAAAAAGAAAAAAGAAAAAATTGATCTTAAAAATGAAGCAGAGAGTTATATTTACACTACCGAAAAATTAGTTAATCATGATCTTAAGGATAAAATTTCTCAAGAACAGGGAATCAAAATCACTGATGCTGTTAAAGAAGTCAAAGAAGTTTTAGATAAAGAGCCTGATGAATTAAAGCCTAAACTTGAGGCATTACAATCCATAGTCAACAAAGTAACCACCGAACTTTACAAAAATGCTTCACCTCCTCCAGGTACAGAAGGACAACAGGGTACTGGTACAGAAGGACAACAGGGTACTGGTACAGAAGGACAACAGGGTACTGGTACAGAAGGACAACAGGGTACTGGTACAGAAGGACAACAGGGTACTGGTACAGAAGGACAACAGGGTACTGGTACAGAAGGACAACAGGGTACTGGTACAGAAGGACAACAGGGTACTGGTACAGAAGGACAACAGGGTACTGACGCAGATAACCAAACAACTGAATCATCTTCAACTGATGAAACAAAAACTGACTAATTTTTTAAATTCAATCATTTATACGGTAATTGTGATAAAGGAATGATCATGTCTGCAAAACGTGATTATTATGAGGTTTTAGGTGTGTCTAAAACATCTTCTATAGATGAAGTAAAAAATCAGTATAGGAAGTTAGCATTAAAATTTCATCCCGATCGTAACAAATCTTCAGAGGCTCCAGAACATTTCAAAGAAATTTCAGAGGCATACGCTGTTCTCTCGGATCCTAAAAAAAAACAAGTCTATGATCAATATGGTCACGCTGGTGTTGATGGTAGATACACTAGTGATGATATATTTCAAGGAGCACGTGGAAATTTTAGTGATATTTTTGGTCGTGGAGGAGGCGGATTTGATTCCATTTTTGAATCAATCTTCGGTCGTGGAGGAGGATTTGGTTTTAGTCAACAACGTGGTTCTGATATTCTCTATGAAACTTCAGTAACATTAGAGGATGTTCTTCATGGAAAAAAAATAGAAATTGATTTACAAAAACAGATTGAATGTGATATTTGTCATGGATCTGGTTGTAAACCTGGTACTAACAAGAAAACATGTGCTACATGTAATGGTCAAGGGCAAGTCCAACATAGACGTAATATGGGATTTGCTTCATTTGTAACAGCTGCGCCATGTTCTACTTGTAGAGGTCAAGGCTCTATAATTGAAAATCCATGTGGTGAATGCAAAGGACAAGGGAAGAAAAAAGGTATCAAAAAAGTTACTTTTGAAATTCCACCAGGCATTGATTCAGGCGATTACACTGTTCCAGAAGAAGGAAATGAGATTCCTGATGGTGTTAATGGTGATCTGATTGTTAGAGTTAGAGTACAACCTCATCACCAATTCAATAGAGATGGGAAAGATATTTTCTATGATCAGGATGTCTCAATGGTTGATGCTGCATTAGGTTGTAAGATTGTTGTTCCAACCTTGGAGGGTACAGAAAAAATCAAAGTTGATTCTGGTACTCAACCAAATACAATTATCAAATTAAAAGGAAAAGGTGTTTCTCATATCAATTCTAGGGGTAGAGGGGATCAATACGTTCGAATTGTAGTAAACATTCCAAAAAAACTCAATAAACATCAAAAAAACCTTTTAGATGAATTTCAAAAAACTAGTGACTAATTGAAAAAAATGAAAATTGCATTAGATGTTGATGGTGTGCTTGCCGATGTAATAAAATCTTGGTTAAATTATAGCAATACAATCAGACCAAAAATCTCTAAACATGATATTACTGATTGGAACTTTTGGAAGAAATTTCAGATCAACCGCTATGATTTTTATGCTGAATTAAATTCTTGTTGGAGAAATTGGAATTCCATACCTCCTACTGAAGATAATTTATCATCCGTTACAAAAAATCTCTCAAATATAGGTCAAGTAGATATTGTAACTGCAAGAGACCATTCTACTGATTCTTTTGTAAAAAATTGGCTTAATCATTACAATATATCATATGACAATTATGTATCAGTGATTGATGGACCAATGAAGGCTGATCTAGATTATGATGTGTTTATTGACGATTCACCTCTAAATGTATTTAAAATTCTTCAGCACAGCAAAAAAGTAATTCTATATTCACAACCATGGAATAAACATATTTCAGAAAATCGAATCTATAGAATTTCGAATCTTTCAGAGGCAGTAGAAAAAATAAAATTGAATTAACCTTTTACAAATTTTCTAATGTTTACTCGATGTCCATTTCTTACATGAGTAACATGAGTTGTTTTTAATGCTTCCTCAATTTTGACATCATCGTAGAATTTAATATTATAACGCCCAAGCACTTTTTTACAATTTGTACAATATATTTCTCTAAATTCCATTCTCTCACTTAGTTAATTGGATGTATTTGTTTCATATATAATAAAGAAACTTATTCTTACATAATTGTAATATTAATTAATAAGATTAGACCAGAAGTCACCAAATGGTTAGGAATTATGCGAGTTATGTTGAACATATTAAACAAATGTCATCGTCATATTGTGCTCAATTCAATTCAGCTTACAAATCATTCCCAAAAATAGAGGAAATTGTAAATGTGGATGAAGAGGTATTATTTGATGAATTACAGATTTGGATCAATAATAGCATAAAGAATCCATCAACAATAAAGTATTATTTTGAGCATATCAAACAATATTTGCATTATCGTGGAATGAAACTTCATCCACTTGATATCAAACAAAATCTCAAATTTCCTACAAAAATGGAAGAAGAGTTACATCCTTTATCCATAGATGAGTTTTTACGTATTCTTGAATCAAGTGATTTTCGTCATAAGATATTGTATTTGGCACAATCATCATCAGGCATGAGAATAGGTGAGATAGTACAACTTAGAAAAAAACACATTGTTACAAACATGGAGAGAATAATGGTCAAGATACCAGCAAAATTCACAAAAAAGAAGAGAGCAAGAACAACATTATTTTCAAAAGAAGTGTCAAAACTACTATTATCTAGATTATATAAAATGGATGACAACGATCTAGTATTTGGAACATCGGAAAATCTAAAAACAGCAGAGCAAACAGAGGTAATTTACATATCACGATTATTAAACAGAATAGGGTTAAATCAAAAATATGAAACAAATGGAAGAATGAAGATAACAACACACTCATTTAGATCATTTTTTATTACAAAAACCTCAAGACATGATGAGAATCTTGCAAAATATTTTGCAGGACAAAAAGGATACCTTTTACAATATGACCGTCTTACTGATGAGGAAAAATTAGAATATTATATAGAGTTTGAACCTGATCTATTAGTATATGACCAGACCAAAAATGAAGAAAAAATTCGTAAACTAAAGGAAGCAAATACAAAGCTTGCAGATCAATCTGAAGAAATAAAATCACAGGATATTAGAATCAAACAGTTAGAGAGAATGTATGCTCAACAAAATAATCCAATCTGGAAAGAAAAAATCTAAAAATTAGATTTGATCTAGTTTATCTTTAAGTTTTACAATTTCTGGTAACATTAGAACATAATGTATATGTGAACAATCAGGTTTATCATCTACATCACACCATAATTTTTTATTTCGTATTGTAATCTGATAATATCTAACTTGTTTTGCATTATTTTCACGTAATAATATGGACTCTTCAGTCAATTCAACAAAATTCATTTTTGGTGCAATTTTTTGTAAAAAACTTTTTTTCTGTACATCTAAATCTAACATTTCATTGACAAATTTTCTTAAACTAATACCATTTAATTCGGCAACTTTTGAAACTTCGTTATATATTTCTCTCTTAATGTCTACTGGTACGATATCTTGTTTTACCATACTAATACATGCAAATTGCATGTATTAAATTTATTTAACACTGATATGCATGCACAATACATGCATATTTTAATATACGAGTATGATGCATGTATAATACATGACTGTTACTACTACAAATATTGAACCTAAATTTTCAGATAAACTAGGTAAATTAGCTGAAAAACACAAGCGATCAAAAACTCAGGAGTTACACTATCTGATAGATAAAGAACTACAGGAATTGGAGGCTCAAAAATGAGCCAAGTCCACGATACAGGATGCATTCATGACTGTAACTACAAAAAACCTGTCACAATAAAACACATTGATGGTGCAATATTACACGGTTCTCTTCAATGTCCTGATTGTATTGCCTTTTACAAATCATCTTCCACTTTCAAGATAATCTCCGAATCCAAGGAGGAAAAATCTTGACCTCTGAAATTTCATTTCATGAATGTGCATGTGATGGAGAGAAAATTTTCCTAGTCCACTACACCACAGGCGAGCCAACAAAACTGCTATGTAAAAACTGCTTTACAGATCCAGTTTACAAATCCCAAATAAAGTTTGCTTACAATATCAAAACCCAAGCAAAAATAGAGATTCAATCAATCACCAAGTTTGTTAGAAAAAATTCAACTGATTATTTTTGTGATAATTGCAATGCATCATATCCCACCTTAAAGTTACTTAGGGCAGACCATCCAGAGCTTGTAGAATCTGAATTTATTGTAATTGACAAAACGGAGGGAAACTAATGTCTCTAATACCAAAATCAGAAGACAAAAAATTTGTACTTGCGGCACTTTATTCCGTTTGCACACCAATAATCGTAACACCAGGAGCTGAAAATGATGTAACTTTTGATATGCAAGAAAAGTACAAACTTGAAGCATTATTAAATATTAAAGAAATCTTTGAGAAAGAACAAGCTCCAGATTATCATGTATTGCTTTGGTTAAGTTGTGCCAGTTTATACACTGTACCATCTCCAATTTTTGGTAAAATTCAACTACAATTGACAAAGAAATTTTTTAGTGAACAAGCAGATTTTGTTCAAGAAGAAAAATTAGAACCATACGAGCAAAGAGAACTTAAAAAATTAGGATGTTGGATTTTCAAAAAACAAATTGAAAATCTAAAACAAAAAAGTAAGGAGAAAAAATATGAAGTGTAAAGTTTGTGGTGAACGTGACATTGCTATTTTGTATAGCTCCTGTATGACCGGATTTGTTGTCTGTATGAGGTGTTTGCAAGCTTGACTACCATCCTAATTTATCCAGATTTAGGTATCTTGTTATCTACACATTATTCTGATTACGAAGATCATGTTTGGGCACTTTCTTGGCTGTTGGAGTATGAGGCATTATGAAATCACAATATTCTGGACAGTGTCCAAAGAATGAGCAACACACTTGGAATGTAGGCGATGAAATATTTCTATCAAAGTCTGCAGACGGTAAAACATGGATTAAATGCAATGACAAGGAATGTTTCCTGTCGCAAGGTGGCAAGGTAGATTCTGGAAACAAGCCAAGGTTTGTACCTAATAAATTCCCAATTACCGAAGCAATAAACATTTACAAACTATCAGAAGAGCTGCTAACAAGTTTTCTAAAAAAAAGGGAGCCTACTACCATATCCGTCTCAGAACAGGCAATCTTCATTGAATCTATGTTTAGAACCTTATCGGGAAATTTCAAGCCATGATTTACAATTATCGTCTCATCACTACAAAAAGGGAAGCGGTCATGCGTAGCATCACGACATCGAGTAGTGTTTCTTACCTATATGGTCTGGCAGGATTTTTCAAACACCTGTGGGGGATTATGTTACGTTATCTTCTGTCAATGAGTAATCAGAACCAGAAGATAACGTCAGTGACGCAAATGACTTTCCGTATAACAAAATTCATGGAAGTTTATTTTTAAAATGGTTTGCATGTGTGGACATGAAAAACATGCATTTGATGATCCGACAGTGTGTAGTGATCTGTACTGCAGTTGTATGAAATTCATAGAGGCCACACCAGACAATCAAGTAAGGCAAGACTGGGACAAGTATGTCCAAAGTCTTAATGCAGTAAAAAAACAAATGATTTGGGTATTAGATAATCTAAAATTCTTGAGAAATATGGAAAACAAAAAACTGCAAAAGTTCTATAGAGAAAAAATTACTTTTGTAACTAAAAATGGCAAAAGATTCGAGCCAGACAGTGAAACCATTAGAAGAGTGAAACAAAAACTTGTAGAGGACAACTATGAAAGATTTGGACCATTTGAGGCAAAATTCCAGAATGAGAAAAATCTCAAACAAGTGGCAATTGAAGAATGGCTGACACAGTGAAAGCAAAGCCTTTGATTAATGGGAGTGTATTTTGACTAGATACAAAATTTGTAACAAATGTCTCTAAGATTGAACAGTGTAACATTCTCATTTTCAAATGTGATTTCAAGGAGGTAATTCAAAAGTGAATTTAGATAAACGTCATTGCAGCAACTTTGTTAAATTATTGGCTTTGGCTTCTGGTGCTGACCCCGGCACAATTAGCTCCAACATCAAAATTCTAAAAAAAATCGCAGGAGGAACATAAAATTGAGCGATATGAAGCCAATTATCTGCCTATCAATGGGTGCAGGAGTTCAGACCACAGCCATGCTACTGAAATTTCCTGATAGATACAAAAATGGATACATCATATTTGCCGATACTGGTGATGAGAAAAAAGAAACCTACTGGTACATAGAAAATTACCTGAAGCCATTCTGCAAAGAAAAGGGTCTGAGATGGGTCACAGTACATCACAAACACGGATTCTCATTAATGGAATGGTGTATTAAAAGAAAGATTTTACCAAGCAGAGCAAGACGTTGGTGTACTGCCGATTTCAAGGTCAAACCGATTAATAGATTCTTACGATCTATTGGTGCAACAAAAAAGAATCCTGTAATTGAAGACATAGGATTTTCTTTGGATGAATCGCACAGGTTACACCCATCAAAGTACGATGTCAAATATGTAAAAAAAGAATATCCCTTACTGGATAACCATCTAACTAGAAATGATTGTTATGAAATAATAAAAAATCACGGATGGCCTGTACCTGTAAGATCTGGTTGTGACTTTTGCCCATATACAAAAAGAAAAGACATGAGAAAACTACGTGCGGATGATCCTAAAAGATTTCATGCCATTGTAGAAATGGAACAAAACGACAGACACTATCCAAAAAAGCCACTGATAGGAAACTCATCATTAGAGAATTTAGAGAAGAATCAATCCTTAGATGATTTTGATAATGATGAATCTTGTGATTCGGGGCATTGTTTCACATGAAGCCCAGCTCAAATTCTCAAGTAAAAAACCAAGAATCACAACATCCGAATGTGAAAGGCTATTTGAATATGCCCAGAAAAAGAAAGATGTCTTTGTTTGGCTTATTATGAAACAGCTTACAAAGCTGAAATCTGGAAGAGGTTAAACTAATGCCCAAAAAAGGCTTCAAATCTATCACCATATCAAAAGAAAAATATGATCAGTTTGAATCTATCTATAAAGAACTAAAAGAACTTGGAAAACTCCCACCTGGTATCAACAGCTTTACAGGGTATGTAACTCATAAGGTGGAGAATTATATTCAAGAAAAAGAATCTTTACAGAAACTAGCTTCCAAGATACAAATAGTTCCAGAATAATTCACTGATAGCAAAATCACAATCAAAATTCTAAACTAATCAATTGCCTGAAGAATTATTGGAGTGGTGGAATGAATAGATCCTTTGTTCTAGTGTGTCAAGAGTTAGGAATTCCAAATATTGAATATCATAACATTGCAAGAAAGCAAGTACGTGGTACGTCAGTTCAGGAATGGGCGGATTTTGATGTAACACAATTCACTGAACATCAAAAGTTACTATCACAATTTGAAAAAGAAACTCTGACATCATACCTCAAAGAATGCGAAAAGAAATTACATTTACCAAGTCTTGCAGGAGGTTTACATTGGAAGGGCTGATGTTTGGATGGAAAAAATCAGTCAAGAAATATCATTACTACGACAGCGACACGTATTCACTTTGTATGGGTTCATCATATGCAAAAACTAATTTCAAAGAATTAGAATTTTTAGCTGATGCTGAGATTACGGCAGATATGATGATATGTTCAGCTTGTTACTCCGCAAGACGAGCTCAGATTAAAAACCAGATCAAAGAGAGAGTTCCAAGAACAGTTGGTGGTGGTTCTGGATATGTGGTAAAAGAGGTAACATGTGATGAGAAAAATTGTGATGCCAAAGGGGTTGCCCTGGTGTCTACAACATCAGAAGAAAAAAAACATCTTTGCCTTTTACATAATTTGAGAATTCATAAAAAACATCGGGAGGAACCACTTCATTGAAAACCTGTCCCAAGTGTAGGACAAAGTGGGGAAATGAGGTCCTAATCTGTAATTATGTCACTGACAAATCCAGAGCAATTTGCGGGACGAAGTTAGATTAAGATGAGAATTAAAAAAAACATAGACAGCAAAACTGTGTGTGCCTTACTAGTGCAGAATAAATCTAATCTGTCACGAAAAGAGCAGCTCAAAGGAAAACAGCTAGCATGAAAGACAAAAAGGTGAGAAAGTTAGATGATGAAAAGCCTTGTAATTAGGACAAAAAAAGAATATCTTGAGCTAGTTCCACGTCCATCAAAAGAGGATTATAAGAGTCTCAAAAATTCCATCAAAGAAGATGGCCTTCATTTACCAATAACAGTTAATCAAAATGGAGTAATCCTTGATGGGCATACACGCAATGATGTTTGTAAGGAATTAGGAGTGAAACCAATTTTTGAGGTTATGAAGTTCGATGATGAGTTTGATGAAAAACGTTTTGTGGTAACTACTAATCTTTCCAGAAGGTCGCTTAATCTGTTTCAAAAAGGAGAAATTTTACAAGTTTGGTGGAATGAACAAAGAGAATTAGGCTTCAAAGCTAGAGGGAGTCACACATGGAAAACTAGACGTGGTAAAAAATACAAAACAAAACAACGGTTGCATATGCAAGTTGCAAAAATGCTTGGATGTGGCCATACAACAGCTTATATGATTTTCTGGTTGATTAACAATGCACCTGAGAAAATAAAACGAATGCTCAGAAAGGGAACAATTACAATTGGTGCTGCATATACAAAACTTTACAAAAATGGAAAACTGGTAGGATATTGCAAAAAATACAACAGATCAAACCAAAACAGATATCCTGTCTGTATTAGATGTGAATCAAAAACAGCAAAGCCAGAAAAAACAAAATGTCATGTACATACTCAACAGTGCTGCACTGAATGTGGGTGGGGGTTCTAATGTTAATTCCTACAAATTGTATTTTAAAAATAGATGAGGATTACTTGGATTTGGTTCCACGTCCTACAAATGAGGAACGTCAGATACTGAAATTTTCAATAATGGATGATGGTCAACATGTGCCAATCATTGCAAGCAGAAAACACATTATTTTAGATGGACATACCAGATCAGAGATATGTGAAGAACTTCATATAAAGCCAAAATATGTTATCAAGAGATTTAATTCAGTGGAGGATGAGAGAAAATTTGTTATTCTTTCAAATCTTGCAAGACGCAACCTAACAAAATTTCAAAAAATAGAACTTGCATGGGAGATTTATGAGAACGAGAAAAAACGTGCATATGATAGAATTCATTGGAAGTGCAATCCAGATCTAGCAAACATAGACAAGAAAACTGGAAAAATACTCAGCATAAAACATAAAATCAGAGAGGGTCGTGCTATGGAGATTTTTGCAAAATACATGGGAACAGGGCACACCGTAATACATCAGATAGAATGGTTGAAAAATAATGCCGACAAATCAATGCTAAAGAAATTAAGAAATAATGAAATCTCTATTGCAAGAGCATATTATTTTGTTAAAGGAATGAAATTTACAAGGGCAAGAAAGAAGCCATTTACAAGTCCTAAAGAATGCCCAGAATGTGGTTACAATATCAGAAAAGCTAAACTAAAACTCAGAAAATGTCATGTTCACAAATGGTATTGCTGTAAAAATTGTAGATGGGGAATATGATGAAAGCAAAGGAGTTTGAATAAATGGATAAAAGAACTTCCAAAGGCAAAAAATTTTCAAAACTTCAAACCCATGAAGAAAAGATGTTGTTTTTACTTGAAGGAATATACGACGAAGTAAGATCTACACGATACGGGATTCGGTCTAAGATGTCAGACAGTGACTCAATCCTGAAAAAAATACTAGAAATAAACATCCAGATTATGGAGGTAACAAACACCAATCAACATTGGTCTGACGAGTACATTACAAAACTGAAAAAACAGGTGAGTTGCCTTTGAATAAAGACGGAAAAATTTCAGTAAGAGAATTCAAATCAGCAGTCACAACAATAGTATTATGTCTGGATAGATTGCCAAAATTAAAAAATCACAGATATGAACTTCATCTCAATCGGAATAACAGAACTCTCAAACTGACATCAAATTTTCTTACTGACGACAGGGAAATTATAGTAATCGATCACACTGACATTGAATCATTTCAAAAGAGGTTCAGAAATTACCTGACTGATTCCATAAGTAAAGGAAAAAAATCATGAAAGTTTACATTCTTTTTGAAAATGGTTCAGATGGAAAAGATCCTGAAGAATGCCTGATTGGGGTTACAACAAATGAAGAGTTTGCTATAATATGGCGTGACAAGGATATGGAGTATAGAGAAACTCAAGAGTTTGAACTGGATAAAATCCCATGTAAAGAATGTGAAGGGAATTGGGAGATACCAAAATGAAAGCAAAGGAGTTTGAAAAATGACAGAAAAAAAGCTACTCTGCTACTACTGCGAGTATCATCCAGCCGCATGTGAGGCAGTCATTCCTGGCATTGGACGTAATGAACCCATTTTGTTATGCCGTAGTTGTATGGAAGGATTCTCAGATTGTGATGATGATGAGGTGGAATCTGACGATACATTGATTTTTTGCAAGAGGGAATGGGAGCTGCAGGGAAAATGAAAGGCGAGCAAGAGAGAGAACTAACACTTTCAAACATCTATGACAAGGAAGATATTTTGTGCGATTACTGCCAGAAGCCAATGATGGAAGGTTATGACGAGTTAATACTGTATTGGGACTTACTGTATCATGCGAAATGCTGGGAGAACCAATGCAATGACTGGTGAAGATATATGTGCTTTTTTTAGGATGCGAGACTGGTTACGAGAAAGACAGTTTGGAGATTTGGCCGATACCCAATGTCCTACAGTTTTCAAAATTACCGGTCACAGATGTGAGGGTGTGTATGGGCATAACGGACCATGTCAGGATATAGGATACCCTGATAAGCCAAGCAAGGATCTGGATTTTATAAATGGGGGTTTGAATTAGATGGGATGGAATGCAGAACTTTATGTTGGAAAAAAAATAGCACAGGTGCCTAACTATAGTGGAGGCTCAACAGTGTCAATTTGTATGGATGGCAGTGAAGGCACACAGGAAGCATCCATCTCCATAACATACAATTATTCTGAATTGTATTATCTGGTAATCAATCAAGATCTTTCTGATTATTTACATGGCAAAACAGGAAGAAAAACAATTCCAACTTTAAAATTACTGGTTGAAAAATTAGGAACCGAACAATACAGACGACTAATATGTGATACGTCTAGAGGTGAATTTTTTGATCCAGAAAAATATGTTGTGGAATATTGGGCTCCCACAATGGGCAATGCGGGATATATTGCATCTGTCTTACTGGATTGGGCACAACTTCATCCTGAAGGAATATGGAGTATAAGTAAATGACATTACAATCACAGTATCGGGAACCTCATATAGTACCTGAATTATGGTGGTGGATTAATAGGGTTGAGAGAAAAACACCAGCATTTGTACCAGTTGCAGACAGGTATTGTAAACCGTTGATTAAAAAATTAAAAAGAGTTATGCCATTACTAAAAAAATACGGTAAAGATTCAGATCAATTCCTTTTTGAAGATGAGCGTGGATGGGTTGAATCATTGGAAGATAAACTACTAAAAGAACCTCATATGCGTATAATGAAATTTGATTTTGTAAAAGGCGTTATTCACAAAAATCTTATCCTGAGGTCACATGAATTGAAGAAACCTGAGTTTTGGAATTACAGACCACCATATTATATCACTGGTCGGGATGATGTACTGAGAGATTCAAGGACAGGAAAGAAAGTATGAACGAAGGACAAAATGATCATTTAGTTAATCGGGGTGAATTTCACCGCCTAGGTTGGAAACATTATGATATTCCTTTAGGTATTTGTTCTAACTGCCATCATAGAGTCTATTCAGACGAGAAACATAGTATAAAATCATTCATAGATATAACAGGAAACAATGATTTTTCATACTTACATGATGATGAATGTCCTAAACATAGACTAGAAGAAGTTCAAATTATCACAGTTTTGAAATGTCAAGATTGTGGTGTTGAAGAAAGGAGTTACGCCACGAATTTTTTATTCCTGAAGACTAAATGATTAAACGTACTACAATAATCACTGTTCGAGTAGAGTATAATGACTTGGATGAGTTGGAGAAAAACATCAAGACGCCACAAACACCACAAGGAAAATTCAAGAATATGTCTGAATGTATGCGTGAGCTTGCAAAGATTGGACATAAAGTCTTAGAATACCAAGAAATGATGAAAGATCCTGAGAAAAAGAACGAATTTGTAGCCAAAATGCAGGAATTGATACAGACTGAAAACTTTGATGAATTCTCACAAACCCTGACCACTGAACAGATTGATGGATTTCTAATGCATTTACAAGTGGAAAAAGACAAAAGATATGAACAAAAGACTTTCCTTTAGGTTGTCAGCTAGCTGTCAGCTAGCTAGCTAGCTAGCTGACAACTAAATAATATATTATAAAATATTGAGTTTCAATCTCTACGCAATGGAACAACAGGCTCGAAAGAGAGTCTCATCCCAAAAAAACGTTCCTTTTGTGGAAAATCTGCAGATAATGAGACAATCTAACCAATATTGACTGAATCAATCATTTCAGAAGAAGAAACGATCGTTGGTGTGCATACATCAGGCATTGAACTTCAGGAAGGGCTCAACACATCACTTTCCAGAAACTATTGTGTAAATTGTAAACGAAAAATCCACTGTTTTGTCAAGGTAGATCGAACAACAAACGAGGCAATAGTCCATAACACCTGCAAGAGTCAGGAATGCGAATGTAAATGCAAGACCCACTATGCCTGTAAAAAATGTGGATATCTGCATCCGTATGGTGAAAAATGCACCAGAACCGAACCTCAAAGAGTTCCAGATCCAAGAGCTGAAGCAGAATTTAAAAAATTCATGAAACAATGGGATGAGATCCACCCAAAAATTAAAATCCAATAAATGAATCAATCAAACCAAATTTCAGACAAGCCTCAAATCTTTAGATGCTTAGAGTGCAGCAGCACTTTCAAGACTCCTGCTGGATTACTAGTACACAAGGGAAAGCAGCATCATAAGAAACATTCCAGGTTATGAGTAAACTAGCACAAGAACTGAAATCTAGAACTATCCTGCAAGGAGATGTTTTAGATAAACTCAAAGAGATACCTGATGAATCCATTGATTGTATTATTTCTAGTCCTCTATATTGGGGCTTGCGTGACTATGGAGTAGAGGGTCAGATTGGACTTGAGCCTGATTTTAGGGAATTTTTGAAATCAGAAACACAATACGTCATAATTGCCACAACTGCAATCACAATAACATTCCTCTCAATTGTTGGAGGTTACTTGTGGGTCTGTAGGAACTGCTGACATGGGTAATCAAGATATTCACAGACTGCATCCAATTTACCGAGCTGCTACAGATTTTTGCAGGCTTGCAGAGTTACCATTTACATTCAAGGTGGACTCTGGAAACTATGAGACAGGAATAGTATTCAACATTGAGACCAAATCCTACAGAGAACCTGAGCCTCATGAAACTTGGGATAATATCAAATATCCTGAGACTATGGTTTGTGGTGATGTTACAAGTTATGATCACAAAATCATCATAGAAATTGAGGAAGAGACTGGTCCAAGAAGAACAGGTGCCAAACTTGCACTCAAAGGTCATGGACATGAAGGAGATCCAGATACAAAAAAAGACTCTAGGCGTAATGAATACTATAAGATGGCAGGCTTCAAGGTTCTAAGAATCTGGGAATCCCACTGCAAACACGCTATAATATGGAAGCTGAATCTCTTTGAGTTTCTAATCAACTGCTCTAGAGAATCACCAATACTGACAAAATGATAGATCTACAAGGTATGGCATCACTTTTTATCATCCTTAAAAATCCACATACAGTCGATATACTTACAGATCTCATTGACGGTCAGAAAACATGGGCATATTTTCTGAAAAAATACGGAAGCAAGGGAACAGACAGGATTAATGTATTACTGGCATCTGGTCTGATATACAAAAAACTCGACAAGACAAAGAAACCTCTTGGTTACTTTATTACTGATTACGGAAAATTGGTAAGACATTCATGTATCAACTTTGAAAGGAATTTTAACTAGTAGAATGTTGACAAATTTTATAACATTCTATGTAGTTGCATGAGTTATTAACCAGAGTACGCAATAACATTGCGTAGACGTGGGAAAGAAGAAATCCGAAAGTGGAACTATTTTGAAAGTCCCGTCAGGGGACTTTACAAAAGAAGAATTAGAATTTCTTTGGGATCAACACAACGAAGCACTCAAAACTTTTGAAGAGCCTAAAGAAAGATACACAAGATTTCTAAGTGATTTAATTAAAAGGGTCAGGGACATATCATTAAGACTAATTCAAGCTGGAGCTATTGAAGGTCTAATTGAAAAAGACACTGCACATTATGTAAAAACTAAACTAAAGGAGCGTGGAGTTCCGTTAAGCAATCACTTTTACGAATATTTTAAGCCTGAGGAAAAAAGAGAATGGCAATCAGATGATCAGGAAGAAGTAAAACCTTCAGATCATAAACATGAATTCCTATCACTAGGAAAAATAAATGGAATGGGAGAAGTATCACGTTGCGGAGCTCCGTGCATTCCTGCATGTTCCGCAATGATAATAGATGGAAGACTCTTTGAGCAGCAGGAGCTAGAAGAAAAAGACCCTGAACCAAAAAAACAAAAAGAAAAAACAAAATTTGAAGAAAAAAATGATTTCATAATTGCAGCTTTTGAAAACGCAGCAGACAAGCTAAAAGCAGTTGCTAATGTTTGGAAATTCACTGATGCACAACTAACTGATGATGAAACCAAACTAATCAGAAAAGACATCTTCCTAATGGAAAAGGCCGGAGATACAGTAGACATGGCCTACGATAGAAAAAATGTGATCCATCCATCTATCATGCATCTTCTTGCAGCAGCTTACACGGAAGCTACTCAAAATGTGGCCTCAGGAGTGTTCATAATGAATAAAATTGACCTGCTTGCTCGTAAACATGGCCAAGGAGTAAAGACATTCACTGAAGTAGGAGAATTTGCAAAATTACTCACATCAAAGCAAACATCAAAAGCAATGAAAGGCAAAGTCAAAGAACTTCATGAGAGATATGAACCTCAAACTGAAGAAGAAGCTATGGATCAAGGATTCTCAGGCCAACAATGTACTAATTGTAAAAATTTCAGAGTAGGTTTTGATAATGTTCAAAGTCCAAATTACAATGAAGGAAAAAAAGATTGGAAACAAGGAGATCCTATAAAAGACAAACCAGATCCAATCCACATGAAATATGATACTGAGTTGGTTTGTTATCACTGTTTTGCAATCCAAAAAAGAAAAGTAATCAACCTACCAAAACAAACTCCAGGAGTTGTAATGGATTGGCAAGAAACAACATAATTCTGAGTAACAGTTACAGCTTTTCTCTTTCAAGGCCTGAACTGTCCCGTGAAGGCTGTGGCTTTAACGAGTCGCCCATTGGACACCTTGGCATTAGAAATAGTGCCAAGTGTCTACGCACTTTGGGAGTTTCATTATGAAAGACCTCAATGATCTAATGCCAAAAATCCCTAACATGAGATGGGGGGCTGTAACAAATTTTACTCCAACAAATGAGAAAATTAAAGAACTAGATAGGATGCTTCCTTCAGATAGGAAATGGCATAGTATTATTGAATCTCCTGGAATGGTAGATGTGGATGGAGTAACTATAAGAAGAAAAACTAGGGAGTCTATGACATAATATGGAATCTGGGATTAAACAAATCAATTTGCTGTCTAAAGTGCTTGGAACAGTGTAACAAAAATGCATAGAATCTGATAAATCCTAGTAATAGAGTAATAATTCATGGTCTGAGGTTGAGTTTTGAAGCCTGTTCTAGGAAAACATTACTTGATCAAGCCTTAGGCCTCGGTCTAGCACGATCTGTTAAATTCTGGTGATCCGATCACTAAAAGTTACCAGAACCATACAACATTTGAAGAAACTGCAGATCAGAAGTAGAAGAATTATTTGGTGTTAGAGACCAAAATGGAAAATATCCAAGAGTTCAATCTTGGTGTTTTGAGTGTAGAAATCTATAGGGTTCACCGACAGTCAACAGGAAGAAAATCAGCTATTTTCACCTAAGACGCAACAGAACCTAGAAATCAATATGCTCATGAATTATATCCTGATGAGCAAGCCTTTGAGTCAATAAAGAAATTTCCATCATATCAGGATGTTGAGAAATATCCTGAAATTATGCAAATACCTGATCTTAGAGTCAGAGAAATGGGAAAATTTGGATTCATTATGATACATTTGTTAAAGTATCTCATGGACATTTTTTGGAATCCAAAAATTCAGAAATAGTAAACAAGGAATTGATATTAATCAAATACAATATAATAGAATATTGAAAAACTCTCAAATTACTATCACTAAAAAACAGGCTAATATTGCATTTGAATTGTGTTTAGATAATGTTAATTCATTTATCGATGATACTGAAATTTTATTGAAGGAAAATAAATTTGACCACATAATAATACCTATTCAATTTGCTATGGAAGAACTTGGGAAGGCTAAGATATTTTTAGAAAAAATTAACAAAAATTCATCAGACAAAATCACTCTATCAAAGAATGATGGTTGGTTAGATCATGAAAAAAAAGTTGAAATTGCTTCAGAATTAATAGGCCTTCCAAGTTATCAAAAAGAAATACTAAAATCATTTAGTGTACCTGATCTTGACGGTTTTCCACCAGATTTTTTAAAAGAAGTAATTGAAGATGATGAGGTAGAGGAATTAAAAGACAAAGCAAAACAAGGTCATTCCTTACGACTCGAAAGTTCTTTTGTCAGTTTTGACAAAGAATCAGGGGAGCCCACATTAGGAAATAGATTGTCCAAAGAAGAAGTTCGAACATTTCTTCAAATTTTAAGTGAAGGCCTAATGAAAATAAGATCCGATTACATTCAATAGGTTAACCTACATGAACAAAGAAGGGAGATTTGAACCCATGAAAAATAGAATTACAGAATAACAGAAAAAGAGTTAGGTGTCATTACATTGACAAAAAAAGAAAAAAGAGATCCCTTTTTGCAAGAATCTTCTTTAGGGTTCTGTGGACGTGGTGCATTTTGGTGATCAGATCACCAGAATTTACCAGAACCGTCTAGCAGTTGAATATTTTAGACGCATTCATGCTTTCCACTGCATTTTGGCTACTGCTAGACCGCTAAACTTCTCTTAGTGAATAATCAGTCAATTCTCCCTAGTGATACAGCTAGGTTTGTGCAGCATTTGTAGGGATGAAGTAAACAAAAAAGAACTAACTAGAATACCACTAAAGAACCTAAACTATATGGCCTGTAAAATCTGCAGAAGCATCTTAGCTAAGACCTGGAAGAGATTCTAAAGGACCTGATATGGGACTTATGAGTATTATTTGAGATACCTTTGAGCGATCGTGACTGACAGTTCGATTTATTTCTTAATGAGAGGATCTGTGTCAAGTTACTCACGGAATATGGCACTAAATGAGAGAGAAATTTTAGTTGTAACCACTAAGATCGTATGCAAAACTGAAAAAGAATCCCTGAAATTCATGAAAGACCACGAGCACGAAATGTCTGCATCTACATATTACAGAATTTTAGGCCACGTTGAAGGCCAAACTCGACAGAGACTATACGAAATTGCAAAAAGCATGAGAGAGCTTCACATGCAAAGAATTGATGAGCTTGAAAAAGTTAGAACTGAAATGTGGAGCCAATATCATAAAGAATGCAATAGAGATGAAGGCAAGCCAATACTTGCAGTCAGAATACTAAAGGAAATCAAGGAAGTTCAGCCATACATCTCAGCATATCACGAAGCAACTCAAAAAATCCTAGAAGATACTGTGAAAAAATTCGCTTATGAAGAAAATATCGATTTATCCTCTTTCTGAATATAGACAGAAGAAGGCAATACAGGAGCAAAAAGCAGTAGATAGAGCGTTAGCTGTTACAACTGAAGAAGAGATTCAAGAGCTTCCAGAACTTCCAAAATCAAAATTAGATTGGTCATTAAAAGTCAGACCTACAATAGATGGACTACCAAACATTTTGAGATTCATTCCAATGCTCAGACAAAGACATGAAGATGACTGGTCCTGGATAATGGATCTTTGGGCAAGACAAATGACAAAATCTTCTCTAATTGCTACAGATATGGCTTGTACAATGACTACTAAACCAAATCAAAAGGCAGTATTTTGTACTTTCGAAGATGAGGCTCTCTCTGTATTTTCTAATGAAAAATGGAGAGATGCACTATGGAAAGAATCAGATATTGCAAGAGAATTTGTAGTTGGTTCAACTTTAGGTTCGGTTAGTATGCTAAGTCTGCATAACAACTCTTCAGCTAGACTTGTAACACATGCAGGAAAATTCCATCACGTAGAATCAAAATCTGCTAATCTGTTGGTTTTTGATGAAGGTCAAAATTTAGATTTGGATGAATGGGTTACAGCAAAAGAAGCTCAGTCTTACACTAACGGTAAATTTAGAATTGCAGGAATTGGAGGATGGGTAGACACTGAATATCATAAATGGTGGCTATCGACTGATCAAAGAAAGTTTATTTTCAATAATGAATTATGGCGTGACAAATTAGAATTCAATCAGGAAGGACTAGTTTGGGGTGAATACATGCTAGATATTCTAGCTGGTTATTGGAAACAAACAGTACAAGAAAACCAAGACAGGCACGGATATTTTACCAATCAATATCAAGCTCCTTGGATTCCATTAAAAAAATTAGACTGTGAGAAGTACCGATTACCAATGGACAAATCAATACAGTGGAAACAAGAACATTATCCTCAATCTGATTTTATAAGACATGCTGAAGCTGGATTTGTAGAAGGAGGCCTCAAACCATTCCCAAAAAGTTTACTGGAAACAACTTATGACAAGACTCTATCTCTACTCAAACCTTCTGAAGTTGATTATGAGCTAGGTGATTTGTACTTGGGCGTAGATTGGGGAGGAGGCCTAAGAACTGTCAAATGGATTTACCAAGCTCTAAATGATTATTGGCCTGTATTTCGATTAATCAACGCAAAAAAAATTGAGACCAGTAATGTTCATGAACAATACGAGGAAGTTGCTGAATGGATGGATACATACGACATCAAACAGGCTGTAGTTGATCAGGGTGGAGGTACTCATCAAGTTCAGGAATTACAAGCAGAATACGGTTCAAGATGTTTGAAATATACTACATTGACAAGACCAGGAATCCCTCATCCAAAACGAGAGGAAGTACAGAAACTTAGAAGAGAGAACCGTACCATGCGAGACAAAACTTGGATGATGGAATACACCAAAGATTTGATAACACGTCCACACATGGAAGGTCCAAATAAATTCAAGAGAATCATTCTTCCAGCTAAAGATTTTGAAGCTATAGAATGGATTGCAGACCAATTTTCTAATGAATTAACAGAAAAATCCAAACTTGCAGGAGGAGGATTTTACATTCGATACTATACTGATGACGGAGATAAGAGACCTGATGATGCACTACTTGCACATAATTTTTCTATTGAAGCTTGGAGAATGGGAAAAAACAGAGGACAAAAGATAGAATTCCAAGAGTTCAAACCAAAAGATCCTTTCGGTGATGGATACGAATCTACTCCAATTTCATGATATTTCCTTTATGATTTTACAATGTTAGAATTTTATTGATTTGTAATGAATGCCAAGCATCATATCCGGCTCCAACACCTGATCCAAAAACTAACGAACTAGATCCAAAAAGAAATAGATGGCTTTGTCCTGGATGCAATGAAATAATATTGTAAAGATCCTTAGCTTTTTTGATTGCAATAATTTGAGAAACTGATTAAAAATGAGAAAGGATGATATTGTTTATAACAAGGCATGCCAGATTAAATTGCAATAACATGAATAACAAAATAAATCAAAAAACAACATCAATAACCATGATGATCCTCTTTACATTATTACTTATTCCAGCCGGAATAAGTAATACTAATGCCGATACTCTTTCTTTTGATGTGTCATGGACAGGAGATACATTACCAGAAAGTAACGGATTGTTTACTGATCCTTCGTCAAGTAATGGATGTATTTCCAGAGAGATCCTTCCTGAGAACATATACAGTATGAATACTACATCTACCGAAGGCTGTTTGCATCAGGCTACAAACTGGATTCCTGATCCAAATGTTGGGTTTACAGTAGATGCCAAAGTAAAACTACTCAGTATTGTTGGATCAACAAATCTTGGTGGAATGGCAATTTGGGTAGGCTCAACTCAAGGTGAGGCAAACCTTCTGCTCACCCCATCTGGCATAAAAGAATATGGTTCTGGAAAATTATATACGATGAACACAACAGATGATTTTCATACATATAGAATAACAGTACAAGGAAATAACTATACAGTATATGTAGATGGAGTTGAAAAGATAAGCGGGCCTACCAATGATCGGAATCGAGATGCGATGTACTTTGGTGATGGATCAGGAGGATCAGGAGGAAATGCCCAATGGATGTGTGTTTCTTACACTACTAGTGGAGCGTTTAGTCCGAATCAACTACCTTCACCCCCCACATGCCAGTCCCTAACAGTATTGACATGTGGTGATGGGACAGTACTTGATGAATCTACAAATCAATGCGTAATCGATCCTGAGGTAATCAGTCAATATGAGCAAGATATTGCAAGTCTTTCTGCAGCACTAGAGCAATGCAGAGCATTCCTACAACAACTAATTGACACCATAGCATCAGAGTTGGGATCCACATGTGTTGATGCTGGTTACAATATTGTTGCAAACTGTGAGTACTAGAATAGAATAATCTCAACTTTTTTCTTTTTTATTTTGGAATAATTCTGAGTGATTTTGTCAAATCTTTATGCCCAAGTCTCAACTAGTTCTCTTATGAGCTAAGCTCATTTCATAGCTCAGTGGATAAGAAAAATATCAAACTAGTTACAACAATGCATTTAGAGCATCCTGAATATTCTGATCAAACTATTGCTACAAAACTAGGACTAACTCGTTCTAGTGTATGGAGAATTACATCAAAAATAGAACAATACTCTATCATTGACACTACTGGATGGACTGAATCTGAAAAGCAAGTCTATGAAGACTTTCAGATGAGAAAAGACATTGAGAAAAAGGAATCTAAACTAAAAAAAATTATCAGAGTCGTAACATTGAAAAAAACTCAGGCAGATCAAAGACCTGAAGGAATTGAATCTGAATATTCTATAGGTGATGCAATCCAGCATCGCACCAATTTTCTAGACAACTACATGCCCTCAAATCAAATTCAGCCCCTAGACGTGAAACTTGATGACAAAAATATCATCTCTCAGACCCCATTTGTTGCAGCTACCCACTCCAATGGCCAACCAGTTTTTCCTAAATTTTTCATAAATCCACTCAATGCCCTTGACATGATTGTACTCCAGGACATCTACATGCATACAATTTGTGGCAGTATCATTGATGTTCTAGTTTCATTCACTATGGGAAAAGGAATCAGGCCGGTTCTAAAGCTCAACTCAGAAAACATCAAAGACATCAAGTCAATTAAAATTCAAAAAGATGATGAGACTAGTGAAACATCACAAACCTCAGACTCACGTGATACTGAGGAATCAAAAGAAGAAGCAATAGCTAGAGTTCTAGAAGAAAATGAATTCCTCCTGGACCCACTAATTGCAGTTGATGATAGCTTCTCTGATCCGACACAAGTAGACCCATTCCTTGATGAAACATGGGATGACAAAGTAGAAGCTGTAATTAGAAATCACTGGATTTTTGGAAGAGGCATGATGACATACGAATATTTTCCTGATAGAGTCTTCAAATGGAATGGCAAGAGTTTTCCAGATATTCCTAACGTTGTAAAAATTATTCATCCTCGAGACATGGGATTTGTACAAATTGATCAGGCCACTCAGAAGCTAAAGGGAGTCTCTCTGATGTTCTCTACTGGCATGATTGATTCTTCTGACATGCTGTACATGGAGCACACAAAAAACTCTCCAATCTACAACGGAAAATACTATGGCTATTCTAAGATGATGAGAATGATTCCAGATGGCAGGAATCTTAGAAAATTAAAAGATAGAGATTTTCCAAACGTTGCATCTATTGGATATGCTGGATTTTCAATAATTGCATTCAGAGGAGATACCAAAGGGGCTGAAGCAGAACAAACTCAAAACACTGGATTTGTAAATTCCATGACAGTAGGCTCTCCAAATGCTACTACAGTAGAGAATCCAGCAGATGATATCAAAGTGCATAATGTAAACACTGATCCAAAAATTTCTGAGATGATTGAGTTGGCTCACTATCATGCAGAGGCAGCAGCAAAATCAGCAGGAGTTCCTACTACTCTGGTTTCAAAAGAAAAGGACCCTAACCGTGATACGTTACTTGGAATCTTGAGGCTGTTCAAGGAAAATGAAATCAAGAATCTCCAGTCCAAAATTACTAAAACCTTTACTGCTCAACATTACATGCCAAACTGGAGAAAAATCTACAAAGACAATAAAGATGTTCTCAAAAACTTCCATGCTGAATGTGAATTTATTGACAATAAACTAGAGTCTTGGGATGATTTAGTGTCTTCATTACTTGAACTATCCAAACTAAATCCACTAAGAGCACAAGCAATTGGAGAACTACTTGGAATTGATAACTATGAATCAAAAAAAGATCCTGATGCAGAACCAATAGGAGATGAATCCACAATCACTGATAAACAGGGTAATGAAATAACTACAACAAAAACCAAAGCAAAGAAGCCAGAACCAAAAAAAGACTAATTACTTCTGATATAGAAATTTTCTCAAAATACTCCATTGGCCAAAACAGAAAAAGAGCTTGAAGAAATTGAGGCAGAACTAAAAGAAGAAGCCAAAAAACTTGAAGCTGCACAAAAAGAATTTGAGGAACATGTTCACAAAGAAGAAACCAGACTACGAAGTTCTGGAAAATCTGTTTCAGGATCAGCACCAAAAAGTGTCTTCAAGTCAGGTCCTACAGAAAAAGAGAAAGCAAAAAGAGTTAAAGCAGCTGAGAAAGCAGCAGCTAAAGCCTAAACACTTCTAATAATCAAAATACTTCCTTCTTTTTTTATTGACAACTTGCAAGATGGAGCAACCAATATTTTTAGCGGCCCATAAAATCAAATCATTTGAGGAAACCCCTGAAGGATTCATGCTTGAATGTTTTCTGATCAACACAAAACTTAATCAAAATGACTGGATGGTCACTGCTGAAGCAAACAAGCAAGATGGCCACACCTTCAAAGGCAGGCCTGATATTGAATTCATCAACGACAAAGGACAGCGAGATCACACTGTAGGAAAATCATTTGAAGACTCTCTAAGGGTCCAGGAGCCATTCAGAGTAGGCACAATCAATAAAATAATGGGTACTGAGACTGGAGAAAAACTAACTTCAGTATCACTAATCAAAGATCCTGAAGTAATCAGAAAAATCAAATCAAGAGAAGTATCATATGTCTCTCCTGCAGTTTTTCCCAGAAGTTTGGAAGACATTGAAATTATCAGAACAGGGCCACACTCTCACGTCCATGTATTGCATAGGTACCGAGGATTGCATCGTGCATTTGTTGATGAACCAGCTTACGGAACAATTGATGCAACACTTGGACAAACATGTGAAGGAAATATTGAAGAATGCATGATAAAGCTCGAGCAAGTGCAAGCTGGAATAGGTGATGATTCAATAGAACCACTAAGAGAGAAAAAAATTGTTTCAGTAAAGAAATGTACAGTCACCGGTAACACTATTGTAGAATTTGAAAATACTTCTAATAATCAGGAAAAATCCAAAACTAGTAAATTGGAAGACGAAGAAAAGATAAAGGAACTGGAAAGCAAATTATCTAAACTTGCTAACGAAGTCAAAGAAGAACTAAAAGGCAAAGCCAATATAGAATCTGAAGAAGACAAAAAGAAATCTGAAGCAGCAAAGAAAGCTGAAGAAGACAAAAAATTAGAAGAAGCAAAGAAATCCAAGAAAGGAAACGAAGAGGAAACCAAAAAAGAAGAGGCTAAGAAAGCTGAAGAAGAGAAAAAAGAGAAAGACATGACAGCAAGAATAGCTTCAGAGATTGCAGAAAAATTACCACTTATCGATAAATTCGTTGCAGCAAAAACTCAAGTTGCAGCTTTGGATGAAAAACAACAAACTGAACTTAAAGAAACTCTAATGAAAGCATCATTAGGCGACGTAAAGAAACAGTGGGAAGCAGTAGAGCCATTTGTTGCAGCAATCCCAACTGAAACTAAAACTGATTCACCTATCGGATATGGATTATCTTCTGGATATACAGCAGCATCATCAACTACTACTACTAAATTTGAAGAAATGAGCACTGAAGAATTAGAAACTGCAGCAGGAGTGAACTAAGATGCCTGTTGGAGATATCGTTCACATTGAAGGCCTTTATGTCAAACCACAAGCTGTAAAGGCAAATGTCAATATTGTAAAAGGGGATTATCTCATTGATGATTCTGGATTAAGACCTGTTGTAGCAGGAGATTTTTCTGCTGATGATAGATTTTTCGATATTGGAGCAGAAGCATTATTTCAGGCTGGCCATGACGCCAATAACCTAACCACTACTCCAGTAAATGATAGAGTAACTGAAGTTTCTGTTCTTACACCAGGATCAGATTGGGTCTGTACAATGGCAGCTAACGTAAAGCCAGAAAACAAGGTTGGACTTACTAGATTAGATTCACGAGTTCCTATAATTGCAATTAGTGATGTAGCAAACTCATTAGAACCAACAATTGTAGAGATTCTAGGACATTACAAGCATAAAGAATTTGCAAAACTAGCATCAGACTCAGCACTTAATGACGATGGCGTAATTGCCACAGGACTAATATGATCATGTCTGGTATGCAACACGGAGACAAACTCGTTTATTCTCGTAGAAACGGCAACATCTACGCAGGACGTGGAGACATTTCTTCACTTGATTTCGATAATCCAATGAACTTCCTTGGAACAAAAGTCATTGGCAACATGAAAGAAACCATCAAATCATTTGCAGGAGCAAAAATACACAAAGAATCCATTCCAGGACAAATATCCTACAAAGAATACTCTGTAAACTATGCGGCATCTTCAAAGAAAGAACTTGTCCAGATGGCCGCAAGAAAAGAACTTGTAGCTACTATTCAGGAACATGGTTACACCGCTAAAGGTTTGGTGGCAGCACAACAACTACAACAGTTAGACGCAGCTATCGGGGGAATTGGAGGCGAAGAAGTGTCTCCAATCAGAGTCATTCCACTTATCAAGAAAATGCTAGGTGTTAGACCAAACATCTTCTTTGTCGAGCAAGGTTACACTGGAGTCAATACTGAAAAACTAGATGCAAGAATTCCAGAACAAGACACCAGAACAGGCCAAGTACAAATGAGTCCACTAGAGAAAGTAGACTTTGATAAACTGTCCTTTGCAGAAGACAAATTTAATCTAAAGAAAAACACTCATGCTACCTTACTTCCAAGTGAGACTAGCAAACGAGCGGACTTTAACGTAATGCAGCTAAACTCTGCAGATGCACAGATATCCTTTGCAAGAATGAGAAATGGTCTTGGTCTCAAATCACTATCTACACTAGATGGTACACCACACCCAACTCCAGGAACTTCAGACTTTGTGATTAATGACCCTGAAGCAACCGGATCTTCTGCAATTCCACACGGAGCATTCAATGTAAAGAAAGAGTTACTGGAGCAGTTCCAAGCACACCTAGACGCTAATGAATCACTAATCACTACTACTTTCTGGAATCCTATTGATTATGCTAGATACGAATCAAACTATGATGTTCATGGTATTGACAGGGGGGTAAACGCAGTAGTTTCAGGCGTGGTTCAACTAGCCGGCATTCCCGATGTAATTGCCATCTTGGACAGAGCAATCCCAAGAGGATTAATTTATGCTCTAGACTCTCAGGCAGCACTCAAAGGTGAAGGTCCATTTGAGACCGAATTCTGGAGAGAATACACTAGAGATGCTGATGCCTTTGTGATGAGGGATTATGTACAGTTTCTAATCCCAAACTCTAAGAGATACGGTAGAAAGATAACAATTGATGCTACTGTAGATACATCAAGACTCTTTGTCACTGGCTCTGAGATTGACACTGATGCTAAACTAGAGACCTATGTGAGAGGACAAAAAGGACTCCTGCTAAACAAAGTAGCAACATAGGAAATCTAATCTTCTTTTTTCCAATTATGGTTTCTAAACAACCTTTAGAAAGAAAAGAACTCAAAACAGATCTGGAAATTTTCGCTCTGTCAAGACTTGATCATCATCCAGATACGAGTGATATTAGTCTGGCTCTAAGAACTAAGAAACAGAGGCAAGAAGGAACATGAGTCTAACAACAAACAACGATTTACAGTTCATTACATTGGCACTTGTAAAAAATCATTTTAAGTTCACTGACAATCAGGATGATGATACATTACTTGACATAGTACAGGCATGTAATCTTGAAATCAAGAAAAGAATTATCAATACAGTAGATGATTTGGGTACAATTGAGGGAAGTATCTATTTTCAACCAGGAGCAGACGCAGCTCTAGTTTACTGTGAAGCAGAAAAACTTCGAAGAATAAACAAGCAATATGATCAAGCAGATAAAGTAATGAAAACATTTGAGGCAATGATGGTAACTCTAGTTGGCCTGCTTAAAGCAAATGCTCCAGTTAGAACCAGCAGGCTGATAGCCTCTAGGGACACTGATGCTGAAGATGATTACTTTGCAACACGACATCACGTTTAATTCCAAAATAACATAATAATTCCTTTAATCCATAATTTTATCTTTAATTTGTGTTACAAGAACTCAAAGCTCCAAAAATAACATATCTCGAATCAGTATCAGACAGAATTGAGAGATTCCTGTCTACAAACGGCAAAAGACCTAACTTCATTAAACGCAATCTGTACAATGCATTAAACTGGAATGTAGTTGCTGTATTAGATTCAGCAGTTCCAGAGAAAAACGAGATTGAGCGAAGCTATCATTTTGGAGACAGACATTTCACAGTGGACCCAAAATTCAGTTTTTACAATAAATTACGATATCTAATCAGGCCTGATCTTGATTTTAGCACCAAACTGGAGATTCTCAAAAAACGGGGAGAAATGGCTAAAAAATGGATTATTGGCATGAACCAGGTCACTAATGATGGCGAAATTGGTTATGCCAATCAGGCAGCAGAAGAAACCCCTGCATCAAATGAAGACTTTTTCAGAACTGCTTTATCTCGAACGCAGCTAGCAAACCCAGCTTCCCAAACCGCAATAGCAGCTACGGATACCTGGGCCGAATTTGACGGAGCTGCTGATGCAATAGCAGGATCAAACAAAGTATTCGATGCGGCATACCCAAAAAGAAACGATGGAGATTCAGATAACACAGGAGCTGGAGTTGATATCGTATCTTTCTTAACGTCATACACTACGGGAGACTTTAACGATGGAGGTGTTACGATCAAGAACTTTGCAATTCATGATAATGCTTCTCCAACGGATTCAACTAAACTATTAACACATGGACAAATTGCAGCATTCAACAAGACTGCAACAGACACATTGAAGTTCTTTGTCAATCACGAAATGAGGAGAGCCTGATGGTTCAAGACGCCAGAATCTACAATTACAATTCAAAAACAGATGGTTGGAAAACATTCCCTGGAGCAGATACAAAAACCATTAAAATCGACATGAAGAGACGTGGTATTCAAGAAGCTGATATTCCTTTTACCCATTACGTTAAAAATGGAAAGACTCTTTGTGGTGAAGAGGAAGCAGCAGGAGCTTCATTCTACAATGATACTAGAAATCAATGTGATGGCTGCAGAGAAGGCCTAAGAAAACAAACCAAAAAAGCATTTGCTCTAAAAAAGGCTGGAGACGAATCAAAGAATGTAATAGATTACAAAGCAGCAGCAGCAAAAGACCGTCCTGAATCATCCAGTGTGAGTCACTAGTGTGCATTAGAAAATTTTTCAAATTATTAGAATACACCTTGCAAGGTAAGAAATTTCCTCTAGAAGTGCTGAAAAGAAAAGAGACAGCTAACATTACGCTAAACTCTAAAACATTCAAAGATCCTTCTGATGTAGCTGACGAAGAACAAGAGCGTGTCAAAGATAAACCGCTTGGCCCTGAACCTTCTGAGTTATACTATTGAGAATACTTCCTTTCATTGAGGATTATATTGTGATAATATGGCTGATCTAGTTGTAGTAGCTCCCAATCAAATTACGCTAATCACTCAGGGTGTGGCTAGAATTACCGAGGACGGACAGCAAAGATTCACTGAAGACACACAGTTGAGGTTGGCTGAATAATGGCACTAAAACTATCTTCAAAAACACCCGTTACGCCAAAACTGGAAGATCTATTAGAACTTTCACAAGATCCAAGTGTTACTCCTGTAACTGAGGTCTCAAATTTACAAAAAATAAATGATTTAATCAGATTAAAATCTGCAGAAATTAAAAACAAGTATGCAAATCAGCCAAGATCATCTGTAATTCAACTGCTTGGGGATACGTTTGCAAAGACACCACTCACTAGAGGCTACCTTTTAGAGGATCTCAATGATGACACTGGAGGAAATGCCCTCACAAACACTGGTTCCATTTCACTGGCAAGAGTAGAAGATGATTTGCCACTGCGAGGATTTCCAGTTCCCACGCTAAACGGAACTGATCAATATTTTTCAAAAGCCACTGATGCTGATTTAGAGGTTGGAACCAATTCATTCCTAGTTAGCATTTGGTTCAAAACAACAACCTCTGGAACCCAATATCTATTTCAGTATGGGAATAGAGCAGCATCAGAACAACATTGGAGCATCAGAATAAATGCAAATAATCTTTTAGAGCTTATACTTGATGATGGAACAAATACTGATGTTTTACAAGATACAACATCAACTAGGTTTGATGACAATAAATGGCACATTGCAGTTGGGTTTGTCGATAAAAGTACAACAAGGGCTTATCTTCTAGCTGGAGATAACCCATCAGAATTAAAATTATTGAAAAGTGGAACAGTAACTGCAACAAATAGTTTAGATAATTCAGGAGAAAGTTTGCTGGTTGGAGCTAGCTTTACTGGTAGTACTGTGGTCAATTATTTTACAGGGCAATTATCAAATTTCCAACTCTACAACATGGGGACAGGTTCAGAGGATTACAATCTTCCGGCTGTTCTGGCAGCTGGAATCAGGGAGAGTGCGTTTGGCTCGGCAGGAAGCCTTTCACTTCTTTCTAGCACGAGTAGAAGACTGAATAACATTTTTCGATTGTCAAACAATAATTTTGCTCATACTACTGGAGTAATACATACCGATGAGGGGCTGTATGATCTGCTTGAGCTGTATGACACGAATCTCAACCATGCGATTTCAGAAATTTCAATTGATGGTATAGTTCATTCTATCACTGACAGGTATTCTGCAAGTGCGGCATACAATGTTAAAAAAATAACAAGGGGGATTTTTCTATCAGAAGGATCTCATATTTTTAAACTCAGGCATAACGGAAAAAATGCCAACTCATCTGGATTTTTCTCTACAACCAACATGATAGAACTGATCAAGCGAGATGGAAATCTAGAAGGAGGAGCGACATCATTTAATCTGTTTGGAGATGAAATCAATGAAAGGACAAACAATTCCAACATTACAGGAGATGTCCAGACAAGCAGTATTTTTAATAATATCTTTGGAACTCACAGTACTGCAAATGCCAGTAACAGAGATTTCACTGAAGGTGATTTATTTTTAAAGCGTGGGCTCTGGAAGATAACATACACTGGAGTCATTTCCTCTGACTTTGGACATCTTGATGTTGATTTTGGAAGTGTCAAGGTTTTTGACCAGCTGGATCTTTACAAATCGACTCTACAACGAAATAAACAATTTACCAGATTTGTCAGACTAGCTGGTGGAAAAACAAACATCAAACTAGCAATTAACGGAAAAAATGCCAGTTCTACAGATTTTAGATTTGGGATGAACTCACTTCGGGGAGAACTTGTTTCAGGGAATGGAATGGGCGATAAAGTAGAAATCTTTGGATTTGATAATGATTTTGAAACTGTGAATGGGGCAACCATTTCTTCCCCTCATATCGTAACATCTTACAGATTCAACGGCAGGGCAGTAATGCTGAATGCAAATTTAACGGAGCATCTTTACAGAAGATATTTTTCAGGTGGAGTTTACAGGGTGAAATTCATTTATCCATTACAAAGTAATCTAGGAATTCTGGATGTCGGCCTTGATGCAAATGGAGCAACAGATATTTTCAATCAGCTGGATCAATATTCAAATACGACTGAAAGGAACATAGAGGCATTCACGACAATACAAATCACCAGAGGCTTTCATGACATTCACTTTAAGACTAATGGAAAAAACGCTAGCTCGTCAGGATACTATAACATAGTACAACTCTTGCAATTTCAGCTAATAGGACGAAACGGAAGTACAGAAGATGAAGACAGTGAAAATGGAAATGAAGTATTACTAGCTCGTTACATAGCTCGAAAAGCAGAAGGCTCCGCTGTTTTTAGCCTTGCCGATGTTGATATGTTCAACAAATATTCACAATTAAAAATACTATTTGATGGTGAGATTACAGCTGGATTAAAACTGCAATGTAAAATTAACGGAATAGGTGGAACAAGTAACACATCAAAAGGATTCAAGGCATCTGGAAGCACATTAACAAACATTGCTCCTGGTGCAGCTGCACAGTTACAATTTGCAGGAACCTCTATCGCTTTTGCTAATGCACGATTGCACGGAGAGGCCAATTTTCAATGGAATGAGGCAGGAACACCGAGATTCATGGGAGAATCAAAATTTTATAACTCTGGTGCAGATTGGGATGAAATGGCTCACTTTGTAGTTGACTCAAGTGGAAAATTAAAATCGCTTGAAGTCAAAACCTCAACCTCTACTTGGAAAACATTATCGAAGATAGAAATCAAGGGAAGTTTGATAAGAAAATGAAAAGACTGACTGGTAATTTTACATCGCCTGATGACTGATTTAATAAAAATTACAAGCGAGCAGTTAGATCTTGTAGAAGACAAACTAAAATTTCTAGGAACGATAAAAATAAAAAATGAACTTTTGGATTTGTTAGAAGACGAACTTTCCCACAGAGGCAGAGTGTTTTTACAAAATGAAATTCTGGATTTGCCTGAAGACACAGCTCAGATAATGGCCTTAATTCGTCTAAAACCTGAATTATTGGAACTAGTTGAGAATACCTCAACACATAGAAGCAGAGTATTTCTCAAAGATGAAATTCTAGACATTCCAGAACAGGTAAACCAACAAAAAGGTTTCTGTAAAGTCAAAGGAGAAATCCTGGACTTTGTTGAATCCAAAATATCCGTTCTAGATATAGTCAAACTGAAAAATGAAATTTTAGACATTCCAGAACAGGCCAACGGACTATTAACTAAAGTGATGGAAACATTGGAATTAGCAGAAGGTGCAATAGCTAGAACTGGATTTGTCGTTGCTGCTAATGAATTTCTTGACTTGTCAGAAGGCAGTGTTATCCTCAAGGCATTTGTTCGTGCCAAAAATGAGATATTGGATCTAGTTGAAGGAAATGTATTCACTAGAGCTCTTATTCGTCTAAAATCTGAGATTCTAGATATCCCAGAGACATTAGCACAATCCAGAGCTAGAGTTGTAATTTCAGATGAATCTCTTGACCTGGTAGAAAATTCAATCAAAGTTTTATCGATAACAAAAATTACAGGTGAACAGTTAGACATTCCCGAAGATCAACTCAATGTATTAGGAATAACCAAATCAGGAAATGAAATTTTAGATCTGGTAGAGGATAAATTAAAAGTTCTAGGATTTGTCAAAATAGGAGATGAGATTCTGGATCTATCAGAATCATCAGTCATATCCAGGACATTGATTCGATTAAAATCTGAAATCCAAGACATACCTGAAATATCATCAAGAATAGTAGGAAAAACAAGAATAAAATCTGAGATTCTGGATCTATCAGAATCATCAGTAATCAGAAGGAGTCTACTTGCAGTCAAAAATGAGATTCTAGATCTAGTAGAGTCAGCGAAACGTCTTGTAACTAAACCTATCAGAATAAAAATAAGTGATGAAGATCTTTCTGTTCAATTAGATTCAGATGCTAATTTGGGAGTATCACTGGATGCTGATTCTGATCTTTCAGCTTAATAGTTCATAATAGAATATGACGAGTCTCATAGATTGATGGGTAAAGTATATGCTTTGAATGATCTAAATGTAACATTTAGAGCTAAGGTTACTAATTTTACTAAAGATAGTGATTTAGATCATACATTAATCTCAGATCAATTCATAGTATTTTACAAACCTAGGGGAAAATCATTTGAAAAACAAGCTACACTAGTAAATGATCCGACCAATCCCTCTCAAGTAATCGCACTATCAAATATTGTAGGAGATGGAATTGAAGATAAGATTACTGTCACAGTTCCAAATACTGCCCTGTTAAAAGATGGAGAATTAATCACCATTTCTGGAACCACCAACTTTGATGTGTCAAAAAAGCCTGTCACAATTGTAGATGCAACCAAGTTTACCTACCTGCTAGATCTTGTAGGGAATACAACTCCAGAAACCAGTGGCAATGTAACAACTCAAGGAGAGAAAAAAGTTCTTTATCAAAACACAACTCCTGAAGCATCTATTTTAGATGAAGTTGGAAAATGGGAATACGCCGTAAGAGTGGTACTGAGTAATGATGATGGCTTCACTACCAGGGATAGAGGTATTTTTCGGGTGACGTAATTGGTCATAGTGGATCACAACAAAAACATTCAAAGAATTGTAGACAAAATTCTAGCTGATCCTAGTCTATACGATAAAGGAAAGACTCCAGGAAAACTAAGAGATGTATTTTTTGGAGATCCTGAAAACAATGATAAAATATCTGCTCCGCAAATACCTTATCTTTATGTCACTACGAGAGGATCATTACAGACAACTCGGAGAAATCATGGAGTAGCATTACCTGAAAATTCTAGACAGCTTGGAACAGAATATAAACTTGTAATTGTGTCCAGGTCAGATGCCAAATCTGTAGAAGCTCAAAAACAAATGTACGACATCATAAAAAACATTACAGCATTAACTCAGGCTGATCCGTTATTCAAAAAACCTGTAACTAATGACGATCCAGTATTTTCTAGAAGTGTAATTGCAGATGTTCCATACGAAGAAGCTACTAGAGGCAAACTGCTAATATCAGTTTCAATAATTTTACTTGCAACCATAGGAAATTCCTACACTTTGGACATTGGAGGATTCACAAACATACCTCTGATCTCAAAACCAATTGAAAGAGAGATTGAAGTCACTGAAGACATCTATAACACTGCAAGAGAAAGAAAAAACATTCCTCCAATATCAGAAACCCATTCACTTTTTGCTGAAATGGAATATGACGATGCAATAATTGAATCGCTAAGAGTCAGTAAAAGGGCAAGAACAGTCATTCCTGCAACTCTAAAAAGACCTACTACTACTACAACATTCGCTAAAGGAAGAATTACAGAGATAACAAACGGATCTCCATTTGATGCAATTGAGACCTTTATTATCAGATATGAGGTAATCCACTGAATACTTCCTTTAATTTAAAATTGGAGAGATTAGGTTAATGGCTCCAACCCTATTTAACCAAGAGTCTGTTCAAATAGAAAATTACAAAGGACATGCTGAAATTTTTGATTCTCCAACATGGTTCAAGTCAGATTCCTTGCTTGATTGGTCAGTTCTAACTAGGGCAGACAGTGAAAAACATTATGGAACCAATGGCAATAAGAAAAAAACCAGCATTGGTGATTCTTCCACATTTAAAATGAGAGTAAAAGGTGGGGCTGATTGGTATGGTGCAAGTGGTGGGAGTGAAACAAGAACCATCACATCCTTCAAAACCTTTATCATGAAATCTCCTAGAACTCTACCTGAAATTACACTAAGAGGAGTATCTGAAAGCAATGCAGCATCAAATGAGTTTATAGTTGATCAATTTGTTGCATACATTGAAAATATTGATGAAGTTAGAGAAGAAGGAAAAGCAGTTCAGGAGATAATTATTTCAGGAGAAATAAAATCATTCACTTCTAACATTAGACAAGCTGCAGCACCATAGGAGGATATCATGGATAATGATGGAATGAAACTTGTTTTCAATTTAACAAGATTTGAGATGCAGTATCCTAGATTTGTGAAAACAGTCGGAACTAAAATTGCAGAAGAAGAAATTCTTAGACCGATACAATTACGAATGAAAGACTTTGGATATTCCGATAAAATTATCAAATCTACAAGAATAGAAAATATAGAAGTAACCAACACAGGCCAATTAGTTTTTGATGTTGTCTCTGATTACAAATCTGACGATGGATATGATGTAGCAAAAGGAAGAGAAGAAGGAACCAAACGACATTTTATCAAACCGTTAGATCCAGATGGAACATTACGATTTATTCTGGGAGGTTTTGTTGTAGCATTCTCTAAAGGCCATTGGGTTAAAGGAATTTTCAAGTCAAATATAATATCAAAAACAATCGAGGAAATGACTCCAATTGCTCAATCTCGACTCAACAAAGAGACAGATGATTTTCTAAAAAGGAGTCTTGATGAATAATGGGTACTAGAAACCGTGTCAGTCTGGATATTCTAGACGATACAGACATGAAAGAAGTTGAAAGAAAAACAGTTCAACTAGAAAAACTTGAGGCAAAAAAAGAGAAAGCTCTAAAAAAGAAAGGTGGAATTTTTGCTGGAGATACAGGAGACGAGGCATTACCATCGTCAATTATTAGAAAAAGAAGAAAAAAAGAGGCTTCAGGATTAAAAGGAGGCAGACTAGAAGAATCAACTGAAAAACTAGTTGGGGATAAAATTAAAGCTGAAACTGAAGAAAAATTCAGCAGAACCGAATCAATAATGAACGCTCTCGGATTTGGAAAAGGCTCTAAATCTAAGGTTACAAAGGACTCATTGGTTTCTGGAGCAGGATCTCCAATTCAAAAGTCAAATGAATTTAAAAAATTATCTAACAAAGTATCCAAAATACAAACAAATCAAAAGGCACTAGCTGAATCACTAACTGAAGGGGGATCTTTGGTCCAGGGGGCTGCAGGACTTAGGACTCCTAGTGGGATATTTGGAGCAGGAATAGGCATTGCAAGCAAAATCCCACATGTAGCTATTGCTATAACTGCAGCAAAATTAGTTTATGATAAATTTGTTTCACAACATAGACATGGAGGAACTAGAGACACAAGAAAGAAAGTTTTAGCAGAAGATGTTTCAGATATTGGAGTCGAAACTGAGTCTGATGTTACTTCAGGAAGAAAATTATTTTTATCCAATCCTATGACAAATCAGGGACTTCCAAGAGGAAACAGTAACACGCAAGAGCTTAGAGACGGTACAAGAATTCATAAACTAAGAAAGGAAGGAACTTATTTCTAATGGCTCCTCCAGTTTTTCCCATTCTATACTGGAGAGATAATTCTACTAGAACCGCATTAACAGCTTATGATTCAGCAGAAAAACTACTAGCTGCAAAACCAGCTCAATGTTTAGTGTTTGATACAGATGATAGAATGCTAGAACATATTTTGGAATCAGGAGATGATCCTGTAACAAACGAGCCAGCTCTAAATCCTGATGGGAAACTGACTGTCTACAAGCAGCAGGGACGTTCTTCAGTTCCAACAATAACACTGGAAGGAAACTGTGGAATTGCTGAAGCTGCATGGAGAGATCAGTTAAGAACATTCTCAAGAAAGGCTCAGATCGAACCTCAGTATCACAAGTTTGGAATCCTTGGACTTTGGAGCCCTGACGTACCTGATTTTGATCTAGATCCTACTAATACGATTGGCTATACTATGGCATTGCCTGTCTTTGAATATTTTTCTCCTTCAGAAATTATTCATTATAGAATCAATCTATCGATGGGAGCTTTGTCTTTGACATGAGTTTTCACCCATTTTACACTCCTGTAATTACTCTAATTGACAAAATTAGTGATACTGTAACCCCTGTAGACATTGAAGGCGATGCAACATCTGGAAATCTTGTACTGTATAGACTTTCAGGAAAATATCCGGAGCCAGCAATTAGCAAGACAAGATTTGGCTCAATTACATTAAGAGCTCCAGATGGATTATTCGTTACAAAAGCTCCAATACTTACGGATGAAAATGCCTTTGATGCTTATGAAGTTAATGTGCAATTTTTTCAACCTCTAGGAGCCGATCCTGTTGGAAGAGCCGGACCTATTCTAAGATATGAAATATCAAAAGCAGAATGGGATACTTCTGATGCTGGAACCTATGTGAATCTGACTTTTACAGGGGGGGAAATCAGAACTGAACAGCATCTTGATTCTGATGCATTAAGATTTTTTACCCCTAAACAGGCATTCTTGAAAAGACTGAGCAACTATGCTGCAAGAAAAGGATCTTCTGCTCCAGTAATAGCTCCATTGGTCGATGATGATATTGATCTACCTGACATTCCATTACTGAAACAATTATGGAAACCATTACAGCCCATACCATTAAAAAAATTACTCAACGAAATTATTACTAGAATTTCTTCACCTGAAGCAATTGGAACCAGTAATGAGGACTATTACTACTACATAGAAAATCATGCCACAATAAGAAAACAATACAATATTTTTGCTGAAAAATTTGGAGAACAAGACTCTGGAGTAATTTTAGATGAAATTGTTGATGCAGCAACGAAAACAGTACAAACTCAACAATCTGCAGAGATAGATAACTCAAAACGTTATAACACAATAATTCTTCGTGGTGCAAGCGGCATTCATCATCTACCTATGGAATCCACTAGATTAATCTCTGATCTAGAACATGCAAAATTAGCAGATGCATATTCTGGAGTAACTACATACGAGATAGGAGATTATGTGAGAAATGCTAACAAGAGATACAAATCATTAACTGCATCCAATTTAGGGAATACTCCTGCCAGTAATCCTTCAAATTGGGAAGACTTGGAAGCTGCAACAAGGGGAACTCCCTGGACTCTATCTGCTGATCAATGGAAACCAAACATGTCTGATTGGCAAACCCCTCCTGCTGGATATGTAGGATTTATGACTGACATGAATATTGTAAAACCAAATTATGACAGAGACGATGAGACCAATGAGTTTGAATCTGTTTCAATAAAAGATGTTGAAGATTTTCTAATAGATCCCAGCACTATTCCGTCAGGAGAAATTCAGCACGGAAGAAGATGGCTGCTAAATAATAGTGCTACTGGAGCTTGGGCTGGAAAAGACAAAAGAATTGCTCAGTATGACGAGTCAAAAATTGGTGGAGCTGGTTGGCAGTTTTCAAAACTTCCTGTACTTAATGACGTTGTCAATCTGCATAAGTCTGCTCAAGTTTTAAAATTTGATGGAGTTGATTGGACTACTATTTGGCAATTTTCTGTAGACTATGCAACATCTTCTCCATTTCATCCAGTAGAATCTATTGGAATGGTGGCTGATCACAGGGGGATTTTAAGAAAAGCAGTAGAGTTTAGATTCAATTGGAATGCTGCTGCTGCAGCAGCAGATTGGGTGGACACATTATTTCAACTAACAAGTCCAATACTGTCAATTTTTGGAGTAAAAGTTGGAATAATTATAGAAAATACACTTGCTGATTTGACAGACTTTCTTGATAAAACGACAGTAGAAATTGAAACTGATCTTGGCCTTGGAAATGTAAAAAATCTAGCAGGAAGATTTTGTGGATTTGAATTAAGAGCTCCATTTCCAAGAAATGCCTCTGGAGTTTATGCAGTTGGAGATATGATTAAACAATCCCACATAGATTTTGAAAACAAATCTGTAACATTGAAAAATACTGAAGGCTGGAATGAAGGATTAGACTCTGAGGACTTGGGAGATATTAGAGGTCTTCAATTCAGAGTTAAAGTTGATTTTCAAAATAAGTATAATGATACAATTAATGGAATGGCTGACATTCCATTTTATGCATGCTGGAGAGATATTGCAGATAGACAGATTTGGACTACTGCAAAAGTTAGATTCAATGGAGAATATGGAAAAATAACCATTGATGCAGGACCAAGAGCAAAAGGATATCAAATATTTGATTCAAGAATTGATGAACTAGTTACAATCTTGGGATTTACACTACCACAAAACTTTTTCATTAAAGAAAGAGAACTGACTGGAGTAAGATTCGACTGGAATCACGTTACAGGATTCAAATTTTACTACAAGGGAAGCTATGATGATAACCATTTCTATACTGGATCTCAAGGATTTTTCCTAGCTGCACTTACTGAGCACATTACTCAAGCCTTTGCAAATTTAGCATTTTACACAGGAGGAATTATCGATGTTTCAGAACATATTGTTGATCATGCTCATATTGCAGTAACCGATTTTCATTTTCTAAAAGATGCGTATGTCTCCAGCAATAATTCAAAAGTATCAGACTGTAGAATGAAAATGGTAGTACTGCCTGAGCAAACTGATTATGTAGACATGAAAAGCATTGACCTGAAAATAAAATCAAGACACCAATTTTTTCCACAATTTCACACTGTTGATGCCTGGGGGGATGTAAGAACAAGAGTCGGACGAAGGCTCAAAAGACGAGGGAAAAATATTGCAGGAGGAGAAATTGAACTTGTACCTTCAGAAGTTACTCACATTGAAGACGGTACAGGATATCACATGCTAGTTAAAGTAGTAAACAAATTCGAGGTTCCTCCATAGAATTTATTTTCGGAGAAAATCCTCACATTCCCATAATCTGAGACTCTCTATATCTAATTCTGTAAATACTCCTTCTCCTGCCAAATAATTTTCACAAGTATTTGTCCTGTTATTTTCTTTTACAATCATTTGATCCCAGCCTGAATGAGACTCTGGCATCCATTCTCTAAATGTACTATAACACCCACCATGCAAAAATTTTATTCCCATTTCTCGAATTTCTTTATTGAATTTTAATTGCGGATCAGCTTCCAGTGGATAATAAAATTCATCATACTCTGCTAAGCAATGATAATTTGGTTCTACTACATTTTTGATTTCTGCTATTGCTTTATCTGCTTGAAGGTAAATAGAAAAAACACCTATCCCCCCTACTACCATCAATCCAATAATGACGAGTAAAATACCATTATTCAATATTTGGCTGACAAAGTTCTGATAAAAAAATGATTCTATGAAATACTTCTCTAAATGCTCAAAATCATGAATAATTAGATGTCTTATCTCCATGATGATGACCAAACTGAAATTTCATCTCTCAGAGATTTAATTGAAAATTTACAGTCTCAAATACTTGATGGAGCTGGTTCATCAGGTCTTGAAAATGTGGATTCTGGAGTAAATCTTCTCCCTGCTTCCAGTCCAGGTACTAGACATTCTCCGAGCAACAATTTGCCAACTGATCTAGGAAACATTACTAGCCCACTTGTAATAGATTTTCGACAAGTAAACAACAGATTATTAATTGGAAATGTAAACGGGAATACCACAATTACTTTCGCAAACATTCCAGTTCTATTAGAAATGACTTTGCGACTCTACATTAGATCAACAGATCCAATAATTACAATTGATGGTACCATTGCTTCTGGTGTTGGCTCCAGTCCGTTAGTTACTACTGCAGTAGATGATTTTCTGGACATATCGCTGTCCAGCACAGATCAACTCAATGTAGTAATTGGAACGGTAAAAAAAAACGATGAAACTGAAATCCCTCCAGATCCTCCTCAAAATATTAATGTAATTGGAAATTCTGCAAGCACAATTAAAGTAACATGGGATCAGCCGATAGTTGGGTCTCTGCCAATTTTGTATGATATAGCATTTAGTACATCTTCAGCAGAATCAGCAGCTAACGATCCAGACACACACGCTACAGGTTCTCCAGACAATAACATTGCTGGAAATATGCATGAGATAACTGGATTAAGTTCTGCAACAACTTACTATGTTTGGATTAGAGCTCACAATGATGCTGGCACTTCTGACTATATTGGGCCCACTCAAACTAATACAGAAGGAGTTTCAAATCCAGGTTCAGTTAATTTTGCAATTCCTGAAGGAACTATTCTTTGGAACAGTGTTACGATAGAATGGGATAATCCAGGAGGATTATTTTTTACGCTAACCAGAACTGATGTGGTCTCAGGAGAAGTAGTAGTATTGCAAGATCGTGATGATGATGCTGATGATATTGTAGATAATGTTGGAATAAAACCTGAAACAGATTATGATTACAAACTAACTGTTTACAATGGCTTTGGTGCCATTCTTGGATCAGCTACAATCAACGTGGATACCCCAACAATTCCAGCTCCTACAGTAGTTTTTGAAAATGTAGGAACCCGATTAAAATTTACAGTTACTCTTCCTGCAAACATCAATGTGGCCTATGTTGAGTGGGCCTTGGATAATTCTGTAGATGGAGATGGATTCTTTGATGCAGGACGTAAAGACTCAAGACAAATTACTAGGCCGATAGGAACCACTGGAGAAACTGATGTAATATTTACAACTGGAATTGTACTTGCAGATACTCTATACTATGGACATGCAAAATTACAAAAAAATGAATTCGAAGGAGCTTTCTCTTCTATAGCAAGTGACACCACAAGCTCAGTAAGTCCTCCCTCAAAGCCTAAGATTGTAGTGACTTCTCCATCTATAGGAAATGTCAGAATAAAATTAGATTTCAGTGATACAACATCTACTGGAGAATGGATAGTAGTTTCATACAGGATTTCTACAACAGTAGGTCCATACACTGCATTTCACACATATTCCAGAGATGATCCTCCTGCAGATGATCTTGATGAAGATGAAGATAAGATAGAAGTAATTAGATCAGGATTCACTCCAGGAGAAACTTTTACGTTTAGAGCTGAGGCATTTAATCAATCTGGAGCTTCTGCTGGGGGACCTGATTCTGATAATGTACTTGTTGATTCATAGAATACTTCTCTAATTACTAATTTCATACCATAATTTTGTGACTGAAGCAGAACTAATTCAAAACCTAATCCTGATACTCGCAGGAATTTTTGGAACTGCTATTGCTGGAATCTTTGTATATCATTACAAGAAAAAATCGGATTGCTTTACAGTTTTGAAACAAACAGCTTATGATTCAAAGGCAGATGTAACACTCATCAAGAGATTCTTAGTGGCACAATCCAGAATCATCGATACCCAAACCAAAAAGAATCATCCTAAAGAGTGCCTAGAATTAGAAGAACTAGCAAAACAAATGTTTCAAGAGAAATAGTTCTCTTTATTCTGTAAACTCAAATTTCTTCAATGAGCAATGAAAAATGGGTAACTAGGCAACAACTTGCTCCTGTATTTGCTGCAACATTCTTGACAATTTTTGCAGCATTAATCTTGTACATATTGTCCCAAGCTGATGTATCACAAATACAAATTTCGGGATCTATTGATGCTAATTATCTGATGGGTATTTTCACTGGAATAGTTATTGCAGTTGTTGGATTCCTAGGGATAACTAGAGGGCAACAACAGACTCCAGGTTCCAGCAAACCTGAATAACTTTTTTTGATTAATCATGGCACGTAAAACCAAAAACAAAATCAAACGAAAAAGAACCTTCGAACAAAAAAGAACAGGTAAAATTATGCCTAAACTTTCTGCAATGACTGAAGATCTAACCATTCAACTATCAGAAGCACTATCTCAAATCAAAGTCAGAGATTTTGACTCAGTAGTAGACTATGTAAATGCAAGACATGAGATAATCTCAGAGTTTGATGCTACAAGAAAAGAGATGCTAGATGCAGTAAGAAAACTTCACACTACAGAAAAGACAAGATTTTAGGCTAATGTCTATGAAATTTGTATTTGAAACAACCTATCTAAACACCAAGCTATACAAGAAACTTATCAAAAAGAATCTGTTCTTTCAATTCACAGACAGACACAGAAGACGTGAATTTTTCAAATGGTTAAAGTCTAGAAATTACACTTTCATCATCAGACCTAGCAAGATGGCATCACAGGATCTATTCTTTAGCAAAAATGGAGTTGGTGGAATTACTGATCCTCATAAAACTGTACTGTATCTTAATGATGAACTTGCAATTCCTGAAGACTCTATTTACAGAGCACTAAGATCAAATGCAAATGTCATCTCACATGAGAACGGTCACCTAAAAGGAATTTGGAATGGCAACAGTAACAAAACATCACTAAGAAATACAGATGAGTCAGGCCATCCAGCAGGAACACCACTTGCACAATATGTCCAAGAAGTACACGATAGAGACATTGAAAACAAATCATTTAGACTAAACCTTTGGACTTGGAACTGGAAGAAATTCAAAATCCATCGCTACAGATTACAAGTAATTGACTTTAGAGATATCTTTGAAAATAATTAAAATAAATACACTGTTGGATCTTAGGGTGTTTTCACATTTTTTGTTCCTAAAAAATAGCAAATGACACTAAGATTGAACAGTGTAGAAAGTTTTTTAGGTAAGATCACGTAATAATACACACTCCTTTATGCGAATGAAGGTAGCCCGAGCAGAGATTCGAACTCTGTGTGTCCAACTTAGCGAGAAGGCACAATATCCGATCTCGGGCAATTTCCATATTATTCAAGGTTCTGTTAAATTCTGGTGATCAGATCATCAAAAGTTACCAGAACCCCCTAAAGCTTTTTCATTAATTACCTCATATTTGTTCAATTTGCTCAGGTGAATGCTCAGGTGAACTAAATTACACCATTACTTATCAAATACTATTTTGATGATTCTAAAAAACATGAAAGAGCAAAACGTTTCTAACCCTTTACAGCAATACGATTGTAAAATTTTAGAAGAGATTCTAAACAATCTCATCCAATAATTGTTTTAATTTTTTAGAATTTGCAATTTTTTTAGTATATTCTTGATACAACATTTCATTCTCAAATTGACGTTTTCCTCAATAATTATGTGAAATTAGTTGGTGGTAATAGGTTTACAATCACCGAAGTTTTTTCCTCACCACATACTTCAATTCCACTTATTCTATCATTATCAGTATTATCAGTTGGCGACTGGGAGGCTTTAATCAATCCAGATAAATTTATTGTAGATGCAGCATATGCTTTAGGTAAAAAATCAAAAGAAAAATTCTGGGTGTCAAGAAAATCATCACTTAGATATTTCTTGACGTATTGGTCTATTTCAGACTGGGTCATGTAGTTGCCAGATGCAAGGAATCTTTTGATATTATCAAGTTTACTTCCATAACCTTCATTCCAGCCATCTTTTTCACCAAGATATCGATAATAACTTGTATGACCTCTGGTTGGATCATCCGTTACCTGGTTGTATCCGTGGATAAAACTTGCAATATATTCATCATCAGCAATGATTTTCTGTTCAAATTGACGCCAGGACAAAGAATCATCATCATATCCTCGACTAAGATTGACTACGAATCTCAAATAATATTCGGCCTCTTCTTCTGTTAGAATACCTTCAAGACGAATTACATCCAAAAAGTTTTCAGCATCGCTAGCTGTAATTATTTCAGGTCCAATACCACCTCTTTTTTGGATTAGATCACGAAGTTCTTGAATTTCTTCATCAGATGCAAGCTGTATTGGTGCAAAAACAAGATTATAGATTTCTGTTTTGTCTGTACCTACAATGAAGTGTTGTCCAACACGATCATATCCGTGTATCCTAGCTCCGAAATTGACTTCGCCTGTCTGTACAAATTTGAAGGTAGTTGTAAAATTGGCTGGTGTGTTATGACTCATTACAAATGGCATGACATATGCATTTCTCATGGTACCTTCTTCCTCATATTTTGCAGGTACTTGAATCACATCCAAATCAGGGAATTCTACTGCGTCCCTTGGAAATGAAATAAATTCCAAGATAATATTTTGATCTGCACCAAGAGGAGCCTCTGTTGCATCTACACTAATAGTAACTGTTGCATTCTCACCTAGCTTTGGCAGATGGGATAGATCCATTTGTGGGCAAAGAGGACATAATGAATGACTTTTAACGGTTGCAGGTTCTTGAGAAATGTCAATTTCAGATGTATGTGAAGAAACAATACTTGTTGTCTCTGTTGTTTTATCTTCTGAATCTAAAACATCAATGTTGGATGTAACGATTTGCCAACCTGTTTTCTCTGCTGTCTTTTCTGTGACGCATGCATGATTTCCATTTGAGCGAACTACATGTACACGATCCTCATTACACTGTATATACTCTGGCGCCACACCGTCTCTGATTTGTTGTACTGGACTAGGAAAATCAGCGTGCGATAATGGCATCAAAGAGAATACAAACACAGAGAAGGTTGTTACCATTAATCCCAAGATTATTGTTTTTCTAGTCATCATATCCTTGTATTACATATCTCTTGAAAACCTGTCCATTCCGCCAAATATCAAAACAATCATCATTTTTCCAGATCAGAGTCTCATTTCCTACGAGATTTTTACCTAGATGTTCTGAGAGTTTTTGCAATTCTTCTGAATTCTTCACCCGTGTTGGTTTCATATCTCTGGCCTCCATCCTATCTTCCCTGTTGGTGATTTTACCACTTTTCTGATTTCTGAGAGATATTCTTCTGAGTAGTATGTACCTTTTTTGTGATTGTCCATCTCGAATTTCAATAGTTTTTCAATGTTTCTGTCTTTTGGAGTTGGGATTATGATTTGCACCTTTGGGGAATTTGTTTTTTCTTCCTGATCCCAATTTTTGAAGATTAAAATTTTTCATCTCCATAGTGTTTATCCATGTATCTATCTGCTGCAATTTTTTGGATATTTCCCTGTGTTGGTTTCTCCATCTCCTTCACGATTTTTTTAATTTGGCTTTTTTCATCATCAGAAAGAATTATGGTGTCATTTCCAACTTCTAGATTCCCATCAAACATTCCAATTTTTGCAAATTTTCCATCATATTCGAAAAATGCATATGGTCTATACTCTACAATTTCTCTAGTGATTTCTAGATTTTTGTTTTGGATTTGAATTGTTTTCATACTATACCTATAGTATTAGCTCTATATATAGGTATTGTATAATAGTATAGTATAATGGTGTTTTATATGGGTTACAGGGTAAGGTTCTCATGGTACAAGAGAGGGCATGAGGAGCTGCCTTGAATTTGGTTAAAATGGTATAACTGATATTTTTAGTACTAAAAAACCCTAACCAAAATAAAATAAATTCATAGAAGGTGATGATTAATATTACATTTTACTATAGTTAAAGAAACTTATTCTAGATTTCAAAAATTTACAATGCGGGAATAGCCCAGCCTGGTCAACGGCGTAAGGTTCAGATCCTTATCTTCTAGGAGTTCGTGGGTTCAAATCCCACTTCCCGCATAAACTTCAATTAGATATTTGCTAATTTTTTCTTGATATTCTTTAAAAGAAGTTTGTTTACCATTTCACCAGAGGCTTTGCCCCTTAATTCCTTCATGGCAATTCCCATAAGTGGCCCAACAGCTCTTTCTTTTTGGTTTTTAACAATCTCTTGGTTCTTTTCAACTATTTCTTCAATAATTTTCTCCAAATCTGATTCATTTACAGCCTCAATGGAAGTATTTTTCATTGCCTCCTCGATTGTTTGTGACTTTGCATCCATGATGTTTTCAAAAATCATCTCAATTGATTCTTTAGCAATTTTCCCTGCTTCTAGTAATTGAAATGACTTGATAATCTCTTCATTCTTTAATAATTTAGAATTTAGACCGTTTCTTTCTAATTTAGTAATTGAAGAACATAGAATTGATGCAACAAATGTAGGATTGACTTTGGTTCTTTCCACTATTTTTTCAAATAATTCAATATAATGTGAATCAAAAATTTGCTCTGAAAGCTGAGGATTCAAATCATGTTTCTTTTGTAACTCTAAAAGTGATTCATCCCATGATTTTGGAATATTTTTTTTAGCATTTTCAAGTTCATCACTTGTAACTAAAATTGGTGGGATATCTGTTTCAGGGTACATTCTAGATGCACCTGGACGAGGTCTTAAAAATACTGTTTCACCTGTTTGTGTAGCCAATCTAGTTTCTGCAGGAACTCCTTTTTTTGCTTCAATTAGTCTATTAATTATAGAATCAATCGCAAAATCAATTTTTGAAGAAGGAGCTGCAATTATCAAAAACGCATCATTTTCCTTAATTTTTAAAATATTTTTAATAATTGAAATATCATCATTATTAATTCCATAGTTAGGTAGTTCATCAGAATGAAAAACTCCTCCTATTCCATAGAATTTTACTAACTGTCCTATTTCTTTTCCTAATCTTATTCCTTCATATGGTGAATATCCAAACATTCCAGAAAAATTCTCAATTTTAATTGCTTTGATTATTGAATTGTCCTTTAGTGCTTTTTGTACAATCTCAGATTTACAACTACTCCAGTCTTCAGTAATATCAAAAATATCTACATCTTTTGAAATTCCCTTAAAATCAGAATTCTTTAATTTTTCAGCAATTTTGACTAATCCATGTTGTCTTTTAGCCTCAAATTCTACTATTTTTTCTAATTGGTCTAATTGTTGAACTCCTTTAACTTCAACAACTCCTCCTCCATCTTTTACTGAAACATTAACATCTTGTCTGATTGAACCAATTCCTCTTGTTACTTTTTTAGTACTTCGTAATAGTCTGCCTAAGGATAATGCAATTTTTTTTATTTTCTTAGAATCTCTCTCTACAGGCTCTAATGCAATCTCAACAAGTGGAATTCCAAGACGATCTAAACTATATTCTCTGATATTTCCTTTATCTCCAAGAAGTTTTGCTGCATCCTCTTCGAGACAAATTGACTGAACGCCAACTTTATCTCCATCAACATCAATTTGTCCACCCTGTGAAAATAACATTGTTCGTTGAAATCCTGTTGTGTTTGAACCATCAATTACAGTTTTTCTCATTGGATAAACTTCGCTAAAAATTTTTGAATTAAGCAATGATGCAATTACAAGTACAAGATCTTTTGCATCTTTATCTAAACTGTGAGGTGGCTCCTCATCTTGTTCAACTAAACAACTACTATCTGGATTAGCATAATACATTATTGTTTTAGATTTGGATTTTTCAAATAATGCTGCAGGATCATATTCTCCCAATTCACTTTTTACTGCACGCAGTTTTCTTTGAAATTTCATATAGTATTCCTCAGATTCAATTGGTTTGCAATTACAAAACAACTTCTTGTTGGTTGCTAGTTGTTGGTGAATTTCAAGTCCTACCTTCAATCCCACATCATTTATAGAAAATTCTGACACTGTTCCACTCTCTTAATTTGATAACTCTGATGCAATATTTTTAAGCATAATTTTCTTTACCTCTTCCGTGTTCTGAGAGTAACCCATTGTCCACATTGCCTTTACTAATGCCACTTCTGGAATCATGTTTTCCAAGGGAATTATGCCTAAATCAAGTAAATCACGTCCACTCTCATACACTGTCATTCTGACTCTACCATCAACACATTGGGAAGTCATGCCTAGAAAGATTCCTTTCTCATTTGCTTTTTTTACGCTTTCGTACATTGTCTTTCCAATATGACCTAATCCAGTTCCTTCAAAAATTATTCCTCTAAATCCCATTTCAACAATCTTGTCTAGCAGACTTGGATCATATCCAGGATGATATTTTATTAAAGCAACTTTTGTATCAAGACAAATCTTTGGTTGAAATTCATTTACTTTAAAGAAATCTCCTGTAATATTTTTCTGAATTTGATTTTCCGCAATTATGAATGCTGGAACATCTCCAATTGTTTGGAATGCTCCTCTCCTGCTTGTGTGGTTTTTTCTTACCCTCGTTCCTAAATGACATGCAACTGTTTCATCATTTTCATCTTGATGCATGACAATATAGACACCTTTAGTCTTACTTTCTGTGATAAACTTTGTTGCACTAATCAAATTTAGCGCTGCATCTGATGAAGCACGATCTGATGATCTCTGTGATCCAACCAATACAATTGGAATCGGAAATCCTGCAAGTGCAAATGAAAGAAAGGATGATGTATAATGCATAGTATCTGTGCCATGAGCAATAATTATTCCTGTATAATCCGATTCAGAATATTCATTTATTTTTTCAGCAATTTGTATCCAATGCTCTGGCATTATATTTTCAGAATATTCTGAAAATAGAACTTGTGTATCTATATTAGCAATTTTAGCAAGTTCTGGAACTGATGAATTCAATTCTTCAGCAGTTAATACAGGCGTAACTGCACCCGTTCTGTAATCAATCTTACTTGCAATTGTTCCTCCAGTTGATAATAACAAAATTTTGGGTAATCCTGCTACTTTTTCAATCTTTTCATCTTTCTCTATAATTTTTTTTGTAGATTGATTTTTTTCAATCTTTTCAATCTTTGCAATTTCTAAACCAATATTATATCCATTCTTTAATTTCAGCACAATATGTTTGTCATCACTGTGTTCATACCTTGGCATTATTATGCCTGAATAAGTGATATCTGCCAATATCTTAACAGAATCACCAACTGAAATCTGATTTGCCTTTAGGAATTCTAATGAATTTCCCTCATATCCTTTGTGTTCCGACATTTATGAGGATTAGATTTGTTATTTTATTAAAACTACCCATTGTTTTTTCTACGGGTAGCAGTTTCGACGACTACTTTCTCGTTTGGTAACACTGCTCTGAATCTGTATCCTTTGCTGAGATATTCTTCTAGTTTGTCTGCACTAATGACTCTCTGGACTGGTTCTTGCCGTTCTTTACGAACTCTAGCAATACGTCCAGATCAGCATCAGACATGTTTCTTACTTCGTCTTCGAATTCCCTTCTTGGATTCTTTTCTTCAGAGAATACTAGCAGTTTTGGAGTGACTTTTTTGTAGTCTTTTGCTCTTTCTTCTCTGTTTTTCTTATAGTATGTCAGCACGTATTCTTTGTCTCCTTTTATGGCTCTGGTAGCCATTTCACCTAGAGTATCTGCCATCACAGTGAATGCAAACTTTTTGAAAGAATAGAGATGAATTTTGTATCTTCTCATCTTTCTGTTGCCTCCTACTGGTTCGTTCAGATCTGCCAGTTTCTTTTCAAGAGTTGTTCTGAAAGTTTGCGAGTATTGACTTCTTGTTTCTACAACATACTTTTGAAATGCTTTTTCATCAAGTTCATCTGCATCTTGTCGATTCAAGAATAGAAAGTCATTTGGTTTTAATTTGCGATGTTCTATCATTCGCATAACAAACTCTTTTGTTTCGTTTGTAAAGAACAACTCTCTTGGCCAGTCGTTCTTGGCGTGTTCCGCTTCTATGTTGAAATACGGTGGGTCATGAGACAGGTTGAAGTTTCTTACCTTCAATGTCAGTATCTCTTTTGGTCTTGCTTGACTGTCTTTTTCAATCATCAAAAGAGTCTTCAAACCTTCGTGTTTGAGAGTCAGAACTATGCGACGTATCTGGTCTCTGCTTACCTTGTCGTCTGCTGTGTTTCCCAACTCTAAAAATCATCAACATTCTTTGATTAAACGAATCCTTTTGGATTATCTTACTGCATTACAATCATTGTATTATACAGACAAACTTTCATTTTCAGTTCATGAATCATGTTCTCTCTTTTGTGAGACGTGACATGCTCACCAAACATTCTCTTGAATGCAGAAAACACTGATTCAACAATCCATCTATCTCCATAGCTTACGCTGTTCCTCCATAATTCATAATTGAATAATTGAGCCAGAACAGTTTTTCTTCTTGGATAACAGTCAGTGTTAACTGATGAGTTCTTTCTTGTCTTGATTCCTACAGTGATATTTTCATGATACAAATATGAAAAATCACTTTTTGTGTCATATGCACCATCAGCTAGTGTCTTGATTACATTTCCAAATTCTTTTGATTGTTCTACCAGAGACATAAAAGATTTTGAATCATGTGATTTATCATCTGTAATGGTAAGACCTGTAATCTGCTTTGATTTTACATCGACAGCCACATGAATCTTCAAGAAACCTCTTCTCTTCTGCCATTTTTGTCTCATCCACTCACCTCTGTCTGCAACCTTGACTCCAGTGGAATCAATTGCAATGATGATGTCTTTTCCCAGTTTTGGGTTGCACTTGATATCGAGTTTGTTGACACGTTTCCAAATGGTAGAATATGTCGGTGTTTTTGATTTTTCTTTCAGGTGTGATTTTATCAGTCCCTCTGTTTGTCTGTAGGGGAGATGCAGATATGCATGGCAATACCCTAGTGCTTCCATGAAACTCTCAGGATAGACGTACTGGTGTCCTTCTTTTCTGCGATTCATCTCTTTGAGTTCTGTACCCCACTGTTCCATGGCATCAAAGGAGAGCATGATTTCTCCTCTTCTTACAAGGGATTGGTTGTATTTTTTCCAATTTCTATTCATGAAATTGTACAAAATGTTCTGATCCAAACCTTGATTGGTAGAATTAGTTGGATAAACTAGTCATGTTAGGAAACACAGCAGAATGAATTACAAAATAAAGGAATAGTCACCATGATTTCTGGCACTCCCACAAAATTTGAGGGAGTCAAATTTGAAAAAGCACTTAACGTCTTAATTAATAATGAAATAAAAAGAATTGAAGAACTTCAATTAATGAGAAATGAGTTAAGTGAATTATGGAAAGCAAAATTTTAGAAAGAAATTCATATTAAACTAAAAAATAGAATAATAAATTCATCCTCAAGATTCACAGCCTATTCCGTCTTTATCTCCATCAAATCTATGTGGGTCTGGTTGTAAGACCTTAAAGTTCTGATATTCAATTTCTCCACAATCCAAATCTGGTGGACTGGATGGTATGCATACATCTGGATATGCAGGATCACAATTGTTTTTGATTGTTTGAGGAGCTTGAATAGAGACATCAGACTCAATTATACATCCATGTTTTTGAGCCCAAGAATCATTTGCAAACTCACTGGAATCACAAAATCTATTCTCCAAATATCCCAAATTTGCATCTAGTAATTCTTCATTTAGATTCATGTCATTACAGTAAATTATTCCAATCATTCTGCCATAACTTTCTCCAGTCTGACCGTCATCTTCATCGACTGTTACATCAGATCCAACAGGACAAATCGTTTGGATAAAATTTCTAGATTCTACCCCTCCGTATCCACTTAATTCAGGAGCTGATGCCAATGCAAATCTAACTGATTCTCCATCGACATGAATTGTATCACCATCAACAATTTTAGTCACAGTTCCGGTGACACATCTGGCATTCCCTGAACAATCCTGTGATGAAGATTGAGTTAATTTTGTTTGTTCAACTTGTTTTGGTTCTTCAATTATGATTTTTTCCATCTCTCTTTCAAAATCAAGTGGTGAATGTCCTCCACCTCCAATTAGAATCATAATAATTATTACTGGAATACCAACACCTATTCCAATAACTAGATCTTTTTTCAAATCATATTCTAATAATTAATTATGATCTTAAAGTTTTACAACAACAATAGTCATAAACCTGAATTATCAACAAACATCTTCTATAATCCACCACCAGAAATCTCACCTAGTTCTATCTCATAACCACTAGGATCTACAATGTAGACTGATTTTGATTTTTCCCAATCTACTATGCCTCCATAAAGTACCTGTACTCCTAGTTCTTTGCATTTTTCAATTACTTCATTGAAATTTGCAATATTGAATCCAAAGTGAGTAATTCCTCCCTCCGGTGACATGTCAGGCACTTCATACATACAGAGCTTGATTTCATCATTTCCAATAATTTTTGATGGTGCATCAATTTTGTTTGGATTTTCTTCTTGTTTTATCTCAAAGCCAAAAAGATTTTTGTAAAATTCTACGCTTTTCTCCAAATCTTTGACTTTCATATTTACATGATCAATTGATGTAGCCTTGAGATTGCTCATACTATTTCTTGTAGATAATGCTTATCTTTGTTACCATACAGAAATATCTAAATCCTAACCTTTCAACAAATAACCATCTTGGAACTACCACGTGGAATGAAGGACTTTGAGGAAAAAGAGAACGTAAACATCGAGCATATCCGGTATCATTTCAAACAACTATCAAACTTGTATGGGTTTTCATTTATGACTCCATCACCAATTGAGCTTCTATCAGTATTAGAGACAAAGTCAGGACCAGCTATTAAAGACGAAATCTACTTCTTCAAAGACAAAGGAGATAGAGAAGTAGCACTACGATATGACTTTACAGTTGGTTTGACAAGATATGCAACATCCCAAAAATCAATCAAGCTTCCAGCAAAAATCTCAAGCTTTGGCGGAGTATTCAGATATGACGAGCCTCAAAAGGGAAGATACCGCTACTTTCACCAGTGGGATATTGAGATTTACGGCAAGCCTACCCTTGAATCTGAGGCTGAAATCATTGAATTGACCTCCAGGCTATTTGATTCGCTATTACTGAAAAATATCACTATTGACATTAACCACAGAAATCTCGTAGAGTCTTACATTAACAAAATTTTTGATTCAAAAGATCCACAACTAGTAGCTGATATTTTACGAGCAGTAGATAAAATTTCAAAAAAATCTAAAGAAGAAATCCTAAAAGAATTCAAAGACAGATATGATTCAGACAAGATAGAAAAAATTCTAGAGTTCTCGCAAATCAAAGGAACAATACAACACATAGAACACAGTTTTAATACAACACAACTAGAGTCTTGGGATGAGCTAAAATTATTGATTGACTCTCTAGAGAACAGAGGCGTATCAAATGTCAGAATTAATTTTGGAATAGTTAGGGGATTGGATTACTATTCAGGTATAGTCTTTGAGGTATTTGACAAAAACTCTACATTGGGAGCTCTTGCTGGTGGCGGACGATACGATTCACTAACCAAAGCATTTGGAAGAGAAGACATTGGAGCTACAGGAGTTGCTGGTGGAGTTGAGAGAATCATTCTAACAATGCAAAAGCAAGGAATCATTCCAGAATTAAAACAGAACAGAGTTGCTGTATTATACATCAACGACGAGATGCAAAAAGTTGCTCATTCCATTACATCACTACTTAGACTAAACAACATTTCAACTGACATTGACTTGGCAGGACGTAACCTAAAGAAACAGATGGAGATAGCAACAAACGCAAGATTCTCAATTATTGTAGGGCCAAAGGAACTAGAAGAAGGAAATGTTGTTCTACGTGATATGATTGATAGAACAGAAGTAGTAACATCTTTGGAAAAACTTACCGAAGATCCAAACTCTATTCTTAATTTAGAAAAGCCCTAGTCAACATCATAATCTCAGGACCAGTAGTTAATGATCCAACAACTAGTGCATGATTATTTGCAAGAATTCCAGATGAGACATATGGAGTGCCGTTATTAATTGAGCTCTGCTCTACTTTCACGCCTAGGAGATTGGCAAAAGTCTTCATGTCTTCTTCGTCAGCTTCTGGATGGATTGCAGCACCAGTATTGTTTGCAACAAGAACTACTCCTGTCTGATTGAATCCTGCAATTCTTTTCTGAATTACCTCTACTCCAAGAACATCCTTAATGGTCCGGCAATCATTCTCTGACAACCAAGGAGACACAACTGCTCCTTTGTCATTTACACAGATTACATTTCCAAGTGCAGTAAATTTTGAATCCAACACACCAACTTCAAGATTGGTCTCTTTTTTCAATAAATCATACTCATTTTGATATGCAGTTTTAGGAAGTAAGATTCCCTTGTTGTTCATTACAGATAATGTCCCAATCAGTCTGGTATTTGCAATTGATGTGTAAAGAATATCTGCATCAAGATATTTTGCAAGTTTTTCTGCTTTTGATTTGGCATAACCCATTGGAACCATAACCACACTGTCATTAACACTAATGTAGACTCCAAGGTTTGGTCCCCGATAAACATCAAATTTAAAAATATCCATCTTTCCAAAATTGATCGTAGATCGTTATGAACGTAAGGAAATCTTTCATCATAATTGACCCCTGACTGATAACTCATTTTGATTCCGGCCTAGCTTTAAATAATATCTAAATTGAAATCCGCTTATGCCAATAGCAGAAAATTTCCCTGAAGGTCTAAAGCCAATAGGAAAGATTTCACTCTCAGATGGCAACTTCCATATCATGTGGGGTCCAGGTAAAACGACAAATGTTGATGGCTCAAAAGCTGAAGCGTTAGTAGATACAGATGTTGTAGCAGCATATGCAACACGAAAAGAAGAACAAGTTCCTCTTGGTGTTAGTGGCACAATGGTCGCAGTTGACTGGGACTCTTGTATTGCAGATGGTGCATGCATTGAGGCATGTCCAGTACAGGTATTCCAATGGTATAGAACCGAAAAAAACATTCCAGCAATTGATGCAATTAATGAGACCTTTGAGGGAACAGGTAGTGATGTTAAAGAGGAGCGAAAGGATCTAACTGACAAAGCAGATCCAATCAGAGAACATGATTGCATCTGGTGTATGGCGTGCGTATCAGTATGTCCTCCTCAGGCTATCAAGGTTGATCAGGCAAATCTGGAAGCCCATGAGAATGCAGCTAGAACTCTAAAGATAGACGATTTTGAAAATACAAACGATTAAAGAAATTTTTTCTTTTTCTAATTTTTAATACGATCTAAAATTAGTCTAAACAAACTTTACCAAAACTTAAATAAAAATTTAATTAAAATTGTAGTATGCCAATATTAGAAGACTTTTGTCATGACAAAGAACCAATTGGTAAGATAAGCCATTCAGATGGTGAGCATTTTCATTTTGTTTGGCCATCACAAGGACTAGTTGAAGCATCAAAGGATGAAAAGACCTTAGCTGCTTACAAAGCAAATGGAGAAGAGATGGTACCACTTGGTGTTAGCGGTACAATGGTTGCAATTGATTGGGATTCTTGTGTAAGCGATGGTGCATGCATTGAGGCATGTCCAGTACAGGTATTCCAATGGTATAGAACCGAAAAAAACATTCCAGCAATTGATGCAATTAATGAGACCTTTGAGGGAACAGGTAGTGATGTTAAAGAGGAGCGAAAGGATTTCTCAGACAAAGCAGATCCAATCAGAGAACATGATTGCATCTGGTGTATGGCGTGCGTATCAGTATGTCCTCCTCAAGCTGTTCTAGTTGATCAAGGTAACCAGGAATGGCACGAGAAAGCAGATGGTACATATGTTGCAATGCCGTCAAGTGGTGGCGGACCACACGCACACGACTAAAGAAATTTTCTCTTTCTCTAATTTTTTATACTATTTGAGATTTAGTCTCAACTAATTTTGCCTAGCTTTAAATAATATTCTAAAATCATCTATTTATGGTAGAATTAGTTATACCAGAAGACTTTTGTCACAACGACGTCAAGCCAAAAGGAAAGACTAGCCATGCAGATGGTGAGAATAAACACTTTATCTGGGGTGACGGAAATTCAGATGGCGCAGCATTCTCAAATGACGATGTAAAGGCAGCATATGAAGCACATGGAGAAAAACAAGTTCCTCTAGGTATTCATGGAACTACTGTCGCAGTAGATTGGGATTCATGTATTGCAGCTGGTGAATGCTTTGGTGTATGTCCTGTTCAAACATTTCAATGGTACAGAACTGAAAAAGATATCCCTGCAGTAGAATGTTTGGGTGCAACTTTTGAAGGTACTGGTCTTACAGAGGCATCTGAAAGATTAGATGCTTCAGACAAATCACAACCAATCAGAGAACACGATTGTACAATTTGTATGGCATGTCAAGAAGTCTGTCCTACAGGAGCTATTCGAATTGAAGCAGCTAACCTGGAATGGCACGAGAAAGCAGATGGTACATATGTTGTAATGCCGTCAAGTGGTGGCGGACCACACGCACACGATTAAAGAAATTTTTTCTTATTTTTCTATTTTACATCAACAAATTTTAATCACTTTTTAGCACCATTTTTTGCAGAGGTCGCCTAGCTCGGTAGGGCGCGGGCCTTGAGAGCCTGTGTGCGCAAGCATACGGGGGTTCAAATCCCTCTCTCTGCGTTTTTATTTTTAATGATGACTCATAATGCATAAATTTTGACGATTTATTAGACATTACATATAACAAGATAGTAACTATGGCACAACAACAACTATCAAAAAAGCAAAGTTGTCCTAGGTGTGGCAAAAGCAAAATAATTACTGATGAAGAAACAGGTGAAATGTTTTGTGGCAAGTGCGGCTTTGTAATTAATGATAGAGTAGAAAATCACGGACCAGAAAGAACATTCTCAGATAGTAGCACAAACAAATCAAGAACTGGTGATAGAACTTCACTAACAAGACATGATCAGGGTCTGAGTACCATAATCAATCCAATTAACAAAGATTCTTCTGGAAATCCATTATCTACATCCATGAAATCATCCATTAAGCGATTAAGAATTTGGGATAGTCGAAGTCGCACTAAAGATTCTGCTGATAGAAATCTCCAAGTGGCACTAGGCGAACTCCTCAAAATGAAAGAGAAGTTATCCTTATCAGATGCTATAGTTGAAAAAGCAGCTTACATTTATAGAAAAGCTCTGGAAAAAAAACTTGTCAGGGGAAGATCAATCCAAGGATTAATAGCTGCAACACTTTATGCTGCCTGTCGTGAATCTGGCACTCCACGAACTCTAAATGACGTTTCAAGTACAATTAACATAACGAGAAAAAACCTCGCAATATGTTACAGGATGTTAGTAAAAGAATTAGACTTGAAGATGCCTGTAGTAGATTCAGTACAGTGTATTGCACGAATTGCAAGTCAGATAGGTCTATCAGAAAAAACTAAACGCCTTGCAACAAAGCTTCTCAAAAAAGCTGAAGAAAAACAAATTGTATCAGGAAAAGATCCAATGGGAATGGCAGCATCTGCCCTATATCTTTCAAGTATGGAAACTGGCGAGAACATAACCCAAAAAACAATTGCCGTGGCTGCAGGTGTTACTGAGGTGACAATCAGAAATAGATGTAAAAGTCTAAAGTCTTTAGATGCTTTCTGAGTTAGTTTTCTAATTTTGCAAGCTCTGCAAGCATCGCAGATAGTTGAATTTCAGAATTTGCTCCAACTAAAATTCTATAATCATATTTTGCAATTACTTGTAAAACATCTGATAGTTTACCATGTTTTGATTTGAAAACAGCTGAATTAAGATACTTAAGGAAATCCGATTCTGACATTCCATAAACTTTGATTAATTCTATCATCTTCTCTCTTGCTTCAGCAACTTTTCCAGATAGTGCAATTTTTAGAACCTCATCAACATCACTAGTTTTTGTTAGCCCAGCTGATGTCTTTACATTCTCTTCAGTGATTCCACCAAGACTTGCAGTTGCTTGCATCAGATTAATTGCATGTCTCAAATCCCCTTCTGTATATTCATAAATTGCCTTTAGACCCCTTTTGTCTGTCTTTACTTTCTCTTTTTTGGCAATCTCTTCTAGTCTGGCAATGACGTCTTCCTCAGAAACTGATGTGAACTTGAAAGCTGCACATCTGCTTTGAATGGGTTCTATTATTTTGGAGACATTATTTGCAATTAGAATAAACCGACAAATTTTTGCCGCGTCTTCAATAATTCTTCTAAGTGCAGTTTGAGCATCTGATGTCATTTCATCTGCTTCATCTAAAATTATAATCTTGAATGGAACATCTACCATTCCTGCAAATCTTGAAAATTTCTTTACTTTTTCTCTAACCATTCCAATTCCTCTTTCATCTGATGCGTTTAGCTCAAGTGTGTAGTCTTTAGCATAGTCTCCCAAGATTTGTCTTGAGAGACATAATGCAGTAGTGGTCTTGCCTACCCCTGCAGAACCAGAAAAGAGCAAGTGAGGCATGTCTGTTGGATCTTTGATTAGAGCTTTCAGACTACCAATAATTTCTGTCTGGTTAATAATCTCTGAAAGTTTTGTTGGTCGATATTTTTCTACCCACATACCAGTTGCAGACATGAAACTTTAGGTTCAATTCCCATTAATAAATCCGAATTGGTTATTGTGACATACCGTAAATTAAAATCCTGATCAACCGTATTCCTGTGCGATCAGCCTGAGGTTAATTAGGATCAATTGATCTCACTAAATGGTTAACAGAATTGATCGATCCGATTCTTGAGGATCTTCAGGACGATAAGTGATCTCGCATGGAAATAGATAAGATAGAAAAAGTGCATTCAGTTGGACATCGCCTAAAGGATGCTAAGGTTACAGTTAATCGTGATTTCAAATTCAATGTTGCAGGAATAAAGACTGAAGGAACTTTGGGTGGGGTAATTAACATGCCTCAGTGGATTGGAAAGATACTAACTGACAATAATCTGGCATCATTAGATTCCCCAGATATGATTACTGAACTAAAACAAGCGTTATCAAAAGAAAAGATGGTTGGAGAATATCAACTCTCTATATTAGATCCTCACTTTTACATCAAGCTAAAAGAGTCTATGAAACAATTGAATCGTGATGATTTTGATAAAGTTGAAAGTATGATGTTAGAATTATTTAGAATGAGAAGAGGCAAACTAGTAAAGATAGCAGACTCCATCAAACTAAATTCTGAACTACACAATAAATTAACTGTTGAAGAAAATATCTTCTATAAAACCATCCATGAAAACAGTGTAGAGTTTGAAAAACAAATAAGAGGAGATCTAAATGAGTAGCGCTCAAACTAGTACATTTACAGATTCTGCATTATCAGATAAAGTAAAAGAATTCCTTACTAGATTCAAAGACAAATCTGGTCACTACAAGTATGTAGAGGCAATCGATGAGATGATGGCTAGAAATGCAAAATACATTGTCGTTGATTATAATGATTTAGTTTTCGAACCAGAAATTGGAAACTTATTTTCTCAAAGCCCTGATAGAATCTTTGATGCATTCTCTAGAGCAATCAAAGAAGCACTACAAACAAGATTTACTGATTATGCTGAAAAAATTAAAGATGAAGTTCGTGTAAGACTAGTAAATTATCCACTTCAGAGAAGCCTCAGACAAATCAATGCTGAAACTATTGGAACAATTACAAGCGTTTCAGGAATGGTAGTTAGAGCATCAGAGGTAAAACCTCTTGCAAAAGAACTGGTCTTTGTTTGTCCAGATGATCATCCTACCAAGATAATTCAGCTTAAAGGAATGGATGTTAAAATCCCTGTAGTATGTGATAACCCAAATTGTAAACACAGAGATTTTGATCTAAAACCTGAAGCAAGCAAGTTTATTGATTTTCAGCTTCTTAGATTACAGGAACTTCCTGAAGATTTACCTCCAGGACAACTTCCTCACTATATTGACGTCACAATTAGACAGGATTTGGTAGATAATGCTAGGCCTGGCGATAGAATAATCCTTACAGGTATAGTAAGAATCGAACAAGAATCAGTTTCAGGCGTTCAGAGAGGTCACAGTGGATTATACAGATTAAGAATTGAAGGAAATAACATTGAATTCTTGGGTGGACATGGTTCTAAATTATCTCGTAAAATAGCAAAAGACGAAGTTTCTCCCGAAGAAGAAGAGATGATCAAAACATTAAGTCAAAGCCCTGATGTGTATCAAAGACTAATTGACTCATTTGCTCCCCACATTCACGGACATTCGGTAATCAAAGAAGCTATTATGTTACTTATTGTAGGTGCTAATCAAAGGATATTAGGTGATGGAAGTAAGATTAGAGGAGACATCAACGTTTTTCTAGTTGGAGATCCTGGTACTGCAAAAAGTGAGATGCTAAAGTTTTGTGCAAGAATTGCACCACGAGGTTTGTATACTTCTGGTAGAGGTTCAACTGCTGCAGGACTTACAGCTGCTATAGTTAAAGATAAAACTGGAATTATGATGCTTGAAGCAGGTGCAGTTGTACTTGGTGACCAAGGTCTTGTATGTATAGATGAATTTGACAAGATGAAACCAGAAGACAGAAGTGCTTTACACGAAGTTATGGAACAACAATCAGCTAGTATTGCAAAAGGCGGTATTGTGGCTACACTAAATGCTAGAACTTCAATTTTAGCTGCAGCAAACCCAATGTATGGAAAATATGATCCTTTCAAAAACATTACAGAAAACGTAAACTTGCCAATTCCATTGCTTACAAGATTTGACTTGATTTTTGTTGTAAGAGACATTCCAAGTAAAGAGAAAGATGAAAAAATTGCTAAACATATTATTGAATTGCATACTCCACAAGGAACAGACCAACGTTCTGTAATTGATGTTGATTTACTAACAAAATATCTTTCATATGCAAAACGTTCTTCTCCTAACTTGACAAAAGAGGCTGAAGAAAAGATTCTTGAATATTATCTCCAGATGAGAAACGTAGAATCTGAGGAGATGATTACAGTTACACCCAGACAACTAGAAGGAATTATCAGACTCTCCACGGCAAGAGCAAGATTACTAATGAAAGACAAGGTAGAACTGGAAGATGCAGAGCGTGCAATCTTCTTGCTTCAGAGCATGCTTGAGGACGCAGGAGTAGATGTCAATACTGGAAAGGTAGATCTTGGAGTATTACAAGGAAAACCAAGAAGCGAGGTTTCAAAGATGCAATTATTCATGGATGTACTCAGAAGTCTTGAGGGTGATAACAAGGTGCCAGTAGAAGAAAAGACGTTTGTCAGGGAACTTGAGAAGAGTGACAAATTCACCCAAGACGAGGCAAGAAACTATATTCGAAGAATGCTCAGAGAAGCATCTATTTATGAATCAAAACCCGGTCATTATAACCGAGTATGAAAATAGAGAAACTAGATCTTCCCGACACTGCAATTAAATTTTTAAAATCACAAGGTTTTGAAAAATTATATCCACCGCAAGCTGATAGTGTAAAGTCTGGATTACTAGATGGAAAAAGTATTTTGGTGTCTGCTCCTACTGCAAGTGGAAAGACTCTGATTGCAATGCTTGCAATGATTAGTTATCTTTCCAAGAATAATGGCAAGGTGATTTATCTTAGTCCTTTACGTGCATTAGCTGCTGAAAAATTCTCAGAATTTAAAAAATTAGAAAAAGTTGCACTAGGAAAAAAAGCCAAGGTCGGCATATCTACTGGA
>CBDFGF010000006.1:0-522314 GCA_965247045.1 Candidatus Nitrosopumilus sp.
ATGATAATAGCATTTGAACCACCAAGAGAACCTGTATGTGATGCTGCTTGTTTAGCACCAAGAGCAGTTCTTCCACTCTTCCAAATAACGATTGGTTTCTTCTTTTCTTTCATTACACGCTTTGCAGTCTTGATGAATTTTCGTCCATCACCAAATCCTTCAACGTATAATCCAATTACTTTTGTTTGAGGATCACTTGCAGCATACCATATCATGTCTGCCTCATCAACATCAGAGCGATTACCATAACTGATCATTTTTGATAAACCAAACAAATCAGCACTTTCCAACATACTAATTCCCATTGTTCCACTTTGTGAGAAAAATGCAACAGGACCTAGTTTAGATCTTACCATTCTTTCTTGTCCTTGGAATGCGCAATCAAGTCTATTTGCTGCATTAAACATTCCAATACAATTAGGACCTACTACACGGATTTTGTGTTTAAGGGATAATTCTTTTACTTCAGCTTCCATTGCAGCCCTGTTACCGCCAAGCTCTTTACCGCCACCAGAAACTATTACAACATTATGAATTCCTTTCTTAGCACATGTTTTCATAAGAGGTCCACATGCTGCAAGATCAATACAGACAACAACCAGATCAACCTTTGCTTTTATTGCATCTAATGATGGATAACATTTGATTCCAAGAATTGACTTTTGTTTAGGATTAATTGGGTACACTTTACCTTTGTAATCTTGTTTTCCAAGTGCATCTAATACAGAATTACCAATCTTTCCGGGTGTTGCAGATGCGCCAACTAGTGCAACAGTCTTTGGAGTAAAGAATGACTCCATTGATGTAATGTTTGGTTTAGCTTTTGAGATAGAATTTTTCTTTACCTTATCATTAAGAATAATTTTTGCATCTACTACATAGTGGGATTTTGGATAAACAATTACTGGGTTAAAGTCAATGCTATTGAAATGATCAGCGTTTTCTACTCCTATCTTTCCAATTTGAACCAACATTTTTGAAACCATATTAAGATCAATTGGTGCACTTCCTCTGAATCCTTTGAGAAGTTTTGAGCCTTTGAGTTCATTTATCATTGATTTTGCATCTGAAGTTGTGATTGGTAGCATTCTAAATGCAACATCTTTCATAACTTCTGTCATGATACCACCTAGTCCAACCATAATTACAGGACCAAATTGAGAATCATTTTGAAGACCAACAATTAGTTCAACACCTTTTGGAACCATCTTTTCAAGAAGGATTCCTTTAACTTCAACTCCTTTCTTTTTAGAAAGACGACCATACATATCATTGAATGTCTTTTTTACATCATTGACATTTTCTAATCCAACTTTAACTCCACCAACATCAGTTTTGTGTAAGATTTGTGGTGAAACTACTTTCATTACAAGTGGAAAGCCAATCTTTTTTGCTTGTTTAGCTGCATCTTCAGAAGAGGTTACAAGTGCAAAAGGTGGAACTTTAACACCATAACTTTTGAGGATTGATTTTGATAATTCTTCAGTGATGACTTTATGTTTAGTTTGAATAATTTCTTCAAAAATTTTCTTTACTGCAACCATGGTTCGATCGATAAAATCAAAACTAAGTATATTAAACTTTGGTCATAGATCAAATGATGATTTGAAGTTATTGTAAAAATTCTTCATATTTGATTTTACAGTTGAAATATTTTCATCGATGTCTGAGCGAATTTTTTGTGGATTGATATGAGGAATTTTTTGTAGTTTTTCCTCCGCATTATCAAGCCATAAATTTATCATCTCCTCATTAACTTCCAAATGAAATTGTAATCCAACTGCACTTTTGTATTGAAAAGCTTGATTCAGATAATGCTCAGATGAGGCTAATCTAACGGCATTTTCAGGCAAATCAAAGGTATCACCATGCCAATGAAAGACAGTGAAAGGGTTTTTGAAACCTGAAAAAAATGAAGTTCCATTATAAATTTTCAAATCATTGTAAAATCCAATCTCTTTGTGGGAACCACTGTATACTTTAGCACCAAAAGTTTTAGCAATTAATTGAGAACCTAAACAGATTCCCAGAATGGGAATGTTTTTTTCAACATAACTTTTGATAAGTTGTTGTTCCGCTTGAAGATATGGTAAATCATCATTTGCGCTTTCAGGCCCTCCTAAAATAACAACGAGAGAAAAATCTTTCTTAGGAAGTTTTTCATGTTTTGCATTAACTAGTGTAATATTAAATCCATCATTTTTGAGAAAGTCACCTAAATATCCAGAACCCTCAATCTTGGTATTTTGTACAAGTAAAACATCAGACATATTTTCTATTGAAAAAAGTGATTAATATGGGCCTTGTAGAAACCATCAATTTTTGACCCAATTGTAACACATTCTAGCTAATTTGGATCCATTAGAAATGAATTCTCACAAATTCTCATGGTATCATCAACTTACGTCAAAATGTGCAAAACACTACTAAACATCATTAACAGGTGCAGAATTCCACGTTACTTGCATCCAAAATCAAACCACATCTATTCTGTTTGGGTACATCTCATACTCTTGGCAATACGTCAGTATGAGTCAAAAAGTTACAGAAGATTTACAGAATTTTTAGAAGAATGTGTTGGCATACAGGAATATTTGGGATTGTCACAGATTCCACACTTTACAACACTGCAAAAGGCAGCTGCAAGATTAAATGGAAATCTGTTGCATAAAATGCTGCAGGAATTCATTTTGTACAAAAAAGTAAGACTGGTTCTAGCTGGAATTGATGGAAGTGGATTCAGCTACAGTACGGCATCATACTACTACACAAAAAGAATTCAGTTACGCCAGGGGATTTCTAAAAGTTGTGGTTTGTGCTGACATGAATTCACAGCTTGTCTGCGCTGTGATGACCCGCCACAACATGCAACACGATAATCCTGACTTTCTGCCATTGTTGTACAAAACTAACAGTATCGTTCCAGTGGATATTGTGTTGGGTGACATGGGTTTTGATGATGAGTCAAATCATGTTGGTGCAAGAGACATCTGTGCAGCTGCTATAATTCCAACCAGATATGCAGATGTACCAATATACAGAACCAGTGGATACTATCGCAAAGAGATGAAGAGGAACTTTCCCGTGGAACTGTACCATCAGAGAAACAAATCCGAGACAATATTTTTTGTAATCAAACAGATAATGTCCGGAGACATTACATCAAGAAATGAAACAACTCAAGACAATGAGATGTTATTTAGGTTGATTGCATACAATGCTTATAGAATTAGAAAGTTAGAATTTGTTATTTTGATATGGTTTCTACAAGGCCATTAATATGTTAAAATAAATTAAAAAGTGTGCTTGTTACAGAACAAGAAATTATTGAATTAAAGGATTTTATTTTTCAGTTAAACTCTATGAAGGATAGTGTGGTAGTAGTAGAGGGAAAAAGAGATTCTATTGCATTAAAAAAACTTGGTTACTCTGGAAAAGTTTTAGAATTTCATAAATTTGGAGGAATGATAAACTTTACTGATTCAGTTTCAAAATATAAAAGATTGATTATTCTTTTTGACAGAGACAAAAAAGGTAGAACATTAACTGGAAAAACAATTCAATTGCTACAAAGAAGAACAAAAATAGATCTTTCTTTCAAAAAAAGACTTAGAGAGATAACAAAAGGCAAGATAATGTTTATTGAGCAGCTAGTTTGTTATGAATCGTACCTAGCCTAAGTTTATGGCCAGATTCCTTTTTGATTAAAGGCTTCTACTACTCTTTCAACAGCCAAAACCATAGCAGCTTTTCTCATGTCGATTTTATGTTTTTTGGACATGGCATAAGCATCTTTGAATCCCTTTGTGATATTTGCTTCCATCTTATTTGCAACCTCATCAAATGTCCAATAGTAACCCATGTTGTTTTGTACCCATTCTAGGTATGAAATACAAACACCACCAGAGTTTGCTAAAATATCAGGAATTACCAAAATTTTCTTTTTGTAAATAATTGGATCAGCTTCTGGCAATGTTGGGCCATTTGCAGCTTCTGCAATAATTTTACATTTGAGATTTTTAGCAATCTTTGCATTGATTTGATTTTCTAGTGCAGCAGGAACTAAAATGTCACATTTAGTAGTAAGTAATTGTTCAGTTGAGATTTTTTTACTTCCAGGAAATCCAACTACAGAGCCTTTCTTTTGTTTGTGTTCTAAAATTTTACTAACCTTTGCACCATTTAGAATAGAAATAGAACCTTTAGAATCACTAACTGCAATTACTTTAGCGCCCATTTTTTCAAGAGATTCTCCTGCAAATGTTGATGCGTTTCCAAATCCTTGCAAAACAATTTTGGCACCTTTAAGATTTAATTTCAATGTCTTTGCTGCTTCTCTTACACAATATGCTGCTCCTAATCCAGTTGCAACATTTCTTGCAAGTGAGCCTCCCATTGAAATTGGCTTTCCAGTAATAACACCTGGAAAAGATTTGTTGCCGTGTAATTTGCCAAATGTGTCCATGATTTGAGTCATCTCTCTACCTGTTGTGTAAACATCAGGAGCTGGAATATCTTTTTCAGGTCCTATAATTTCAGAAATTTTAAATGCAAATCCTCTTGTTAATCTCTCTAATTCTGCATCGCTAATTTTTTCTGTTTTAGGGTTAACATAGATTGCACCTTTTCCTCCACCTAATGGAATATCAACAATTGCACATTTCCATGTCATCCATGAAGAAAGTGCCATAACTTCACGTTCCATGTATTCAACTCCACCTTCTGGATTAAAGTAACGAATGCCACCTTTGTATGGACCTCGGTCATTGTTATGTTGACTTCGAAAACCTGTGAAAATTCTAATTTTACCATTATCCATTTTAACGGGAATCTTTACTCTCAAAACTTTGTTTGGCATTGCAAGATATTCACGCAATCCTTTGTCTTTAATCCCAAGAATGTCACATGCATCATTAACTTGTTTTGTTGCATTGGCAAATGGATCATGTTTGACCAAGATGATCGATCTAAAATGGATTATATTATATAAGTTTGGCTGAAAATTTCTGATCGCTGGTTCGAATATGAAATTATAGATAGACCTTTTTGTAATTCAACTTTCTTTCTAGCTTGTCAATTGCTTCATCTAAAGCATTGATATTAATTTCAAGGAAATTTGACAAGTGAAAAATTGCTCCGTACTTTTCACCAATTTTTGAGACCATGTTATTTTTCTCTAGTACTTTCATGTGGTGTTGAACTGCTTTGTAATCAAGATCAAGTACTTTAGCTAGTTGGTGTGTATTGTATGGTTGATCAAGTAAGTACATAATAATACGTAGTCGGGTAAATCCACCTCTAGTACTTGTAAACAAGTAAAGTAACAGCTTTCTAGTCTGCTTGTCGGGTTTTCTTTGCGCAGAAACTGGTCTTGATCTAAATATTTCTTTGAATTCTAAGAGTTGACTAGTCATTATCTTAAAGGAATTGAGGCCAATTTTACTTAAAACTCTATGTCCAGATCTTTTCCACATTGTAAATTTCAAGCAAGACAATTACCCTTAAATTGACTGAGGATGAACTCGTGATATTATGATGGCATCACGCGGTTACGATATGACTCCTACTATGTATTCTCCAGATGGTAGAATATACCAAGTAGAATATGCCATGGAGACTGTAAAACGAGGAACTTTGGCAATTGGTGTTTGCAGTAAAAAAGGAGTTATCATGGCAGTGGAAGAAAAGGCTCGAACATTACAGACTACAGATATCACACAAAAAATTTTCCAGGTAGATTTTCATATTGGAGTTGCCGCTGCAGGATACATCCCAGATGCACGTATTCAAGTAGATAATGCAAGATTCTTTTCACAAGGAAACAGAATGACATATGATGAGTCTGTTGAAATTGGAACAGTTGCCAAATATTTAGCAGATCAATCTCATCAGTTTACACAATATTCTGGAGTACGTCCAAACGGAGTTTCCTTGATAATTGCAGGTGTTGATCAAAAAGGAGAATCAATCTACGTAACTGATCCTAGTGGAACTTATGTGCAATATGCAGCAATTGCAATTGGAGCAGGTTCGGACGATGTAAACGCGTTTTTGGAAAAACATTACAACCCAGACATGAGTATAGATGATGCAGCATCTTTAGCTATTGCTGCAATTAATCTAAAAGATGAACAAAAAGGTGGAGTCGATGACATTAAGATGGCAAAGATTACAACTGAAGCAAAAGTTTTCAAGAAAGTTTCTGAATCTGATTTACAGAATTATTCTCAAAACGCATCAAAGTTTGCTCCAGAATAAAAGTTTTAGATTTGAAAACTATTCAAACAAGTATTCATAGACGATAGATTATGGGTTTAGGAAGTTATTGGGGCGAAGTAATGGAAGTACTTCGAGAAATTATTCCTGTTTATGATAAAGTAAATTCTATCATCTCACTTGGCAAAGATGGTGAGCACAGAAATCGTGGAATTTCACAGAGAGTATTTCCAGGTAACAAAATTTTAGATGCGGGTTCTGGTTTTGGTAATATGTCAAAGACCGCACTAAAACAGACTGATGGAAAAATTTCAATCACACTTTTTGATCCTCTAGTTCCCATGCTCAAAAACACAAGCTTGTATTTTGAAAAATCACCAGATATGGCAAATGGAGTTTTTGAACACATTCCATTTAGAGATGGAGAGTTTGATGCAGTTTTGTGTGGATATTCATTGAGAGATGCAATCAATTTGAGAATTGCAATTTCTGAAATTCACAGAGTGTTGAAAAAAGATGGTAGATTTGTTATAGTTGATTTAGGAAAACCAGATGAGGCATTTATCAGAGCAGGTGTTTCATTTTATCTAAGATGTATTCTTCCTATTCTTGCATTAATTGCAGGAGGAAGATTGGGATTAAAGTTTGGAACACTGTATGGCACATTCAAAAGATGGCCTCAAAACAAAAAGCTTGAGGGGTTGTTACTAGAAAAATTTTCCAGAGTAGAATTTGAGAAAGATCTTATGGGTGGCGCAATAATGGTTGCCGCATTCAAATGAACAGAGTTCTGATATTAGTCAATATTACTGCTTTAATCATCGGAATTTCATATGGACTGCATGGACCAATTCTACCCATTTTTGCAAAGAATGTTATTGGTGCTACGTATTCTGAACTTGGGTTAATTGGACTAAGCAATTTTCTCCCCTACATGTTCATTCCACTTTTTGTAGGAATTCTCCTTGACAGATTTAACAGTGGATATCTACTTGCATTAGGAGTTGCTATCAATTCTGCATCAATCTATCTCCTATCAATAGCACAATCAGTTCCAGAAATCATGGGATTTAGAATAATGACAGGAGTGGCTCATGCATTTTTTTGGCCACCATGCCAGTCTATTATCGCTAGTGAAAGTACTGAGAAAAACAGAGTCAAAAACATCTCTTGGTTCACAATGTTTTTTGTTATTGGGTTTATGATAGGTCCATTACTTGGCACAGTGTTCCTTGAGGGTCTTGACATTACCTACAGAATTCTGTTCCAGATTACAGCGTTTATTCTAGCTACTACAATAATGTCTGCACTCATAATCTCAAGAAAAAGGGTTAGAACTAATCATGAACGATTCTCTTTTTCATCAATTAAGGAAATGAAAAAATTTCCAGAAGTGATAATTTTATTGATTTTCTGTACATCGTCTTTTGGAATAATTCTCTCAATTTATCCAGCATTCCTAAATGACAATGGAATGGCAGCTACAGATATTTTGTTATTGTATTTTGTTTTTGGAATATCACGTGTTGTATCTCTTGCATTAGTTGGAAAGTTTGCGAAAAAAACAAGTCAGACATTGATTGCTGCAACAATTGCAGTATCAATTGGATTAGCCATATCAGTTGTTGCAGATTCAATCATTATTTTTGCAGCTTCATTGGTTCTAATGGGATTTGGGTTTAGCATATTCTTTCCCTTGACGTTAGAAATAATTTTGAGTAAAACTCGAAAAACAATTTCAGGAAAAATAATTGGCGCATATGAAACAGTTTTTGGAATAGGTTGGGCAATAGGACCAATTATTGGTGGTCCAATAACACAATCATTTGGAGATGAAACACCATATTTGATATTTTGTGTAATAGGAATAGGAGTTACACTTCTTGCTATAATGTCTAGAAAGAAATTAGAACCACAAAGAATCCAAAGTTGAAATGGATTTAGGCATGAAACTTGAACATTACGTTTAATTTCAAATTAGAGTATAGCAAAATATGTTTGATTATTCATTGAATATAGCTGGAAGCGAATGGATGATCATTATTTTTGTTGCAATAGTTTTGATTTTAGGAACAGGAAAACTTCCTGGTGCTGCAAAAAAACTTGGAAAAGCCGTTAATGAATACAACAAAGCAAAAAATGAAATTCAAGACCAGATGAAGGTAGGAACAGGGGAAGCACCAAAAATTACAGGACCTGTCGAGACAGAACGAGAAAAGTTAGAAACCATTGCCAAGTCAGTTGGAGTAAATGTAGAAAAATCAGATGATGAGCTGCGAAAAATAATTTCTGAGAAGATGGGTCAAAAGAAAATAGACGATCCGGAAAATAACTAATAGATTATTTTGATTTCTTTATTCTGTACATGTCTTTATCAAGTCGTTTTTTGGCAAATTTGTAATAGTTAGGAACGATTTCAAAACCAAGAAATCTTCTGTTAAGAGATTTGCTTACAACTGCTACTTGTCCTGAACCAAGAAATGGATCAAATACAATGTCTTTCTTTTCACTAGAATATTCCAATAATTTTTTAATTAATTCAGAAGGAAGTTTAGTTGGTGTTTTTTCATAGCCAGTCCAGTATTCTCTTTTGATATCCCATACGTCTTCTTTGTCTTTGTAATGAAGACTTCGTCCGTCTTTTGTTTTATCATCTTTTTTGAACCTAGAAAATGGAAAAAATTTTCGCTTCTTATCATTTTTACAGACATAAAGACAATGATAATGAGAAGTAACAAATTTCTTCTTAGTGACTACACCAAATTGATATTTCCAAATAACATGGTTAATAGTAATAAATCCAACATCGTCCAGTGCTCGTAAAATATCTTTGAGGTTATTCCATCCTGAAAAAACATACATGCTACCTGAATCCTTCAGAATTCGAAAAACTTCACTCATCCACGTAAATGTAAAATCATAGTAATCTTCCGGTTTGATTTCATTGTATCCTGATAGAACCCTAGATGAAGTTCTGTTATAATTTGCTTTTTTTGCTTTAAAGTTTATAGCAAAAGGAGGATCGGTAATAACAAGATCAATTTTATTTTTAGGAATTAAATTCATTCCTTCAATACAATTTAAATTGTAAATTTTGTTGATTTCGATCTTTTTCATTTTTAAATTCAAGATTATTTCCTAGCTTAATAATGTCATGGATCAATAGTAATAATTAAACAATAAATCACTAATCATTTCTTATCAAATAGATCTTGAAATTCTCATGTCCAAAATGTAAGTCAAAAATAGAGATTCAAAAAACATTCAACAAAAAAATGCATGTCTCTTGTGGAAAATGTGGCATTGAAGATCTGTTAGAATTTTCAAAAAATGTTGATGAGGTATTCCTTGAATTTCTTTCAAGATTTGATCAAGGCCTAGTTACAGAAAAAGGACTCTCAGAAGAGCTAAAAGAAGAAGGAATTGTTAGAGGAGAAAATGAAATAAAAGAAATGATTGGTAAAAACAAGCCAGATAAAATCACAGAAGAAATTTTATTTTCAAAAAAAGATTATGTTTCTCAATACAAGGTTTTGAATAATCCAGAGCCTAAAATGGGCTGTAAAGTTAAAAACTTTGGACTAGATGAGTCCATTTCTGATCATCTTAAGGAGTTAAAGATAGAACAATTTTACAAATTTCAAGAAGAAGCAATTCAAGAAATTAGCTTTGGAGAAAATGTTGTAATTGAAGCACCTACTGCATCTGGAAAAACAGAAGCATTTTTGATTCCAATAATTCAAAGAATAAAAAAAGATGCAAATGATGGAAGTGTCTTTGCAATTTTTGTATATCCCACAAAAGCATTATCACGAGATCAATATCCAAAAATTCAAAGATTTGCAGAAAAAATTGGAATTAGTGTAAAGGTTTTTGATGGAGATACAGAACTAACAGAAAGAAGAGAGATTATTGAAAACCCACCTCAGATTCTAGTCACAAATTTTGATATTTTACATTATCATCTTTGGCATCAAACAAAGTTTTCATCATTGCTGACTTCAACAAGAGTTCTTGTAGTAGATGAGGCACATGTGTATTCAGGAATTTTTGGATCAAATGTTCATTATATCATAAAACGACTTAAGAGGATTTGCGGAAACAAACTACAGTTTATTGCAGCATCAGCTACGCTTGATGATGCAAAAGAATTCTGTCAGCAATTGTTTGGAGAAAAAATGCAAATCATTCATGGTTCTGGAAAAAAGGGTCAGACAGATTTTGTAATGTTGTTTCCATCTCTTAGAACTCAAAGAGCATTGATGGTAGAACTGACAAAGAAATTGACTGAAAAAAATCACAAGACAATGGTGTTTAACAACTCGCATCTAAACTCTGAGCTTTTGGCAATGCAAGCAAAAAAACAAAAAGTCAACATCAAAGTTCACAGGGCAGGTTTGATGGCAAATTATAGAACTGCAGTTGAAAGACAGTTCAAAGAAGATAGTTTACAGGCAATTTCATGCACTCCTACGCTTGAGTTAGGCATAGATGTAGGTAATGTTGATTGTGTAATATCATCTACCATCCCAGTAAACAGACTAATTCAAAGAATTGGGAGGGCAGCAAGAAAAGGACAGAGAGGATATGCATTTTTGGCATTAGGAAATGATCCTATTTCTCAATACTACAAGAATCATCCTGATGATTATTTTGAGGATACTGAAAAAACATACATCGACCCCAAGAATCCATTTGTTGAAGAATTTCAAGTCTTAGCAATGGCATGTGACAAACCAATTTCCAAACATGAACTAAAAGAGCATCAAGAAGTGATAGAGCGTCACATAATCAAAGAAAATCTTCTAGTCTTTAACAATAGAATAATTCCAAATTTTGAAAAAATTAATTCCATGCTAAATGATTATAGTATTAGAGGAATTGGAAAGTCTATTGATATTTTCCTAAATGAAAGAAAGGTAGGAGACAGAGTGTTGCCAATTGCGCTAGAAGAATTACATAAAGATGCAATCTATTTTTTAGCTGGTATCCGTTACAAAGTAAAAGAATTTGATTATCCCAAAAAAAATTATGCTAAACTAGAAAAAATTCCAAGAGATTATCCATATTATACAAAATCACTTACAGAAGAGTGGCCAACAATTGAGACTGTTTTTGAGAGAAGAAAAGCAAATGGTGTGGAAATGGCATTTTGTAAATTACATATTCAAAAGAAGGTTTACGGTTATGTCAACATAGAACTAGGACAAGAGATTACCCAAGGAGAAAAAGTACTACTTGATACTCCACTAGAGTATGATTTTGTTACCAAGGGAATTGTTTTCCATGCACCAAGACCTCTCAAAGTAATTGAGAAAGCAGAAGACGAAGAGTATGCTGAAGCCAGTGGGTATCATGCAACAGAACATGTCGTAATAGAGGGAAGTAATATGATCACAGGAGGGGTATCTCAAGACTTGGGAGGCATATCTTTAGGAACTTCAGGTTTGATTTTCATCTATGATGGAGCAATTGGAGGAAGTGGTGCCAGTAAAGCATTGTATGATAGATTTGAGAAAGCCCTTGAGAGAAGTATGCATATCGTAAAGGAGTGTCCATGTGAAAACGAATCTGGGTGCCCAAGATGCACGTTCTCATATAGGTGTGGAAACAATAACGAATACTTGCACAAATATTCCGCATTAGAGATTCTGGAGAGAATCAGTAAGGGTGAAAAAACAGAGCTGATTGAACCTACTGAAGGAGACAGACCTTTAGTATGACAAATCAATATGGGATAAATATAACAAAAATCTAGCACAAATATGGAAAAAGTAGCTCTTGTCACAGGTTGTTCATCAGGAGTAGGATTAGAAACTGCATTAGCACTTGCAAGAGATGGTTACCACACTTTTGCAAGTATGAGAAATATTGGGAAGTCAGGAGAGTTAGAACATGCAGCAAAAAAAGAAAATCTTTCAATAGACGTAATAGAACTAGATGTAGACAAAGAAGAATCGATAGTTTCTGCAATTAAGAAAGTAGTTACGGATGGAGAGAGATTAGACATTTTAGTAAATAATGCAGGATACGGACAATTTGGATGTACAGAAGATGTATCAGTTGATGATTTTAGAAAACAGTTTGAAACTAATTTCTTTAGCATTGTAAGAATCATTCAAGAGGTAGCTCCAATTATGAGAAAACAGAATTCAGGAATTATCGTAAACATTAGTTCTGTTGTTGGCAGAATGGGATTGCCTGCTTCTCCAGCTTATATTAGTACAAAGTTTGCACTAGAAGGATTGAGCGAATGTCTCAGATATGAGCTTGGTCAATTTGGAATTAAAACTACTTTAATTGAGCCAGGAGTTATCAAGACAAACTTTTTCAATTCAATGAAAGTTCCAGAATCAAAAACTGATCCTAAATACAAGGCATTTACTGATAATATTCTTGCAGGTCTTAAAATGATGGTAGAAATGGGAACCGCACCATCTCAAGTTGCAGATGTTATAATAAAGGCAATTCATGATGATGAGATTTTGCCACGATATATCGTAGGAACTGATGCTGCCATGTTTATGGAAGCAAAAAAGATGAAAACAGACCTAGAATTTGAGAAATATATGAATAAAGAGCTATTTCCTAGCTGACATCGTACTTGTACGTTAAATTGATATACACATAGAATACAGTTTTTGTCAAAGTCCACAATTTTAAAGTGAATGAAATGAAATGGAAAACTCTGCAACATAACGGAATCTTGTTTCCTCCTGCTCACAAGACTCAAGGAATCAAGATAAAGATCAAAGGAGAAAGGGTAGATCTTGATCTAAATCAGGAAGAGATGATTTACCAGTGGGCAAAAAAGAAAGACACACCATATGCTCAAGACAAAGTTTTTCAAAAAAACTTTACAGCAGATTTTGTCAAAACTCTGGATTCAAAATTTAAAAAAATTTCATATGAAGATATTAATTTTTCAAATGCTTACAAAATAGTTGACAAGGAAAAAGATCTCAAGGAGATGATGACAAAAGAAGAAAAAAAGATCTTAGCTGCAAGAAGAAAAAAATTACGAGAGAAGATGAAAACAAAGTATGGGATTGCCATAATGGATGGAAAAGAAGTTGAAGTTGGAAACTACATGTCAGAACCACCAGGAATCTTCATTGGGAGAGGAGAGCACCCAATCAGAGGGAGATGGAAACCACGTATATCTGCAAAAGATGTTACACTAAACCTTGGAAAGAAAGCAAAAGAACCTGAAGGAAAATGGGGCAAGATTATTCATGATAAAAATTCTATGTGGTTAGCTAGTTGGATGGACTTTCTTACACAGAAAAGAAAGTATGTCTGGCTTGCAGATTCTTCGAGCTTAAAGCAAGACAGAGACAAGGCAAAGTACGAAAAAGCAGTTAAGCTTGCAAAGGAAATTGACAAAATAAAAGATGGAATTGTAAAAGATATGAAAAACAAGGATCCAAAAATTAGTAGAATTGCTACAACATGTTATTTAATTTACAGAACTTCAATGAGGGTAGGAGACGAAAAGGATCCAGATGAAGCAGACACTGTAGGTGCCACGACTCTTAGAAAAGAACATATCAAAATTACTGCTGATGCAATTGAATTTGATTTTCTGGGAAAAGATAGTGTCAGATGGCAAGAAACAGTAATAGCTGAAGGTCATGACAAACAATTTCAGGAAAATCTTAAGAAACTTGTTGAAAAGAAAAAGCCAAAAGATGAGATTTTTGATGACATTACTTCAAGACATGTCAATGCATATTATTCCAGTATTGTAAAAGGGCTTACTGCCAAGGTGTTTAGAACATACCTTGCAACAACAGTTGTCAAAAACTATCTTGTAGAACATGACAATATTAAAGGAAAGACAGCAAATGAGAAATTATACCACGCAAAATTGGCAAACCTTGAAGCTGCCATAATGTGTAATCATAAGAGAACCATTCCAAAGACATTTGAACAGTCATTAGAAAAGAAGAGAGACACCCTCAAAAAGGCTGAAAAAGACCAAGCTTCCAAGAAAACCCAAGAAACTCTTAAAAAGGTAGAGTCATCTGAACCAAAGACTGAAACTCAAAAGAAGAGTAAAGAGAAAAGAATCAAGACGTTAAATGAACAAATTAAAAAACAAAAGCAAAAACACAAAGAAAGAGTAGAGAAATTAAAGTTACAAATTGACTTGTCTGAAAAGACAAAAGATTACAATCTTGGAACATCTTTGAGAAATTACATAGATCCTCGTGTTGTCAAGGCATGGACTGATGAGGTAGGTGTAGAATGGGAGAAATTGTACACATCAGCATTACAAAAGAAATTCCTTTGGGTAAAGAATGAAAATACAGAGTGGAAAAATCTTAAATAAAATTCTGAAACATTTTAGAATCATTTAATTTCCCAAATTTTTCAAGCATATGCATGCCGGGGTAGCTCAGCTTGGTTAGAGTGCCAGTTCATTTGGTAAACTCTAGCGGTTCTCCAACTAAGGCAATACTCATAATCTGGAGGTCGCGGGTTCGAAACCCGCCCCCGGTATTACAGATCCTGTTTAATACCCTCACCGGGAATTATTATGTTATGAGCCTAAAGACAATCAAGAAAAGACAAATTCATGATTATGAAACCATAATCAGTACTTGGGAAAGTAACACAATTATTCATCAGAAACTGGTTTTTGATCATTTGATAAAATAATGATGATAGAAAAAGCTTGATGGAGGTGTGCGGCTCCATCAATTGTGAATTATTCTAATGTTACTTTTGCACACATTAAACATTCTACATGTACCGCATTTGCAAATATTGCTAAAATAATGTCTACCACATTGTTATTTTCTTGTTCACAAAAAAGTAATGCAAAATACAATTCAGATGATGCACATCATTTTATCATGTCCTCATGTATTGAGAATTGTTACTCTGAATCAACTGCAAAGAGATTAAAAATAAAATCAAATGCCTCTATTCCATCTGGATCTTGGATTCGAAAACACATTGTAAAGATACCTCAAGAAAAGATGTTACTTTCACTGTATGGTGGAATTGATCAAACCATTTTACATTTGAAAAAGATGGGATTTCTTTGCAAACCAGTGACTGTTGCAATTGACAAGCATTTCATCCCACGATATGACAAAACAGATTCTCCATATCTGGTAAAATCAAAACCAAAGAATGGAACTGACGCATTTGAAGGATATGGGACAATACAGTAGACCTCTTGCGTAATTGACACAATTTGATCAAAGCATGCAAATTTACTCACAGCAAGATCCAAAGCTGAGAACATCCTCGTTATTTCATGCTAACATACAAGAAACTAACCAGAAAGCCAAGGTCATTCCAGTCATTTACTGGGATTGGCCTAGAACAGTTTGATTTTTTGTCATCTGAGATAGAAAAAGAGTACAAAAGAACAGAGCAAAGAAGGCTATCCCGCAAAAAGAGGGAGCGAAAGATTGGGGCAGGACGCAGATTCGCTCTTCCAGTCAGGGACAGGCTTATGATGCTTCTGGTTTACTACCGGATGTACATCACGTACGAGCTTGCAGGACACCTCTTTGGTTTGGACCAGAGCAACGTGTACAGGGACATCAGGTATATGGAGCCTGCCGTGCGAGGCTCAATACCAATCCCCCAGAAGATGATGTACGCCAAATCCAAAAAGATAGGGACCATACAGGAGCTGAAACGACACTTTCCGGAGTTTTGTGTGATGATTGACTCATCAGAGCAGCAGATACCAAGGCCAAAGAAGAACAAAAAGAAGAGACAAACGCACTACTCAGGCAAGAAGGGGATGCACACAGTCAAGAACCAGTATACAGTTAACCTCAAAGGCCAGATAGTCCACAAGCCTCCGCACTCTCCTGGCAGGCCGCATGACTACAAGATGTTTCAGGCCAAGCATCCTACGATGCTGCCAAAAGGACTGCAGACGTTTGTAGACCTGGGATACGAGGGAATGGCAAGGGACTTTCCGGAGTTCAATCCGGTGCTGCCATGCAAGCGCAAAGGAGGCAGAAAACTGACTGCAAGGCAAAAGGAGTTCAACAGAAACCAGTCCAGAATCAGGATTACAGTAGAGCACACAATCTCAAAGATAAAGAAGTTCAGGGTAATGCAGGATGTCTTCAGGAACAGGCTGCGCCGCTATGACTGCATCAGTGACATCATATGCGGCCTGGTCAATTTCAGGATACGGCAGAAGGATTTTGTTGTGATTCCATGACCTGATGAATTGATTCGATTAGACGACACGCTTTGTTGGTAATTACGCAAGAGGTCTAATGATTCATACTGCACGTTCTTGGCCTGAATTTTTCCACACATGCATAACCTGTTTCTATTCCCCATCTTTTGCGATACTCTTCTGGAAGAGTACATAGATTCCAAAATATCTTCTTTATTCTAAGATTAGTTGCAAACACCATATACTGATCCGTAAGATTTGATTTTGTTACATTTGGGTTTGGAAGAATCACTAGAGTAAATGATTCGATATGCTTTGATGTAGAATGAATTCTATATTCTGAAATTGATTCTCTATTGCCTGCAACATATTGGATGATTGCCTTTTTGATTCCAAGTGTTTTTCTTGCTGGCATGATAAATGTATCGTGGTTTTGTTTTATTTCATGAATTACTGCAGTTGAGAAAAATTCTCTATCTAAAAGAACTAGACGTGTCTTGATACAATTTCTGCTACAATCAGACAGTAATTTACGCACGATTACTCCCTTTGAATCACCTTTTCTGATTGGGACAGCACCAATTTGTGCCCTACACTGCTGCTTATCTACACATTAGACCTCTTGCGTAATTACCAACAAAACGCGTCATTTAACCAAACTGATTCATCAGGTCATGGAATCACAACAAAATTCTCTTTCCACCGTATCCTGAAATTGACCAAGCCGCATATGATGTCGCTGATGCAGTCATAGCGGCGCAGCCTGTTCCTGAAGACATCCTGCATTACCCTGAACTTCTTGATATGGGCAATGGTGTGCTCTACTGTAATCCTGATTCTGGACTGGTTTCTGTTGAACTCCTTTTGCCTTGCAGTCAGTTTTCTGCCTCCTTTGCGCTTGCATGGCAGCACCGGATTGTGCTGTGTTTCTCAACTCTGAAAATCATCAACATTCTTTGATTAAACGAATCCTTTTGGATATCTTACTGCATTGTAATCATCTTGTTGTACAGACAAACTTTCATTTTCAACTCATGAATCATATTCTCTCTTTTGTGCGATGTTACGTGTTCACCAAACATTCTCTTGAATGCAGAAAACACGGATTCTGCAATCCATCTATCTCCATAGCTTACGCTATTCCTCCATAATTCATAGTTGAATAATTGAGCTAGAACAGCTTTTCGTCTTGGGTAGCAGTCAGTGTTAACTGATGAGTTCTTTCTTGTTTTGATTCCAGGAATTATACCTTCATGGTACAAATATGAAAAACAATCCTTGGCGTCATATGCACCATCAGCTAGTGTCTTGACTATATTTCCAAACTCTTTTGATTGCTGTACCAGAGATATGAAATGTTTTGAATCATGTGACTTGTCATCTGTTATTTCTAAACCTGTAATCTGTTTAGATTTCACATCTACTGCAACATGAATCTTCAAGAAACCACGTCTTTTCTGCCATTTCTGTCTCATCCATTCTCCTCTGTCTGCAACCTTGACTCCCGTACTGTCTATTGCAATGACGATGTCTTCTCCCAGTTTTGGATTCATCTTGATATTGAGTTTGCTGACACGCTTCCAAATGGCAGAATATGTCGGTGCTTTTGATTTGTTTTTTAGGTGTGATTTTATCAGACCTTCAGTTTGTCTGAATGGCAGATGCAAATAGAGATGACAGCACCCTAGTGCCTCCATGAATGATTCAGGATAAACAAATTGACGTCCTTCCTTTTTGTGGTTCATCTCCTTGAGTTCTGTGTTCCATGAGTCTATAGCATCAAAAGACAACATGATTTCTCCACGTCTTACTAGTGATTCGTTGCATTTTTCCAATTTCTATTCATGGAATCATACAAAATATTCTGATCTAAAGCTTGTTTGGTAGAATTAGTTGGACAAACTAGTCATGTTAGGAAACACAGCACATGGTACTAATCATACCGCGAATTGGCAACACTTGGAATCTTCTGTCAATTGTTCTTCTGTCTGGAATTTGCTGTAGCCTGCAAACCTTGAGCAATTTATCATTATTACATTTGATGAACAAGAAATAGTGCAGTGTATTGTTACTTGGAATCCTCATCCATGATTTTATGATGTATAGTTGTACCATCAAAATAGTTGGATAGACATACGGTCTTCCACGCCTAATTACATCCTCATACAGAGACAACGCTCTGATCAAATACAAAACACCAATAAGAAATGACTGACATCTTATGTTACTAGGGATTCTTGTTTGTTTTGGCATTCCAATGAACAAAACATACTGAGATCCTTAGCTTTTTTGATTGCAATAATTTAAGAAATTGATTAAAAATTGGAAATCATTATGCCCAAGTCTCAAGTATATAGATCGACAAACTAACATCGGTTGATGTTTTATCGGGGGAAGCATTTGTCTTCCCCCTGACCCTTTAGACTTTAGGATGAGAACAAAGTTCTGCCAACACACCATAAAGTGATTTTGGATGAATAAAGGTAACTTTGGTTCCTGCAGAGCCAAGTCTTATTTTACCTAAGAACTGTATACCACATCCTTCCATTCGTTCCACTTCACCTTCAATGTTATCGGTCTCTAATGCCATATGATGCAAGCCTTGTCCTTTTTTCTCCAAGAATTTTTTGATGGGGCTAGTATCATTTGTTGGTTGCATTAACTCAATTCTACCATTTTCAAGATGAATAATTGCTACTTTGACACCTTCTGTTTCAATAGTTTCAAATTCTACACTATCAACACCTAGTGCTTGTTGGTATACTTTGGCGGATTCCTCTACATCATTTACTGCAATTGCAATGTGATCAATCTTCATCTGAAATACAGTAGATTTGCGCCTATTTTAAAATGATTATATCTACTTTTAATCATCACTTTTCACTATCTTTATTTATTAAAATCACGAAACCAATCTCATGGGAAAGGCAGAATACGAATACAAAAGACCTCTTGCGTAATTACCAACAAAGCGTGTCGTCTAATCGAATCAATTCATCGGTGTCATGGAATCACAACAAAATCCTTCTGCCGTATCCTGAAATTGACCAGGCCGCATATGATGTCACTGATGCAGTCATAGCGGCGCAGCCTGTTCCTGAAGACATCCTACATTATCCTGAACTTCTTTATCTTTGAGATTGTGTGCTCTACTGTAATCCTGATTCTGGACTCAGTACTTGGGAAAGTAACACAATTATTCATCAGAAACTGGTTTTTGATCATTTGATAAAATAATGATGATAGAAAAAGCTTGATGGAGGTGTGCGGCTCCATCAATTGCGAATTATTCTAATGTTACTTTTGCACACATTAAACATTCTACATGCACCGCATTTGCAAATATTGCTAAAATAATGTCTACCACATTGTTATTTTCTTGTTCACAAAAAAGTAATGCAAAATACAATTCAGATGATGCACATCGTTTTATCATGTCCTCATGTATTGAGAATTGTTACTCTGAATCAACTGCAAAGAGATTAAAAATAAAATCAAATGCCTCTATTCCATCTGGATCTTGGATTCGAAAACACATTGTAAAGATACCTCAAGAAAAGATGTTACTTTCACTGTATGGTGGAATTGATCAAACCATTTTACATTTGAAAAAGATGGGATTTCTTTGCAAACCAGTGACTGTTGCAATTGACAAGCATTTCATCCCACGATATGACAAAACAGATTCTCCATATCTGGTAAAATCAAAACCAAAGAATGGAACTGACGCATTTGAAGGATATGGGACAATACAATGTGTAGATAAGCAGTGTAGGGCACAAATTGGTGCCGTCCCAATCAGAAAAGGTGATTCAAAGGGAGTAATCGTGCGTAAATTACTGTCTGATTGTAGCAGAAATTGTATCAAGACACGTCTAGTTCTTTTAGATAGAGAATTTTTCTCAACTGCAGTAATTCATGAAATAAAACAAAACCACGATACATTTATCATGCCAGCAAGAAAAACACCTGGAATCAAAAAGGCAATCATCCAATATGTTACAGGCAATAGAGAATCAATTTCAGAATATAGAATTCATTCTACATCAAAGCATATCGAATCATTTACTCTAGTGATTCTTCCAAACCCAAATGTAACAAAATCAAATCTTACGGATCAGTATATGGTGTTTGCAACTAATCTTAGAATAAAGAAGATATTTTGGAATCTATGTACTCTTCCAGAAGAGTATCGCAAAAGATGGGGAATAGAAACAGGTTATGCATGTGTGGAAAAATTCAGGCCAAGAACGTGCAGTATGAATCATTGTGTAAGATTCTTATACTTTTTTTATCCTTTGATTTTGTTTAATGCATGGATAATTGCAAATTGTACGTTGAGAAATAACCATTCCATTTCACATACAAATCCAATCATTACAATTGAGACTCTCAAGTGTATATTTGGAATCATTATTGTTGATTCGTTTAGAAAAATCAAATCAGAATATTATTTGGGGGATGTTGGGTAGTTACTTTCCCAAGTACTGGGACTGGTTCCTGTTGAACTCCTTTTGCCTTGCAGTCAGTTTTCTGCCTCCTTTGCGCTTGCATGGAAGCACCGGATTGAACTCTGGGAAATTATTCCTCATTCCCTCGTATCCCAGGTCTACAAACGTCTGCAGCCCTTCTGGCAGTGTAGGGCGTTTGAGCTGAAACATCTTGTAGTCATGCGGCCTGCCAGGAGAGTGCGGAGGCTTGTGGACTATCTGGCCGTCAAGGTTTACCGTATACTGGTTCTTGACTGTGTGCATCCCTTCTTGCCCGAGTAGTGCGTCTGTCTCTTCTTTTTGTTCTTCTTTGGCCTTGATATCTGCTGCTCTGATGAGTCAATCATCACGCAAAACCCTGGAAAGTACCGTTCAAGATCCTGTATGGTCCCTATCTTTTTGGATTCGGCGTACATCATCTTCTGGGGGATTGGTATTGAGCCCCTCACTGCAGCCTCCAGGTATTTGATGTTCCTGCAGACGTTGCTCTGGTCAAGGCAAAAGAGGTACCCTGCAAGCTCGTATGTGATGTACATCCTGTAGTATACTAGAAGCATAACTGCCCTGTCCTTGATGGGAAGCTCAAACTTGCGTCCAGCTCCGACTCTTCGTCTCCTCTTCTTAGAGGAGAGTCTCTTTTTCTCTGTGATCTTGTATTTCTTTTCTATCTCAGATGACAAAAAATCAAACTGTTCTAGGCTAATCCCAGTAAATGACTGGAACGCTCCCGGTTTTTTGGCTAGTTTCTTGTATGTTAGCATGAAATAACGAGGATGTTCTCAGCTTTGGATCTTGCTGTGAGTGAATTTGCATAATTTGATCAAATTGTGTTAATTGCGCAAGAGGTCTAATATGTCGGTGTTTTTGATTTTTCTTTCAGGTGTGATTTTATCAGTCCCTCTGTTTGTCTGTAGGGGAGATGCAGATACGCATGGCAATACCCTAGTGCTTCCATGAAACTCTCAGGATAGACGTACTGGTGTCCTTCTTTTCTGCGATTCATCTCTTTGAGTTCTGTACCCCACTGTTCCATGGCATCAAAGGAGAGCATGATTTCTCCTCTTCTTACAAGGGATTGGTTGTATTTTTTCCAATTTCTATTCATGAAATTGTACAAAATGTTCTGATCCAAACCTTGATTGGTAGAATTAGTTGGATAAACTAGTCATGTTAGGAAACACAGCAGGCCTAAGAACTGTCAAATGGATTTACCAAGCTCTAAATGATTATTGGCCTGTATTTCGATTAATCAACGCAAAAAAAATTGAGACCAGTAATGTTCATGAACAATACGAGGAAGTTGCTGAATGGATGGATACATACGACATCAAACAGGCTGTAGTTGATCAGGGTGGAGGTACTCATCAAGTTCAGGAATTACAAGCAGAATACGGTTCAAGATGTTTGAAATATACTACATTGACAAGACCAGGAATCCCTCATCCAAAACGAGAGGAAGTACAGAAACTTAGAAGAGAGAATCGTACCATGCGAGACAAAACTTGGATGATGGAATACACCAAAGATTTGATAACACGTCCACACATGGAAGGTCCAAATAAATTCAAGAGAATCATTCTTCCAGCTAAAGATTTTGAAGCTATAGAATGGATTGCAGACCAATTTTCTAATGAATTAACAGAAAAATCCAAACTTGCAGGAGGAGGATTTTACATTCGATACTATACTGATGACGGAGATAAGAGACCTGATGATGCACTACTTGCACATAATTTTTCTATTGAAGCTTGGAGAATGGGAAAAAACAGAGGACAAAAGATAGAATTCCAAGAGTTCAAACCAAAAGATCCTTTCGGTGATGGATACGAATCTACTCCAATTTCATGATATTTCCTTTATGATTTGCATGTGATAACAAAGCAAACAAAAAAGAGTAGATAGTTGAGACTTGGGCATAATGATTTCCAATTTTTAATCAATTTCTTAAATTATTGCAATCAAAAAAGCTAAGGATCTCAGTATGTTTTATTCATTGGAAATGCCAAAACAAACAAGAATCCCTAGCAACATAAGATGTCAGTCATTTCTTATTGGTGTTTTGTATTTGATCAGAGCATTGTCTCTGTATGAGGATGTAATTAGGCGTGGAAGACCGTATGTTTATCCAACCATTCTGATGGTACAACTATACATCATAAAATCATGGATGAGAATTCCAAGTAACAATACACTGCACTATTTCTTGTTCATCAAATGTAATAATGACAAATTGCTCAAGGCCTGCAGGCTACAGCAAATTCCAGACAGAAGAACAATTGACAGAAGATTCCAAGTGTTGCCAATTAGTACCATCATCAACAACATGGGAAATCTGTTTGTCTCAGAAAGATTAGTAGATGATACATCTGCATCAGTTGATAGCACAATGCTGCAAGCCGCAGGCCCAGTATGGCACAAATCTGACATCAAACAAAATCGTCTTCCAATTGCAGGAATTGACACTGATGCCAAGTGGGGTTATTCCAAATCAAGGGGCTGGACATTTGGATACAAACTGCACATGAGTTGTTCCACTGGCAAACTGATAGTTCCACTGTCTACCTGTATCAGCACTGCAAATGCTCATGACGGCAAACCGTATGGTACACTAGTTGATTCACTTGCAGGGCTGTTCCAAAACATATTGGCAGATCCTGCGTATGATGATGGCAATCTGTACCATTGCAGCAACGAGAAAAATCTGAGACTGATCTGTCCAGTCAAAGTATATCCATCTACGCCGCCAGACAGAATAAAGCTGGCAGAGTTTTATGATTCCAAAGAAGGTCAAGAGTTGTACTCTCAGAGAAAGGTGTCAATCGAGCCGTTATTTGAGATTGTCAAAGACATATTCAACATAAGGACATTGCCAGTAAAAGGACTTGAGAATGTAAAGTCATTTGCTCTGGTTTGTGTTTTGGTGTACCAGCTTGCAGTGTACTACAACTGTGTTGCAGGTAATGAGAATCCAAGAATTGTAAAAAGAATGCTTTGCTGTTAGAATCATTTGGATTTATTTTTGTAAATCATTATGCCCAAGTCTCATTTATATGGATATGCTATAGCCTCAAAACCATTGGTTGAGAATAACGAAAACAAAACAACACTTTCACCACCACCTCACAGGGCTCTTGTTTTTCAGGGAGGAGGCGCGCTTGGCGCCTATGAAGCAGGTGTTTTTGAGGCACTATGTAAGATACTGACTAAACAAGATGAAGAGGACGGAAGGCAAAACAAAAGACCACTATTTGACATAGTTGCAGGCACATCTATTGGTGCCATAAATGGAGCCTTATTGGTAAGCTATGTAAAAAAAAATAAAACGTGGAAAGGCTCAGCACAAAGACTAAAAGATTTCTGGAATCATTTGGCTTCTGCCACGCCACCTCTTGCAAAACTATATGAGACTGGTTTGGGAGGCGAAGCCACAAGAAGATATTATTCTACAAAATACTTTCTTTACAGGGGAGTAGAAAATGTATTTTCTTCTCCTACAACGCTGCTAGATTATAGATTTTTTGACTATTATCCTTTCTTTGATAGTTTACCAAATGTGACGCCTAATACTTGGTTCCGATATGACAATACGCAACTAAAGAACAGCTTAGAGCATGAGGTTAACGGAGATAAGTTTGTTAATTTTCCCATAAAAACAGATTTTTATGATGATAAAGAAAAGGAAGAGACTAAAGAACCAAGACTCGTCGTTGTAAGCGTTGATGTTCAGGAAGGTGCAGCAGTTACATTTGACAGCTACAAGAAGAAAGGAGACAAGACAAGAAAAACAGAATACTCCAAGGTGTATGATGAGATTTTGGACAAAGATATTGATGGTTATGTCATAGAACATGAAGGCATAACCGCAGAACACCTTATGGCAAGTGCATCAGTGCCAGTACATTATGACTATACCAAAATAGAAACAAAAAAGCTAGACTCTAAAAATAACGACGAAACCATAACACAGTATTTTTGGGATGGTGGTATTTTAAGCAACACACCATTAAGGGAATTGATAAGCGAGCACAAGAAGTATTGGGAGAAAAGAACAGGACTTTCTGATAAATCTGATGAAGATATTTTGAATGACATAATAGATGATGGAAAAGGAGAAAGCCCACCCAAAATTCCAGATCTAGAAGTATACATAATAGATGTGTGGCCCACAAAGGAAAATCATATTCCGATGGATCGTGACGGTGAAATTGACCGGTTAGGTGATATAAGATATCATGACAAAACAAGATATGATGAAAAAATTGCGAAACTTGTAACAGATTACATTGATTTAGCAGAGAAACTAATCAAACTAGTAAAAGATGACGACGCTTCAAAAGATAAGCTTAAAGAAATCCTACAAGAAGAAGGAAGTTCAAAATTTCGTACTGCAAAACCAAGAAAACATACAGATCTCCTAAAAGGTAGATTCCACATCGATGTAAAGCGAATAGAACGAAGATACGATGAAAATACAGTCTCAAACAAATGGGTTGATTTTACTCAAGAAACCATAGATGACTTGATAAAACAAGGATGTAAGGATGCTATGGATTTTTTTGCTAAGCAACAAAATGAGGTTGATTGTGATGACCTTCATAGACATTAGACCTCTTGCGCAATTAACACAATTTGATCAAATTATGCAAATTCACTCACAGCAAGATCCAAAGCTGAGAACATCCTCGTTATTTCATGCTAACATACAAGAAACTAGCCAAAAAACCGGGAGCGTTCCAGTCATTTACTGGGATTAGCCTAGAACAGTTTGATTTTTTGTCATCTGAGATAGAAAAGAAATACAAGATCACAGAGAAAAAGAGACTCTCCTCTAAGAAGAGGAGACGAAGAGTCGGAGCTGGACGCAAGTTTGAGCTTCCCATCAAGGACAGGGCAGTTATGCTTCTAGTATACTACAGGATGTACATCACATACGAGCTTGCAGGGTACCTCTTTTGCCTTGACCAGAGCAACGTCTGCAGGAACATCAAATACCTGGAGGCTGCAGTGAGGGGCTCAATACCAATCCCCCAGAAGATGATGTACGCCGAATCCAAAAAGATAGGGACCATACAGGATCTTGAACGGTACTTTCCAGGGTTTTGCGTGATGATTGACTCATCAGAGCAGCAGATATCAAGGCCAAAGAAGAACAAAAAGAAGAGACAGACGCACTACTCGGGCAAGAAGGGATGCACACAGTCAAGAACCAGTATACGGTAAACCTTGACGGCCAGATAGTCCACAAGCCTCCGCACTCTCCTGGCAGGCCGCATGACTACAAGATGTTTCAGCTCAAACGCCCTACACTGCCAGAAGGGCTGCAGACGTTTGTAGACCTGGGATACGAGGGAATGAGGAATAATTTCCCAGAGTTCAATCCGGTGCTTCCATGCAAGCGCAAAGGAGGCAGAAAACTGACTGCAAGGCAAAAGGAGTTCAACAGGAACCAGTCCAGAATCAGGATTACAGTAGAGCACACAATCTCAAAGATAAAGAAGTTCAGGATAATGTAGGATGTCTTCAGGAACAGGCTGCGCCGCTATGACTGCATCAGTGACATCATATGCGGCCTGGTCAATTTCAGGATACGGCAGAAGGATTTTGTTGTGATTCCATGACACCGATGAATTGATTCGATTAGACGACACGCTTTGTTGGTAATTACGCAAGAGGTCTATTAAATCAGATTATGTCAAAAGATGATGATCTGATGAAATTCATAGATAATGAGATGGGTCTAAAATATGTAAATCTGTATGATGAACATGCTAATACTACATCGACACATAGAAAATTTGATGCCAGAATAGATGATACTGATCATGCGACCTTTTATTGTGAAAAATGTGAACGGGAAGTGCGCATAGTAAATTTGACATTCTACAAAGAATCCAAAGATGAGCATAAACTCAAACTAGTCTATACTTTACGATTTGAGTTATTCTGTGAAGGATGTGGAGCATCAGATACAAAGAAGATGTACGTCAATAATTCGTTGTTAGATGGCATCTCTTGGAATTAGGATATTTTGTTTCAGTGAAATTATTTGTTGAAAAATATTTTAGGTAATCTATCTCACTTTGTATTGTACTGACCATGTACTATGTATTTATAGTACTTTTACCATAATAATATGGTAATAAACCATAATAATATGGTACTTTTACCATAACAGGTGCCTGAATATGAGAGAAAATATGTACAAAATATTGGATATTCTTGCCAGAGAGATTGGCAACCCAATGTCAATTAACGAAATAAAGAACAACATACATCGAATCTATGGGTCTGCTGACTACAAGAACATCTACACTGCCATACATGAAATGGAAAGATCAAATTTAATCAGAATCAAAAGTATCGGAAGGTCATCCATTGCAGTTCTAAATTTTGAAAATCCTTTGTTAATTGATATGCTTGCAGAGATGGAACTAAGAAGAAAGACTATGTTTCTTGAACAAAGACAGGACTTTCAGCTTTTGCTTTTAGAACTAAATACAGTTCTAAAAGATTTCTATTTTATAAAATCCATTTCAATAATCAATCCAGAGAGAAACGCAAAACTCAACAGAATAGAGTTGTTATTTTTATTGAAATATTCTGAAAGAAAAGAAGATGTTGAAGGTGAAATCACAGCTGTTCGTTCTATAATGAACATACTTTACAAAAGACACAACATAAGAATCGACCACATACTGATCAACGGAAAAACGTTTTTGGAATTGCTAATCTCGGATGAAATCAATGTCGCAAGAGAGATGCTCTCTGACAAAATAGTTCTCTCCAACCCTCAGACATTTTGGATAGAGATAATGACTGCACTAAAAGATGGAATGAACATAAGGGCTGAAGAAGAGACAAACCCTGCAAAGATATCAGAACAAAACATTGTTTACAATCTTGCAAGACTAGGATACAAGGAGATTGGAACCAAAATAACAAAGGGAAAGCCAATAAGCATTGAATACATCATAACGTCTATTTTGCTAAAAGACAAGAGCATACGAAGGATAGAGGCAATTCCGATAATACTTGGAAAAAATGAACATGTTAACTATAATTTATTGGTCTTTCTTGCAACAAAGTTCCATGTTCTAAAAAGACTGTATGAAATACTAAAGATCTTAGATGCAATAAAGCCCGCAGAAGAACTGACACGGGCATTAGAAGAGCTCAAGCACACGACAATTCGTAAAGTAAAGACTAGTCAGAAAGAAATTGATTTGAGCCTAAAGGACGTAGAGAAGAAGATGAGGCTGTATGATGTCATTGAATAAGCAGGTGCTCTTGGACTTTCTAGAGGAATTGGATAAGGAACTTGAGCGTAAGATTACAGTCGTGGCAGTGGGAGGCACTGCGATGACCCTTCACAACGCAAAAGAATCTACAATTGACGTAGATTTTACGATTCCTGCAGAAGATTATTCTGAATTTCACAGGGTTTTGGATATAGTTCCTCACGGATTCAAAGTCGATACCTGGAACAATGGGATGGTATTCAGCCAAGACCTACCTGAGGATTATCTTGCAAACAGCAGACCCGTCAGAACGAAGATGAAAAACATGAAGCTCAAGACTCTAGACCCGTTAGATATTATCGTGACGAAAATTGGCAGACTAAACGAGAGAGACAAGGAAGACATTGCCACGTGCATCAAAAAGTTCAAGATAACAAAGGCGCAGATAAAGAAACGTGCAAAGCAGGTAATCTATACGGGCAGAGAAGAAAACTATGAGATCAATCTGAACCACGTGATGAAGAAATTTTTCTAGATGTTACAAACCCTGACATGAAAGTGTGATGGTATGTTTTAGTAAGTATTGATCAGACATATTATTAATCATTAAAAATATAATTTTGCCATGTCTGATGAATTGTATAAAATTGAAAAATTGACCAAATATGCAGTGTATTATGATAAACGAAGTCCACGTATCCTGATTCATCAAATAGGAATACACAAACTGTTCAAAGGTGAACGTGTTTTTGAATACCCTGTAGATGCTTGGGCCTTCTTCAGTAACAAAAATGATGCAGTGTTATTTGCAAAGTCAATACACGATAACAACCCTCAACTTCCGATAAAGCAATGTACGTTGTGCAAACTAAATTAGAATCTAAAATTCAGATAACTGAATACATACCAGAAGAAATTCTTTTGAAGTATTCGTTATAGTTTCCTGGGTTTCCTTTCCTGTGCTTTGGCAAAAATGTATCGTATGTTGAATCTGCAAATCCTTTGATTTTCTTCCTTACGTCTTTTGCAGAAAATTTACTTGGAAGTGTTCCAGACTTTACCGCATCATGAATTTGTTCAACAAGAGGTTTTCTTATCATTTCTTCTTAATTTTTAAAGAAAACAACTTTGAATTAGATTCTTCTGCTTGTCAAAATCATCTGCAACTGCCTTCTGTTTTTGGTGTTGCGTGGCCTTGTTCTCAATACAAAGTTGCAGCAAGGGCAGTGTTTGCCATCCCACCATACAAAAATATCGCAGACAGAGCACATCTTTTGTCCTTGTATGTATCGATTTATGCCGTGAATTCTTTTTGCCTTGTATTGGGTACAGGCTCCCTTGCAGACCATGATGTAAGGATTCAAAAATACAATTTATGAATCTAAAGATGATTCAACATATCTAGAAAGCATTAGAATGTTAGATTAGGTTAAGAAAAATTTCCCATGAATTTTACGCCATTAATAATCAGATAAAAATAGAATTACGTTTTTGATGATTGAATAACGCCGAAGGCATTTTTTTGTGTATATGTGTTTTTTAACTTAAATCATACCCATCGAAATACAACCAATAATGCCCGCATTAACATATTCTATTTCTTTTGGTATTTTGTAAATGTTTAAATCACGCAGAGGAAATAAATTTTGAAGCCCTACATGTTGATCCATTTGTCTATTAGATATACTCGCAAGTTCCCTTTCTATATTATCTACTTCTTCCTTTAGTTGTAGAAATTCCCTATCGGTTTTTGAAGTGTTTTCTTTTGCAAGATAAGCCTCCATATTCTCTTTTTTTGTGTTTTCTGTTCAACTAATTTGTCCCCTTCTTCTAAAATTTGTGTCATTTCATGACCTTCGGCAATAATTTCATCAGTAATAGGAACTAAAACTGAATTATCATTTGAGATAAAATCAATATCCTTAAGATCAGAATTTACTGTAGGCGATATGATGATTAATATTTTTCCTAACTCTACAAACTTCTTGAAAATATCATTTATGGGCTTGTCTCTAAATGAATATCCAATTACAACAAAAATATTTGTATTCTCAATATGTGCTTTAAATTTACTGTAAATTGCTTTATGTGGTTCTTCATCTAATCCATTTTTTGGGTTTAGTGTTGGATAGATCAATATGTTTTCAGATTCATTTTGATTTTGTTCTTCTCCTTCCTGTCGTATGATTTTACCATCCACTTTTTTCCAGTTAAGAGAACCATGTAATTTGTAAATGTTGACTTGTGTCTTTCCATCATTGCTGTTTGTGTCAAAAGAATCTGAATTAAAAAAATTTTTGGTGGCGCTTTTGTCGTGTTCAAAGCCATCATTTGGCGTTAATCTGTCATTATCTCGTACATATTCTTCAACAACTTGATCATAATTCGTGGTAAAAACATGAATTTTTTTTGAATCCAAAATTCTGAAAATTGGATCATAGTGCGTTTTGACTTTTTCTATGTTTGTATTATCGAATGAGTAAAGTTTGTAAATATGTTTGATGATTTTGCGTCTGCAAGAATCCAAACTATTTAACAATTCATCAAAATTTAGTTCTGGTAATTTTTGTTCAGATGTAAATAATAGGCGTTCCAAAAACATCTTACCGTGTTTGTCTATATTTTCAATGTCCTCGATTGCCTGTAGTATATGTTCTATGTCTTCTAAGTCAGGAGCACTCAAAAGTTCTTTCATGAGGGCCTCATCTTGAATTTCTGGTATGCCTGATAGTTTTTCCTTAAATTGTTTAGTTGTTGGCATACCAAATGGAACTGATGCACCAGCACCCAAAAACAATGAAATGCTCATATGTTTTGAGTAAAAATAAGATTATTAAATAGATCCTCGATTACTTGAAAAACATTGATGTTTTCTTTCTAGTGGTATCATGTCTTTCAAAAGTACCACAGTTATTACATTTTAGCAGATGATTAGAGGATAACAGAGACCATTGAGTATTTTTTAAAATTCCCTTGTTGCATTTCTTGCATCGTTTCTTTGTGCTCATCTTGATAGGATTTTCTTAGATAGTTTGTCTAATGGTTTTAGAATTGCAAAATATAAGAATGTGACAAAAAATGCAATTGTAAAAAAGATTTCCCCCAATCCACTGAAAACATTATCTATTTCACCTATCAAAAGAATAGATAAAATTAGTGTTGCAACAGGTGGTAAGATGGTTCTTAATCCTAGTTTTGCATATTGGTTACTTGTATTCTTGTTTCTCTTTCCGTCTGAATAATACTTACAGCACTTACAGGAATGACACCCTCCTACTTGGCTTTTAGGTTGTGTGGATTCTGCATGATTCCCTCTTGAATGCCCACAGGTACAAAAGAATTTTAACATTTTACCTTACACAACTCCTTTGAATGAATGAGCCATTGTTCATATTGATAATTTGGTGATTGTGTGATGTCAATAGGTGTTAAAGGAGTAAAAATTATCTCTACCTCATCATAATTGGTGCTGCTTTCGGTGCATCCGCTTCTCATGTGGGCTATAGTATCAGGGAGAAGGAATTTCCAATTAGCAGAATTGATCTTTGCGGTTTTACAGTTATCGATATATCTGTCATGGTATATGGTTCTTGAGAAATTTTCAGATGAGACATTTGATTGTGCCATGACATATGTGTCAAGATTTGGTAGTATCTCAATCGTGCTTAGATTGTACCCGGAAGGAGGATCAACTATTAGTATAGGATAATTAACAAAGTCATACCACCTGTGAGAATTTTGTAATTGTGGTGTGTCTCTATGATAAAATCCTGACTCGTCATAAATGAATCTTCCAGATATGTCAGTGTTGGAATCATCAAGGAGCAATAATTCTTCATATGTTGGACATGCTGAATCCATGTTGTTTTTAATTAGTGTGATGCATGTTTTAGATAACTCTATTCCGATTATTTTGTTATCTAGTCCTTGGAGTTTTAGTAATTTTTCAGATTTTACTAAGAGTGATTCAAGGGATTGTATTGTTTTGACTTGTTGTGACTTTTCATTGAAAAAGTCTATGTATTTTTTGTTTTCATCTTTTAGTGATTTTTCAGCGGTTCTTATTGCCTTTTTTGCATCACTAATCTTATTTTTATGACTTGATGAATCATCTGCTATTTTTCTAAGTTCTCTAAGAATATTTTGTTTTTGGGTTAGGATTTCTTCCTTGTCTGATATTGTTGTTTTTTGTTGTTCTATTTTAGACTCTAAATATTCTACCTTGTCTTCTGCCTGATTGATTTTAATTTTGATATTTTTTAGGTCATGTCTTGAAGCACCATATGCATCAGGAAAAGAATGTTCAATTATTCCACCTGTTGCAATGCCAATAATTGCAAAGAGAAAGGACAAAATTATTGTCTTTTCCCAATTAATTCGTGTTATTTTCAATGATATGGTGCAATTTCAGAGAATAAAAAAACTAGGTTTTTACTAGATGCTGATATTTTTTACTTTTTTAACAGTCAACAAAGTTTTAGATCCGTCCTCAGAGTTGACCAACCACCAATGACCATCAATTTTCTTTTTCTGTACAACCATATCTAATATCAGTACTTGGGAAAGTAACACAATTATTCATCAGAAACTGGTTTTTGATCATTTGATAAAATAATGATGATAGAAAAAGCTTGATGGAGGTGTGCGGCTCCATCAATTGCGAATTATTCTAATGTTACTTTTGCACACATTAAACATTCTACATGTACCGCATTTGCAAATATTGCTAAAATAATGTCTACCACATTGTTATTTTCTTGTTCACAAAAAAGTAATGCAAAATACAATTCAGATGATGCACATCGTTTTATCATGTCCTCATGTATTGAGAATTGTTACTCTGAATCAACTGCAAAGAGATTAAAAATAAAATCAAATGCCTCTATTCCATCTGGATCTTGGATTCGAAAACACATTGTAAAGATACCTCAAGAAAAGATGTTACTTTCACTGTATGGTGGAATTGATCAAACCATTTTACATTTGAAAAAGATGGGATTTCTTTGCAAACCAGTGACTGTTGCAATTGACAAGCATTTCATCCCACGATATGACAAAACAGATTCTCCATATCTGGTAAAATCAAAACCAAAGAATGGAACTGACGCATTTGAAGGATATGGGACAATACAATAGACCTCTTGCGCAATTAGAAGGGTTTTTGACAGTATTTTGAATTTTGATCAGATTTGTGCCTAAAAATTCAATATTGGAGAATTTTTGGAAATACTCTTCCTCAGAATTTACGCCTAGGAATAATTACGCAAGAGGTCTAATGTGTAGATAAGCAGTGTAGGGCACAAATTGGTGCTGTCCCAATCAGAAAAGGTGATTCAAAGGGAGTAATCGTGCGTAAATTACTGTCTGATTGTAGCAGAAATTGTATCAAGACACGTCTAGTTCTTTTAGATAGAGAATTTTTCTCAACTGCAGTAATTCATGAAATAAAACAAAACCACGATACATTTATCATGCCAGCAAGAAAAACACCTGGAATCAAAAAGGCAATCATCCAATATGTTGCAGGCAATAGAGAATCAATTTCAGAATATAGAATTCATTCTACATCAAAGCATATCGAATCATTTACTCTAGTGATTCTTCCAAACCCAAATGTAACAAAATCAAATCTTACGGATCAGTATATGGTGTTTGCAACTAATCTTAGAATAAAGAAGATATTTTGGAATCTATGTACTCTTCCAGAAGAGTATCGCAAAAGATGGGGAATAGAAACAGGTTATGCATGTGTGGAAAAATTCAGGCCAAGAACGTGCAGTATGAATCATTGTGTAAGATTCTTATACTTTTTTTATCCTTTGATTTTGTTTAATGCATGGATAATTGCAAATTGTACGTTGAGAAATAACCATTCCATTTCACATACAAATCCAATCATTACAATTGAGACTCTCAAGTGTATATTTGGAATCATTATTGTTGATTCGTTTAGAAAAATCAAATCAGAATATTATTTGGGGGATGTTGGGTAGTTACTTTCCCAAGTACTGAATATCCAACTACCCTTCTTCTCAGTCTTGAAAATAACGATGGTTTCATTGATGCCTTTTTTGCCAAAATCTTTCTGCCCTCAACATAACCGTATTTGTCAAGTATTGCATGTTGTTTTTTTCGTAGTTGCTCGGCCTCTCTTATTCTGATTTTTTGTTTTCTCTCCAGTTCTCTTTTTTTGAGATATGCATCATCTTGGATTCTTTGACGGTTTAATTTTTCTTGTTTTTTGTGTGCTGTTACCTCATCATGAATCTTTTTTGTTTTTGTATTTCTTACATTCTGTTTGAAGTTTCTAACATCATGATACATTGTTTGCATTCCTTTAATTGAATCCTCTAATCCTTGTCCGTCAATTCCAAAATAGGTTTCAGATTTTTTAACATGTAGTTTAGTTTTTCGTGGTTTTCTTTTTTGGAGTTGTATAAGATGATGATTTTCTTTTTGGTTCTACTGGTAGTGAAAAGCCATCTGCAAAGACACTATTTTTCTTTTTTCTCGACTTTTTAGATTTATCAGAGTACATGAAACCATTATTGCCATAATCCAGCAATCCCATTACTCCATTTTGTCAAAAAAGGGTTATTTAAAGAAAAATTGCGATTAGAATATGTTCATGGAAATGCAGTAGAAGAATTTTTGACGTTATAAATTCAAACGTAAAATAAAACAAGAATAACAAAATATCAAATTTTATCCAATCATTGATAAGTTGGTACAAAATATTCTGTATAATGAAAGACATTGAAAATAGAGTAAAACACATACGTAAATTCGTATCAAGTCTAAAAGAAAGTAGAAAGGAAAGTCGCATAAGTACAGATTCGGATGTAATAAAATTAGAAAGTAAAAAATACAATCCTGAAATGCAGAAACAGCATTTCATATAATGCTTGAAACAATTAAGAAAAGTACGCTAGAATACAAATCACAAATAGAAATAATTCAAAACATAACACCAACTGTAGCAAATCATCTTGAAGAATTACTAAAAGAGTTTGAAGAAGAAAGATTAAGAATAAACAATATGTTAAAAGGTGAATTTCTAAAAAAAATAAAATCATTTGATCTCAAGGCATTAGAAGAGTTGGACAAAACAGAAGAAAATATGCAATATATATTTTCGATTGAAGATCATCTAAATGAGATAATAGTTACAGTGTATAACAGTCTTGAAGATACATTAAATTTTGTAGAAAATGAAAATGAAAAGTAGGTTAAAAATTTCTACTTTACAATTACAGTTTGTCTTCTCATCAATTCAAGTCTCAGTACTTGGGAAAGTAACACAATTATTCATCAGAAACTGGTTTTTGATCATTTGATAAAATAATGATGATAGAAAAAGCTTGATGGAGGTGTGCGGCTCCATCAATTGTGAATTATTCTAATGTTACTTTTGCACACATTAAACATTCTACATGCACCGCATTTGCAAATATTGCTAAAATAATGTCTACCACATTGTTATTTTCTTGTTCACAAAAAAGTAATGCAAAATACAATTCAGATGATGCACATCGTTTTATCATGTCCTCATGTATTGAGAATTGTTACTCTGAATCAACTGCAAAGAGATTAAAAATAAAATCAAATGCCTCTATTCCATCTGGATCTTGGATTCGAAAACACATTGTAAAGATACCTCAAGAAAAGATGTTACTTTCACTGTATGGTGGAATTGATCAAACCATTTTACATTTGAAAAAGATGGGATTTCTTTGCAAACCAGTGACTGTTGCAATTGACAAGCATTTCATCCCACGATATGACAAAACAGATTCTCCATATCTGGTAAAATCAAAACCAAAGAATGGAACTGACGCATTTGAAGGATATGGGACAATACAATAGACCTCTTGCGTAATTATTCCTAGGCGTAAATTCTGAGGAAGAGTATTTCCAAAAATTCACCAATATTGAATTTTTAGGCACAAATCTGATCAAAATTCAAAATACTGTCAAAAACCCTTCTAATTGCGCAAGAGGTCTAATGTGTAGATAAGCAGTGTAGGGCACAAATTGGTGCTGTCCCAATCAGAAAAGGTGATTCAAAGGGAGTAATCGTGCGTAAATTACTGTCTGATTGTAGCAGAAATTGTATCAAGACACGTCTAGTTCTTTTAGATAGAGAATTTTTCTCAACTGCAGTAATTCATGAAATAAAACAAAACCACGATACATTTATCATGCCAGCAAGAAAAACACCTGGAATCAAAAAGGCAATCATCCAATATGTTGCAGGCAATAGAGAATCAATTTCAGAATATAGAATTCATTCTACATCAAAGCACATCGAATCATTTACTCTAGTGATTCTTTCAAACCCAAATGTAACAAAATCAAATCTTACGGATCAGTATATGGTGTTTGCAACTAATCTTAGAATAAAGAAGATATTTTGGAATCTATGTACTCTTCCAGAAGAGTATCGCAAAAGATGGGGAATAGAAACAGGTTATGCATGTGTGGAAAAATTCAGGCCAAGAACGTGCAGTATGAATCATTGTGTAAGATTCTTATACTTTTTTTATCCTTTGATTTTGTTTAATGCATGGATAATTGCAAATTGTACGTTGAGAAATAACCATTCCATTTCACATACAAACCCAATCATTACAATTGAGACTCTCAAGTGTATATTTGGAATCATTATTGTTGATTCGTTTAGAAAAATCAAATCAGAATATTATTTGGGGGATGTTGGGTAGTTACTTTCCCAAGTACTGTATTTGGAATCATTATTGTTGATTCGTTTAGAAAAATCAAATCAGAATATTATTTGGGGGATGTTGGGTAGTTACTTTCCCAAGTACTGTTCATGTCATGATAAGATCTGAATTGATCAAATGTGAGAAAGGTGATCACGTTTGTGAAGAAATCTTGTACAAGGACAAACGTCTTTCTTACACCATACTAGTTTCAATCGATCTTTAAACTTTTTGTTGGGGTGGTGTATGGAGAAAGAAATTGTAAAATGTTCTTTGTTTAAAGTTACTAAGACTAATGATTACTCTTAGTAGGAATAAAGAATATAGAAAGTTACTAAAATTATTTCATTTTGAATCGTTATTTAACAATTTAGCTTTGTCGGAACATTGTTAGGTGCTGTGTTTCCTAACATGACTAGTTTGTCCAACTAATTCTACCAATCAAGGTTTAGATCAGAACATTTTGTATGATTCCATGAATAGGAATTGGAAAAAATACAACACATCACTAGTTAGACGTGGGGAAATCATGCTGTCTTTTGATGCCATGGAACAGTGGGGTACAGAACTCAAAGAGATGAACCACAAAAAGGAAGGACGTCAATTCGTTTATCCCGAATCATTCATGGAGGCATTGGGATACTGTCACCTCTATTTGCATCTGCCATTCAGACAAACTGAAGGTTTGATAAAATCACACCTGAAAGAAAAATCAAAAACACCAACATATTCTGCAATCTGGAAGCGTGTCAGCAAACTCAATATCAAGATGAATCCAAAACTTGGAAAAGACATCGTCATTGCAATTGACAGTACGGGAGTCAAGGTTGCCAATCGTGGTGAGTGGATGAGGCAGAAATGGCAGAAAAGAAGAGGATTCTTGAAGATTCATGTTGCAGTGGATGTGAAATCTAAACAAATCACAGGTTTAGAGATTACAGATGACAAGTCACATGATTCAAAACATTTCATATCACTAGTTGAGCAATCAAAAGAGTCTGGAGATGTAATCAAGACACTAGCTGATGGTGCATATGATGCCAAGGATTGTTTTTCATATTTGTATCATGAAGGTGTAATTCCTGGAATCAAAACAAGAAAGAACTCATCAGTTAGCACTGACTGTTATCCTAGACGAAAAGCTGTTCTGGCTCAATTATTCAATTATGAATTATGGAGGAACAGTGTAAGCTATGGAGATAGATGGATTGTTGAATCAGTATTTTCTGCATTCAAGAGAATGTTTGGTGAGCATGTCATGTCTCACAAAAGAGAGAACATGATTCATGAGTTGAAAATGAAAGTTTGTCTGTACAATAAAATGATTGCAATGCAGTAAGATAATCCAAAAGGATTCGTTTAATCAAAGAATGTTGATGATTTTTAGAGTTGGGAAACACAGCATTGTTAGGTATATCAAACTAGGTAGATAACTTAACAATTAATAACACGCCTAAAGTGATCACTTTTTGATAAAAGTATCTACCTAGAACAAAAAAATGCGTTATTGACCCCTTATTGACCTATTTTTGTTAAATAACACGCCTAATAATATCTAATAGTTATGTTCTAGATTTTGTATTTGAGGGTCTTGTAACAATTAATTTAGTAACCACAGTTACACCTACCTACAGATACAATTTTGATTTTTTTTGAGTAATTGTTTAAAGGAATTTAGCTCTCAATTTTACCTAATAACAGATCAAGTAGAATCATGGTAAATGAACATGCATTGACGGTCAGTTTAGAAGAATTCGGATTAAGCAAATATGAAGCACAGGCATATGTAGCCCTGATTGCTAAAGGAACAATCTCTGCAGGGGAATTAGCTTATTATTCGGAGACTCCACGAACCAAAATTTATCCAACTCTGTTGAAACTGGAAAACAAGAAACTGGCAATAATATCAAAGAGTAAGCCAATAATGTGTACAGCAATCGCACCTGAGGATGCATTTGATGGAATCATTCATGAACAAATCAATAAGGTAAATGCAATGAACACATTGGTTTCAAATTTGAAGAAAGCTAGTGAAGAAAGTAGAAAGTCAAGAGGGTCTGAAGAAAAAAGATACTTTGAACTTGGTGCAAATAATGTCTTGGCTCAACTCCAAACTATGATTGAAGGTTCAAAATCATCAATTAAAATAATGGCAGACCAATGGGGTTTTGGATTATTAGCTGAATGTAATGAACAATTACTATCAGTTTTGCGTCGAAATCTAGATGTCAAAGTACTTGTTTTGCCCACACAAATTTGCTCTGAATCATATAGAACAATTCCTGATGGAGTAGAGATTAGAGCATCAGAGATTACTCAAAATTGCTTTATTTTTGATGAGACTGAATTGTTAATGATAAATAATGATAATGGGAAAGGGGCAATTTTTTCATCAACTGAAATTCTGGGAAGTAATCAGGAAAAAGTATTTTCTAATATCTGGAAGAATGCAATAAAAACTAAAGCTCTTGCAGACATGACAAAAACAGAAGCACAGGAGATTTACAAAATAATAAAAACTGTTAATGAAACTGGTTTGATGTATATTCTAAATTCTACAATGATGTCAAAAAAACCTGAATTCGATATGTTCAAACTATTGGAAAAAAATGGAATTCCTTTAAAGTCAAAATCACTTGATGACATTATAGAGATAATGGATACAATAATGCAGATAACGTGCTCAGGACATGTAACCTTTGAGGCAAACACCAAAAATATCACAATTGAGTCAAAACTAAACAGTAGTCATTCACTACCTTGGGTTTCTATTTTGGATGGATGCCTCCAAAAACAAGGTTACAAAACCAGAACAATTTATCAAAATAATTCCAACAAAGGCGAAAAAGTTCACATCAAGATAAGTAAAAACTAATCAGTCAATTTGGTATGATTAGTTTTAGGTAATACCCCGTCAGTTGGAACAAATAACAAGGAATATTTTTCAATCACTCATGCCTAAGTTGTGCCTGATGTTGATCCGATCAAACTGGCAAATAGCGTGACGAAAAGTAGGGTCTATTTTCGACACGAAAGATGGCAAGGAAAACGGATTTGTCCACGGTGCCAATGCAGAAACATCAATCATGTTGCCAATAGATACGCCTGTAGAAAGTGCAGATACAAGTTTGATGATTTTACTGGAACATATCTTGCCAAAATCAGAGTTCCCCTAAACGCAATTGTGCATCTTCTCTACCTGTTCTCACTTGGAGTTCCAGCATACAGAATACGATTCTATGCAGGAATAAGCCTCAAAACAATAGAGCATACATTTAGGATATTTCGAGAAGCAATCTATGATTCATCAATGGTTAATCTCAGGTTGTCTGGCAAGCTGGAACTAGATGAGGCAATGTTTGGGGGTTATCGCAAGGGAAAGCGTGGATAGGGTGCCGAAGGCAAGACGCTGGTGTTTGGAATATACAAGAGAAACGGACATGTTATGACGTTTCCAGTACCTGAAACTTTGTTTCCTAATTATTTCATCTAGCCTCAAAATATAATCGAAAAAGATTTGGATCGCAAAATTTTCATATCAAATTATGCCTCAGAAGATAAAATATGATGACAGGCGATACATTTCACGTGGTAAATTCTATGTGTTACATCTTGATGATGATATAATGTCAGAAGGTGTTGAACAACTAAATGATGGAAAGGTCGGACATCCGTTTGTATATTCAGATGTGTGTTTTATGGTAACTGCATTATTCAGAAACACTGTAGGTACTGGATACAGACAACTGCAGGGAATAATTGAAGACATGTTGGGAAAAGAAAAATCACCAAACTTTTCAGCAATTTGGAAGAGAATCAACAAGACAAGCCTAGAAGATAATAATGGCAAGAGTTGGTTCTCAGATGGAAAGACAAAAACAGAGATTGTATTTTTGGCAGGTGACTCTACAGGACTCAAACCAACTAGTCGTGGTGACTGGATGGGTGAAAAATGGGATCTAAGACGTGGATTCATCAAGATGCACATCATGGTTGATTCAAGGACCAAGAAAATTTATGCAGTGTCAATTACGGATGAGAAATCAGGCGATGCACCAGAATTTGAGAGATTGTTATCTGAAGCATTGCACAACATTGAGAATTCCTCTAATGTCAAAAAATCCGAAGAATTGTTAGTTGGTGCTGATGGTGCATATGACACCAACGATAATTTTAAAGAATGTGAAAAGAAAAATGTCATACCAATAATTCCAGTAAGAAAAAATTTCTCACCAAAGACAAAAGGAAACAAGTTAAGAAAAGAGCAGGGATTGTTGCAGCTTGGCCATTGTGAAATGAATGCTGAAAATATCAAGATGTTTGATGGTTTAACAGAGCAACAAAGAAAAGAGAATCAAAAGCAGTGGAAGAAAGATATTGGTTATGGCAGACGTTGGACAGTAGAGATTGCAATTTCTACATTTAAGAGAATTTTAGGAGAGAATGTTTCTGCAAGAGTTTGGTGTAACGTTGTAAGGGAAATAAAATTCAAGGTGATGATTTACAATTTGATGATTGATGCTGTACTGGAACAGGAGATGAATCATAGTTAGTTTGGGATTTGTCTTGAGAATGAATGTTTAGAGTGGAATTGGGAAACAAAGTTTTGCATTGCAATCATTGTATTATACAGACAAACTTTCATTTTCAACTCATGAATCATGTTTTCTCTTTTATGTGACGTTATATGCTCTCCAAACATCCTCTTAAACGCTGAAAACACGGATTCTACAATCCATCTGTTCCCATAGCTTACGCTATTCCTCCACAATTCGTAGTTGAAAATTTGAGCCAGAACAGTTTTTCTTCTTGGATGGCATTTAGTGTTTACAGATGAATTCTTTCTTGTCTTGATTCCTGGAATTATTCCTTCATGGTACAAATATGAGAAGTCATCTTTGGTGTCGTATGCACCGTCAGCTAATACTGTAATCACATTTCCAAATTCTTTTGATTGCTCAACTAGTGATACAAAAGATTTTGAATCATGTGGCTTGTCATCTGTAACCTCCAGACCCGTAATCTGCTTTGATTTTACATCGACAGCCACATGAATCTTCAGAAAACCTCTTCGTTTCTGCCATTTCTGCCTCATCCATTCACCTCTGTCTGCAACCTTGACTCCAGTGGAATCAATTGCAATGATGATGTCTCTTCCCAGTTTTGGGTTGCACTTGATATCGAGTTTGTTGACACGTTTCCAAATGGTAGAATATGTCGGTGTTTTTGATTTTTCTTTCAGGTGTGATTTTATCAGTCTCTCTGTTTGTCTGTAGGGGAGATGCAGATACGCATGGCAATACCCTAGTGCTTCCATGAAACTCTCAGGATAGACGTACTGGTGTCCTTCTTTTCTGCGATTCATCTCTTTGAGTTCTGTACCCCACTGTTCCATGGCATCAAAGGAGAGCATGATTTCTCCTCTTCTTACAAGGGATTGGTTGTATTTTTTCCAATTTCTATTCATGAAATTGTACAAAATGTTCTGATCCAAACCTTGATTGGTAGAATTAGTTGGATAAACTAGTCATGTTAGGAAACACAGCATCTTTGCTGACTTCTAGAATTTAGCTGAAGCTATTTAGCTCTGCCTATTTTTCCCCATGTATTTATAATATAACGGAGTTATTTTCTGCATGGCAACTGAAAATCTTGACATGGATTATTCACAATATGATTTTAAAGACTCTACAGAAATGTATGTTCACCTTAGCAAGAAAGGTCTGTCTAAGGACACTATTATTAGCATCAGTAAACTGAAAGATGAACCACAATGGATGCTTGATTTTAGATTACGTTCCTATGAAATTTTCATGAAAAAACCAATGCCAGCTTGGGGTGGTGATCTTAGTACTATTGATTTCCAAAATATCTATTATTATGCAAGAGCATCAGATAAAGTTGAAAAGAATTGGGATGATGTTCCAGAAAATATCAAAAATACTTTTGACAAACTTGGAATTCCAGAAGCTGAAAAGAAATTCTTAGCAGGTGTTGGTGCACAATACGAATCTGAAGTTGTATATCATAGCCTAAGAGAAGACTTGGCAAAACAAGGAGTTCTATTTTTGGATACTGATTCAGCTCTCAAAGAACATCCAGAGCTTTTCAAGAAATACTTTGGTAAAATTATTCCTCCGGAGGATAACAAATTTGCAGCACTAAACAGCGCAGTTTGGAGTGGCGGTTCATTCATCTATATCCCACCTGGCGTAAAAGTTGACATGCCTCTACAAGCATACTTTAGAATCAACGCAGAAAATATTGGTCAATTTGAAAGAACGTTGATTATTGTAGATGAAGGTGCAGAAGTACATTACATTGAAGGTTGTACTGCTCCTGTTTATTCTTCAGAATCACTTCACGTTGCTGTTGTAGAACTAATTGCACATAAAGATGCAAAACTAAGATATACAACAATCCAAAACTGGAGTAGCGATGTTTACAATCTTGTAACAAAACGTGCTTATGCATATGAAGGTGCAACAGTTGAATGGATTGATGGAAATATTGGAAGTAAATTAACAATGAAATATCCTGGAATATACCTTATGGGCGAAAGAGCATATGGTGAGACATTATCCATTGCATTTGCTGGCAAAGGACAACACCAAGATACAGGCGCAAAAATGGTTCACCTTGCACCAAACACAACTTCTAAAATCACATCAAAATCAGTTAGCAGATTAGATGGCCGTTCTACTTACAGAGGATTACTTACCGTAGCAAAAGGTGCTACAAATGTAAAAGCCACTGTAAGATGTGACGCATTGCTCTTAGATGACACATCAAAAACTGAGACCTATCCATACATGGAAATCAATCAGGAGGATGCAACAATCACTCATGAAGCAACAGTTGGAAAAATTGGTGATGATCAAATCTTCTACCTTATGAGCAGAGGATTTAACGAAGAAGAAGCATTAACTCTAATTGTTAATGGATTCATGGAGCCATTTACAAAAGAATTGCCAATGGAATATGCTGTAGAATTAAACCGACTAATTAAACTAGAAATGGACGACTCAGTGGGTTAGACTCCCAATTTTACTTGATTAATCATGTCCCAAGAAACTCTTTCAAAATTAAACATTAGTCATATCGATGAGATTTCTTCATCAAGAAATGAACCTGATTGGCTAAAAGAATACAGACAAAATTCCTTATCTGTATATGAGAAATTGCCAATTGAAATATCTCCACTTTATAATAAATACACTGATGCACAAAAAATGGATCCACAACAAGTTTCACTATCCATATCTACTACTGACACTGTTCCTAGTTTTCTTCAAAAAAGACTTGGAGAGTTAGAAAATGAAACATGTATTATTCAAATTGGAACCAATACCTATAGAATCAATATCTCTGATGAATTAAAATCAGAAGGACTTGTAATCTCTTCTCTAGAAGACGCAATTCAAAACAATCCTGATTTGGTAAAAAAAGCACTAGAGGCGTCAAATTCAAATGAAGATAAATTTACTGCATTAAACAATGCTGCATTTAATTCCGGAGTTTTCATTCATATTCCACGAAATCTTGAACTAGAAAAACCAATTCATATTTTATCTTGTTTATCAGAAGATGGGATCTCAACTATCTCTAGAAATATTATTTTTGCAGATGAGGGCAGCAAAGCAACAATTGTTCAGGAACTATACTCTCCAAAGGCAGAAAAACAACAAGCATATCTTGAATTACTAAACACAAACCTCGCACCAAATGCACAATTGGATATGACCACCCTACAGATGATGGATCAAAGCTCAGTTAGTTTCTGCACAAGAAGAACTGACTTGGCTCAAGATGCCAAGGTTAACTGGTATTCTGGTTTGTTTGGTGCATTATTATCTAGATACAAAATTGAGTATTTTCTAAACGGTCCAGGCTCATCATGTAATGATTCTGAAGTTATCTTTGGGAATAATGAGCAATCATTCGATATTCAAACTAATGTGACTCATGAGAGTCCATCAACAGAAGGCCGAGTTGTAGAAAAATCAATTCTTCGAAACAAATCAAAATCTCTTTTCAAAGGAATGATTAGAATTAAAGAAAACGCAACAAAATCAAATTCATTTTTGTCTGGTCGCTCTATTTTACTTGATAAAGACGCAAAGTCTGACTCTATCCCTGGATTGGAGATTCTAACCAATGATGTCAAAGCTACTCACTCTGCATCTGTTGCCCAAATAGATGAAGAACAACTCTTCTATCTTAACACAAGATGCCTAAGCTATGAAGAAGCTGAAAGAACAATTATTGAAGGATTCTTAGAACCATTATCCAGAAAGATGTCTTTCCAAGTACGAGCATGGATTGCATATCTGATTGAATCTAAATGGGAAAATAAAGAACTGTCTATTAACACTGATGAGGAATTAGCCAAGTTTGTAGAAATTGAAGAGACACGCTACAACGAAGATGCTGAAATCGAACAACACTACAAGTATAGGTGATTTTTCTGTCTAAATGGATAAAGGCTTGCAACTTAGAGCAGGTAAAAGAAGATCAGCTTTTTGGATTAACATATGATGATACAAAAATTCTTCTAGCTAATCTTAAGGGAAAAATCCACGCAACAGATCTTATCTGTACTCATGCTAATGCAGATCTTTCTACTGGATTTCTTAGTGATGAAGGTGTAAGATGTCCATTACACCTTTCTGTTTTTAATTTAGAGAATGGAGAACCACAAAATCTTCCTGCTGAAAAACCACTCAAAGTGTACAATGTTAAAATAGACGGCAACGAGGTTTACGTAGAGGTTTAAAATATGCAAAGCACACAATCAACTTTTGAAAATTTGAGAAAAGACTTTCCAATTCTTCAGAGAACTGTTAGAGACAACAAACGTCTTGTCTATCTTGATAATGCATCTACAACTCAAAAACCAAATCAAGTAATTGATTCTATTACTGACTATTATCGAAATTATAATTCCAATATTCACAGAGCAGTATATGCTTTAGCTGAAGAAGCAACTGAAGCATATGAGAAAACTCGAGATAAAATTGCTAATTTTATCAACGTAAAAGATCGCCAGGAAATTATCTTTGTTAGAGGAACCACTGAGGCAATTAATCTTGTTGCATATGCATGGGGTAGATCTCACATCAAAGAAGGTGACATTATTGTTACTACTGAATATGAACACCACAGTAACATTGTCCCATGGCAACTTGTTACACAAGAGAAAGGTGCCAAATTAGAATACATTGGAATGGATGATAATGGGGAATTAATCTTAGATGATCTTGACAAATATCTTGCAACAGGAAAAGTCAAACTTGTAACCTTTAGTTTAATGTCAAACGTTCTTGGAACAATTACTGATGTTGAAAAGATCATTGAAAAATGCAAGGCAGCAGGTGTTCTCACACTAATTGATGCTGCTCAGGCAGTTCCTCACATGAAAGTTGACATTGAAAAATTAGGATGTGACTTTTTTGCATTTTCTGGGCACAAGATGTTAGGCCCTACAGGAATTGGTGTTTTGTGGGTTAGAAAATCAGTACTTGAGACTATGAGTCCATTTCATGGTGGTGGTGACATGATTAGAGAAGTTCACAAGTATGAGACTACATGGAATGATTTGCCATACAAATTTGAAGCAGGTACTCCAAACATCGCAGATGTTGTAGGATTTGGGGCGGCCATTGATTATCTTACAAAGATTGGAATGGATAATGTACGAGAACATGAAGTCGAGCTAACAAAATATGCTATAGAGAAATTATCAGAAGTTAAAGGAATTCATATCTATGGCACAAAAGATATTTCAAAACGTGGCGGTGTAATCTCATTTAATTTTGCAGATGTACATCCTCATGATGTTGCACAAATTATTGATGAAGAAGGTATAGCAGTTCGTTCTGGTCATCACTGTGCACAAGTCTTGATGGAACGACTAAATGTTGCTGCAACATCAAGGGCCAGCTTTTACATTTACAATACCAAAGAAGATGTTGATGCCCTTGTGAGTTCATTAAATAAAGTAGCGAAGGTGTTCAAACTATGAGTGGTAATGCCGATATTTATCATGAGATGATTGTTGATTATTCAAGGAATCCTACAAACTATGGAAAGCTTGAAGACCATGATGTAATTTTCCATGATTCAAATCCATTATGTGGTGATAGTATTGATATTGCTATGAAAATTGATGATAACAAAGTTACCGATATTAAATTCGATGGAAAAGGTTGTGCAATTTGTATGGCTTGCTCTTCAGTCTTGACTGAAATAACAAAAGGTAAGAGTCTTGATGAGGTAAGAAAAATTGAGAAAAATGACATATTAGGTGAGTTAGGTCTTGAACATCTTCAGGCTGTCCGAATAAAATGTGCCTTGCTCTCACTCAAAGTACTCAAATCTGCTCTTTACACGTATCTTGCAGAACATCTCGATGATTCTGAAGATGCAGATAAACTAAAAGAAGACGCAGCAAATCTTTACTAGTATGAGTGATTTTACTCCTGTAACTCCGATTGTACTTCAAATACGAAAAATAATCTTTGAAAAATTCAATGATGTTGATACTAAATTTACAAACGATGAAATTTTTGAGATACTCAAAGAAAATGGTGACATTGATCCCTCTTGGATAATTGATGACATTGAATCATTTTTCAACGAAATTTGTAATTCTGGTCTTGCAAGAAACATTGCACAAAACTTTACTACAATTTGGTTAAAGCTGTTTGATCCTGTTGAACAACTTCATTGTAATGCTTGTAACCAAGACATCTATCTTGGAACATCTGAAGAAAGAACCTGTCCTAATCCTTTTTGTAAATCTTCTATTTAGATCTGTATTTTATTGCAGCATCTTCAAGTGCTTTGATCATTGGCAACTTTTCCCCTGTAAGATAAAGTACCAAGGCACCACCTGCGGTACTACTGTGATTAATTTTGTCTGCTAATCCTTGCTGTTTTAGTGCAAATGTTAAATGTCCTCCACTGACAATTGTTGTTGCCATAGAGTTTGCAACTGAATTTAGCAATTCTTTTGTTCCATAACCAAAGTTCTCTTTTTCAAAAAATCCTGCTGGTCCACTGATAAACACAGTTCCTGCACCTGAAATTAATTTTGAATAATACTCTACAGTCTTTGGACCTATATCGTAAATTTTATCACCTTTGCCCATCTCTCTAACGTCCATCTCAACTCTTTCTCCATCTTTATCAATTGCAATATCCACAGGTGTGGCAAAAACATCAGGATATTCACCTATCAAAGAGTGTGCCTTTGCTACTACCTCGTCTTCCCTTTTGATACCTAGAGGAGATTTGATTCTAGCTTGTGCACGCATAAACACATTCCCAATCAATCCTGTTAACAGAACATGGTCCGCACGACCGTTTTGAATCAATAACTTGATTGCCTCAAGTCTATCAGGTATTTTTGAGCCTCCAAGAACAATCACATGTGGTGCCTTGGCAACAGTCATTATCTCATCTAGATTCCGAACTTCTTTTTCGACAATTCTGCCTGCACATGCTGGCAAAACTTGTGGAAAACCAACAATTGACGGATGTGTTCTGTGAGCACTTGGAAATGAATCTAACACGCAAAGATCAAATAATTCAGATAAACGACTAACCATAATTGTTTTGGCAGCATTCTCTGATGTAAACTCGTAATTTTCTTCAGCACACAATCGAAGATTATCTAAAAGTAGAATGTCCCCATCCTCTAAATTCTTGATTGCCTTTTGTGCAGCTTCACCAATTACATCTTCAACATATTTTATTTTTTTATTCATTAATTTTTCAAGAACTTTTGCGTGTTTGTCCATTCCAGTATAATCCTTATTTCCAACCCTACCTTGATGTGATGCGATAACTACCTTGGCATCTTTTAATGATTTCAAAGTTTCAGTAGTTTCTTCAATTCTTTTGGTACCTAAAATTTCCATTGTTTCTGGATCGATTGGGCAATTCATGTCGACTCTCAAAAAAACAGTCTTACTTTTTAGGTCAAAATCATCTAGTGTGAGTACCTTCACGATTTTTCTATTATGCACTTGGTTAAATTCTTTGAGTCGATCAGAATTATTTTCTCAAATCTTATTTCTAAACTGTGATTTATACTTCCAAAACTTATCTATTAACAAAAATTAAAAGATGTATACTTGAGGTTTAATTAATTGCAAAATTGGATTTTTGATATTAGGTCACGTTCCTTTGTACTACTAACAATTTTGTTTCTATTACTCACTGCTTTAGTATACTATGAAATAACTGAAAGTTTTGATCAAAATATTATTTCATTTTTCTCTCAAAATGTTGGAAATCCAACATTAGACATCATAATGCAGTATATCACAGAAAGTGGTGATGTTTTTAACATGATGGGATTTGGAATTCTAATGTTAATTATTCCAAAAACACGTAGAATTGGAATTACTCTGATGATTCTGATTGTGCTTTCAACACTACTTACAGGATATATCAAATGTGGAATTGATAGGGATGGCCCTGATTTTGTGTATGAGGGCATGCCATTCCCAGTAGAAATTAGCCGTGATACATATGCATTATTCTGTGAGGGTGGGTTTGATGCATCATATCCATCTGGTCATGCAGCCAGAGCCATGATAATTGGAATAATCTTGGGCTATGTACTTTCAGAACGATTCCCACGCGGCGCATATTTGCTATTTCTCTATCCTGTAATGATTTCAATTAGTAGGATCTATGTCTTACAACATTTCCCTATGGATGTCATTGGTGGGGCAGTCATTGGAATAATGCTTGCTGGAGTGATGGCAAAGAGAACAAAACTTTACAAAATTTTCGATAAATCAAAAACCTAGTTCTGTCAAAGTAGTATTACTTATCAAAACTATTGCAAAATGATCTTCATCATAGTGATAAGTCCAATATTTGATATCTCGAATTTCATTTTTTTTTCTTAGTCCTTGTGTTACTCCTGTTGTGACAGTGTATCCAATTCTTTTTGCAATCTTTGATTCTTTTGGCATCAAGACTTTGAATCCCTCTTTTCTATTTTTGAATCCAAGTTTAACCATATCCTCAGCCGCATCTGATGCATCTTTTTCGTCTTTTAGGACATATGTCTTTAATATTGGTAAATCTTTCGGATGAAAATCCATAATTTTTATGGAATCCATTGATTAATATTTTTTAAAAAATGATTTTAGCGATCATGATTGGTTAATTTTCTTAACTGATAAGTCAAATCCTGATCATATTAACAACTTAATCGACTCCTTTGTTTTGATTGAATCGTGGTATCATTAGAAAAACTAGTAGTTCAACTACGTCAAAAGAAACAGGAAGCAACAAAGCTTAGGAAAAAAGCTGAAAAACAACTCAAAGAAGTTCGCTCTATTGAAAGACGTTCTTCTTCAGGTCTAAATTCTATATCTAGAAAAATAGAATCTGAACGTGAAGATGTTTCTGATACATCTGATATCCTTACTCGAAAAACCTCCCAATTAGAAAGTATTGAAAGATTAGTGGTAGCAGCTGAGGAACGACTGGCTAGAGAGAAAGAGGCAATCGAGCAGGCTGAACAAGAGATAGAGTTCTCGGAAAATCCCGAAGAAAAACAGAATGCAGAGGCTAGATTACGATCTTTAAATGATCATGTTCAAGAACTAATTTCTGAAATTAAAAGCAGGCAAAAAACAGCAAAAAAGATTTCAGATGATGTTTCTAAATTCACTGATTTTAAATCAAAGATTACTTCAAAAATACAAAAACAATCTAAATCAAAACCATCTTTACGTGAAACAATGATAACCAGTCACAAAGCTGCTGAAAAGTTTGTAAAAAACTTAGAAAGTCGAACCAAAGCAGAGGCATCTGCTAAAAAAGCATTAGAAAAAGTATCTGGAAAATTCCAAGAATTCTTGACAAAGAAACGCACAGCAGCTAAAAAGGCAGCAGCTGCAAAGAGACGTAAAGCAGCTAAAAAGGCAGCAGCTGCAAAGAGACGTAAAGCAGCTAAAAAGAGACCAGCAAAGAAAAAAGCAGCTAAAAAGAGACCAGCAAAGAAAAAAGCAGCTAAAAAGAGACCAGCAAAGAAATCTAGACGATAATTTTTTTGATAAATTATCTAAAGAAATTTTGCAGAAATTTAGGTATGACTAAAGAGTATAGAAAAATAAAATTTATTCTGTGAATATTCCGATTTACTGAGGATTTACTTCCATCTTACCAAATTTACCTTTGGTTAAGGAAACTTCTCCTTTGAATTCATTGGTATATCCATTTGTAATGACAACTTTATCTCCAACATTTACTGCTTTGATGTCGTCACCCCATAATGTGAGTTTCATTTGGTCATCTTCAGTTTTTTCACCGTTAGCTATAACTGCGTCGCAGACATCAACTGTTCCTCCACTTTTAAGATTTACAGTTCTTGGATCTCCTTTGCTTGTAACTTCAGCTTCAACATTAACTCCACTTCGCATTTTTTTTGCTTCTGAAATTGGTATGAATTCTGACATGTATTTTTGAATCAAATTCACACAATTATAAGCTTTGTTAAAAAATCTATAAACAATGGATCATTTTTCTAATTTATCATATTAGTAATCGAGAAATATCGGTCATTATGCAATCTCATTGCAGAGGTATCGAAGCCCGGTCAACCGAGAGGGACTCAAGATCCTCAAAATAGGAAATCCCTTCTCTCAGGAGTTCGTGGGTTCGAATCCCACCCTCTGCATTAGATTTCTATCAAAACTAAAGTATTCAGAAAATTTTTAATTATTATGCAACTAGTGTCTTTACTTTTGTAACTGAATGACTTGAAATTTCTTTATGTATTTCAGCCAAATTTTTGTCCTTAAATGTAAAATTACATCTAAAACACTTCCAAACGTTCTCAGACATAGTTAAATATAGGCATAATTTGCTTATAAAGATATTGAACAATTGATCTAGTTTAGTACAAAACATGATCATTGTTTTGAAAAACATGTAATTTTTTTAATTTTTTAGATCATAATGAAATTTTTTCATGACTGCCATTAGATACAAGGATTTAGAAACAAAAAAAGTGACATAATCTTAGAAAGATGGTGGATATTTTTGAAATTTTTGGGGAATATTCGTATTTTGGAATTTTTCTAGTTCTGATTGGAGTAAATGCTGCGCCAATTTTAATGCCGCCTAGTTGGATTATCTTGACATCATTTTATCTTCTTGATCCTAGCTTGAATGTTATACTTCTTGCCATAGTAGGTGCAACTGGAGCGACTATAGGACGATTTTTTCTAAAAAAGATTAGTGGATATTTTAGAAAATTTGTTGCAGAAGAGCAAAAATCTAATCTTGACATAATTGGAGATTATCTAAATCATAAAAAGTATGGTTATGTCATAGCGTCTTTTCTGTTTGGTGCTACCCCTCTTCCAAGTAACATGTTGTTTATTACCTATGGTTTAATGCGTGCCAAGAGCATTGGAATCTATATTGGATTCTGGTTTGGTAGAATCATTTCTTATATTATTATGATATATTTTGGAAATGCAGTTTTGACACCTTTTCTGGAAATCTTCGAAGACCGTCTTACTGGAATTTTATTAATTGATGGTGTTGGAATTGGAGTAGTTGTTCTTTTTGCATCAATAAACTGGACAGTTTTACTTACTCAGAGAAAAATAAAGTTTGTCAAACCAAAACTGTGGAGATTCTAAATGAAAGTTCTTGATTCCATTAAAAATGAAGTAAAAAAAAGAATGGAAAATGATTCTGCTCATGACTTTGAGCATACTATGAGAGTATACAAAAATGCCCAAAAAATCTGTAAAAAAGAAAAAGCAAATGAAAAGCTGGTTCTAAGTGCCACTTTGTTACATGACATGGTATCATATACAAAATCTGACAAGCGCTCAAAAATGTCTTCAATTGAAAGTGCAAAAAAATCAAAAAAGATACTTGAAAAATTTGATTTTTCTAAAGAAGAAATTACAATAATTTCGGATGCAATTAGAGATCATAGTTTTTCACAAAACAAAATTCCTAAAACTCTTGAAGGACAAATACTTCAAGATGCCGATAGATTAGATGCATTAGGGGCAATAGGAATTGCAAGAGTTTTTGCTACAGGAGGTTCACTAAAGAGACCATTTTACAACATCGAGGATCCTTTTTGCAAAAGAAGAATTCCAGATGATAAAACTTGGACAGTTGATCATTTCTTTCGAAAGCTACTCAATCTAGAATCATTAATGAATACAAAATCTGGAAAAGCAGAAGCAAAGAAGAGAACTAGAATACTAAAAGAATTTCTGAATCAACTAAAACAGGAAATTTCGTAATAGGTTTTGTGACTAGATTATGCAAAAATTTAGCTAATCTAGTATAATCCAGATGTGAAAATAAAAAATTAATCCAAAGTTTGAACAAATGAAGTCATTTTTGTTTTGAAAGGTTTCCAAATAATTTGATGTTAGCATACGCTCCAAATACATAAAAAGTATATGAAAATAAATACAGAATATCAACTGGATGACCTGGATAATATAGATCATCTAATGCAAAAATAATGTAAAGAGTATCTGCTATAGCTAAGAGACAAAGTTCGTGAGTATTGACAGTCTCTTTCCTGTAGTGCATTTTATGATCTCTAGACGTAGAATTAATCATATCCCTTATTTTGTAATACTTGTTACCTCATGTACTTTGTCTCTTAGCTATAGAATATCAGATAATGTTGCAAGCAACACCAGAGTCCACAAAAAATTCACTTGGCCTCTAAAAAATAGTATTACTGCAATAATTGACGGTGCAAGTATTATTCCGTCTAATATTGGATATATTGTATAAAGAAATGCTGTTAGATTATCTAGTTCTTCTCCTCCTTCAAATGTAAGGTATAGCGTTGGAATTACAAATGTAGTGGATACCAGTATGGCTACCAGAATCATATTTTTTGAGATTACATTTTTTCTTGGTTTCAAATACAGAATTGTAAATGCAGAAAATATTGGATATCCCAAAATATAGAAAATATCACTAGTTAATGTAGAAATATCTTCAATGTCGTATTCGTAATCATATTCAAATGTTGTTTCTCCTACAAACCAAATTAGAAGAGCTATTGTAAATAAAATCCATGTTTTACCATGACTACCACTGCCCTTGTAAACTACAGATAAAATTATTCCTAAAATAATTGCAATTGCGGGAATTATAATAAATAAAATACCTGAGACTTGGGCATAATGATTTACAAAAATAAATCCAAATGATTCTAACAGCAAAGCATTCTCTTTACAATTCTTGGATTCTCATTACCTGCAACACAGTTGTAGTACACTGCCAGATGATACGCCAAAACACAAACCAGAGCAAATGATTTTACATTCTCAAGTCCTCTTACTGGCAATATCCTTATGTTGAATATGTCTTTAACAATCTCAAATAACGGCTCGATTGACACCTTTCTCTGAGAGTATAAATCTTGACCTTCTTTGGAATCATAAAACTCTGCCAGCTTTATTCTGTCTGGCGGCGTAGATGGATATACTTTGACTGGACAGATCAGTCTCAGATTTTTCTCATTGCTGCAATGGTACAGGTTGCCATCATCATACGAGGATCTGCCAATATGTTTTGGAACAGCCCTGCAAGTGAATCAACTAGTGTACCATACGGTTTGCCGTCATGAGTATTTGCAGTGCTGATACAGGCAGACAGTGGAACTATCAGTTTGCCAGTGGAACAACTCATGTGCAGTTTGTATCCAAATGTCCAGCCCCTTGATTTGGAATAACCCCACTTGGCATCAGTGTCAATTCCTGCAATTGGAAGACGATTTTGTTTGATGTCAGATTTGTGCCATACTGGGCCTGCGGCTTGCAGCATTGTGCTATCAACTGATGCAGATGTATCATCTACCAACCCTTCTGAGACAAACAGATTTCCCATGTTGTTGATGATGGTACTAATTGGCAACACTTGGAATCTTCTGTCAATTGTTCTTCTGTCTGGAATTTGCTGTAACCTGCAGGCCTTGAGCAATTTATCATTATTACATTTGATGAACAAGAAATAGTGCAGTGTATTGTTACTTGGAATTCTCATCCATGATTTTATGATGTATAGTTGTACCATCAGAATGGTTGGATAAACATACGGTCTTCCACGCCTAATTACATCCTCATACAGAGACAATGCTCTGATCAAATACAAAACACCAATAAGAAATGACTGACATCTTATGTTGCTAGGGATTCTTGTTTGTTTTGGCATTCCAATGAACAAAACATACTGAGATCCTTAGCTTTTTTGATTGCAATAATTTAAGAAATTGATTAAAAATTGGAAATCATTATGCCCAAGTCTCAAATATCTATAGAATAAAAATCCTCAAAGATTGGATAGTTTTCTTGGTTTACAAGATTGCCAATTACAAATATTGCAACAATTCCAAGAAGGGATACTATTAGAAACTTATTTTCTTTATCTGATAAAACATTCAAAATTATTCTTTCATTATAACTAAAAATTGCATTATATCTTCATTCATACTTGTATTAGTTAATGTAGCATTCATTGATTGGAAAATATCTTCATAACAAGTACCAAATAATTCACAAAGAACTTTTTTTAGTGGGACAGGATCACTGACACAATCATCTAAAGTATAATTAAAATCAGATAACAATTTTGATTTTACTTTTTCTAGTTCTGGTATACCCATTGTTAGAAGAGATTTTTCAATTGCCAATAAGATTGCAGATTTTGCTAAATGTTTTCCAGTCAAAGTGGAAGTAGAATCTTCTTTTAATACTGTAATAAGAAAATTAGATATCAATTGATTATATGCCGAATCTCCAAGCCAAATTTGCATTGAATGAATTATTTGTGTAAAAGAAGAACCAACTATTTCTTTTAGAATTTTTTGCAAATATTCAGGATGATCAAAACAATCAGGAATTGAGAAATTATCATCATCTAATCTTTTAATCACCTTATCATAGACATCTTTTTCATAGGTTGATAGAGTATATCCTATAGCTGTAGAAACTAATGCTTTATCTATCTCATATTAGACCTCTTGCGTAATTATTCCTAGGCGTAAATTCTGAGGAAGAGTATTTCCAAAAATTCTCCAATATTGAATTTTTAGGCACAAGTTTGATCAAAATTCAAAATACTGTCAAAAACCCTTCTAATTGCGCAAGAGGTCTATTGTGTTGGGATTGGCACAAAGAAATTAGACTAAAACCCTATTTAATAATAATTTCTTCACAGGCATGAAATAAAATTTGAATTTCTAAATTAATTTTTGTGAAGCTTGAGTACTCCAAAACCTTACCCATAATCAACATATCTGTCATATCGCTTTTCAATCTCTTCATTTTCTCCTGATTTTATTTTCTCATATGCATCATTTTTTCTAAATTCAATATACTTGCAAATCGCTGCAAATTCTTCTTCTTTTGGATAAGCGTCAAGTACTGGCTCAATCATCTTTAGAAACTCGAGAGTTTTCTCTCTATATTCTTCTCTTGTGGGTGTTTTGATTCCTTTCATTCTGAACCAAACTACTGCCCAACTTGAGCCTACAACATGTGGCAATAAGTCAAATGCTCTTTGAATCTCATAACGTTCGTCGTCTCTCATGATTCTTGAAGAAACCTTGAGGCTGATTTTGCAAAATATGTTACTATCATATCAGCTCCAGCTCTTTTAATTGAATATAGAATCTCTTCTGTAATGTCTTTTTCATTTACGTAACCTAATTGCGAAGCAGCTTTTACCAATGCATATTCCCCAGAAACACTGTATGCTGCCACAGGAATATTGAATCTTTTTCTTGTCTCTGCTATTAAATCCAAGTAAGATAATGCTGGTTTGATCATTACAATGTCTACTCCTTCACCAATATCTGTCTCAACTTCCAACATTGCTTCTCTAGCATTTGTATATGGAACTTGGTATGTTTTTCTGTCTCCAAATTTTGGTGCACATTCGGCAGCATCCCTAAATGGTGCATAAAAGTTTGAACGATGTTTAGCTGAATGTGACATTATTGAAACATCTGTGAATCCTTCTTCATCAAGTGCCTTTCTTATTGCAGCAACTTGGCCGTCCATCATTGCAGATGGTGATATAGTATCAACTCCTGCTTTTGCTTGACTGACAGCAATCTTCGCAAGTGTGCCAAGACTAGTATCATTATCAATCTTGTCTTCTTGAATAACTCCACAATGTCCAGCAGATGTAAACTGACAGAGGCAAACATCTGCCATTATAACTATTTTATCTCCAAAATTTTGTCTGATCTGAGCAATTGTCTTTTGAACAATTCCGTTATCATCAAATGCAGAAGATCCTGCTTCATCTTTTTGAGTTGGAATTCCAAAAAGCATGATTGCAGGAATTCCCAAATCACTGATGGTTCCTACCTCATCACTAATGTCATCTAAAGGAAGTCGCTCAATTTCTGACATTGATTCTATCTTGACTCTGGTCTTAAGATCTTCTTGAACAAATACTGGACAAATGAAATCTTTTGGAGAAAGCATAGTCTGTTGAACCAATTCTCTCATTTTTTCAGATGTTCTCAATCTACGAAGACGTCTAGAAGGAAATGACATATAAGAAATTCTCTTTGGGTAAAATATAATCCTAGTCTGCCTGATTCTGTTTTTTATAGTCAAATAGTTTGCTTGCTAGCTCCACTACATCAGGTTTACCTTGCTCTGATGCCTTTCTGATATTATTCATTGGAGTTGAAACAATGCTTTCAACAACTGCTTTTGTTAATTCATCAATAATCTTGATCTTTTTCTCATCTTTTTCATTTAGCATGTGAAGTGCTTTTTGCAATTCTTTTTCTCTAAGATATTCTATGTTCTTGAATACGTCTTTTACAAGTGGTTCTGCATCTAGTCTTTTCATTGAGGCTTCTAATACAGATACTTCCTCATTAATTATATTTTCAATGGTTTTTACCTTGTTTAATCGTGCATTCATGTTCTTTTCAACCATTTCTGCAATCTGGTCAAGATTCATCAATTTTACACCACCAATAGTTGCAACTTTCTCATCTACGGTTCTTGGATTTGATAAATCTAAAATCATCATTCCCTTGTTCTTGTCTTTCATAGCCTCCATGATTCTTTTATGTGTTACAAGAAAATATGGCGCTGTTGTTGCCACAAACAACACATTATAATTTTCAAATTCTGAAAGAACTTCTTCAAATTTGATTGGTTTTCCTCCCATTGTCTCACAAAATCCCTGTGATCTTCGAATAGTTCTGCTTGTAACATCAAAGGCATATCCCCTTCTTTGTAATGATTTTGCAACAAGAGTAGATACTTCTCCAGTCCCAATCAATAAAATTTTCTTTGTCTTTAATTCATCAATGTTTTCTTCTGCAAGCTTTACTGCTATAGAACCAACTGAAATTCCACCGTGACCAATTCCACTAGAATTTCTAATTCTAGTACCAATTCTAATTGCCTTATCAAATAAAGTGTTAAGATGTTGTCCAGATGCTTTTATCTTTCTAGCAGAAGTGATGGAATTTTTTATCTGACCCAGAATCTGCTCTTCTCCTAAAACCATCGAATCTAATCCTGATGTTAATTTTAACAGATGATATAGTGCCTCTTGATTTTCAACAAATTCCAGGTTTTCATTAAATACCTCTTCTTCAAGTCCAGTGAGGGACGCCCATGTCTTCTTAATTTTGTCTAGATCATATGTTTTTGATTTGCCAAACAACTCAATTCTGTTGCATGTTTGAATAATTACACATTCATCTAGTCCTGAATACTTTTTGAATTGCTCATATGCATTTTCTATATCTCTTATTGTAAACTGCTCTAGAATGTGGATTGGTGAATTACGAAAAGTTACACGTGCATTGATAATATTTTGATTCATTTCCAATTCCTCAATATTGTAATGGCTTTCTTTTCAGCTTTTTTCAACTGACCGTCTTTTATTAATTGATCAATCTCATTGTCATTCATAATACTATGAAGGCACTCTCTTCTTTGAGTTTGAGTGGAAATGATCTCTTTTGCTAGTTTTCTTGCGATCTTTTGAATCTTGATTTGAGCAATGTCTTCTTTTGTGATAATCTTCTTGAATATTTTCTCTGATTGAATTCTAATCTTCTTTGACATTGCTGGACTGCGACCACCTGTAAAAATTGCAATCTGAATCATATTTTCAAAATCAATTATTGCAGGATTTGAAAAGTCACTGTCTTCGGGATTATCAGAGCTATACGCAATAATCTTGCTTCTTTTCGCGCTATTGATAATTTTCTGATTAAGATATTTGTCATTGGTAGTTGTAATGATCATATTTGGTTTGAATTTTGAAATAAATTTTGTATCCTGAATTTTTTGTTTTTTCAATTTAATTTTTTTTGCTTTTACTAATTTGTTAATTTGTGAGTTAATAGAATCACTGATTACTAAAATCTCACAACCTTGCTTTAGCAGGGAATTGATTCTTTTTTGTGCCTCATTTCCACCACCAATGACCATTACTGTTTTATCATGAAGGTTTAGATCAACTATCATCGATCAAAAGGACTTGAGTTTCTATTTATGTATTAAAAATCAACGTGTAAAATCCCAGCTACATTTTTAATTGAATAGACAAGTTACTGACATATTGACTTCTATGGATGAATTGGATAAAGAACTCCTTAATGAAATTCAATGGACATTTCCACTTGTCACAAGACCTTTTGATGCTATTGCTAAAAAATTTGATACTACTCCAGAAACTGTCAAGGAGCATCTAAATAATCTAAAAGAAGTTGGCATTCTAAGACAACTAAGTGCAATTTTTGATACCAGAAAGCTTGGCTACACAAGTTCTCTTGTTGCAATGGAGATTGAACATGACAAACTAGAATATGTAGCAAATCAAATTAATCGTCATCCTGGTGTTAGCCATAATTATGAACGTGAACATCAGTTTAATCTCTGGTTTACCTTGGCCGTTCCACCTGGTTCCGATTTGAAGGTGGAGGTAGACAAGTTCAACGTCTTAAAAGGAATCAAAAAAGTACGAATGCTTCCTACTTTACAACTATTCAAGATTGGTGTAAAGCTTGACATGGTAGATGAAAAGAAACACGAGATTGCTCCCACTGAGAAGAAAAAAGAGATTAAAAATGTAAAATTTGAACCCACAGAAGAAGACAAAGACTTTATTCGTGAATTACAAAAAGACATGGAAATTATTGATGAGCCATTTGTAAAGGCTGCAAACAATCTTGGAATTACTGAAAATGAATTGTTTGAAAAAATGAAATATTATGAAAACAATGGAATAATGAGAAGATTTGCAGCAATCTTAAGACACAGACAAGTTGGATTTACTGCAAATGGAATGATAGTTTGGAAAGTTCCTGAAGACCGAATATCTGAAGTTGGAGAAAAGCTAGGGGCATTTCCTCAGGTTAGTCATTGCTATGAGAGACCTACATATCCTGATTGGCCATACAATGTCTTTTCAATGATTCACTGCAAAACTCATGATGAGGCACATGAAATGGCAAAGACAATAGAAGATCAAATCAAAGTTCCTGAATACCAAATTCTCTTTAGTTCTCGTGAATTCAAAAAAATACGAGTTGAATATTTCGTAGAAAAATCCTTTACTTTTGAAGAGACTATACCTGCTTCCTAGAACTCGTTTTCATCATGTCCAATCACATGAATTGTACAAAAATACTGATCATTCATGTTACAATAGTATAGAGAATTTTTGCCACATAATTTGCATGGTGGCTTTTCATCTTGCTTTGACAGTTTTGTATGATATATCTTACTTCGACTAGTTATGGTTGAATTCTTGTAAATTCTTGTCAGATTTGTATAGTATTCAAGCTCTCTAGAGGTTAGTGACTGTTCGTTTTTTATTTTTTTAATAATTGCTTTCCATTTATCATACTTACCAATTTTGGCAAGCTTCATTCTCTCTATAACTTCTAGTGTTTTTTGTGAATCTATTGGGATAACCATTTGATGATTAATTTGCTTGAGGTGTCGCCTTTAATTCATACGACGGCCATGTATTGTACAACTCATCAATCTCTTTCATATCAGAGGTTGAAATGTATTCCCCATTTGTCATTTCTGCATAATTGATAATTTCTTCTTCACTGATCATTGTAGGAAATACTGATGCAAATCCTTTCTTTGTCATGATAAACTTCATTGCTAATTCTGTAATGCTTAATTCATTTCTTTCTGCAATTGGTCTGAGTCGCTCGACTTTTTCTAATGATGCCTTAATCCATTCTCCTTTTCTTACTGATCTGTGATCCTTTTCATCAATCTTAGTATCTGCATTTACTTTTCCTGTTAGTATTCCTGATGCTTCTGGAACCCTAACTAGAATTCCAACATTTTTTTCCTCAGCTTTTCTCAATAATTCATTTCCGGGAGTTTGTTCTAAGATATTGTAAACTGTTTGAACTGCACTAAGGTTTGGTCTGTCCATTGCTTCTAGACCTTCTTGTGTCCAACCAATTGCTGGACCTAATGCTACTTGGTATGTTTTGATGGTTTCATTTGCAATGAAACTATCAAGTACATTAAAAATTGAATCATCTCTTATGTGATTTAGTTTTGGATTATGCAAACCATACATGTCAAGATGATCTGTTTGTAATCTCTCTAAACTATTTCTTAACGCCATTCTTGTAAAATCTTCATCAAATTTCTGCGGAAGCTCCGTGTGTCCAATTTGCTCCACTCCTTCAAAATCATAACCGTACTTTGTAGAAATAGCAATCTCGTCTCTCATATCTTTGAAAACTTCACCAATTAGTTTCTCGCTTTTTCCTTTTCCATATATGTCTCCTGTCTCAAAGAAGTTAATTCCTACGTCATATGCTTTTTTGAGCATTCTTTTTGCTTCATCTTCTTCAATCTTCTTGCCCCACCAATCAAGAGCAATTGCCCATGCCCCAAATCCTAATTCTGATACTTTGATGTCTGTTTTCCCTAGTTTATTGTAATTCAATTTTTTGTCTCCTTTTGTTTTAATTTTATCCCTGTATCTTTCAAAACTGTTTTTCCATTTGAAATTTCATCATTTATGTTTATCCAAGATTTGCATTATTGATATTTGGGTTTTATAAGGAAAATATTTTGAGATTTTGATGTGTGTTGGAATAATTTTGGTGATAAATCTAGCCCATACTTGTTATTAGAGGTATGATATCTTTTTTGACACATACAATCATTGGAATGTCATTTTTGACATATGTTGAAACTTGAGTCTCTCTCAAATCCATGATAAGATCTTGAAAATCTCTAATATCATCTACTTCAAACGCTAACAGGAAATCCTCATCATGGATTCCAAAAGAGTATGTTGTGTTAAGTACAACTTGTGGGTATTTCTTGCTAACCTCAATATGTTCATCCATTATCTCTTGGCGTTTTTCTTTTGGTAAAAGATACCACTCTCTTGTCTTTGTAAACGGATAAACAATTACATGTTTTTTTGGATCAATTCCTGTGACAAATCCATGTGATTTTCCTTCTTTTGCATAGATTGATGGTCGTGTACATGACAAGTATGTGATGGATGGTATGATATATTTTCCAAATACTGTTTTGTATAATTTCTCAATAACTACTTGAATTTCTTCAACTGTCTTTGCTGCAAACCAAAACAAAAAGTCTGTATCGTCTCTTAATCCTAGATTTGAATAAGATCTAAACATTATTCCTGAATTTTTAATTATATTTTCAACCTCTTTTGCAGATTCTTCTTTTGCCAAGTCTGCCATCCATCTCCATTTAGGATCTACTTTAAAAAATGAGAAGTTGAAATAGTATTGATCATTATCTTCTGACATGTTTTTCCAATCTTAAAACCCTATTTAACTGGACATTTTACTTGTTTTCATTTACTAAAATCATATATTCTGTGCCTAGTTTTATCTTCTCTTCAGATGACCTGACAATATCTTATCTGCCATCTCAGTTACCTCAATATCTTTTCTTGCAGCTAAACTTTTGAGTTTCCGGGCATTTCCTTTATTCAATAGAATAGTAACTTTCCGTTGGAGCATTCCACTTTTTGCCTTTTTTAGTAATTTTAGATGTGATGACTTTGGACTACGAGACAATACTCTAAGATACTCTTTTCTTAACTTCTGATCTAATGGAACAATCTTTTCTGCAACTTTGACTGCCTTTGATACATTTGAAATTATTTGATATAATTTGGTACAATCATCACGTGACAACTCCTTTGGAACAAACTGTCGTAGCTTCTCTGGAACTGCTGCAAACCCAAGATATTTTTTTAGAGTTTGTGAAGATATTCCAAGAGAGCGAGCAGCCTTTGACTTTCCTATGGATTCACTCAAAAACACACAGGCTGCAGTCATATCTTTTGTGTTCATTTTATTGCGATGCAGATTCTCTACAACTGATGCTGCCTTTGCATCTTCTAGATCATATCTTGTGCTATTGGCAAGTAACAAAACAGGAATCTTTTTTGCACCCAATCGTTTCAGTGCAGCAAGTCTTCTCTGGCCAGACATTAGTAGATACGAATTCTTTGATTCCCTTTGGGCCATTGGAGGATTTTGTAACCCTTCATTTTTGATTGATTTAGCAAGTTCTGCAATTCCCTCCCTGTCTAATTTCCTTGCCTGAGCATCCTTCCATATTTTGATCTGCTTTATGGGAATCTCCTTTAGCCTGTAATTAATTGGTGACTGATATCTTTTAGCCAAGTTCTACTTTGATGATTATACCATTTTTAATAAAAGAGTTGGGTGTCATTACATTGACAAAAAAAGAAAAAAGAGATCCTAGTACTGTGAATTTCTCATATTGAGAAATACTGTCTGTTTGAGTTCATCGAGTTGGTCTCTGATTGCCTGTGCAGTTTCAGTGTCTCCGTTCGCATATGCATCTTTTAATTGTTGTATCAAATCTAGAAATTGAGCTCTTGGAGTGTCAACTTTGGCATCATCAGTTGGTTCAGATAATTTTTGTTGGAATTTTTCAATTTTGTCACCATTCATTTCTCTCATCTCGGAATGATCAAATGTTTTGATAACAGTGGTAAAGTTTACAGTATCACCTGCATACGACACCAAAGATAACTTCTCATATTTGTACCATGAAGGAATAATTCCAGGAATCAAGACAAGAAAGAACTCATCTGTAAACACTAAATGCCATCCAAGAAGAAAAACTGTTCTGGCTCAAATTTTCAACTACGAATTGTGGAGGAATAGCGTAAGCTATGGGGACAGATAAATTGTAGAATCCGTGTTTTCAGCGTTTAAGAGGATGTTTGGAGAGCATATAACGTCACATAAAAGAGAAAACATGATTCATGAACTGAAAATGAAAGTTTGTCTGTATAATACAATGATTGCAATGCAATAGAAAAATCAAATGAATTCAAACGATTAGAGAATGTTAATGATTAGTTGGGGTTAGGAAACAAAGCATCATTGTTGGCAATATATGAGATCTGATGTGATCTGGAGTTCTCTATTATTTTTTGTATTCTACTCCATTGAGGCAAATCTAATCTAGTTTTTAGGTTATCTATTTAATAGGTTTTATTCCAAAAAAGAAAATGATGTTTTAGGCATATTATTCTCAATAAGGATCTTCTTCTATAGGAATAAGATCTGCATACTCATCACCAAAAAACGTATGATAGAATTGTATTGGTTTTTCTAGTTTAATATATCCAAATCTGTCAAACTCAAAATAAACAGTGTATCTAATTTCTGGTTTGAATTCGTGTTTATGAAAGATTAACTCAGGTGATGTCTCATAAATGTTAGTGATTTCCTGAGTTGTACCATTAACTGTTTGACTGAATGAAAAATATGTGGGGTGAACAGATACTGTACCTCTATAAATACCCGCAACATGATACTCTGTAACTCCAAATGGACTATGCAATAATAAGTGAAATTCATCGTTTTCTAAAAGCTGTTGACGAACTGACTTTTCATTTGTATTTGTGTCAAAACTATCATAACCAAACACTACAATACTAATAACTGCTAACCCAAATATAGAAACAAGTATTTTTTTATTCATAATAAAAAAAAGAAAATGGAGGAATATTTAGTTTGTCCATGAATTTGTTGTTGTACTTACTGTCCACAACCAAGTATTGTTGTTGTTAAATGGTTGCCAAGTAGTTTGTGCTATAGCACATGCATTACCAGAATTACTGGCTACTACAGTTTGTGTTGAACCAGCAGCATCACCGTTAACTACAACAGAACTATAACTACCAGATATTCCACATGTTGAACCATATATTTTGAAATATGAGTTGTTGATTCCATGTCCACCATTACTATGTGCACTTATGTTATGTTGGCCTATGCTGTAAGGATGGGTTGTTGTGATTTGGCATGTTCCATAATCACATGAATATGGTTTTCCATATGTAGATGAACTGTGATAACTTTCAGTCCAAGCATATGCTTTAGGTAGTATTAGATCAATCCAGGATTGTGCAATTTCTGGTGGTTCGACCTCTTCTCTGTATTCGCCTGATCTTAGTATTTTATAAAGTTCAGCCGAATCACACTCAGAATTAAACTCACATAATCCAATATTGATAATTACATTCCAATATTTGATATCTTGTTCAAACAGCTCATCAGGTACAGTTCCGTATTCTGCCATTCCATTGAAGGTAGAGTATAACTCATTGATGACTTCAAGATATCTAGAATCACCAACAATCCTTGATATTTCGGATTGAACTTCTCTCTTTTCAGATGGTATAGTGTACTGTGTACTAATCCAATCATGGAATTTTAGATTCTGTTAAATTCTGGTGATCAGATCATCAGAATTTAACAGTAGGGTTTGAAGAGTCATGTTTTTGACTTGGCAAATCCATACTATTGCAAAATTTGATTTCAGAGAAGATCATAAATCTGTGTTGAAATGCGTTGATCACTAAAATCTACCAGAACCGCTTGTTTTTCAGCATCAGTTTGTATGTATGGTTCAGCATTTGCTGTATTAATAACAATAAATGGAATTAATGCAAATATGAAAAGTATTAATATTTTTTTCAGGATAAAAAAGAAAAAAAGGTCATTGTAGTGAATTTCCTAGTTTCACTAAATCATCAAGTGGTACATATCCATAGAATGAATATCTATTTCCATCATCACTGATGATTTTTAGTTTGCTTGGAATATCATATGTATTAGTTATCACAGAGCCATCACCAAATTCTGCTGTTTGAGTTCCACAATCACCACAGGAATCAATACCATATGCAGGCATACCATTTATGTTAAAGTACACTGGATTTAGTTTTGGGTTTTTTTCCTGGATATCTGCTATTGTGTCTCTAATTCTTTGTTCAGCAGTTCCTAGTTGTAAATGACTTTCTCCTGTTTCTCTTACTTCATGTAAGAAGATATTGGTACCAGAAGGGTTAAGTGATTCACCTTGCCATTCGTTAGACGTTACTGTATTCTCTGAAATTATTACACTAACTTCGTTTGGGTGGTTTATTGCAACACATCCAAGTGAGTAATTTTCAGGGAATTCAGTTGGTGTCAAAACAAATGTTGATACATCTTTGCTTTGTTCGGCAGTTAAACAATTTCTGTCAAGATTATTAACAGAGATTGAATCAGCTACTCCAACACTAGTTATGGTTGCAACGAGTACAGCCATAATGATGCTTCCAATTATTGTTGTATTTTTTCTGTTCATTTTGATCTATCCATACATCAAGCCAGATTCGAAATTACTTGAAGTACAATCATCGCTACTACCAGCTGATGTTCCATACTTTAAGGAGTTTACGCTTCCTCCGACTTTATCGATATTTTTACCTGTTGCACCATCATCATCTTCACAATAATTTAGGTGATCAGCAGTTGATAGGCTACTCCATGAAGTGCCATCATGCTATCCGTTTGATGTGAATGATCCATCTAATGCATTGGCCTGATTACTTTGTTGTACAGCAAATTTTGGATGTCCTTCAACTAAACCACCAATGATTTTAGAAGATGAGATACTTGTGCTACTCCTATCCCATGTAGAACCAGATGTATTTTTGGTTGTTGGGTAGGCATTTCCAGTAATTGTTGTACTACCAAAGCTATAACCTTGAGAACCTACATCTTCATCCCAATAATAGACAAAGCCAACATATTTTGTTGCTCCACCACCTATTGGATTATACTTGACAGTTCCTGCACCTACAGCTCCCTCATCAATCCATATGGAGTAGACTCCCCATGAAGTGAAAGTTTTGGCCCACCAATAATCAGTGCCAGGATTTGTAAGGCTAGGATCTTTTTTTGCAATTACAGCTTTAGAGCCTTTTGCATCGTCTTGATGTGATTCCCAGTCTGTTCTAACATCAGGAGTATTAAGTGCATCAGCAGTAGGAATGCCGAGAGTTAGTAAACTTGCTCCCATTGCAACAGACAATAACATAAACAGAGTTTTTGTCGTTTTTGTTGTCATTGTATTAGGTATAATATTTTATTATATAGTATTTGATATTGGTTTGCGGCATGCCTTTTACGCACAAAAATATAAAAATTATCCCATTTTAGGCGGTGTCCGAACAGTAGACGAGTCAAATTATCATATTCCACAAAATATCTAAAAATCAACATGATTATGAGAAAGAATAGCATAGAATTAAATGCAAAATAATTTTTTAATTATAATCTTTTCACTGGTAATTGGAAATAATTCATCTCAAACCAAATTATCCTGAGATCACCAAAATGCACCAGCAGGGTTTTACAAAGATGACTCTCTTTGGATTATAACGTGAACTTGGCACAAAATTTCAAAGTGTAATTCGGAGAAGATCCATATTTCACCTAGATCACTAGAATGCACCAGAACCATATAATATGTTAAATGAATTTAAACAATTCTTTTTTCTTATTATATGGAAATATTACATATTTTTAGAAATGTTGCGGTTGTGTTAACAAATAATGAATGGTAATGTTTATGATATGTCTAAAATTTCATTCATTATTGTTATCAAGAAATGATAAAAATACTAAAGAATTAAAACGCATAAATCCATCAATAATTAGAAAGATAATGAGAATAATTCATGAAAATGGTTCAATAAACAGTACTTGGGAAAGTAACACAATTATTCATCAGAAACTGGTTTTTGATCATTTGATAAAATAATGATGATAGAAAAAGCTTGATGGAGGTGTGCGGCTCCGTCAATTGCGAATTATTCTAATGTTACTTTTGCACACATTAAACATTCTACATGCACCGCATTTGCAAATATTGCTAAAATAATGTCTACCACATTGTTATTTTCTTGTTCACAAAAAAGTAATGCAAAATACAATTCAGATGATGCACATCGTTTTATCATGTCCTCATGTATTGAGAATTGTTACTCTGAATCAACTGCAAAGAGATTAAAAATAAAATCAAATGCCTCTATTCCATCTGGATCTTGGATTCGAAAACACATTGTAAAGATACCTCAAGAAAAGATGTTACTTTCACTGTATGGTGGAATTGATCAAACCATTTTACATTTGAAAAAGATGGGATTTCTTTGCAAACCAGTGACTGTTGCAATTGACAAGCATTTCATCCCACGATATGACAAAACAGATTCTCCATATCTGGTAAAATCAAAACCAAAGAATGGAACTGACGCATTTGAAGGATATGGGACAATACAATAGACCTCTTGCGTAATTATTCCTAGGCGTAAATTCTGAGGAAGAGTATTTCCAAAAATTCACCAATATTGAATTTTTAGGCACAAATCTGATCAAAATTCAAAATACTGTCAAAAACCCTTCTAATTGCGCAAGAGGTCTAATGTGTAGATAAGCAGCAGTGTAGGGCACAAATTGGCGCTGTCCCAATCAGAAAAGGTGATTCAAAGGGAGTAATCGTGCGTAAATTACTGTCTGATTGTAGCAGAAATTGTATCAAGACACGTCTAGTTCTTTTAGATAGAGAATTTTTCTCAACTGCAGTAATTCATGAAATAAAACAAAACCACGATACATTTATCATGCCAGCAAGAAAAACACCTGGAATCAAAAAGGCAATCATCCAATATGTTGCAGGCAATAGAGAATCAATTTCAGAATATAGAATTCATTCTACATCAAAGCATATCGAATCATTTACTCTAGTGATTCTTCCAAACCCAAATGTAACAAAATCAAATCTTACGGATCAGTATATGGTGTTTGCAACTAATCTTAGAATAAAGAAGATATTTTGGAATCTATGTACTCTTCCAGAAGAGTATCGCAAAAGATGGGGAATAGAAACAGGTTATGCATGTGTGGAAAAATTCAGGCCAAGAACGTGCAGTATGAATCATTGTGTAAGATTCTTATACTTTTTTTATCCTTTGATTTTGTTTAATGCATGGATAATTGCAAATTGTACGTTGAGAAATAACCATTCCATTTCATATACAAACCCAATCATTACAATTGAGACTCTCAAGTGTATATTTGGAATCATTATTGTTGATTCGTTTAGAAAAATCAAATCAGAATATTATTTGGGGGATGTTGGGTAGTTACTTTCCCAAGTACTGAGAATACAATAAAAGATCCTGTACATTTAGCACGTTGGTTATATGAAAAACAGAGTGAAAGAAGATTTGATAGAGTTTATCGATTTTATCTTATTTTGGTGGATTCAACCAATTTAGAAGATAGTTGGAAATTAAAACGTAATAGGGATTTAGTTCCAAATGGGATAAAGTCATTTCTTTCTAAAGATTGGAAAAACGAAATTAAGGACATTACATTCCAATGGAAAGATAAAGAATATGATACAAAATGTTTCATATTGTTCATCGTTAAATCCTAAATTCAATCTAGAGAAGATCCATATTTCAGGTCTCTATAACTTCACAGAACCTGAATTAGTTACCTTAGATGCACAAGATCAAATACTCAAAAACAAATACAATCCAACAATAGCAGAACAAAAACTACATGAATATCTATTCACTGTTTATGATTTGCCAACAGATCAAAAAGCAATCAAAGACAGAACAATAGAAATCGTTGGACAGAATCATTTAGGCCATGCAAAACAGTTAGCCGATTCATTGAATCGAATGGCAAACATGGGAATTATTAGTGATGATGTACACCGAGTTGATTCTGATTTTTGGAGAAACATCGCAGTTTTATCATTCTGTGATTTAACTGATGAATGTCCTGCTGGAATGATTACACAAGTAAATGGTGAACTATATGGATTTGATACAAGTACAATTAGACCTGTGGTAAATTACGCTAGTCATATTGCAACTATAAGCATCCAATATCAACAATGTGAAACATCAAGTCAAACCTGTTATGAATTCTCTTATAACAGTGGTTCTACATACATTTCTGATGAAATTCCAGGTCCAAGTCATGTGGGTGATTATTATCTAAAATCTGATATGACTTGTTATTCTTCTGCTGGTGGTACTGTATTTGCACAGGGTCAAGTTACAGCTTCACTCTCTGGTAGTGCTCAATACATTACTGATAACGATGGATATGTATCAGGTACAAAATATCTATACAATCCAAACGCTTCTGTTGAATCACAACCAACTGTAACTTTCACGAGTTATGCCTTAAATTAGGCTTTCTCCTTTTTTTCTTATGAAAAATAATTTAATTTTAATCGGTACTATTCTAGCCATTTTTGCAATATCCATATCAATGGCCATACATTACACCATCGATAAAACACCACAAATTAATGAAATAACATCAGAAAGAGAATTGTCCTTAGCCCTAAATGATGTCCGCGAAAGAATTACTGAAAAATTTCCCATAACAATAGATCATGTTTTGTTTTTGATATCTGAGAATGTAAATGAGTATCATGTAATTGAACCAAATAAAATGAATGGGGTAACTTATTCCACACATCAAAATTATGATGATATTGAAATAGACATGTTCTATTATGAAAATGGAACTAGAAGTCTTGTTCAAAGACATGATGATGGAACTATTCTAAAAGAAATCACAATTCATGATGATCCTGAAAATCCTGTAATGGTATTAGTATTTGATAAAGAAAAATAATTTAGGATTGTAAATAATGCTTTCCTATAGTATGTAAAATTGTGTTTTTCTAATATGGGATTGCCTGACTGCAAAAACAAATGTAATTCTTATGAACAAATATCAAAGCACAAGGCATATGAACTTGAAGGCTATTCCCCGTGTCAAGTGAGGTAGAGCAAATTTAAACCCAAATATGGGTGTCAAACTGCTTTTACAAATCTCGCCGAGGGAACTAAACTAAAAAGAAAATTTGTAGGAATATTGTAAGCGTTCCAATCGCTTTCTACCATATTATTGTTCAAAGAATATCGATTCCGCTCACCCAAGATAGGCGGGCTCGATCGGGTCCGCTAAATATTGTAAACGGGAACTTCGGTTTCCGCTTACATTTTCTAATCAGGTTTACGAAGAATCACTTTGTCATTTGGAAGCGTTGCGATGAACTCCCATCCTTGGTTGAGGTATCGTTCTGATTCATCTGCTGTGACAACTTGCTGATTTCCTGAACTTTCTGAATTTTGCCGCCATATAGTATACTATTACTAGATGACTCTGACATATCAGAAGATTCAGTATCAGAAGGGTTCTGTGAAGTTATCGAGGGAATCATGAAATACAGATCTTCTTCAAATTGATTTTTGATAATTTGTACTTGGTAATTTAGAGTAAAATTCCCCATTACAACCCTGTGCTGTGTTTCCTAACATGACTAGTTTGTCCAACTAATTCTACCAAACAAGCTTTAGATCAGAATATTTTGTATGATTCCATGAATAGAAATTGGAAAAAATGCAACGAATCACTAGTAAGACGTGGAGAAATCATGTTGTCTTTTGATGCTATAGACTCATGGAACACAGAACTCAAGGAGATGAACCACAAAAAGGAAGGACGTCAATTTGTTTATCCTGAATCATTCATGGAGGCACTAGGGTGCTGTCATCTCTATTTACATCTGCCATTCAGACAAACTGAAGGTTTGATAAAATCACACCTGAAAGAAAAATCAAAAACACCAACATATTCTGCAATCTGGAAGCGTGTCAGCAAACTCAATATCAAGATGAATCCAAAACTGGGAGAAGACATCGTCATTGCAATAGACAGTACGGGAGTCAAGGTTGCAGACAGAGGCGAATGGATGAGACAGAAATGGCAGAAAAGACGTGGTTTCTTGAAGATTCATGTTGCAGTAGATGTGAAATCTAAACAGATTACAGGTTTAGAAATAACAGATGACAAGTCACATGATTCAAAACATTTCATATCTCTGGTACAGCAATCAAAAGAGTTTGGAAATATGTCAAGACACTAGCTGATGGTGCATATGACACCAAGGATTGTTTTTCATATTTGTATCATGAAGGTGTAATTCCTGGAATCAAAACAAGAAAGAACTCATCAGTTAACACTGACTGCTACCCAAGACGAAAAGCTGTTCTGGCTCAATTATTCAATTATGAATTATGGAGGAATAGCGTAAGCTATGGGGACAGATGGATTGTTGAATCAGTGTTTTCTGCATTTAAGAGAATGTTTGGTGAACACGTAACATCGCACAAAAGAGAAAACATGATTCATGAACTGAAAATGAAAGTTTGTCTGTACAACAAGATGATTACAATGCAGTAAGATATCCAAAAGGATTCGTTTAATCAAAGAATGCTGATGATTTTCAGAGTTGAGAAACACAGCATTAATTGGCATAAAATAACCATATGAATAAAAGAATAAAACAATTTAGAAAGTTGATGTGTATGATAATAAAAAATTAAGTTTTATTTATTGGTTTGATTCTTCCTTAGCTGGTTCTGGTGTTGATTCTTCCTTAGCTGGTTCTGGTGTTGATTCTTCCTTAGCTGGTTCTGGTGTTGATTCTTCCTTAGCTGGTTCTGGTGTTGATTCTTCCTTAGCTGGTTCTGGTGTTGATTCTTCCTTAGCTGGTTCTGGTGTTGATTCTTCCTTAGCTGGTTCTGGTGTTGATTCTTCCTTAGCTGGTTCTGGTGTTGATTCTTCCTTAGCTGGTTCTGGTGTTGATTCTTCCTTAGCTGGTTCTGGTGTTGATTCTTCCTTAGCTGGTTCTGGTGTTGATTCCAGTTCTTCCTTTTTCTTTTTGCGGAATAAGTTAAAGAATCCCATTAGGATTTATTTATCATTCTATCTGTAATATAATCTTCTTGGTTGTCTTAGATCACCAACCATAAATTCGATCATACGGTTCTGCTGACATACTCCAGTTCTGGTAGATTTTAGTGATCAACACACCCAGACATAGTTTTAGGATCTTCTCTGAGTTGAGATTTTGCAATTTTGTGAGAATTTCATATGAAAACAAAATCAAAGGGCGATGCTGTAAACCCTGCTGGTGGATTTTGGTGATCAGATCACTAAAAGTTACCAGAACCAAGTTTTCTATCCTCTGTTTTTATGATCAATCATTTATGTTTCTAATAAAAAAAGAGAGGTTATCCCTCGATGGAGATAATCTTGTTTGCTAATTCGACAGCTTGTTCTTCAGTTATGTGTCCCCGTATTGTGTAAGAATTGTTTTCTGTAACAAACCAAAGATCTAGCGGTGCGATTACACCATATTCACCATCAGGATTAATGATCTGAGTCATTCCTCTTAGTGGTGCATATTTTATACTATCATTGATTTCAATTAACTCGTATCCTCGACTCATGGGTGCTCCTTTATAGACATCCATTGAAACTGGTTCGTCATGTGGTTCTATAGTTATCCATATGTATTTCTGAGAATACACAACCTCAACATCTGTTAGTTCAGGAGTCACAGCGATTTTACCCAATATGACATCCTTGTCTCCCTTATCATCTTGGTATACATGAATCTCTTCGTATCCATCGATAACTTGGGCAGTTCGATATTTGGCATGTTCAGGATTTACTATGTCTTTGCTTTGTCCATCCAATCCCTTAATTTCTGACTTGATGAATTTTGGAATCTCATTTCCAAGATCAGCCTCTGTCAGTTTGTTGGGAGAAGGGAAAGCACCGCCCATAGCTGTGGGAAGTTCTTGTGTCTCAGTTGGTATTTCAGAAGTAATTCCAATAGTGAAAACTAGTAACAGTGCAGTTAAAGCAACTCCACTTACTCCACCAATGGAAATCAATTTCTTATTCAACATGAGCTAGTCCCTTTACCAGTTTTAGTGTGTTGATATGGCTCATTGCCAGATCCACAGTCCTCAACAGCATAACCAGTTCCTTCTTCTACTACGTATAAGCTAGAGACATCGGCTGCGACTATATCAGTATAATCGAGCTCAACATTATCCCATTCATGCTCGTAATCAGGATTGGATGGTCTTGTAGCCTCACTGCCTATCTTGAATCTTATGATATCTGATCCAGATGGAACTGTCTCAATACAATTCAGTGTGAGTGAACCATCATGTACTATTCCTGTTTTCCAAGTTGTACTACCCAAGTCATAAGTATAGACGTCGAAGGGATCATCACTGCCAGAGAAATTAAAGGTCTCATTATCGCTAATGCCACCGTGCTGGGCAGCAATAATGCATTCAGCTACCAACAGATTGTATACTGCTGGAGTGTGCTTTGTTTCCTAACTGCAAAAATCATTAACATCCTTTAATTGAACAATCAATTTTTGATTATTCTATTGCATTACAATCATCTTGTTATACAAACAAACTTTCATTTTCAGTTCATGAATCATGTTTTCTCTTTTGTGCGATGTTACGTGTTCACCAAACATTCACTTGAATGCAGAAAACACTGATTCAACAATCCATCTGTCCCCATAGCTTACGCTATGCTTCCATAATTCATAATTAAAAATTTGAGCCAATACAGATTTTCGTCTTGGATAACAGTCAGTGTTAACTGATGAGTTCTTTCTTGTCTTGATTCCTGCAGTGATATTTTCATGATACAAATATGAAAAATCACTTTTTGTGTCATATGCACCATCAGCAAGGGTTTTAGTTACATTTCCAAACTGTTTTGATTGTTCTACCAGAGACATAAAAGATTTTGAATCATGTGATTTATCATCTGTAATGGTAAGACCTGTAATTTGTTTTGATTTTACATCTACTGCCACATGAATCTTCAGAAAACCTCTTCTCTTCTGCCATTTTTGTCTCATCCACTCACCTCTGTCTGCAACCTTGACTCCAGTGGAATCAATTGCAATGATGATGTCTTTTCCCAGTTTTGGGTTGCACTTGATATCGAGTTTGTTGACACGTTTCCAAATGGTAGAATATGTCGGTGTTTTTGATTTTTCTTTCAGGTGTGATTTTATCAGTCCCTCTGTTTGTCTGTAGGGGAGATGCAGATACGCATGGCAATACCCTAGTGCTTCCATGAAACTCTCAGGATAGACGTACTGGTGTCCTTCTTTTCTGCGATTCATCTCTTTGAGTTCTGTACCCCACTGTTCCATGGCATCAAAGGAGAGCATGATTTCTCCTCTTCTTACAAGGGATTGGTTGTATTTTTTCCAATTTCTATTCATGAAATTGTACAAAATGTTCTGATCCAAACCTTGATTGGTAGAATTAGTTGGATAAACTAGTCATGTTAGGAAACACAGCATCAGATGACAAAAAATCAAGCTGTTCTAGGCTAATCCCAGTAAATGACTGGAACGCTCCTCGGTTTTTTGGCTAGTTTCTTGTATGTTAGCATGAAATAACGAGGATGTTCTCAGCTTTGGATCTTGCTGTGAGTAAATTTGCATGCTTTGATCAAATTGTGTCAATTACGCAAGAGGTCTATTGTATCTTTGATATTTGAACTCTTTTTTACCATTCTTAATTGACCTAACTCTAATTTTTGCGCATCCAGTAAATCTGAAATCATCGCTAAATGTTTAGAACATGGTGCAAAATCTCACATTTCAAAGCCCTTTGATTTTAATTCTGTCTTAAAATCCATTGCCAGAATTTTGGAAAATTAATTTAGGGCATTAATCTCTAACAAAATGGATAGAAAATTTGTCAAAAATTGTTGCTGATACTAGTGTTATAATTAATGGTCAATTAATTGCTCAGATAGATGCAGGTTCAATTAAAAATTCTGAAATCATAATACCTCAAGCAGTCTTTGATGAGTTACAATCTCAAGCTTCGAGCAAAAAAGAACAAGGATTTTTAGGATTGGAAAAAATCCTAAAGCTTAAAGAATTATCTGGCAGTTATGGTTTGAATATAGTTTTGAAAGGATCCCATCCTTCTACTGATGATATTAAACTTGCTGGACATGGTAGAATTGATGCCATTATCACTGATATGGCTAAACAAAATAATGCTGTTCTTTACACTTCAGATAATGTCCAACATTTGTTGGCAAGAGCTGAAGGTGTAGAAACAGTATTTCTTAAATTTGTTGTAAAAGATGAAACATTAGAATTTCTAAAATTTTTTGATGGTGAGACAATGAGCATTCATCTTAAAGAAAATCAATGCCCTTTAGCAAAAAAAGGAAAACCTGGTACTTTTTCATTAACAAAACTTAGTGATGATATTCTTTCAAGAGATTATTTGGAGTTTATCTCATCCCAAATATTGGATGTGGTAAATGTATCTGATTCAAGTGCAATTGAGATCTCAAGGACGGGCGCATCAGTAATTCAATATGGTGATTATCGGATAGCTATCACTCATCCTCCTTTTTCTGAATCTCTTGAAATAACAATTGTTCATCCAATCGTAAAATTATCTCTTGAAGACTATGAAATTTCTGATGAGTTAATGAAACGTTTCTCAGATAGAGCTGAAGGAATTGTGATTTCTGGTGCTCCGGGTTCTGGAAAAAGTACTCTTGCATCAGGACTTGCAAATTTTTATCATAATAAAGAAAAAATTGTTAAAACATTTGAGTCTCCACGTGATTTGCAAGTTGATCCTGGGATTACTCAATATAGCAAATTAGATGGAAGTTTTGATAACTCTGCTGACATTTTATTACTTGTCCGTCCCGATTATACTATTTTTGACGAAATACGAAGACAAGAAGATTTTAGAACCTTTGCTGATTTGCGATTAACTGGAGTTGGAATGGTTGGGGTAGTTCATGCAAATTCCCCCTTAGATGCAATTCAACGTTTTATTGGAAAGATTGAACTTGGTATAATTCCAAATATCTTAGACACTGTAGTCTTTGTAAAAGATGGCAGAATTGATAAAGTCTATGACTTAGAATTGAAAGTAAAGGTTCCTTCAGGAATGACCGAATCTGATCTTGCAAGACCTGTTATAGAAATCAGAAATTTTGCCGATAATGTATTAGAACATGAAATCTACACCTTTGGAGAAGAAAATGTTATTGTCCCTGTTGCAAAAAGAGTTCAAAAAGTTGGAATTGCAAAGCTTGCAGAAGATAAGGTAAGAGAAACTTTCAAAAGATATGACCCTCAGGCCGAAGTTGAAATTTTATCTGATAATCGAGTAAAAGTATTCGTAGATGAGCAGTATATCCCATCAATAATAGGGAAAGGAGGCTCAAATATTAATGAAATTGAAAAATTTCTCAAAATTCATGTTGATGTTGTTCAAAAAGATTCTGACCACTCATCTAGAATGATAAATGATCTATCTTTTACTTTTTCAGAATCAAAAACTGCGTTACTTCTCACTGTTAGCAGAGAATATACTTCAATGCATGCTGATATCTATGTTAATGACAAATATGTAACATCAGCAAGAATTGGCAAGAAAGGACAGATAAAAATTCCAAAACGTTCTGATATTGCAAGAAATCTTATGAAGCTTGCATCCTCACAAGACGATATTCAAATATTCCTCAAAGATTTTTAAAATTTTCAATTATCTTGGGATCTGCTTTAAGAAAAGTAATGAATTTTCTCAATTGCTTTATTGTTTTTGGATTTAGATGATGTTCAATTCCTTCTGTATCTTGATTTGCAGTTTCATATCCAACTCCTAAAATTTCAAAAAATTCCAGTAAAATTCCATGTTTTTGTCGGATTCCATCAGATATCCTTACTCCTTTGTCTGTAAGATTAATTCCGTGATATTTCTCATATTCTAAAAATCCATTTTCATCTAGTCTTTGAAGCATCTTAGTAACGCTGGGTGCACTAACATCCATGTATCTTGAAATGTCTAACGTAGTTGCGTAACCTTTCAATTCAACTAATTCTGAGATTATTTCCAAATAATCCTCCATCCTTGTGCTTGAATGGGTTCTTTCCGATTGATGAGCTGCTTTTATTGAGTCCAATCTTTTGGAATTTTTAACTTTCATGTAATCTTTGTATCTAAATCAAATCTAGTATAATTGAGTGTCTTTTCTGTTGATTTTAGTTACTCTTAGTTGACTTGGATGTAACCATAATTGATCTTTGAATCTTAACTAACTTCTTCCAAAGAATAGGCTGAAATGACTGATCCCCTAAAGGCACGACTAGAAAAATTAAGAAAATCCTCTGAGTCAGCTAAACGCAGAGCAAATTTGTATACTGAAGTTGCTAAGATGAATGATGGACCTAATACAAGTTCATTAGGTGCTCTCCAGAAAGCTGCTGCGCCAGGTAAAAAACTTCAAAAAATTGGATTTTTGATGTTATGGGTTCCTGAACCTACTGGTGTTACTTGTGCAATAGGAGGTCCTATAATAGTTGCTGGACGATATCTTGACAAAAAATACAATGGCGCAACTATTCACGATATTGGCTATGAAACAAAAAATACCCTTTCATCAATAAACGACTTTAAGAATTCTATACTGTAGCATGCTTTGTTTCCTAACTATGAATTTTTACCTAATTCTGTCATAGTTAAGAATATTTGAATAAAAACAACTGTTAATTTTTGATCCTAATGTAATGATTTTCGGTATATCTTAACGAAAAAACATGTTAGGAAACACAGCACTGTAGCACTCTTTTAGTTTTTAAAAGGACTAAGATAAATTAATTTATGACAACTAGAGGCCAAGTACTTATTCCTATTACAATTGCTGCAGTAATTATTGGAGTTGTTGGTTTGATGTCACTTCCAAGTGAAAGTAAACTGCAATCTGTAGAATTTCCTATGGGAACAATCAAGGTTGATGACATTCCTCTTCAAGTAATGATTGCCGATACTGAACCTAGACGTATTCGTGGATTAATGTTCGAAGATCAATTGCCTTATGATCAGGGAATGATCTTTGTATTTGAAGAATCTGGACTTTATTCCCTGTGGATGCTTAACATGCAATTTTCTCTTGATATGATCTGGTTTGATCAAGACGGAAAAGTTGTACATATTGAAAAAGATGTCCCTCCATGTAAAACTGCATTAGAAATCACAACCTGTCAAAGTATTGTTCCTGATGAGGAAGCAGTTTATGTTCTTGAAGTTACATCAGGATTTGTTGAACAAAATAATATCACTAAAGATTCTATACTGACTATAATTTCAATATGACATTGCAAAACCTTATCTTAGAATATTAACTGCTGTATTTTATGAACAAGTTAGTCCCTGTTTTTATTTGTATTGCAGTAGTTATTTCAATTTCTGCATTTGTAATATCTGAAAATACATCACAACCACAATCAATCTATGAAGTAGGTTTTACTTTTTATGATATTGAAAAAATTAAAAAATCTCTGTCAACACAAAAAATTTTTATGTCTTCTCCAGCTGAAATAACTGATTATACTATAGATCAATATTGTCCAATCTTTACTGATATTCAACACCCAATTGATCATTGTGCTACTACTGTTATCACAGACATTAATGGAAACTTTCTTGGAAATATCAACATGGGAGGAACTACTGATGGCCCAATTATGGCACTAACCATTATTGAATCATCTCCATTTTTAGATTCAAAACAAGATACAGTTAACTATGTTTTTCAAACAATGATTGAGACTTTGGTATGTGATTGTTGGGAAGATAGGCAACCAGGAGGGTTTGAATCTGTACGTGTATGGATAGACACTGCTGCAGAAAAATATACTGAATCTCCTCTAAGTACACTCACATCAAAAATTAAAGGCCTAGAAAATATGAACTTGATTTTGGAGATAACCTCTACAGATAAAGATTATCTATGGACATTAATTATACTCAAGTAGTCTAATTATATACAACAAAATTCTTTGATTGGCGATTAGAATGATTGATCAGTTATGGCTAATTCTTTTAGGATTTGCTGCAGGAATATTGGGCTCTATGATTGGTCTCGGTGGTGGAATTATTGTGGTTCCTGTATTGACATTTCTAGGGTTTCCTCCTACTGCTGCAGCAAGTAACAGCCTTTTTGCCGCATTAAGTAATTCTATTGCATCGACTATTTCCTACTCTAGACAAAAGAGAATTGAGTATTCACTAGGTCTAAAACTCGGATTACTTACAATTCCCGGGACTGTGTTGGGTGCAATTATTTCTACTGATGCAACTCCAGGAATTTTTAAAATGTTGTTTGGTTTAGTGTTGATTGCATCTGCAGCTTACATTTTTTTGAGAAAAAAAATTGAGACTAAAGAAAAAACCCTATCCAAACAGATGATGGTTTTTGCTGTAGGTGCTAGCTTCTTTGCTGGAATCATATCTTCATTTTTTGGAATAGGTGGCGGAATAATCTTTGTACCTTTAATGGTAGTTGGGATGGGAATGGCCATGAAAAAAGCTGCTCCTACTTCTCAGTTGATTTTATTATTTGCATCATTATCTGGAGTGATAACCCATAGCATTTTGGGCCATCCTGATTTTATTCAAGCAGGATTTTTAGCAATTGGTTCTTTTATTGGTGGATTGATCGGCGCAAGATTATCTTTAGATATCAAAGAACGATATTTGCAAATCTTAGTATCTGTTGTAATCTTAATAGCAGCTGCAAAACTCTTTTTTGATTCAGTATCTGACAGTCCAATGCCATTTGGACTTTAGCCTCGAATTTTTCCTTGTGCTTTTATAATAATTTTGTAATACAGACTGTTCGTTAGGTCACTTGACCTGATGGCTGGAGAGACTAGTCGGCTCTCCGGTATTTTATCCACTGAAACAGTATAGACCTCTTGCGTAATTACCAACAAAACGCGTCATTTAACCAAACTGATTCATCAGGTCATGGAATCACAACAAAATCCTTCTGCCGTATCCTGAAATTGACCAGGCCGCATATGATGTCACTGATGCAGTCATAGCGGCGCAGCCTGTTCCTGAAGACATCCTGCATTATCCTGAACTCAGTACTTGGGAAAGTAACACAATTATTCATCAGAAACTGGTTTTTGATCATTTGATAAAATAATGATGATAGAAAAAGCTTGATGGAGGTGTGCGGCTCCATCAATTGTGAATTATTCTAATGTTACTTTTGCACACATTAAACATTCTACATGCACCGCATTTGCAAATATTGCTAAAATAATGTCTACCACATTGTTATTTTCTTGTTCACAAAAAAGTAATGCAAAATACAATTCAGATGATGCACATCGTTTTATCATGTCCTCATGTATTGAGAATTGTTACTCTGAATCAACTGCAAAGAGATTAAAAATAAAATCAAATGCCTCTATTCCATCTGGATCTTGGATTCGAAAACACATTGTAAAGATACCTCAAGAAAAGATGTTACTTTCACTGTATGGTGGAATTGATCAAACCATTTTACATTTGAAAAAGATGGGATTTCTTTGCAAACCAGTGACTGTTGCAATTGACAAGCATTTCATCCCACGATATGACAAAACAGATTCTCCATATCTGGTAAAATCAAAACCAAAGAATGGAACTGACGCATTTGAAGGATATGGGACAATACAATGTGTAGATAAGCAGTGTAGGGCACAAATTGGTGCTGTCCCAATCAGAAAAGGTGATTCAAAGGGAGTAATCGTGCGTAAATTACTGTCTGATTGTAGCAGAAATTGTATCAAGACACGTCTAGTTCTTTTAGATAGAGAATTTTTCTCAACTGCAGTAATTCATGAAATAAAACAAAACCACGATACATTTATCATGCCAGCAAGAAAAACACCTGGAATCAAAAAGGCAATCATCCAATATGTTGCAGGCAATAGAGAATCAATTTCAGAATATAGAATTCATTCTACATCAAAGCATATCGAATCATTTACTCTAGTGATTCTTCCAAACCCAAATGTAACAAAATCAAATCTTACGGATCAGTATATGGTGTTTGCAACTAATCTTAGAATAAAGAAGATATTTTGGAATCTATGTACTCTTCCAGAAGAGTATCGCAAAAGATGGGGAATAGAAACAGGTTATGCATGTGTGGAAAAATTCAGGCCAAGAACGTGCAGTATGAATCATTGTGTAAGATTCTTATACTTTTTTTATCCTTTGATTTTGTTTAATGCATGGATAATTGCAAATTGTACGTTGAGAAATAACCATTCCATTTCACATACAAATCCAATCATTACAATTGAGACTCTCAAGTGTATATTTGGAATCATTATTGTTGATTCGTTTAGAAAAATCAAATCAGAATATTATTTGGGGGATGTTGGGTAGTTACTTTCCCAAGTACTGAATATGCATTAGTTACAAAGGCTAGACCAATATCTGAAATTTCTAGAACTAATTGAGAAAAATTAACCACTTTACTAAATACAAGTTTTAACTTCGCTGCGTACCCAATTACTATTTTCAGCATCAAAACAAACCAAAAGTGAGTTTTTGTATCAATTGTACACTAAATAGGCAAATTTTTGCAACCTTGGGGTGTATCTTAGAGTCATTTGAATAATTATTGTGACGTTCATTTATGTTCCAATTAGGCCTCATAAAAGAGATCCAGAAGCTGATGAAATAGAAGATGCCGAGGATTAGCATCTTTTTCTCAATTTGTGTGATGAACTAAAGAATTTTCAGACCTTGTAAAGTTGAGATATTTATTTGCCATTTTTTAGGTTAAACGTAATGCAGAATTGGAATATTATATCTGGAATTTTGATTATTGCTAGCCCAATTCTTTTTGCAATGATTGCATTTCCAGATTCCATATCTTTGAGTTGGAATGAAGGAAGAGGAGGTTATCTTTTTGCGGTTGTTTTCCTAGCAGCTGAGCTCATTGGTCTTAAAATTATCATTTCAAAAAAACGATTACTTGCAGTAATTCCTATGGCCCTTCTTACCATTTCGTATCTAATTTCATTAGAATATGGTTTAAGAGATTACATTATTGAATCTGCAGAACAATTTGATGTACAATTAATCTATTCCTGGACATGGATGTGGGACTTTGCTGTGATGGCAATTTTTGTCGTTGCTGCATTGTATATCTTCTTTGGAAAACGATGGGTTAGAATTGCACCTGCAGGACCAATCTTTCTAATTGGAACTGTAATAATTCTTTCACTTGATGCATTTTTCCCATATGATACTCTTGGTCCATTACAATACGTTGTTCCTCATTTTGTACAGGCAAATGTATGGTTGGTTACCATACTTGATCTTGGAACTGCAGTAGCTAGAGATAACGTGATGTTCTTACGAGGTGAACATGGTTCAATGGCACTTCAGGTATTTTGGCCATCTGCAGGTGTCCACAGCATTATCATCTTCTCTTTGGTAATTGGCGCATTCATGTTAAAGATGAATATTCCTAGAAACAGAAAAGCTGTGTATTTTGTTTTAGGAATTATTGGTACAATTATTGTTAATTTAATCAGAATTTTTTCATTATCTTGGTATGCCCTAAAAGTTACTACAGATCCTGTGGCATGGGAAGAATTTCACAAAATTGCAGGCGAAATTATGTTTTTACCGTGGCTATTTGCATTCATCCTACTTGTAATAATGATAGAATCTCGACGTCTAAAGAAATTATAATCTGAAGGCAAAGCCCCTTCTAGAAATAATTTGTAATATCTCTTTGTCCTTGAACTTCTGAAAGTTCGGAAACTTTGACCCCTAATCTTCTAATTGTGATTGTTTGGTTTTCTAGAGCTTCTTTTAGTAATTGATCAGCATTTTTTTGTAGTTCCTCAAGATTTGAAGTTGGGTTTCTTAACATTCTTGATTTTGACTTGCTTGATAAATCTGACTGAACAAAGTGTATTCCAATTGATTTGAACATTGTATTGTTTTTCATAACAACATCATGCACTTCCTTACATAACTTTATTAGATTTCCAGATAGAAATTGATACTCTTTTGAATCTTTTTTCAAAGTTACAATTTTGCTGTATTGTATTCTGGTTTCTCTTTCCTTAACTGGTTCATTATCTATCCCTCTTGCTGCATTATAGATGTAAGTTCCACTCTTTCTCCCAAATTCTTTGTTTAAAGTAAAAACATCTAATTTTTTTAAATCTTGAATTGTTTCTAGACTCATTTCCAAAAATCTTTTCTCAGTCTTTTTTCCAATTCTTGGTATTGTTCTGATTTTTAATGGTTCCAAAAATTCATCAATTCTACCTGGAAGTACAACTGTAAGACCATCAGGTTTTTTAAAATCTGATGCCATTTTTGAAATCAACTTGTTTGGTGAGATTCCTATGGAACAACTAAGTTTTATCTTGTCTCTAATTGAATTTTTAATTTGTTGTGCAAAATGACTTGCCTTCTCAAAATTAACTTCAACTCTTTTTGTTACATCCAAATATGCTTCATCTTTTCCTACATATTCAAAAACATCTGCATTGTTTTCCATTATCTTCATCGCCTTCTCGGATATCTCAAAATAGTAGTCAAAATCTACTGGTAAGAACACTGCATCTTTTCTTTCCTCAAGTCTTTTTTTTGCAAAGATTATGGGCATTCCTGACTTGACTCCATATTTTCTTGCAGTATAGTTAGCTGTGGCAATAGCGCCACTGTCTCCTCCTCTATCTGAGAAGACACAAACGCACACTGGCTTTGATCTTAACTCAGGGGATCTAATCTCTTCGCATTGAGCATAAAAATAATCAAAATCTATGTGGAAAACTACTCTTGTTTCCAATATCTTTCTCAGTTCTTTTGATTATTACTATATTATGTATTCATCTAAATAGTAAACAGTTTCATTGTTTTCGTGGATTATCCTATCTCAGCAGATGAAAATGGTGTTAATTTAAAACCAGAGAAAATGGAAAAAGAAAAACTGTATCATTGTATATTCAAGAATAAGGCATTTTTGATTTTCAAAGATTCCCAAGATATCTTAAATTGCTATGAGATTGAACAAGAAGATCTAGTCGAGAAAATTAAGACATGTGAGAATGATGATGAACTTGAAAAGTTATTTGAAGACTATATCAAAGGACAAAACCTTAAAAATTAAATAAAAGCAAAAGAAGATTTTGTTATAAAAGGAATTTAAAATTGAGTGACTCTAAAAAATCAAAAGACGCAGAAGATATTTTATCCGAATTTGATTCTCGAACTAAACCTCAGCAAGAACCAGAACCAGAACTAACACCTGAAACGCCCTCTAGTGAAACTTCAGACGCTCCTCAAAAATCAGAAGACCGAGATACAATTTTTGTTGGTACTAAACCAATTATGACTTATGTTTCTGCAACCTTAACTCAACTATCAACAAGACATACTGTGACTATCAAAGCTAGAGGAAAAAGAATCACACAAGCAGTTGACGTATCTCAAATGATTGTTAAAAGAATGGATTCAGTTGGTTATGTTGTCAGTGATGTAAGAATTTCATCTGATTCTCTTACTTCTCAAGATGGAAAACAGCGTAATGTCTCTACAATGGAAATTGACCTTTCAAAAAACTAGTTTAAGAAATTTAATTTTAATTACAATTGGAATTTCAATTGTTGGAATCTCAATTAGTTTAACTGGTTATTCTTGTGGAATACAACACATGATAATTTTAAATGAAATTACTTCATACGAGAAATCTCTTGAACCTGAATTCTGTGAAACTATAGTTGAAAAACTTGATTTGTTTAATGATGATTGTGAACCACAAATAGAAATTTTAGATTGCGGTTAAGGTAATATATCTACCAAAAACGTTATTCCAAAATAAATTAACATTAAACTTAATCCTATCATCACTATCTTGTAATTTTTGTTGGAAAGAATTTTTGAACTTTTTGATGCCAGAAATGAAACTGTTCCCAACCATGCAAAATCCATCCAAATGTGTAATACAAATACGATTAGTATGCCTGCAAATGACCACATTAACATTGCATCCGAAATTAATTTGAATCCAATTGCTAACCACCAAATTATAAAAAATGGATTTAATGCACTTAATACAATTCCGGTAATTAGTGGACCTTGTTTTGGATTAGATAAAACAAGTTCTTTTTTTCTAAATATTGTTCTAATTTGTATTGTTGCAAATACAAAAAGTGTAATTGCTCCGAAAATGGAAATTATAGTCCTAAATTCCGGAAATGATTCTAAAGAAAAAACCCCTATTCCTAACAAAATTACTAATGGTAATTCGACAATTGTATGGCCAACTGCAATCTTAAAACCTGCTCTTGTACCTTCTCTTAATCCATATGATACAGTTGCTGCAAAAAGAGGTCCAGGTACCATCACCCCTGATGCTGAAATCACTATAACTAATACTGCAAATTCAAGGATCTGAACCATTGTCTTCTGACATTACTGGTTTTCAGTTATGAAATAAACATAATTAAAAAAATTCTATCTATACATGGAATCTTTAAGGTGTCTTGATTCTTCTTCTGCTTCTTTTATTACCACTTCAGCTTTTTCAGCTTCTTTTTGTAATGATGGAATATCGCATGAAGCTCCAGGAATTAATTGAGACATTGCCATACAAAGCTGTGCACTTGATTTAAAATCTGGACCTTTTCCATCCGTGTGAAAAATTATAACAATTACATCTTGACTTGTCATACTTCCTTCATTTAACAATATTCCTGGAATTCCTGGTACAGTTCCATGCTCTAAAACTTTCAAACCTGCCTCCTTCACTTTTACTCTGGCAGAATCTGTACTTCCAATAGCCATCATATTTTCATCACCATCTGATGATTTGATTGCAACACTACTGACAATTAATCCAATTTTGTGTTTCTTTGCCCAGTTTAACATTGTTTTAGCTACAGTTCGATGCAAGGATCGATCAAGAGTCAGATATGACAAAAACATTCCAACTTTCAAATCTTCGTTAACAAAAATTCTGGTTGGATAATTGGGTTTTCCATCTTTGATAACACTGATTGGTGGGAAAATATCTGAATCGATAACTCCTGCCAACTCAAATTGCGATGTATGTATCATTGATTCAGATGCAATTGCACTGCTAAATCCAACTGATGGGAAACCGTCAATAAGATACCCCCCTTCTAAATTGAATGGTTTTAATTCTCTAATTCTAATTCTAGGCAACAATGAATAATTTTTGTATTAATAGAATAATAATTTTTGGCTAATTTCAAATCTATTTTTTTAATTTTGAAATAAGTGCTGAATAGATGAATGGCAGTATTGTTGTCACTTCTGCATGAAGTGTTGCTTGTTTTGCTTTCTGTGTTACTTTTCCCCAGGAAATTGCCTCTTTAACTAATGCACCACTAAGACTTCCATCAAACTCTTGTGCAGTTGTAATGTAAAATGTATAATCTAATCCTTCTCTATATTGATTCCACCATAATGTATGGTGCTTTGAAATTCCTCCTCCAATCATAAACGCTCCTGATTTTTTAGCTTTGAAAATTAATCCTGAAAGTAATTCTGCATCTCCTATTATGTTTAGTTTGAAATCATTGTGTTTCTGTGTGAAGAGCCAAATTTGACTTCCTACAGCACCATCCACAATTCCTGGAACTATTACACTGACATCATTTTTGTATGCCCAATAAAGAAATGAATCTTCTCCCAGATGCTTTCCAATCATTTTGCATATTTTAGCAGTAGTCATCTCTCTTGTTCCGTTCTGATACTCTTCTTCTAAAAATTCCTGCATCCTTTCTTCAATGATCGGTCCATAGCTTTCCATAGGCACAAGTATGTTGCCTAGTCTGTGAATGTTTTGGTCTGCCAATTCTTTGTCATCCATTGTAAAAGAACCTTCTTTGTAATGTGAGAAATGTCTTGCAATATCATGATCTAATGCTCCACAGGTTGTTATGGCAACATCAAACCATTTGTTTTTGATCATATCTCTGATAATCCCTCTTAACCCTGTTGAGACTACAGCTGCTACGAATGAGATAAATCTAAGACATTGCTCATCTGAAATCATTTTTGTTAAAATTTCTAATCCATCTGATAGATTTACTGATTCAAATCCTCCTGATTGGGATAACTCTTCAAATATTTTTTCTATTGATGTGTTTGAATCAATCTCAATATCTTTGACTGGACGACCGGGTTCTATCATTATTTCACTCGTTGAATGCAAGTATAAATTCCTGTCTTAATAAAAATTATTTTATTACTTATCTAAGAAAACTTTTAACCGGCCCAATGACACCACTTTTTGAATGGCAGATAGAATTAAAGTTGGTTTAGTAGGTATTGGTAATTGTTTTGCAGGATTAATTCAAGGAATTGAATACTATCGAAAAGATCCTTCCCAAGAGGTAACTGGAATTATTCATGACAAATTATCTGGATATGGAATTCATGACATTGATTTTGTCTGTGGATTTGACGTGGGTGAAAACAAAGTTGGAAAACCAATCAATGAAGCAATTTATGAATATCCCAATATGGTTGACTGGATTCCAAAAGATGAAATGCCAAAAATAGACGCTAAAGTCTATGAAAGTCCTGTATTAGATGGAGTTGGAATATGGGTAGAAAACAGAATCAAGCCAATTCAAAGTGCTAAAACTACTGAGCAGATTGCTGAAGAAGTAAAACAAGTACTCGAAGATTCTGGCGCTGAAGTTATTGTATCTTATTTACCTGTAGGCTCTGATAAAGTAACTGAGTTCTGGGCTAATATCTGCCTTGACACCAATACTGCCTTTGTAAACTGTATTCCCTCATTTATTGCATCAGATGAAAAATGGGCTAAAAAATTTGAGGAAAAAAATATTCCTTGTATTGGTGATGATATTAAGGGTCAAGTTGGTGCGACCATAGTTCATCGAACGTTAGCTAAATTATGCAACGACAGAGGAACTAAAATTGAAAAAACATACCAAATCAATGTAGGAGGAAATACTGATTTTCTAAATATGAAAGAACAAGAAAGACTTGCCTCAAAGAGAATTTCTAAAACAGAAAGTGTTCAAAGTCAACTTAATGAAAGATTAGATGATGATCAAATCTATGTTGGCCCTTCTGATTTTATTCCATTCTTGGGTAATACAAAACTCATGTTCATGAGAATCGAAGGTCGCCAATGGGCAAATATCCCTTACAATATGGAAGTTCGTTTAGAAGTTGATGACAAAGCAAACTCTGCAGGAATTGTAATTGATGCAATCAGATTGGCAAAAATTGCTCTTGATAGAGGAGTTGGTGGACCTATTAAACCAGCAAGTGCTTATTTGATGAAACATCCAATAGAACAAACTTCTGATGTAGCAGCAAAAGCCGCATGTGAAAAGTTTGTTGCTGGCGAATAATCATTGAAACTTATTTGAATCTGAAAATCTGATTTTTCTACTTTTTTCATATTTATCAAGTGTGAATTCTCTTGTAATTTTACTCTCCCCGTTTAATTTAGTGATTTTTGTAGTAACAACTTTGTTATTTTCAGTTAAATCCACGACTAAGCTATTTCCTCCAAATCTGTGGTTTTCTACATTTGCAGCAAGAATGGGTATCCTATTTTCTAGTGCTCTTACCTGAACATACATCTGCCAGGGCTCTATCCCACTTCTGACAATTCTGCTTGGAGATAATAACACCTGAGCTCCTTTTTTTACCAGCATATTTGCAACTTTTGGGAATACCATGTCATAGCAAATTATCACCCCAAATCTACAGGCAGTATTGAAAATTTTGGTCTCCTTTCCAGGCTTTACAGTATCTCTTTCATAATCAAATGGGTGTATTTTTTCCTGTCTGCCTATGAACTCTCCCTCTGGACCAATTATAGGAACAATAATTGTGGTCTTTCTCTTTGTGATTTCATAAAACGCTCCAGGAATAATCGTCATAGAGAAATCTTTTGCAATTTTTTTAAAGTCTGAAAACTCTGAATCAAAATCTGAAATTTCATTATTCTTTAGCCATTGTTCAGGCAAGCATGCTATTTCCGTCTCTTTTTTGCCCAATTTTTTTAGCATTGCTGAAACTCTAGAAATTCCTTTTTGATTTGTACTGTATGATGCTTTGTTTCCTAACTGCAAAAATCATTAACATCCTTTAATTGAACAATCAATTTTTGATTATTCTATTGCATTACAATCATCTTGTTATACAGACAAACTTTCATTTTCAGTTCATGAATCATATTCTCTCTTTTGTGCGATGTTACATGTTCACCAAACATTCGCTTGAATGCAGAAAACACTGATTCAACAATCCATAACTTTGTTTCCTAATTATTTCATCTAGCCTCAAAATATAATCGAAAAAGATTTGGATCGCAAAATTTTCATATCAAATTATGCCTCAGAAGATAAAATATGATGACAGGCGATACATTTCACGTGGTAAATTCTATGTGTTACATCTTGATGATGATATAATGTCAGAAGGTGTTGAACAACTAAATGATGGAAAGGTCGGACATCCGTTTGTATATTCAGATGTGTGTTTTATGGTAACTGCATTATTCAGAAACACTGTAGGTACTGGATACAGACAACTGCAGGGAATAATTGAAGACATGTTGGGAAAAGAAAAATCACCAAACTTTTCAGCAATTTGGAAGAGAATCAACAAGACAAGCCTAGAAGATAATAATGGCAAGAGTTGGTTCTCAGATGGAAAGACAAAAACAGAGATTGTATTTTTGGCAGGTGACTCTACAGGACTCAAACCAACTAGTCGTGGTGACTGGATGGGTGAAAAATGGGATCTAAGACGTGGATTCATCAAGATGCACATCATGGTTGATTCAAGGACCAAGAAAATTTATGCAGTGTCAATTACGGATGAGAAATCAGGCGATGCACCAGAATTTGAGAGATTGTTATCTGAAGCATTGCACAACATTGAGAATTCCTCTAATGTCAAAAAATCCGAAGAATTGTTAGTTGGTGCTGATGGTGCATATGACACCAACGATAATTTTAAAGAATGTGAAAAGAAAAATGTCATACCAATAATTCCAGTAAGAAAAAATTTCTCACCAAAGACAAAAGGAAACAAGTTAAGAAAAGAGCAGGGATTGTTGCAGCTTGGCCATTGTGAAATGAATGCTGAAAATATCAAGATGTTTGATGGTTTAACAGAGCAACAAAGAAAAGAGAATCAAAAGCAGTGGAAGAAAGATATTGGTTATGGCAGACGTTGGACAGTAGAGATTGCAATTTCTACATTTAAGAGAATTTTAGGAGAGAATGTTTCTGCAAGAGTTTGGTGTAACGTTGTAAGGGAAATAAAATTCAAGGTGATGATTTACAATTTGATGATTGATGCTGTACTGGAACAGGAGATGAATCATAGTTAGTTTGGGATTTGTCTTGAGAATGAATGTTTAGAGTGGAATTGGGAAACAAAGTTCAATCCATCTGTCCCCATAGCTTACGCTATTCCTCCATAATTCATAATTAAAAATTTGAGCCAATACAGATTTTCGTCTTGGATAACAGTCAGTGTTAACTGATGAGTTCTTTCTTGTCTTGATTCCTGCAGTGATATTTTCATGATACAAATATGAAAAATCACTTTTTGTGTCATATGCGCCATCAGCAAGGGTTTTAGTTACATTTCCAAACTGTTTTGATTGTTCTACCAGAGACATAAAAGATTTTGAATCATGTGATTTATCATCTGTAATGGTAAGACCTGTAATTTGTTTTGATTTTACATCTACTGCCACATGAATTTTTAGAAAACCTCTTCTCTTCTGCCATTTCTGCCTCATCCACTCACCTCTGTCTGCAACCTTGACTCCAGTGGAATCAATTGCAATGATGATGTCTTTTCCCAGTTTTGGGTTGCACTTGATATCGAGTTTGTTTACTCTTTTCCAAATGGCAGAATATGTCGGTGTTTTTGATTTTTCTTTCAGGTGTGATTTTATCAGTCCCTCTGTTTGTCTGTAGGGGAGATGCAGATACGCATGGCAATACCCTAGTGCTTCCATGAAACTCTCAGGATAGACGTACTGGTGTCCTTCTTTTCTGCGATTCATCTCTTTGAGTTCTGTACCCCACTGTTCCATGGCATCAAAGGAGAGCATGATTTCTCCTCTTCTTACAAGGGATTGGTTGTATTTTTTCCAATTTCTATTCATGAAATTGTACAAAATGTTCTGATCCAAACCTTGATTGGTAGAATTAGTTGGATAAACTAGTCATGTTAGGAAACACAGCACTGTATGAGATAGTTTGAATCAATCCTAACTTTACCATGAATTTAGAATAACTACTTTCATAATTAAGGTAGGCACAATTAGAGATCCTTAATTTTGAAACGCATTAATGCCATTACCGTCGCTACGAAAAGTTTCATAACAAAACAAGAAAAATTATGCAATTATGTCAACTAAACTTGTTAACCATCGATTATCCTACAGATTGAGAAAAGATCGTTATTGATTCATGTTAAAAAAGTTGAGATCTTTGGATTCAAATCATTTGGATTTAAGAATACCACCGTTCAGTTTGAGCCTGGTCTTGTATCTATCTCCGGCCCAAATGGGTCAGGCAAGAGTAACATCTTAGATGCCATTATGTTTGCAATGGGTGAAAATAAACCAAAAACATTGAGAGTTGACAAATTACGATCATTAATTCATGATATCGAGGGAAATCGCCGTGGACCAAAAATGACAAGATCTAGTGTACACTTTGATAATTCCGATAGAAAGATCCCTGTTGATTCTGATATTGTTGAGATTACAAGAGAAATGAATGAACATGGTGAAAGCATATACTATCTTAACAAAAAGAAAACAACTCGAAGTCAAGTTCTTGATTTACTTGATATGGCAAATGCAGGTTTGGGCCAACTTAATGCAATTCAACAAGGAACCGTAACTAGAATTTCTGAATTTACATCCGAAGAAAAAAGACAAGCAATTGAGGATTTAATTGGATTATCCTATTTTGATGAAAAAAAGACGGAGGCTCTAAAACAACTCGATGAAGCTGATAGAAGATTTGAAATTGCAGCTGCAAAAATGGGTGAAATCAAAAAAAGAATTGATGAACTCGAAGAAGAAAGAAACCAAAAATTACGCTACGATATTCTAGAGCGTGAACTAAACCGATACAAGGCAATAGCGGCTGCCAATAAAATGAAGGTCGTCTCAAGCCAAAAAACTTCAAAAGAATCTACTTTACGCATCGCTACCGTTGAAATCACACAATTTGATGATGAAAGAAGTGTGCTGAGAACAGAGATTGGTACTTTGGAGACTGAAAAAGCAAAGTCAATGGCAAAAGCCAATGATTACAATCAAGAAAAAGCATCCCTTGATGCGGAAATAAGCTCCGCAATGGAGCAATATGAAATTGATAATAGTGCAATCTTAGCATCAAAGAAAAGAGTAGAACAACTTGATAGTAGAATTCCAGAAATTAAAACAGAGTTGGAAGAAATTAAAAATGCTACAAGTGATGTTAACGCTCAAATCCTAACAATAACAGAATCAATCAAAGAGACAAATCTCAAAAAAAATAAAATCAATAAAGATCTAGAAATTGTTGATTCTGAAAGAAAAAAAATTCTAACAGAACAGTCAGATGTTGCAGCTAAAAAATCTGAGATTGATAACAAAATCAAAATTCTTACTAATCAACTAAATGAAACTGAACTCAAACTTTCTAAAGTTCAACACGAAAAAGTAGACTCTAAAATTAAAATCAAAATAAATTCTACAAAATTTGATGAATTAGAGCAAGGTATTGGGAATTTATCTGAATCTAAATCTAAGTTTGAATTAATGATGAAAAATCATGATGCAACTATCACTGAACTAAAATCTAGAATTACAAAATTACAAACAAAAAAATCAAAGATAAATAATGACATGGAAGAATGGGGATTGATATTAGAAAAATCAAATAAAGCCGCAACTCACTACGAATCAAAAATTAAAACCGTAAAGGGATTATGCATGAAGATTATACTGTTGCAAAATTGAAAGAAGATGCAGACAAACTTGGCATTGTAGGTTTAGTATATGAAATGATTTCATGGGACAAACAATACGAACGTTCAGTTTTAGCTGTGAGTTCTGATTGGATCAAGGCAATTGTTGTTAAAGACTTTGCAACTCTACTTGGAATTGCAGAAGCTGCTAGAAGTAAGAAACTTCCAAAACTAAAGATCATACCACTTGATGCTATTCCCAAGTTCAATCTAACTCTGCCAAAAGAATCTGGAGTCATAGGTGTTCTAGCTGACTATGTAACTTGTGATACTGTCTATTCTGCGCTCAAAACATTCCTATTTGGAAATATTGTACTTACAGAAAATCGAGAATCTGCCTATAATGTATCCAAATTAGGATACAAAGCAGTAACCATAGATGGTGAATACTTTGCGGCAAAAGGCGGTACTGTTGTAATTGATATTAATTCAAAGATTTCAAAACTTACAAAACTAATTTCAATGAGTAGCGATATTGATGGTCTGTTCCAATCTATCAGCTTGATTAAAAAATATCTGCTACAGAAAAAACATTCTTTGAAAAAATTAGAAGATTCAATTCAATCATGTGCTGAAAAACTTTCTACTTCAGAAAAATCTCTATCCTCAACAAGTGAGAATCACTCTCATTTGAAATCAAGAATTATTTCTGTAATGAAAATAAAAGAGCAACTAACAAAAAGAAATTCTGAATTAACTTCAAGAAATACAAAGATTGAATCAGAAATAATTATCAACGAATCTCATATTGAATCATTGAATGAACGTATTTCAATTGTTGAGAAAAACTATGCTAGTGGAGAACAAGCTCGTATTGCAAACGAGTTGTCTAGAATTAACATAAAGAAAGTAGATCTTGAGAAACTATACACTACAATTATGAATGAATTTCGTGACAAATCTTCTGAACTGACAACACTGGAAACTCAAGCTAATCAAGAAAAGTCTCAATCTAATCGACTTTACGAGGAAGAACATTCTTTGAATTTGGAACGCCAAGAATTAGAAACAAAAATTCAAGAATTAGAAAAACAAAAAGAACCAAAAAATGAAGTTCTTGTAAAATTAAGAGAAAAAGAACAAAATCTTATCGCTACTTCTGGTTCATCTATTGGACAACTCAAAGAATATGATGACAAACTCAAAATTTTATCTGAAAAAGATAGAGACCTAACAAAACAAATCAACACATTAGAACGTCAATCTGATTCATTGAATCATGATTTACATGATTTGAAAGAAAATGAGTCCAAATTACAGCAAATCCTTTCTGCTTTTGGCTTTGATAAAGACATGGAAACCTTTGACGTTGAACCCATAATTCAGGGGTTAGGTGCTGAATTAACTTCCCTTAATGCATTAAACGCAAAGGCACCTGAAACTTATCTTGAAGTCTCTTATGGTTATCGTTCAATGTCTATAAGAAAGAATTCTCTTGAGGCGGAAAGAAATTCAATTGTAAAATTCCTTGATGATGTTGATAGAGACAAACGACAAACATTCTTGGATGCATTTGACACGGTTGATAAAGAAATTCGTTTAATATTCAATAAAATGACTAATGGAAACGCTTGGCTAGAATTACAAAATGAAGATGATATCTTTAGTTCTGGGATTTCTTATCTGATTCAATTCCCCAATAAACCAAAAAGAGAATCTACATCAATTAGTGGTGGTGAAAAGACATTGGCTGCAGTTGTATTTGTACTTGCACTTCAAAAGCTAAAACCTTCTCCATTTTACTTGTTTGATGAGATTGATGCACACCTTGATGCACCAAACTCTAAAAAACTTGCAAAGATTTTAGAAGAACGATCTAAAGAAAGTCAATTTATTTTGGTGTCTCTAAAAGATTCTGTTATACAAAAAGCAAAACTGATCTATGGTGTTTTTCCAAAGAATGGCGTTTCACATATTGTCACTTACAAAGATAAACGAATGCCATCTGTCAGAACTTCCTAGTCGAGTGTTACAAAACATGCAGCATAATGCTCATCATCGACCTTTTCTAAATTAGGCTCTTCCTTACATTTTTCAATCACATAGGGACATCTTGCCCTAAATCTGCATCCCTGATAAACATCAACATCAGATGGTTCATTTATTCTGATTTTCTTTTCTCTGTGAAGATTCTTAGGATCTGGTTCTGAAATTGCATCAATTAGTGCTTGTGTGTAAGGATGTTTTGGATTTACCAGAACTTGGTTAATTGGTCCCATTTCTACAATTTTACCAAGATACAAAATTCCTATTCTTTGGCCAAAATATCTTGCTGTTGCCAAATCATGAGTGATATAGATGAACGAAATACTGTATTTTTTCTGCAATTCCTGCATTAATTCAAGCATCTCTGCTCTAATTGACACATCCAACATTGAAACCGGTTCATCTGCTATGATTAGTTTTGGCTTTAGTGCCAACGCTCTTGCCAAGACCACTCTTTGTCTTTGCCCTCCAGATAACATGTGAGGATATTTCTTTAACATTTCTTCAGCAGGTTCTAATTTTACTTCGTGCAAAACTTCAATCACCATTCTGAATCTTTCATCTTTATTTCCAACATTATGGATTTCAAGAGGTTCAGAAACAATATTCTCAATTCTCATTCTTGGATTGATAGAGTCATAGGGATCTTGGTGGATCATCTGACAGTTCATTCTGATTTTTTTTAAATTCTTTTCTTCATTATTGATTTCTTGATCTTCGAAAAAAATTTTTCCAGAATCTGGCTCAATTGATTTTAGAATTAATTTTGCGATAGTTGATTTTCCAGAACCTGATTCACCAGCTAACACAAAAACTTCACCTTTTTTAAGAGAAAATGAAACATCATCTGCTGCTCTAACTGTAGTAGGTTTTGAACCAAACAATCCTTTTTTTGTAAAATATTTTTTCAAATGTTCCACTTTGAGTATTTCATTCAATGACTATTGTTGAATGAAGAAGTATATCAAGAAATATGGTTTGTGCGTAAAAAATTGGGATAAAACATTTATGTTAAAAAAAGACGATTTTAATACTTGAGCGACACTATTCAAAAAAATTTCAATTACAAAAAATATGTAGTATCCACTAAACTTCAATACTTTAAACCACATGCCACTAAAATTGAGAAAACGTTTGCTGAAGAAATATTTTCTAGTTTGAATAGAGATTCTAAATTCATCAATCCCAAGTTCTTTTATGATAAAAAAGGCTCAAATTTGTTTGAAAAAATCTGTTCTTTACCCAAATACTATCCAACCCGAACTGAAATCACCATGTTGAAGCAACTACAGGATGAATTATCTTCTTATCTAGATGAAAATTTTCGATTAGTTGAACTTGGAAGTGGAACATCTGTAAAAACTAGACTGATTCTTGATATTTTAGCAAAATTACAAGACACGATAGAGTATTTTCCGATAGACATATCTGAAATTCTTACGGAAAGCTCTGAACAATTACTAAAAGATTATGATGGACTGCGTATCACAGGCCTCATTGACACTTATGAAGGTGGTTTGGAATTTCTTAAAAACTTTGATGACAAGAAAAATCTGATAATCTTTTTAGGTTCTAGTTTTGGTAATTTTTCTCCAAATGATGGCTACAAATTTTTACAGAAAATAAATTCTACAATGAAATCTGGTGATCTCTTTTTGATTGGATTAGATTTGGTAAAAGACAAACAGATCTTGGAATCTGCGTATGACGACTCGCAAGGTGTGACTGCAGAATTTAATCTAAACATTCTTTCTAGAATTAATGATGAACTTGATGCTGATTTTTATTTGAAAAACTTTTCACATCATGCAATTTACAATGAAGAAGAACAAAGAATTGAGATGTATCTAAAATCTCTTGTAAATCAATCAGTTATAGTATCAAAATCTAATCTTTTATTGAATTTAGAAAAAGATGAATTAATTCTTACTGAGCATTCACACAAATACAAATTATCTCAAATTAGTGAACTGCTTGATAGTACAGGATTTCAAATTAAACAAACATGGTTAGATGACAACAAGCATTTTTCACTAACCTTGACATCAAAAAATCTCTAATTTCAATGTAATTGAAATTTCCTTTTACAATTACCACAAAATTTTTGCTTAGTTTTCTTGCTTTCAGTACCTAAAGATGAACCACATCTATCACATCTTTCTTTAATCATTATTTTCTAATTTCTATCAATATATTCTCATCATGCCATTTGATTTGCTCTAAATCATCAAAGTTTTTCTTGATGTTTTGTTGGAATACCTCTAGAGATTCATTAAAGGTTTCTTTATCGTATAGGGCAAAGGTGGAATAGTGATTATTCTCTGCTTGAGTTACTAGTCTATCGAGACTAGATGTTCTAGAATATCCAAACACTCTGGTGGAGTGTATACTCATGTCTGAATTTTGGATATGGTGTTCTAATTCATCCAACTCATACAAACGATTCTCCATATCTGCAAATAATGGAAAGTGTTCTCCCCAGATACTCCTAAAATTTTGATTTCTTAGTCTAGTATAGATAAACAATTGCCCATCATCTTTAAGTGCTAGTAGTGATTCAGACAAAAACTTTGGAACATCAAAGTGGTGTATTGCGTTAAAGGTAACAATGCAATCCATTGAATCATTATCTAATGGAAGTCGGTTTGCATCGCCCTGTCTTACACAAAAGTTTGTCGTGTTTTTCTCTGTAAGATAATATTCCAGTGATTTTAACATATTTTCATTATAATCTATACAGTGAAGGTAAAATGAATCATCAAAGCATCTCAAAAACTCTAGGGAATATCGTCCATCTCCGCAACCAATATCTGCCATGTTGATTTTGGATTTTTCTTTTAGCTTGTTTTTTATGTGTAAGATTGGTTTTGTGTCAAGTGTTCTTACACTTCGATATTTTGAGGCAATAGTTGAAAAGTGATCATGCATATCTTGCGAGTTTAATTTAATTTCATTTTGTATCTCTGACAAGGGTAAAGATTACTTTTCACCTTATATGAAGGCTTGAAATGTCTTTCAATCAATTTAATATGAAAAGAATCAAAAATTTACTCAAAAGTTAGTATAGACCACACTTTCGCACCAGAAATTAGATGTCTTCTGTACATCTAAAGCCTGAGAATAACCACCTTTCATCTAATCTGAAGAAATTTCTGTAACTTCCTCTTATTGACATTTTTGGAGTTCCAAATGAACCTCCTCTCAAGACTTTTTGGTTTGTAAACCATTTGTCATTATATTCCTCAAATCCTGTTTTGAATCCAGGATACCCAGTAAATTCTGATGATGTCCATTCCCATACATCTCCAATCATCTGTTGACATCCTGCAGGACTTTTTCCAGCCGGATACGCACCAATTTCTGTTTGTGCCCAAAGATGCGATTCTAGTAAATTAGCTTGGTTTTCTATTGGTTCCTCATTCCCCCATGGGAAAATTGTCTTGGTTTGTTTTTGTTCATCCCAACAACAAGCCTTCTCCCATTCAGCTTCTGTTGGGAGTCTCTTACCTGCCCACTTGGAATATGCATCTGCTTCGTAAAAGCTAACGTGGCAAACGGGTTCGTTTGGATTCATCTTTCGTTTTCCTAAAAAGTCATGAACGTACCATTGATCATCTTTAATCCAGTACATTGGTGCCTTCCAATCATTCTCTTTGACTTTGTCCCAACCGTCTGACAACCAGAACGTGAAGTTTTCGTATCCACCATCCTCAATAAATTTTAGATATTGTCCATTTGTAATTGGAAATACATCAACCTTGTAATCATTTAGAAATACTTTATGTTCTGGTAGTTCTATATCATAAGAGTAATCTGTTCCGTTGTATCCCATAGAATATACTCCACCTTTGATTGGAACTGATTTTTGTTCTACTGGAGTGGATTGAGATCTTGATTCTCTCTTAACAGGTTTGTAAACATCAGCTAAAAGATGTTGAAGATCATAAACCAAAAGCTCTTGATGTTGGCATTCGTGATGGAATGCCATTGTTAAGAGATATTTTGCTGTTTCATCTATTCTAGAATTGATGAATTCTTTGACTCTGGTGTTTATTATTTCAAAGTATTCCAAAATTTGATCAACGGTTGGTCTGGATGCTAGTCCGCGCTTTCCTTTGTCGTGTGGAATACCAAATTGCTGATAATAGGAATTTAGATACTCGGAAAATTCCTTGGAATAGAATTGGTAATTTGGGGTCGTTTTGTTTAGTACTACTTCGTAAAGCCAGCTAACGTGTCCGATGTGCCACTTTGGAGGGCTCATATAGTCTGCAGTTTGAACAACAAAATCGTCCTTTTCTAGAGTTTGAATAAGTTCCAGAGTTCTCGCTCTTGTGGTGTTAAATAGTTCAAGAAGGGATTTGGATGATTTTTGAGCCGAAACTGTCGCCATTGGCATTTCAGGGAATAATTCCACTTTATACTTTGTTCCAAAAGTGATAGATCATTAGTTATGTAAAATTTATGCTGTGTTTCTCAACTCTGAAAATCATCAACATTCTTTGATTAAACGAATCCTTTTGGATATCTTACTGCATTGTAATCATCTTGTTGTACAGACAAACTTTCATTTTTAACTCATGAATCATATTCTCTCTTTTGTGCGATGTTACGTGTTCACCAAACATTCTCTTGAATGCAGAAAACACGGATTCTGCAATCCATCTATCTCCATAGCTTACGCTATTCCTCCATAATTCATAGTTGAATAATTGAGCTAGAACAGCTTTTCGTCTTGGGTAGCAGTCAGTGTTAACTGATGAGTTCTTTCTTGTTTTGATTCCAGGAATTATACCTTCATGGTACAAATATGAAAAACAATCCTTGGCGTCATATGCACCATCAGCTAGTGTCTTGACTATATTTCCAAACTCTTTTGATTGCTGTACCAGAGATATGAAATGTTTTGAATCATGTGACTTGTCATCTGTTATTTCTAAACCTGTAATCTGTTTAGATTTCACATCTACTGCAACATGAATCTTCAAGAAACCACGTCTTTTCTGCCATTTCTGTCTCATCCATTCTCCTCTGTCTGCAACCTTGACTCCCGTACTGTCTATTGCAATGACGATGTCTTCTCCCAGTTTTGGATTCATCTTGATATTGAGTTTGCTGACACGCTTCCAAATGGCAGAATATGTCGGTGCTTTTGATTTTTCTTTCAGGTGTGATTTTATCAGACCTTCAGTTTGTCTGAATGGCAGATGCAAATAGAGATGACAGCACCCTAGTGCCTCCATGAATGATTCAGGATAAACAAATTGACGTCCTTCCTTTTTGTGGTTCATCTCCTTGAGTTCTGTGTTCCATGAGTCTATAGCATCAAAAGACAACATGATTTCTCCACGTCTTACTAGTGATTCGTTGCATTTTTCCAATTTCTATTCATGGAATCATACAAAATATTCTGATCTAAAGCTTGTTTGGTAGAATTAGTTGGACAAACTAGTCATGTTAGGAAACACAGCATAAAATTTACATAAAAAAATAAAATTTTATAATATTTTCAATATCCTCTAGCAAAAATTACCCTAGATTCACTCTGATTAGAACAATAAACACATTTTCCTGAAGTATCTGCACCATCAAACGGAATAACTCGAATATCTGCACCTGTCTCCTCTTTGATTTTTTCTTCACATTCTACTTTTCCGCACCAAGGAGCGTTAAAGAAACCACCTTTCTCAATTTTTAATTTGAATTCCGTATAGTCTGAAATATCTATAGTATTTGCCTTGACTTGTTCTCTAGCAATTTTTAACATGTCAGTTTGAATTTCATCTAAAATTGCAGAAATTTTTTCAATTTCAGCAAAACCCAAATTTGTTTTTTCACGATTGTATCTTTTTGCTATTACGACACTTTGCTTTTCTATGTCTTTAGGACCAATCTCAATTCGTATAGGAACTCCTTTTAATTCCCAATCATTGAATTTGTACCCTGGAGATAGTTCACTTCTGTCATCAACATGGACTCTAATCTCTTTTGACTCTAAAATTTTTCTAATTTCTTCAACTTTAGATAATACCTTATCCTTACCTTCATCGTTTTTGTATATCGACACAATTACTACTTGGATTGGCGCTATCCTTGGTGGCAAAACAAGACCTTGATCATCACCATGAGTCATAATCATTGCACCAATTAGTCTCCAAGAAACTCCCCATGAAGTTTGCCATGCAAAATGCTCTACATTATCTTTGTCTGCAAATTTTACTTTAAATGGTTTTGAAAAATTCTGTCCTAGAAAATGTGATGTGCCCATTTGAAGTGCCTTTCCATCAGGCATGATTGATTCCATAGTAGTTGTATATACTGCACCTACAAACTTTTCTTTCTCACTTTTCATTCCTGTTGTTACTGGGATTGCTAACTCTTCTTCAACAGTCTTTTTGTAAATCTCTAAAATTTTTATCACTTCTTTCTCTGCTTCTTCTTGTGTCGCATGAACTGTATGACCTTCTTGCCACAAAAATTCTGATGTTCTAAGAAATGGTTTTGTTCCTTTAATCTCTGCTCTTAGTGCAGAATTCCAAAAATTAATCTTTAGTGGTAAATCTCTCCAACTTTGAATCCATTTTGAATACATTGTGTATGCTAATGTTTCAGATGTTGGTCTTAATGCGAGTCTGTCTCCAACTTCATTATTTCCTGAATGAGTTACCCAAAACACTTCTGGATTGAATCCTGCAAAATGTTTTTGTTCTTTTCCTAATAGTGACTCAGGAATTAGTATAGGCAGAAACCCATTTCTGATTCCATTACTTGCAAATTTTTTATCAAATGTACTTCTTAATGATTCCCAGATAGAGTATCCATCAGGTCTAAGTACAATAAGTCCTTTAACTGGGGCATAATCTGCAAGTTTGGCTTTAAGAACTATCTGTGTGTACCACTCACTGAAATCTTCTTTTTTTGAAACTGTAATCCCAATGTCTTCTTTACTCAAACTAGAATTCAAAGAATTAATTTAACTAATGAGCTTTTCGAGAGAATTTTGATGTTTTAGATTTATTTGAGTGTTAAAGAGGGTCTCCTTTGCAAAGCACTTTGCCCATGACTCTGCTTTGGAAGTTTGGACACACAAAACATTGGATGAATTGAATATCTTCTTTTAAAACAGGACAATCCACAAACTCTAGTTTCATTTTTTTGAGCATTTTGGGACTAACTCCTTTAAGCTTTAATTTCCCTTTTTCATCCATCATCCCTGACTCTTTTAGCTCGTCTTTCACATTCTCTGGCAGTTTTTGTCTTTTTTCTGTTGATTGAATGTCTACTTCGTATTTATGTTCTAATTCACCCATACCAAATATCTTGACATTCGGTGATTTATTATTAACGTTTTTTAGATCTCAAAAAAGTTTAAACTTTAATGTAATTAAGTTCGCTCACTGGCGAACTTTAATAAGTATAAAACCGTATTATGCGGTGCAAAAAACAGCAAATCTCACAATATCTGAAGAAAAAAATTACAAAGAATACAAATCCTACAAAAATTGGGTAACTATACTGACGAGCGAAAGTCTTTTACATAAATTATTTTGATCGCAGCACTATTTGATCATCACACCCAACACTGTACATGGACGAAGACGAGCAAAACCTGTTGATACAGGCCTACAAGAAGGAGAAGAGAGGAGCCATAAAGGAAAGAATCCACATCGTGTGCATGATCAAGATCAACGGACTGACAGTCACAGAGACGGCAATGCAACACTACTGCGATCCGCACACGGTCGCAAGTTGGGTTCAACGCTATGACAAGGAAGGTCTTGCAGGCCTGAAAGACAGGCCCGTTCTGGCAGGCCGCCAAAAGTAAAGGCAGAAAAGATTGCAGAGATCCTGTCCAAAACAGACAACATCACGACACCAAAACAGCTCAGAGAAGACATTCGCAAAAAGTACGGTGTAAAATACCACATGACCCATGTCAGAAAGACAATGCACAAGTTTGGCATGTCTGCCAAGACAGCCAAGAGTGTTCACATCAACAGGGCAGAAATCCAAAAGATTAGAAAGTGGCAGCGCAACGCCAAAAGGCGCATTTCACGCCTCAAATCGAAGGGTTTTGCAACCATGGTCTTTGACGAGGCAATATTCATCGATGATCCCGTAAAGGGCGTAAAATACTGGTCGCCAAAGGGAGAATCAATCGTAACGACATACAGGGGCAGACATGGCAAGATAGTGGCATGCGGCTCTATTGCAACAGACGGCAGACAGTTCTTTAGAACCTATGACAGGTTTGGCAAGGAGACAGTCCTGCGGTATCTCAAGGACCTGGTCAGGCATTTTGGAAAGGCAACCGTAATCATGGACAACGCGCCGCAGCACAAGGCAGGCATTCTCAAAGAGTTTCTAAATAAAAATCCAAATGTAAAGGTCATATGGCTGCCAACTGCAACGCCTGAGCTCAGCGTGGTCGAAAAGTACTGGCACCAGTCAAAGCGTGATGTTCTAGTCTCTGAATACTATGCCACAGTTGTGCACATGCATCGCGCAGTCTCAGAGTATTTCAGAACCGCGCGTCCCAAGCTTGATGCAATGAAGTTCATCTGTAGAAAGTCCCTGCCGGTAAAAAACTTTTGATTGACAGTATAGTTTACCTACTTTTGCTGCGGCGCCTTCAAACAATTTATGATGTTCTTGTAGCATTTTTTGTATGTCTGTAAACACTAATTAGATTTACATCTCACAGATTTATTGTTTACAGGTAAAATCTATCAATAGAATTATTGGTTTGATTGAATATCTAAAATCTAAGTGAACTAGATTGGATCCTAATGAAATGATTATGCCACGTATTTATCTTGATACGAATCATTGGATTAAATTATTTGATATAATTAAAGGACAAAAAAATAATGATCCTGTAAAAAAATTATATGAAAATTTAATTAAATTAAGAGATAATAACCGTATAAAAATCCCTTTTTCTGCATATAATTATTTTGAATTGTTAAAATATGAAAATATACAACGACGAAATGAAATAATAGATTTTATGATTGACACATCTAATGGATGGTATTTTAGACAAATTGATTTCTATTTTAAATATGAAATACTTAATGTCTGTTTTCGAAAAATAAAAAATAACTCTTACTATAATCTCTATGATAAATTACTTACAAATCGAATTGGTCATCTTTTACCAAACATTTCTCACACCATAGTGCCTAAAGATGAAAGTACTTCATCACCAGAAGAAATTAAAAATGCTACTAAAATATTTGATGAATTCGACAAAAATACGGAACACATGAAAGTCATGTTTAAAGATGAATTTCCAATTTCATTTGCCAAAACTATTGATCACGATATCGAAAAATTATCTACTATAATTGAAAGGGATCGAATAAATCATTATGATGAAGTATCTGATGCCACTTATGATAAATATACAAAACTAAAATGGTTCGTGAAATTAGCTGTTCCTACATTAAGCGAATTTCTCTTAGAACACAAAATTAATCCTAAATTATTCCTAAGTGATAAAAAAGAAATGAATGATATGTTGTCTAAAATGCCTTCATTAGATGCATTTGTTGAATTAAGTTACACTCGTGATAAATCCTCTAAAGAAAGAATGGTGAAAAAAAATGATTATTATGATATTTGTCATTTTGCAACTGCCCTTCCTTATTGTGATGTAATGATTGGTGAAAAAATGTTTGGTAATCTTAGTCAACGAACAAAATTAGATAAAAAAAATTATTGTTTAGTTTTTAGCTCTCTTTCTGAATTTGCAGGAAAGAATTTAGTTGAATTAATTAGAACAATTTTAAACTCAAAAGGAAAAAAGTTAAAAAGACTTTACTTAGTTCCAACTTGATAACCACTCTTAGATAATCTAGGTATTTGATAGAATATCCATTCCTACCAAAAATTGACAAAAACTGGGATCACATCGATCTAAAATGCCTACTAAGGTTTGTCAATAAACTTAGATTAATATAATTAGTAATTTTTTTGAAAATTAGAAATCAATTGCTAGTAATTTTTGACGTTGAAGGTGTTTTATATGATGAAGAATATCTTCCCCTCCTTTCAGAAAAACTCAACAAAGAAGATGAGATTTGGACAATCACCAAACAAGGAATTCAAGGAAAAATCAACTGGGAAGAAGGACTTAGAACTCGTGTTGCTGCTCTGAAAGGTCTTGATAAAAAAACCTGTCAGGAAGTAGCTGATTCATTACCAATTATGACTGGTGCAAAGGAAGCTTGTAGGGTCTTAAAAGCTGCTGGATGGAAAATCATGGCAATATCAGGTGGTTTTACGCTGATGATGGAAAGATTACAAAAAGAATTGGAATTGGACTATGTCTATTCTAATGAATTAATATTCAAAGATGGAAAACTTGATGGTGTAAAAATTAATGTTGATTCTGATAAATCCAAATCTGCAAAAATAAAAATTGCAGAATGGGGTGAGAAAAAGGAAAACATCGTTTGTGTTGTGGATGGCGCAAATGATGTGAAATTGTTTGATATTTGTGGTTTAAACATTGCTTATAGGGCTCAAGATTTAGTCAAGGATTTAGCTACAACAATTTTGGAAGAAAAAGATCTATCAAAGATTTTGGATATCATTAATCAGCACTTCAAGTTGGAATTAGAAACTACACCTACTGTGTAAACAATTTTTTAGTCCCCCCTTTCAGATATCTTAATTGCAAATTATTCCACTTTACATTGAAAAAGAGATTGAACCCTCAGATGATATTTCTGAATTAATTTTAATGTCTTCTGATCTACGTGATGGAGATATTCTTGTTATAGCACAAAAAATTGTTTCAAAACAAGAAGGAAGAATTGTTGATTTATCAACTGTAAAACCTTCATTGTTATCAGAAGGTATCAGTTCTCAGTATCAAAAGGATTCTAGAATAATCGAATTAATCTTGTCAGAAACAAAAAGAATTGTTAGAATGAAAAATGGAATCATCATTGTTGAGACCAATAATGGAACTATTTGTGCAAATGCTGGTGTTGATGAAAGCAATGTGAAAAAAGGTTATGCAACTTTACTTCCAATCGATTCCGATATCTCCGCACAAACAATCCGTAATAAAATAAGGGAACAAACTAACAAAAATGTAGCAGTAATTATCTCCGACACATTTGGTCGCCCTTTTAGGATGGGTCAAACTAATTGTGCAATTGGAATTTCAGGGTTGAATCCTATCTTAAATTATGCTGGAACATTAGACTCTTTTAAAAAAATTTTACATATAACAGAAATTGCTATTGCTGATGAACTTTCTTCTGCTGCTGAACTAGTTATGAAAAAAGCCTTGAACTGTCCTGTAGCAATTATCCGTGATTACTCGTTTAAGATAGAAGACCATGTGATTGATGAATTAATTCGCCCAGAAAATGAAGATCTTTTTAAATAATCTTCTAATTTCTTCCAATAAGATTATAATCTAAAAAGGAGCAATTATTATGAAAAATGTCAATAAAGACTGAATTACATTGTCATAACTCATTTTCAAATTTTCATCTTGGCGACAAGGAGCCACCATATGATTGTGATATTTCAATTGGAGATCAATTAAAACAATCATATGAATTAGGATTAGATGCAATTTTTGTTACTAACCATAACACCCTGAACGGATACAATCAGTTATTGGAATACAAAAATGATCATACAAAATTCAAAAACATTGATGTTTTTCCAGCTGAGGAGATTACAACTGATACCGGCGCACATATTCTGGCATATGGAATTCATGATGCAATTACGCCCGGAATTTCTCTTGAAGAGGTAATTGATGAAGTATCAAAGCAGGGGGGAGTGTCGTCTGCTCCTCATCCCTTTAGTATACTTGATGCACTACGTGAAAGTGCCAAAAAATGTGACATGGTTGAGGTTTTCAACAGTAATAATGTTGATTTGCTATCGAATGCACGTGCAACTCAATTTGCGTTTGATAATAACATGATTCAAGTAGCAGGTAGTGACTCACATGTCTTATCTACTCTTGGTAGATGTGTTAATGTTATTGATTCTGAAAATAATCTTGATGATATTCTACACGCAATGAAGCATGGTAGAATTAAAATTTCTCAAACTGGTTATGCATTTGAAAACGAAATAATTGATCATCTTAGATACAAAATTAACACCTCCAAAGAATACATAGTAGACTATATTTCTGAACATTATCCAAATACAAAATGGCTCTTTACTCTATTACTCAAAATTTATGATTCAAATCAATATAGCCTCCTGTGGCCACTGACCTACAAGATTACAATTTATTTCATGAAGCGGATTTCCCAGAAAATCAATTTCCACAATAAGGACCCAGGTTTTATGAAAGATCGAAACCTTGCTACTATGTTCAAAATGGCATTGTAAATAATAGTAGGACAAGCTAAATTGAAATAGATTTTAATATGCCAAAACGCTTTTTATGAAATAGATATCTATGTCTGAACCAACTGAAAAAAAATTAGACGCAACTGGATTATTTTGTCCTGAACCTGTGTTTAGAACAAAAATTGAAATAGAAAGAATGCAAGTTGGTGAAACTCTAACTGTATCTGCAGATGATCCTGCAGCTGAAGATGATATTTCAAGATGGGTTACAAGAACCGGTCATGAACTAGTCAATGTATCTAAAGACGGAAATGTAATTACATTTCAAATTAAAAAGGTGAAATAACCCAAATTATGACTACTGTTACTGATACAGATGTGTTAAGTCGAGTAGGCAATACTCCTCTTGTGAAATTAGATTCTCTTTCTCGTGATAATACTGAATACTTTGCAAAATTAGAAGGCAATAATCCATTTGGTTCTATTAAAGATAGAGCTGCATATTGGATGATTAAAGATGGTGAAGAACGAGGAATTTTAAAAAAAGGAAAGAGCATCATCATTGAACCTACTTCTGGAAACACTGGAATTGCACTAACTGGAATTGCTAATGTGTTGGGGTACAAAGTTGAGATAGTTATTCCAGAAAAAGTCAGTAATGAAACCAAAGAAATCATCAGAAATCTTGGTGCCAAAGTATTTGAGACAAGTGATGATTTATGTCCAAAAGTTGGAGCTGGAACTGACCAAAGTATTGCACTTGCAACATCTATTGCGTCGTCAAGACCCGATACATATTACTCTCCAAATCAATACGCTAATGAAGCAAATTTCAAGGGTCATTACTATGGAACAGGTCCTGAAATTTGGAAACAAACTGAAGGAAAAGTGACTCATCTCTTTACAGGTGTAGGTACTGGAGGCACAATTACTGGAATTGGTGCTTTTCTTAAAGAAAAAAATCCTGATGTTAAGATCATTGGATGTCAACCACAACAAAATCACCTGATTCAAGGATGGAGAAACTTTGAAGAATCTGCAAAGCCAGACTTGTTTTTGAAAAGAGAAAATGTTGTAGATGATTGGGTTTCTGTAGATAACGATGAAGTATTTTCTGTGGTAACAGAAGTCTTTGAAAAAGAAAAACTCCTAATCAGTCCATCATCTGCTGCTGTTTATGCATGTATGAAGAAATATTCTATTGAAGGAGATGCATGTGTAGTGGGAATTTTTGCTGATGATGGAAGAAAATTCAGGAGTGTTTATGCTACACAGAATGTTATGACTGAAGAAGAATTTGATAACACTCTCAAAGAAGCAAAACACATGTCTGAATTGGCATACTAATTATAATTACTCTAGAATTTTCTTTAGATGTTTTTCATAAAACTCTCTAAATGATATATTCATGCTCTTTTCATGATGTAGACATGTGTTACTAAGTTCAGTAATTTGGTCTCTGATTTCTTTACTCCATTGACTCTGTTGTTTGTCTTTAGAGTCCATAATTGATGGATTTTCTTTAATTTTCTCCATAGTTTCTATTAATGTCAATCCAAGCTGATGAAATTTACTTGCACTTAATAGAAATATTTGTGATTCTTCCTTGTTAACTAAATTCATCAAAGAGTATGTTTGATTGTAATATTCCATGCCTTTTTCATTATATTTTTTGAAATCATCAATTCTTTTTTGCCAATATTCTTTGGATGGTTTCCCTTGTACCTTGTAGCTGAACTGAATTTTACCTAATTCCATTCCTAATTTTGCCAGTTTTTCACTATGTTCTTTAGCTGATTTTTTTAGATTCTCTTGGTCTTGACTCACAAAATTCACTATCCTTGCTTACAATAAAGAGTTTAGACCTTTAATTTTTTTCCAAGCATCATTAGATTTTTTGGAGTAAAACATTATGCACTTTTCACAGAATGAATCCCATCCATTTATTCTTAATTTTCCAAAAAATTCTAGCGACCATTTGTATGTGGGTTTCTTTCTGTATTAAAACTGTTGAATAGTATAGATCTCTTTTTCAAAAAATTTATTCAAACATTTTTTGCATTGCACATTTTTCATTCTTGTTTCTCTACACTGTCTGTGAGATACTTGTCGACATCAATTGCTGCCATACAGCCAAATCCTGCAGCAGTGACTGCTTGCCTATACGTTCTGTCGTGCACATCTCCTGCAGCAAAAACTCCTTCAACACTAGTGTTGGTCTTATTCTTTAACACTATGTATCCTTTACCATCTAATTCAATCTGGTTTTTGAATAGTTCTGTGTTAGGTACGTGTCCAATTGCAACAAAAAGACCTCCTACATCAAGTGTTGTTTCTTCATTTGTTTTTAGATTTTTTAGAACTGCTTGTTGCATTTTTTGATCTCCTTTGATGTCAACTACTGCTGAATCCCAATGAAATTTTATTTTTTCATTGTTAAATGCTCTCTCTTGCATCACTTTACTTGCACGTAATTCACTTCGTCTATGAACTAAATGAATTTTTGTAGCGAATTTTGTTAGAAATGTTGCTTCCTCTATTGCTGAGTCTCCTCCTCCTGCAACTACCAGTTCTAGATTTCTAAAGAATGGACCATCACATGTTGCACAATATGAAACCCCTTTTCCAGCAAATGTCTGTTCTCCCTCTAATCCTAGTTTTCTTGGATTAGCACCTGTTGCGATAATAATTGCGCGTCCTTCATATTCTTCGGTTGCTGTAAGAACTTTGAAAGGTTTACGTCTAAAATCTACATCAACTGCAGCATCATCAATAATTGTTGTTCCCATTTTTTGGCATTGTTTTCTCATATCGATCATCAAATCTGGCCCCATTATCGCATTTTCAAATCCCGGATAATTTTCAACTTCTGTAGTGTTAACTAATTGTCCTCCTGGCAGTATTCCTGATAAAATCAAAGTATCATAACCTGCCCTGGAACAATAAATTCCAGCAGTATAACCTGAAGGACCTGCCCCAATTATAACTACATCAAACTTTGTTTTCTTTTCATCTGGAATCTTTGGACCGTCATCTTTTGTTTCAAGTACTGTTGTACCCTCATCTGCAGCCATCATGATAATTCATCTTCTCATGCTTCAATAATTTAAGTGAATATCCTTTTTGGATCATGCACATAAGATTTGTATCTAACGACTTTGATTTTTTAATTCATTTAAAATTTCTTGATGTTTTTTGCAAAATCTTTTGTTTTCTAATTGTGAGAAAAAGAGATCTTTTTGCCAGTGAGCATTGAATAACCTGCAATCTTTATGTACACAAAATGCTTCTCCTGTTTCATAGTATATTATACTTTGTAATAGATATCCTTCTGTAATTTCTGATATTCGTGAATCGTGATAATCTAAAAATCTCCCTATGTATTTTTTCTTGATCTCTTCTACTTTTTTCTCAGAAAAATTTGTCATTAGATCTAAATAGTATTGTTTTGGTTTTGCTGGGGCTTCTATCATTCCTGTTGTTGAAATAATTGTAGGATTGGATCCAATTAATGCTCTTGCATGATATCTAAAGTCACTCTCATCAAATGTACATGTAAGTTTGTTTGTAAAAATAATATGTAGTGTATCCATCTTGTTTTCATTCATTGGAATTAATTCAGTAATTGCTTTATGAAATTCAAATCCATCATACAGTATCATTTCTTCTCTCTCTGACATGTCTTTGTTTTCTTTTTCTATCTCTATGTCTTCTGCAGAAGGAGTATGTTCTTCAAATGGTTTTTTTAAATCAAAAATTCTACAACCTGCAATTTTTTCAGATATGTCTTCATTTGAACCTTGAAAGATACTTTCTCTTGTCTCAATTTCAACTGAAAATGTTTCTTTGAGAAATTTTTCTAATCTTTCTAATCGAATTTCAGGAACTGTAGGCTCATCATATATGATAATTTTACTAGTTTTCAATAAGATATTTTTGGTATAATGGCTTATCTTTCTAACTCTTTGATTTTTGCTGCTGTAATTTCTGCTGCTCTTTTTCCTGAGAATAGCATTGAACCAAATGTTGGACCCATTCTTGCTAATCCATGTGTTTCAGTAACTGACATGCCTGCTGCAACAAGTCCTGGAAATACTTCGCCTGTTTTGTTAACAACATGTTCTTCACCTTCATTAACATACATTGGGTTCATTCCTTTCCATTCTACTAGTCCTCTATCGACAAGTCTTTTTACTGCTACAGAATCGTGACCTGATGCATCAATAATCACTTTTGCTTCCAAAGCAATTGGATCAACACATGTTATGTTACGCGGTAATGCTGAAACTGGCATCCAATTGATAACAATTCCTACTACTCTACCATTTTTCATAACTAAATCATCAAACTTTGTAAGATTGAGGAATTTTACTCCTGCATCACATGCAGCTGCAATTAACTTTGATACAGCATGTGGTCCTGGTGTTAGATACAATCCCTCTGCAACTTTTTTGTATGGAACTCCCAATTCGTCCCAAATCTTTTGTGCAGGTTCTCTGACTGTGACAGGATTCATCATGTATCCTCCCAACCAATAACCTCCGCCAAGGTAGTTGTTTTGTTCAATGACAAGAACTTTGAAACCCATGTTTGAAAGCTCTCTACTTGCTGTTAATCCTGCAGGGCCGGCACCAATAATAATGACATCCGAATCTGCTCTATCAATTAAAACTTCGTGAAATTCATTTGCAATTGCACGTGTAATTTCAACTTCACGTACATCTGCAAATATTTTGGATGATTTTTCTGCAACTGTTGCTTCTTGCATGTTGGTGTTTATTCTCTAAACCCATTAATACGTTCTCACAATTTTTTCAAAAAATTAGGTGATACTAATGATTTCAATATAATTGAGATTGCAAATAAGTGAAAAACAGGAAAATTATGTACTTTGCTGAAAATTTTTCTCCTAAAACCTCCATATATCATAAATTTATAACCAAATTCAAAGGAATTTCTTTGAATTGACAGTACCTAATCTAAAACAATCTAGACCTGACTCTGCAAAACCCAAAATTAATTGGTCTAGAGTAGAGGAAGCAGATAATTTTGCAAAGACCGTAAAACTGTTCCGCCAAGGAAAATATGACGAGGATAGTTTTAGACGATTTAGACTTCAACATGGGGCATATGGTACTCGAATGACTGGGGATTATGCCATGGTTAGAATAAAAATTCCTGCAGGCGAAATTTATCCACATCAACTTGAAAAAATATCTCAACTAAGTGAGCAGTTTTCAATAGGCAGTGCACACTTTTCAACACGAGAAAACATTCAACTGCACTGGGTAATTCTTGAAGATGTTTCAGAGATATTTAGAGGACTTACTGAAGTTGGTCTAACATCAAGAGAAGCATGTGGAAATACAATAAGAAACGTGATGTGTAGTCCTTTGTCAGGTGTTTGTCCTGATGAAGAATTTGATTCAACTCCATATGCACTTGCAACAGCAAGATTCTTTTTGAGAAATCCTATGGTTCAAAATCTTCCACGTAAATTCAAATTCAACTTCACATGTTGTGAGAAACATGGAATGGTAAGAATGGTTGATGTTGGATTAATCCCACAAACTAGGGAAGTTGCTGGAACTACTCAAAGAGGTTTCAAAATCTTCCTTGGAGGTGGATTGGGAAACAAATCTTTTGTTGGATATCAATTAGAAGAGTTTACTCCTGAGGAAGATTTGGTTTATACTTCAATGGCAGTATTGAGAATCTTTGATAGACTTGGTGACAGAAAAAATATGGCAAGAAATAGAATGCGTTATCTTGTAAATGATATGGGGTGGGAAAAATTCCAAAATCTAGTTCTAAAAGAAAGAGCAATTGTAAGAGCTACTCAATCAGTAATTGCTCAACTAGAAGTTGATCATACTCCAAATGAAATCAAACGACCAATTAGAATTACTGATGAAAGTGGTGTGTCCATTCCTGACGGTTATGCTAGGTGGCTCAAAACAAATACCGTTAAACAAAAACAATCTGATTATCGTTCTATCTTCATCACTCTTGAAGCAGGCGATATTACTGCTAGCCAACTTGATGCGTTGGCAGACCTCATTCGTGACTTCTCTTCTGAGGGTAAAGCAAGATTTGGATTTGTACAAAATGTAGCATTACGTTATGTCCATGAAGATGATTTACCGCGTTTGTATTCTAATCTTCTAGAGTCAGGACTAGCAAAATCTGGTGCATTAACAATGACTGCCCCAATTGGTTGTTCAGGAACAACTTCCTGTAATCTTGCTTTGACAAACTCACACAGACTAGCAAAAGAAATTCAAAGAAAATTACTTGAATTAAAATTTGATGAAGATGATGATCTGAGCGATTCTTCTATTAAGATAAGTGGCTGCCCAAACTCTTGTGGTCAACATGGAATTGCAACTATTGGTTTCTTTGGAGGTGGAGGACGTGTTGGAAAAGATATGTATGCAAATTATCAGATGTCTTTAGGTGGGCGTTCTGATGGTGATACAATGTTGGGACAAACATGTCTTAGAGTTCCTGCAAAAAGAGTAATTCCTGTAATTCTAAAAATCATTGAACTATTCAAACAAAATAAGAAATCTGATGACACTCTTCAATCTTGGATTCACAGAGTTGTAAATAACAATGAAGACTCTGAGATAAAATCTATTAATGATATCAAAAAAGTTTTAGAGCCACTAACAATTCCTCCAACAAAAGAAGAGGATCCTGATTTTTACCTTGATTATGGTAATGATACTAGTTATCACACCAAAACTGGAAAGGGTGAGTGCGCTGCTTGACAGAATCTGGTAAAATAACAACAGATATTGATTCCTTACGTTCAGAAATAAGAGACAAAAGTGTTCGAGTAATTGATGTAAGAAGGGAAGATGATTACAAACAAGATCATGTTCCTACTGCTGTAAATTTACCTTTGGCAAATCTTTTGTCTGATGATAGCCCAGAACGTGTTTTGAAACTCATGAACACTATGGGAATTGATAATGAAACACCAGTTGTTGTTTATGACGATACTTTTGGTGCTCTTGCATCCAGAGTAGCTTGGACCTTTGAATATCTTGGCCATTCAAATGTTACTTTGCTTGAAACCACTTATAGTAATTGGAAATCCCTTGAATTGGAAAGCGATTCTAAGATTCCTGAAATACAACATACAGAACACACTCTGAATTTACAACCAAATATTCTGGCAACCGCTGATTATTTGGAAAGTGCAAAACAGCGAGATGATGTAATCTTGATTGATAATAGAGAACGCCTGAATTTTCTTGAACAACATATTCCAGGAGCAATTAGCCTGCCTTATCGAACTCTTGCTATTACAGATAAAATTTTACGTCCAAAAGACGACATGAAGCGATTGCTTGAAAATCGTGGTATTACTGGAAATTCAGAAATAATCACCTATTGTGGCAGTGTGGGTACTCTTTCTGGATTAGCATATTATGCATTAAAATCTGTAGGTTTGCCTAATACAAAATTATATGTTCGCTCATTCAAAGAATGGAAAAATCTTCAAAAGCCTACAGAAAAACAAGAAGATGCAAGCTACTGGGATTTGTCTGCAGAATAATTAAGAAATCTCATTTCTGAGTTTTTTAGTAATTGTTACTTCTACATTATCAAACAATGTTAGCATCTTATCTTTATTATCCACGAGATAATCTTCACCTCTATCTTTTAATCTAATCTGCCACAATCTTATTTCTCTATGTTCGTCCAAGAACATTTCAATCATCTGTTCCCCTGATTTTGTGGTGTCTATGAATTCCTCAAAAACATTAATGGCTTTCTCTACATCTACTTCTTCAATTGCTTCTTTTGCAGATTGAATGGCTTGACTTAATTCTTTTAAATTCTTAACCGGTTTTGGTAATGTTTTTCTTGTGATTCCAAATAATCCCTTCTTTGCTTTGCCCATTTTTTCTGCAACATTGGGTGCAAGATCATAAATTGGAATTTTGCTTAAACCATCACGTTTTTCATTTTGTACTAAAAGTCCTTTTTCCAATAATTTCCTTAATCCCTCTTCAGCATCAGATCTATCGAGATATGTTGTCCAAACTATTGCACCAATTGTATGATATCCTTGTCTGACTGACTCCAAAACTACTACTTCCTGAATTCTCTTAAATCCTTCTTCAATTCTTACATTTACAAAGTCAAAGTCTCGAATTGATCTTCTAGCATTTCTAACATCAATCTCAATCGAACGTTTCAATGCTTCTAATGAATCTGGCACTTGATTTAGTAATGATAAGAAACAAGCTTTGTTGTACCAAGCCATTCCGTATGTAGGGTCAGACTCAATTGCTTTTTCAACTGCATCTAATGCTTTGGCATATTTTTTTTGTTCATAATAAACAAGTCCTTTAAGATTCCAAGCTTCTGGATTTGTAACATCAATATCTAAAATTTTATCATATATTGCTAGTGCTTCATTGTGATCATCTAAATGAAATCTTGCATAACCTAACTTCATCAAAGTATCAACACTATCAGGATCAATTCTTAATGCCTGTTGAAACACCTCAACAGCATCTTCTAGTTTTTCATCAGCCATCAAATTGATTCCTTTTTTAAATAATTTCATGCGATTATAGTCAGGATTAACTAGATTTGTCTTTTTTACCACTTTTTTTTCTGATTTTGATTCATCTGTTTCCTTTGATTTTTTTCCGAATAGTTTCTTCACTAGCTCAAAATGCAATTTTATCTAGATAAATACTATCCTTAATGGGCTTATGTATTTCATACTGAATTTGGAATAATCTAATGCGATCTAAATACAGAAATACTTGGAAATTGCACAAACGAATGTGTCATCTCAGTCACGAGTAGAAATTCAAGGACAGGCACCTTTTAACCAATCAGGTGTATACGAAGCCCAAATTGCAATAACTGATAGTAAACCTTCAGACGATTCAATTAAAACTAAACAATTCTCATCTTTATGGAAAGGCAATTTTCATCTTAAAGTGAAAAATGGTATATTTTCTGAAATAATTGGTTCTCCAGAAAACCCTCTTCCTTCATCTATAAATGATCTTGATAAAATTTGGATTGTTGTAACTGATCTATTTTCTTCATTACATTCTATATTTGATGTTCCTTTGACAAAACGAAAATTACAATCTGAAACTAAAACGATTTCTGAAAGTCCAAAACCAAAACGTTCTACAAAATCAACTAGTGCTGGATCACAAGGTCCATCTGGTCCTTCGGGCCCACAAGGTGAAAAAGGCAACAAAGGCCCAGATGGCATTCTTGGCCCACCTGGTGACAAAGGTACCCCAGGTGAGAAAGGAATTACTGGTGAGAAAGGAATTACTGGTGACAAAGGAATTAGTGGTGATAAAGGAGACAAGGGCGACAAAGGAGTTACTGGTCCACTTGGTGACAAAGGAGATAAAGGTCCAACAGGTCAACCTGGTGACAAAGGAGCATCTGGATTAAAAGGTCCAGTAGGTCCATCCGGAGAAAAAGGTCCAACAGGTCAACCTGGTGACAAAGGAGCATCTGGATTAAGAGGTTCACCAGGAGAAATTGGAGATAAAGGTCCACAAGGTCCGCCCGGTGATAAAGGATTAACAGGTCCTACAGGTGTACCCGGAGCAAAAGGCCCAACCGGACAAGCTGGTGTTCAAGGTGAAAAAGGAATTCAAGGAGCTACCGGCTCAATTGGAATAAAAGGAGAAAAAGGAGTTACAGGTTCAATTGGAGAAAAAGGTCCAACAGGTCCGTCAGGTCCAATTGGTGAAAAAGGTAACAAAGGTCCAGAAGGCACATCCGGAGAAAAAGGCCCACAAGGTCCTCAAGGCCCTGCAGGAGCTAAAGGACTTACTGGTGTTCCAGGACCACAAGGGGAAAAAGGAGAAAAAGGACCAATAGGTACAATTGGAGAAAAAGGTCCAACTGGCCCAATTGGCACATCCGGAGAAAAAGGTCCACAAGGTCCACAAGGTTCTCAAGGTGAACGTGGTGTAACAGGACCTCCAGGAGAAAAAGGTCCACAAGGTCCACAAGGAATTCAAGGCCCTCAAGGTGAGCGTGGTCCAACAGGTCCAATCGGTTCAGCAGGCGAGCAAGGTACTTCCGGAGAACAAGGCCCAATCGGACAACCCGGCCCAAGAGGCCCACCAGGACCACCTGGAGAAAAAGGATCCGCAGGTGGAATGTCATCTGAACAAAAAACAATCTTTAAAGAACTATTAGAAATTCTGACTACCAAAAATATCATAACAACTGAAGAACAAATTAAACTAATGAGTTATCTTTACTAATCAGGTTGAATAGGTAAATACAATGAGTGAAAAGTCAAACAAAATTGAATTTAAGATGTTAGATTACAAACGATTAGAAAATGATTTTGTATCTTTCGAATTGGAAGATGGAACTGTAGTAAAAGTTAAAGTTGATTTAGATAGAGTTGGGAAAGCTGTAGATTACAAAAATCCTGATGGCACACCTCATTATGCAATTAGCACTGCTGTCAAATTATCAATCATACCTCCTGATAAAAAGTTCTCAGTAGAAAAAAAATCTGTTAAAGGAACAAATACACACCCTCCGGGACAAATGTTTAGTTAACACTGATTTCGAATTCAGAAAAAGAGAAAACAATTCGCCGTCTAGACGACGATTGTTAGTTTGCTGACGAGATTATCGTCTTTTACGTTTAGCTGCTTTTCTTTTTGGAGCTGCTTTTCTTTTTGGAGCTGCTTTACGTTTAGCTGCTTTTCTTTTTGGAGCTGCTTTTCTTTTTGGAGCTGCTTTACGTTTAGCTGCTTTTCTTTTTGGAGCTGCTTTACGTTTAGCTGCTTTTCTTTTTGGAGCTGCTTTACGTTTAGTTGATCTACGTTTAGTTGCAGCTTTTCTTTTTGTAGCCATTATTCAGTCGACATTTTCATTGTTTTTCAGTGGGTAAACTAAAGAAAATTACACAAATTGATAACAATTTACCACGTAATTTTTTACCAAAAAAATTTCTTTTGATCGTATTTTTTTAATAAACACTTTCTGCAGATGGCCTTCTGCCTTGTAGCCAACTAGTTTTGCTACATACTGTGCATTTGTATTTCCTTCTACGCTTGTATGTTGCCATATTTGGAAGAAAAATTAGTTCCTGTCTTGTTTTTGTCATACAATATTTGCACCACCTGTGCTCAATTTCTTGCTTCATACTACATTTTTTTGAATTATGTTCCACGCTTCTTGATTATTGTTAATACGTCCTCATCTAGCAAAATATGAGTCAAACCTACTCTTTGTCCTCCAAACTTTACACTTTTACCCCAAACCAAACCATATCTGAATGCTCTTTTCATTCTGCGATGGAGTTTGTTGCAAATATCTTCAACTGTGTCCCCGTCTCTTGCAATTAATGGTTCTTTGTAGTCTGTTTCACCTCCTTTTGGCCTCATGTAAATTCTAATAAATTTTAATTTTTCATAGATCTTTTCTTTGAGTAATTCAATGTTGATGTCTGAATTTGCAGATACTTCGATTACTTCAGATTTTATTTTCTTCTTCAACTCTTTTAGAAACTTTTTGTCAACCAAATCTATTTTGTTTAAAATTGTAATTGATTTTGAATAACTGATATTTCCAGCAATATGATCTGCTAGTTGTTCTGATGTAATGTCTTCCCTAGTAACAACACGGGCACTAACAATTCCATAAAGATGTAAAATATCTTTGAGATGTTTCTCTGTAATTTTTGTAAGCTTAACTTGCTGGGCAACTGCAATTCCACCCATTGATGCTTTTTCAATTGTGATGTTTGGTGGTAGTTGATTGAGTCTGATTCCGATATTGCCCAATTCATTTACTAACACATTTTCATGATATGGTTGAAACACGTCTAATAGAAGTAATACAAGATCTGCTGATCTTGCAACAGATAAAATTCTCCTTCCCAATCCTTTACCTGTAGATGCTCCTTTGATTATTCCTGGGAGATCTAAGACTTGGATTTTTGCGCCTCTATATTCCATCATACCTGGAACCACAGTTAGTGTTGTAAATGTGAAAGCACCTACAGCAGATTTTGCTTTTGTCATTTTATTCAGTAACGTAGATTTTCCAACACTTGGTAATCCAATTAATACAACTGTTGCATCACCTGTTCTTCTAACATCAAATCCATCAGATTTCATGCCTGATTTTTTAATTATGTTCTCTTCTTGCTCTCTTTTCAGTTTTGCAATCTTTGCTTTGAGTAAACCTATGTGATGTTCTGTTGCTTTGTTAATCTTGGTTTTTGCCATTTCATCTTGAATGGCTTTAATTTTTTCAGGAATTCCCAATACTATTCAACTCCTGCAACATTTCCTTCAAATAAAACCGTATTACTTTTCTTTTTTAACAGTAGATGGCTAAAATTCTCACAAAAGATCTTAAAGACCAATTATTTAGGATTCTTTTTCTTGCGTAGCAGATATTATTCGGTTTACAAAACAGTTTCTATGAAAAAGAGAACATTTGCGGTAGATATTGATGGCACAATTACTGAAAACGGTGGAGGAAGAATACATTTGGACGCACTTGAAGCATTAAGACGTCTAACTAACATGGGTCATAATGTGATTTTTGTAACTGGTCGCTCTTCTGTTGAAGGATTCTTACTATCTGTGTTTGGTGGGACTACAAAAATTTCTGTTGGTGAAAATGGTGGCTGTATTACCCTTGATTCTAATGAACATATTTTGTTAGGGAATATTGAAGAATGTAAAAATGCATTTCAAGTTATCCAAAACAGTATTGACAACGTCAAAGAAAAACCTGTTTTTCCAAGAATGACTGAAGTTGTTTTACAAAGAATATTTGACCTAGATCTCGCAAGAAAGATAGTCTCAGAAAACAATCTTGATGTTGAACTATCTGACAGTCAATATGCTTACCATATCAATTCTTCTGGAATTGATAAGGGTACAGGATTCAGCGAAATCATGAAGAAATTCTCTATTTTACGAGACGATGTAATAGCTATCGGAGATAGCGCAACAGACATTCCATTGTTTAAAGTGGCAAAAACAAGTATTGCCCTAGGAAATGCTTCTGAACAAGTAAAATCTGAGGCTACCATGACAGTTTCTGCAAAGGCTGGTGACGGTGTCCTTGAGGCATTAGATAAATTAGCACCTAAATTATCTGAGATATAAGATGACATTCAAATCAATTATCGATGAAATTGAAAATAATCTCAACAAGATACTCACGGGCCTCTCAATATCTGATGTAACATTTACTGTTGAACCTGCAAAACCTGGTTTTGGTGATGTTAGCTCAAATGTTTCATTTTTACTTTCAAAGCAACTTAAGAAGAGCCCAAAAGATATTGCTGAAATGCTATCTGAAAAATATCAACACTGTTCTAACACTCTTGTTTTAAAAACTGAAGCACATCCATCAGGGTATCTGAATTTCTTTGCTAATTGGGAAAAATTAAACCAATTGATTTTATCCGAATCTAATCTTGACGAATTTGGTGATGTTGATATTGGAAAGAATTCTACAATTGTAGTTGAACATACAAGCATAAATCCTAACAAAGCTCTTCACATAGGACATATTAGAAATATTATCATTGGTGATACTGTGTCTAGAATTTTAGAAAAAGCAAACTACAAAGTTAATGTTCTAAACTACATTGATGATTCTGGACTTCAAGTGGCGGATATAATAGTTGGATTCAAGCATCTTGGATTTGATCAAGAACCTCCTGATGGAAAAAAATTTGATCATTATTGTGGCGATGATGTATATGTCAAAACCACAGAGCAATATGAGTTAGATTCTAGCCTTGAAGAGATTAGAAAAAATGTTCTCAAGGAACTTGAAGATGGCAATTCTGAAACTGCCAAATTTGCAGATAAAATTACACGAAAGGTTTTGACAAATCAACTAGAAACATGTTGGAATCTATCAGTTTCTTATGATTGCCTTAATTTTGAATCCCAGATAATTCGTTCAGGATTATGGAGTAAAATCTTTGAAAAGATCAAAGAAATGAACCTGATAGAATTTGAAAATGAAGGTAAAAATGCAGACTGTTGGGTAATTCGTGGCGAAGATAAAGAAGAAGACAAGATAATTGTCAGAAGTAACGGAACTGCAACATACATTGCTAAAGATATTCCCTATGCTGCATGGAAATTAGGACTAGTTGAAGATCCTTTCCATTACCAAAAATATGAAAAAGAGCAGCCACATTCACGAGTTTTGTGGCAAACAACTTTGGATTCAAACAGTGAATCTGCCCAAAACTTTACTGGTGAAAAAGTAATTACCGTAATTGACTCAAGACAAGCTAGATTACAAAAAATTATTACATCATTAATGGATAAATTCAAATCTATTTCTGATGCATATGTTCATCTAAGTTATGAATCAGTTACTCTAAGTGCTGAAACTGCAAAAATCTTGGGATTAGAGACTGATGGAAAACAAGCTCAGATGTCTGGAAGAAAGGGACTTTATGTCAATGCTGACTCTGTCTATGATTTGCTAAAAAAGAAAACAATTGAGGAAACCAAAAAGAGACATCCTGAAATGGATTCGTCTGAGATTGAAAAAATTGCTCATAATGTTTCAGTTGGTACACTACGATATGAGATGATAAAACAGGATTTGGATAAAATTATTGCATTTGATTTAACAAAATCTCTTAGTTTAGAGGGTGACACTGCACCATACATACAGTATACTCATGCTAGAGCTACTAGAATATTAGAAAAATCTAAACGCACTGCCTCAATTGATGTTGATTTTTCTTTGCTAAAAGAACAGTCTGAACTAGATTTGATTAAAACAATCGGCATGTTTGATATGCAGATTCGTGATGCTGTAAATAATTTATCCCCAAAAGTTATTGCGAGATACTGTCATGATTTAGCTGTTGTATTCAATTCATTTTATGAGCATGTTAAGGTTTTAGAATTGGGTGATCAAGCCTTAGAAAATTCTCGTCTTTGTATTGTGAATTCATTTAAAATCACTCTTAAAAAAGCCCTAGATCTTCTTGGTATAGTTGCCCCTGATAGAATGTAATATCCCAGAGAGTGCACAACACGAATGTTGGCTATCTCCCTGGTTTGTTGGCGTGCAAACCAATTACTGTTTAGCGAATGATTTCAAGCCATAAACGTTTGGTTCAGTTAGCTTCTTCACCACAATGAATACACATCTTCTTTGATATTATCTCAAACCATGCATAATTATGAACGAATCCTTCTTTGCAACTCATAGAGTTTTATCTAGAGCAGGTTACAATACAAAGACTAGAGGTCAAAAACTATCTCGATCTGAATCTAGAATTTTTAAAAAATTAGAAAATGGGGTTAGTGACTGTGTCCACAGCCACAGGAATCATGACCTTCATGTCCTGCTGATTCTTGTCCTGCACATCTGGAACATTTGTTTGAACCTGTTGGTGAGAAAAATCCTATTCCACAAGATATACATTTTTGATTTGACATGCATAAATTCGATTTTAAGTTAGTATTATAGCTTCTTTTTTCCAAGTGGATCTTTAACTTGATACTTAATAGACCTCTTGCGCAATTAACACAATTTGATCAAATTATGCAAATTTACTCACAGCAAGATCCAAAGCTGAGAACATCCTAGTTATTTCATGCTAACATACAAGAAACTAGCCAAAAAACCGGGAGCGTTCCAGTCATTTACTGGGATTAGCCTAGAACAGTTTGATTTTTTGTCATCTGAGATAGAAAAGAAATACAAGATCACAGAGAAAAAGAGACTCTCCTCCTCCAAGAAGAAGAGGAGACGAAGAGTCGGAGCTGGACGCAAGTTTGAGCTTCCCATCAAGGACAGGGCAGTTATGCTTCTAGTATACTACAGGATGTACATCACATACGAGCTTGCAGGGTACCTCTTTAATCTTGACCAGAGCAACGTCTGCAGGGACATCAAATATCTCGAGCCTGCCGTGCGAGGCTCAATACCAATCCCCCAGAAGATGATGCATGCAGGCTCCAAAAAGATGGGAACCATACAGGAGCTTGAACGGCACTTTCCGGAGTTTTGTGTGATGATTGACTCATCAGAGCAGCAGATACCAAGGCCAAAGAAGAACAAAAAGAAGAGAAAGACGCACTACTCGGGCAAGAAGGGGATGCACACAGTCAAGAACCATGCTGTGTTTCCTAACATGACTAGTTTATCCAACTAATTCTACCAATCAAGGTTTGGATCAGAACATTTTGTACAATTTCATGAATAGAAATTGGAAAAAATACAACCAATCCCTTGTAAGAAGAGGAGAAATCATGCTCTCCTTTGATGCCATGGAACAGTGGGGTACAGAACTCAAAGAGATGAATCGCAGAAAAGAAGGACACCAGTACGTCTATCCTGAGAGTTTCATGGAAGCACTAGGGTATTGCCATGCGTATCTGCATCTCCCCTACAGACAAACAGAGGGACTGATAAAATCACACCTAAAAGAAAAATCAAAAACACCGACATATTCTGCCATTTGGAAACGTGTCAACAAACTCGATATCAAGTGCAACCCAAAACTGGGAAAAGACATCATCATTGCAATTGATTCCACTGGAGTCAAGGTTGCAGACAGAGGTGAGTGGATGAGACAAAAATGGCAGAAGAGAAGAGGTTTTCTAAAAATTCATGTGGCAGTAGATGTAAAATCAAAACAAATTACAGGTCTTACCATTACAGATGATAAATCACATGATTCAAAATCTTTTATGTCTCTGGTAGAACAATCAAAACAGTTTGGAAATGTAACTAAAACCCTTGCTGATGGCGCATATGACACAAAAAGTGATTTTTCATATTTGTATCATGAAAATATCACTGCAGGAATCAAGACAAGAAAGAACTCATCAGTTAACACTGACTGTTATCCAAGACGAAAATCTGTATTGGCTCAAATTTTTAATTATGAATTATGGAGGAATAGCGTAAGCTATGGGGACAGATGGATTGTTGAATCAGTGTTTTCTGCATTCAAGAGAATGTTTGGTGAGCATGTAACATCGCACAAAAGAGAGAATATAATTCATGAACTGAAAATGAAAGTTTGTTTGTATAACAAGATGATTGTAATGCAATAGAATAATCAAAAATTGATTGTTCAATTAAAGGATGTTAATGATTTTTGCAGTTAGGAAACAAAGCACATCAGCGACATCATATGCGGCCTGGTCAATTTCAGGATACGGTGGAAAGAGAATTTTGTTGTGATTCCATGACCTGATGAATCAGTTTGGTTAAATGACGCGTTTTGTTGGTAATTACGCAAGAGGTCTAATGCGTTTGATTGCATCAGATATTCCATACTGTATCATCTTGCAAAATCAGACAAGAAACTAAAAGGGAAAATTGAGGCTGATGAGGCGTATTTTGGAGGCAGAAGAAAGGGAGATCGTGGGCGAGGTGCAAAAAACAAGACGATTGTGTTTGGCATACTGGAGAGAAAAGGAAAGGTTCACGTTGAGATTCTCACCAATGTGAAAGCCAAGACATTGCTTGCTGGAACAATCAAGAAAGTAAAGAAAGGAAGCATCGTGTATACTGACAAGTGGAAGGGATATGATTCGCTGATGTTTCATGGGTATCGTCATTTGTCCATTGATCACAGCAAGACGTTTGGTAGAGGAGACGTGTACATCAATGGAATAGAAGGATTTTGGAGTTTTGCAAAAGAGAGAATGGCAAAACATCATGGTGTGAGTTCTGAAAAGTTTCTGCTGTACATCAAGGAGATGGAATGGAGATACAACAATAGAGATGATGATACTTTCTCATTATTACTTGATTATGTTCTAGTGGTGAATAATTGACAATCACCAAGATCTAATTAAAAAACTTCTTTTGGACGATACTCACCAAATATTTCTCTGAAGGTATTACTAATTTCACCAGTTGTGGCAAATGCTTTTGCAGATGTAACTATGTAAGGCATAAGATTTTCATCTGTTTCTGCTGCACTTTGCATAGCAGAAAGTGCTTTTTCCCATTTCTTTTTGTCTCTAGATTCACGTAATTTTTTTAATGCCTTCTTTTGTTGAATTTCAATTCTGCCACCAATCCTAAGTAATTCTGGTTGTTCCTCTTTTTCAGAATACTTGTTTACACCAACAAGTATTCTTTCATCAGCATCAGTCTCTTTCTTTAGACGGTAAGCATTTTGTCGTATTTCAGATTGGAAGAATCCTTTCTCAATTGCTTTAACAGAGCCACCCATTTTTTGGATCTTTTTGAGATATTTCCATACAGCATCCTCCATTTGTTCACATAGTTCTTCAAGGTAGTGGGAACCAGCCATTGGATCAGCAGTCTTTGTGATTCCACTTTCATGTGCCACAATTTGTTGTGTTCTAAGTGCAATTTTTGCAGATTCTTGAGTAGGAAGTGCCAATGCCTCATCTCTAGAGTTTGTGTGAAGAGATTGGGTTCCACCCATTACTGCAGCCATTGTCTGAATTGCAACACGAACAATGTTGTTATTTGGCTGTTGTGCAGTTAGTGATTCTCCACTAGTTTGAGTATGGAATTTTAACTGAATTGAACGTGGATTTTTTGCATGAAACATTTCTTTGAGAGTTTTAGCATAAATTTTTCTTGCAACTCTAAATTTTGCAACTTCTTCAAAGAATTCTATAGTACAACAAAAGAAGAACGAAAGACGGGGTGCAAAATCATCAATTTTTAATCCCTTATCCAAGCAAGTTTGAATATATGCAATTGCATTTGCTAATGTAAATGCAATTTCTTGTGTTGCAGTACAACCAGCTTCTCTCATGTGATAACCAGATATTGAAACAGGATACCAAGATGGTACTTTTTCTGCACAGTACTCAATCATGTCGCCAATTAATCGCATTGAGGGTTGAGGAGGATATATGTAGGTATTTCTTGCAATGTATTCTTTTAGAATGTCATTTTGAGTGGTTCCACGAAGTTCGTGACTTTTGAATCCCTGTGATTCACCAACTACAATATAGTATGCAAGCAATGTTGATGCAGTAGAGTTAATGGTCATTGAAGAACTGACCTTGCCAAGAGGAATACCATCAAATGCAGTCATCATATCTTTGACGGATGTTATTGACACGCCGACTTTTCCTACTTCACCTTCAGCTTGTAGTGAATCAGAATCATAACCAATTTGGGTTGGTAGATCAAAGGCCATACTAAGACCAGTCTGACCTTTTTCAAGCATGAATTTAAATCGCTCATTGGTGAGTTTGGCATCACCAAAACCAGAATACTGTCGCATAGTCCAGAATCTTTCACGAAACATTCCAGGGTGAATTCCTCTTGTATAGGGATATTTTCCTGCATCCTCTACGGGTTTCTTTTTAGAGGATTTTTGGTAGATTCGTTTTACTAGAAATTCAGAATCAGTAAAAATTTTCTTTTCAAACTCTTTTAATTTTGCTGATTTTTTTACCATCATATTATCACTTTAACAAAGATTTTGTAATTTTATCTCCAGCTTCAAATGGGTCAATGTTTTTTGATTGTAATTTTTTGAGATATTTTGAAAATATTTTATCAGAATCTAACATGTCATCAATCTTTTCTTTCAAGTTATTTAAAACAATATCTTTTAACTCGGCTTCAAGTCGTTCTTGTTCTTTTTCTTTCTTGGATTTCTTTTTGGATGTCATCATATCTTTAAGGGTTTTTGCAAATTTTGTAATTCCAGTATTCTTTTTTACAGAAGTTTTTAGAATTATTGGATTTCGTTCTGTATCTCCAATATAGTCTAATACTGCATCAAATAGGTGGTTTACTCCGCTAAGGTCACTTTTGTTTACAAGGTATATGTCTCCAATTTCAGTCAGACCAGCTTTGATTGTTTGAATACTATCACCAGTATTAGGATTAAAGACCACAACTGTTATGTCTGCAATGTTTGAAATTTCGACTTCAGTTTGTCCAGCTCCAACGCTTTCAATGATAATAGGATTAAATCCAGAGTATTCTAAAATACGAATACTATTTCGTAGTGAATTAGATATTGCACCAGTTGCACCTCTTGATGCAATACTTCGAATATATGTACCTGAATCAGTGGATTCAGACATTCTAACTCTATCACCCAATATGGCTCCACCAGTAATATGACTAGTTGGATCAATTGCCAATACAGCAGGTTTTGCGCCTAATTTTTTCAATGCAATAACAGTTTTGTTAATCAAGGAACTTTTTCCAGAACCTGCAGATCCGGTAATACCTATAACAATCGAGTTGCCAGAGTCTTTGAAAATTTTCTTTAAGAGTTTCTTTGCTTCCTTTGGGTCATTTTCAACGATACTGATTGCTTTTGCAATTGCACCACGTTTTCCTTTCTTAATATCTGCAAGCAAATCCAACATACAGTAAGGTTTCACAGGTGCAATAAAATCTTGTGTGCGATCTATGGTCTAGAATAGATCACAGGAGGGACAGGTTCATCAAGTGAATGAATCTCAGTTTTTAGTTGGATATGACCTAATTCTTTATGATCAATTTCCAAAACTACTGGATGGATTACCCAACCATATTTTGGTAGATTTGGAAATGGGACAATTTCAATAAATTCTGAATTAGAAAATGTTTTTTGAAAAGATTCCTCCATTCCAAGAATTTCCATGACAACAGAATTTGTTTTGCCAGATTTGTCAAAATAAGAAATTTCAACATGGCCAGAATCATAGTATACTGCCTCTATCTGAAATGTTTGACGAAGAATATCTTTGTCATCTGTTCCTTCACCTGCTAGAAAAACTATTGCTAAAACAGTAATTATTCCAAGGGAGATGGAGGCACTAAGTTTTCTAGCCATCTTTGAACTCTTTTCTCATACTTCTAAGGAATTTTGAGTTTATTCGTATTCTTTCAAGGGTTTGGGTTTGAGTACGTTCTGTACCAGGAGTGGGGTTTTTTTTGAAGAATTGTATAATTTCTTTTTCCATAGAGTCATCAGCTATAGAAGAGATACTAGCTACAATTCTGTTAAATAATGGATTTCCATGTCCTGCCTTTTTGTTTAATTTTTTCCAATTTTTCTTTAACCATGGCCATAATACTTTATCGCCATATGGATTTGCAGCAACTTTCATGATTGGTAATTGCATATTTTGAGAACGAACTTCTGAGGTTTGAGAAAAGTCAAGTGATTTGATGAGAAGTTTTTTGTCTTTAAATCCACACATAGCACCTAAGAAGCGAAGTTTCTCTTCCATAGTTTTCGCATTCTTGTATAGTTTTGTTAGTTCAGCATGAGTTTTTGCATTTCCATTCCATGCTGCAATTGAGCATACTGGTTCTACTAAATCTGGTGACAAAGAACTAGTAGATTTTAGGAATTTGTCATATCTTCGAAGAGCTTCTTCTGTAACTTCTTCATCATTCATTTTTCCTAAGACAGAAATTACAAATGTACGAAGCAAAGCATCAGTATGCTTATCTGATTTTTTGGGATCCCATCCTACATTAAATAAAATTTTTCTAAAGTAATTTACTGCATATCCACGAATTTCTTCTGCAAATTTTTCATCAAACACACGGAAGTACAACGAAGCCAAATTGTGTGCTACGTTAACTGATGTAAGATAGCTATCTTCAGCATAATATGCATCAGAAAAGTCAAGATAATTTCTTACTTGTTCATCACCCAAAATACAAAGTGAAAACAAATCATTTTGAATAGCCCATCGATCAATAGCAGAGATGCGTTTTTCATCTACTAACATCTTTAAATCAAGTAAAATTCCTTCATCATATTTTACACGATAGAACCCCTTTCTCCCATAGTTTACAACAAAGCCTATTGTGTTCTTGGGTATGTTTAATGACATAGATTTTTTAGAAAATAATTTTTTGGAAAATTCTTTTTCCAGACCTAAAGATAATGGGATAGACCATAAGCCTTTACTGAATTTTTTATCGTATTCAAGCAAGTATCTCTTCTGTTTGATCTTCAGAGTGCTGCCATCTTGATTAATCTCAACCAGTGGAAATCCTGGTTGTTTGAGCCATGTGTTAATCATAGAAGTAACGGGCATTTTTGATGCTTTGCCAATTGCATTCCACAAGTCCTCTCCTTCAGCATTTTTGTATTTGAAATCAGAAAGGTATCTTTTAAGTCCTCTTCGGAAGTTTGGTTCTTCCACATAATGTTCAAGCATTCGCAATATGCACCCACCCTTATCATAAGAAATTGCATCAAAGATTTCTCTAATTTCAGCTGGGGAATTTACTTTAACATCTATTGGATGCGTTGTCTTTAAAGAATCAAGACCCATTGAAACATTCATTGCACCCTCAACAAACTGATTCCACAAATCCCATTCAGGATAGAATTTATCAACAAATTTTGTCGCCATAAAGGTTGCAAAGCTTTCATTTAGCCACAAATCATTCCACCACTTCATTGTAACTAGATTTCCAAACCACTGATGTGCAATTTCATGAGAGATTACTTCAGCAATGTATTGCTTGGTTTTGGTAGAAGATGTTTTAGGATCATAAAGTAAGATTGTCTCCCTAAAAGTTATTGCACCCCAATTTTCCATGGCGCCAGCTGCAAAGTCCGGAATTGCAATCAAGTCAAGTTTTGGCAAGGGGTATTTTATTCCAAAATATTTTTCATAAGATGTAAGAAGTTTTTTTCCTAATTCTAATGAGAATTTTCCTTTTGATTTGTTTCCCTTAGTTGTTACAACTCTAATCTGTATTTTACCAATCTTTCCGATAAGATATTCAAATTCTCCAACACCTAGATAGATCAAATATGTTGAGACAATTGGGGTCTTTCCAAATTTGTAAATGGTTTTATTTCCAACTTTTTTCTTTGATTTGACGGGCATATTTGAGATTGCAGTGAATTTGTTGTCTGCAATAATTGAAATTTCAAATGTTGCCTTTGCTTCAGGTTCGTCCCAACAAGGAAATGCACGTCTAGCGTCTGCTGCCTCAAACTGTGTTGTGGCAAGATATTTTTTCTTACCACCTTGTTTGTATTGACTACGATAAAATCCAAGAAGTCGGTCATTTAAAATTCCTTGAAATTCTAAGTTGATTATTACTTTACCTTTAATTTTTTCTCCTAATTTAATTTGTAATTCTTCTTTTTTCTCATTTGTTTTTGGAGTAGATTCGATGAGTTTTCCTGCAAATTTCACTTTACATGATTTTATCTTTAGTTCAGCACAATTCATTGTTATTGTGTTTGTAGGTTTTTTGCAATCTACTGAAATAGATTCAGTTCCATTAAATGTAAATTTTTTAAGATCTGGTTCAAAGATCAATGCATAATTAATTGGAGTAATGTCCACGTCTGAGGTACTTTTGTTACGCTTTAAGTAGATTTTCTATTCTTTTAAATTACAAATTATTTTCACAAATTAGAAAATCAAATAAAGCTTTTAAAATATACAAAATACGAATACAATCATGAAGCAAAAGACGGCATCACGAAGTATCAAAATATTGGTTGCTAAATTAGGTCTTGATGGTCACGATAGAGGTGCCCTAGTACTTTGTAGAGCATTTAGAGATGCAGGAATGGAGGTAATTTATTCAGGACTTTTTGCAACTCCAGAAAGAGTAGCACAGATTGCAGAGGATGAAGATGTCGATGCAGTTGCAATGAGTTTACTAAATGGCGCACATGGAACACTTTTTCCTAGAGTGGTAAAAGCAATAAAAAAGAAAGGAATCAACGACGTTCTTGTTGTTGGTGGAGGAGTAATTCCAGATGTAGATCATAAAGCTTTGATTAAATCAGGAGTGAATCATGTGTTTGGTCCAGGCACACCACTGCCAACAATAATTGATCATATTACTACTGGTGTTTCTAAATTAAGAAAAATATAAGAAAAAAGATTATTCTGTAGAATGAAACACTCTTCACATCATTTTTAAATAATTCGATATTTTTTCTTTGACGGTTTATCTTCTCTTCAAATAACTTGACAGTATTTCATCTGCCATCTCTGCAACTTCTACATCTTTTCTTGCAGCTAAACTTTTGAGTTTCCTTGCATTTCTCTTATTCAATGGAATAGTAACTTTCTGTTGGAGTAAACCACTTTTTGCCTTTTTTAGTAATTTTAGATGTGATAACTTTGGACTACGAGACAATACTCTAAGATACTCTTTTCTGAGTTTCTGGTCCAGCGGAATTAATTTCACTGCAACTTTGACTGCCTTTGATACATTTGAAATTATCATCATATGGCGAGAAGACCACCGTATTTGTGTACGGTGGATGAATCGCCTACTTTTTCTGTTCACGAACATATCTCTCAATTGTTCTAGCAGATACATGTCCTGCTGTTCCAACATAGTACGATGGACTGCTGTGTTTCCTAACATGACTAGTTTGTCCAACTAATTCTACCAATCAAGGTTTAGATCAGAATATTTTGTATGATTCCATGAATAGAAATTGGAAAAATTACAACGAATCACTAGTAAGACGTGGAGAAATCATGCTGTCTTTTGATGCTATAGACTCATGGAGTACAGAACTAAAAGAGATGAACCACAAAAAGGAAGGACGTCAATTCGTTTATCCCGAATCATTCATGGAGGCATTGGGATACTGTCATCTCTATTTGCATCTGCCATTCAGACAAACTGAAGGTCTGATAAAATCACACCTCAAAGAGAAATCAAAAACACCGACATATTCTGCCATTTGGAAGCGTGTAAACAAGTTACACATCAAGATGAATCCAAAACTTGGAAAAGACATCGTCATTGCAATTGACAGTACGGGAGTCAAGGTTGCCAATCGTGGTGAGTGGATGAGGCAGAAATGGCAGAAAAGAAGAGGATTCTTGAAGATTCATGTTGCAGTGGATGTGAAATCTAAACAAATCACAGGTTTAGAGATTACAGATGACAAGTCACATGATTCAAAACATTTTGTATCACTAGTTGAGCAATCAAAAGAGTCTGGAAATATAGTCAAGACACTAGCTGATGGTGCATATGATGCCAAGGATTGTTTTTCATATTTGTATCATGAAGGTGTAATTCCTGGAATCAAAACAAGAAAGAACTCATCAGTTAGCACTGACTGCTACCCAAGACGAAAAGCTGTTCTGGCTCAATTATTCAACTATGAATTATGGAGGAACAGCGTAAGCTATGGGGACAGATGGATTGTTGAATCAGTATTTTCTGCATTCAAGAGAATGTTTGGTGAGCATGTCATGTCTCACAAAAGAGAGGACATGATTCATGAGTTGAAAATGAAAGTTTGTCTGTACAATAAAATGATTACAATGCAGTAAGATAATCCAAAAGGATTCGTTTAATCAAAGAATGTTGATGATTTTCAGAGTTGAGAAACACAGCATACTCTGAGACTGCGCGATGCATGTGCACAACTGTGGCATAGTATTCAGAAACTAGAACATCACGCTTTGACTGGTGCCAGTACTTTTCGACCACGCTGAGCTCAGGCGTTGCAGTTGGCAGCCATATGACCTTTACATTTGGATTTTTATTTAGAAACTCTTTGAGAATGTCTGCCTTATGCTGCGGCGCGTTGTCCATGATTACGGTTGCCTTTCCAAAATGCCTGACCAGGTCCTTGAGATACCGCAGGACTGTCTCCTTGTCAAACCTGTCATAGGTTCTAAAGAACTGTCTGCCGTCTGTTGCAATAGAGCCGCATGCCACTATCTTGCCATGTCTGCCCCTGTATGTCGTTACGATTGATTCTCCCTTTGGCGACCAGTATTTTACGCCCTTTACGGGATCATCGATGAATATTGCCTCGTCAAAGACCATGGTTGCAAAACCCTTCGATTTGAGGCGTGAAATGCGCCTTTTGGCGTTGCGCTGCCACTTTCTAATCTTTTGGATTTCTGCCCTGTTGATGTGAACACTCTTGGCTGTCTTGGCAGACATGCCAAACTTGTGCATTGTCTTTCTGACATGGGTCATGTGGTATTTTACACCGTACTTTTTGCGAATGTCTTCTCTGAGCTGTTTTGGTGTCGTGATGTTGTCTGTTTTGGACAGGATCTCTGCAATCTTTTCTGCCTTTACTTTTGGCGGCCTGCCAGAACGGGGCCTGTCTTTCAGGCCTGCAAGACCTTCCTTGTCATAGCGTTGAACCCAACTTGCGACCGTGTGCGGATCGCAGTAGTGTTGTATTGCCGTCTCTGTGACTGTCAGTCCGTTGATCTTGATCATGCACACGATGTGGATTCTTTCCTTTATGGCTCCTCTCTTCTCCTTCTTGTAGGCCTGTATCAACAGGTTTTGCTCGTCTTCGTCCATGTACAGTGTTGGGTGTGGTGATCAAATAGTGCTGCGATCAAAATAATTTATGTAAAAGACTTTCGCTCGTCAGTATATTTTTGCAGCAACTGCAGGTTTCTATGAGTCTGATGAAATTGAACAGTTTAAGAATTGGGCTAATGAAAATGGAATAACAATTGTTGGTGTCAACAAAAACTCGCTTGATTTGTACGATGATGGATATGATCCTAAAACAGACTATGTAAATTGGAAAGAAATTCCTAGAGTATTAATTGCAGCTGAGGCATTATACAAAGTTCCAAAAAATGTAATTCAAGTAATGGATGGAAAAACTATCTATTTTAGCACTGAATATGGTAGAATCTATGCTGTATTCGGGTCGTCTTCTGCCGAGTATGGAATTTTAGAAGGATTAGAGAGAGGATTTATTTTAGAACAAAATATTAATCCACATACTGTACTTCATGAACTAGGACACATAGTTGACTATCATGGAATTCAAGGCATCTATGATGATAAACAACATATTTTTGATTATGTCTTAGAAGATAAAATTTCTATATTCAATGTCACACAAAAACATCAACCAAACTCTGGTGCTTTTTCTAGTGGATACATCAGTGTATACTCTACTAAGAATAATGCAGAAAACTTTGCAGAAAACTTTGCTTATTACATTCAATACCCAAATGAATTTCGAAAAAGAATTCAAGTAGATACTTTACTAACTGATGAATATGAGTTTATGCGTGATAAAATTTTTTTAGGTTTTGAATATTAATGATACAATAATTTGCCTAATTAGTAATTTCTAATGCATCAAGGTCAGTGATTGAGATTACATTCAACTTTGAGTGATTTTACAGTTGTAAAATATGTAACAGTCAAAATTGCAATAGCTATTATTCTAATTGGGATCTCATAATTGGTTAGAAATGCAGTAGCAGTAGCCCCAACAGAACCAAATGTGGAGATTATTGCAAATCCTACTGGTCCACAGCTACATACGCCAGAGGCAGCACCAATAATTGAACCAAAAACTCCGCCCCCCATTTTTTGTTTTGAACTTTTGAGTGTATTTATCCTAAAAATGTTTATTGGAATTACCAATGCAGACAATACAGAAAGTATTACAATAAGGATAAAGCCAAATTCACTTCCAGAAGGAAGATGAGTAACAACATAAGGTTCTAAGAAAATATATTCAGACAGTATCAATAAACCAATCAACATCGATACAAAAATTATAGATGCTAAGATGACATATTTGAAATTAGAATATACGAGTTTGATTGTTTGCACCATTTAGATCATAGGATCCAATATTTGTTTAAAGACAGAGAAGGGTTGAGCCCCACCAATTTGTTGTTGTCCATTAGGACCAACAATGAAGAATCCAGGAGTTCCTTTTACACCATTTTCTCTTGCTTGTTGTATGTTATACTGTACACGTTTAGAATATTTTCCAGAATCAAGACAACTTTCAAACAATTCCATATCAAGACCTAAGCTAAATGCAAAAGCTTTGAGTCTTTCAGAATTTGCCCAACCTCCATCAACTGATTCTTGTGAATTGTAAAGAAGATCATGATATTCCCAATACATTTCTTGGTCTTCAGCACAATATGATGCTTGAGCTGCCTTTGGAGAATCTTTTCCCAAAAATGCCAAATCAACAAACACTAGATTTACTTTTCCAGTATCAATATAATCTTGGACTATTGCTGGTTTTGTTTCATGAAACCATTCATAACATCGTTCACATTGATAATCACCAAATTCAACAATGGTAATTGGGGCAGACGGATCACCTAAAATTGGCGAGCCCATAGCAGTAGAAATGGTACCATGTGTTCTGCCCATATCAAGATTTACGGTTTCAGAGGGAGATGAAAAATACGATGCAGATATTCCAGCAACAATTGCTACAACAATGACGCCTATAATTACGCCTTTTTTATTCATAATCTAAAATGGTAAAAATGGTTAAAAAAACTTATTCCAAATTTCTGGACGATTTTCGTTTAAAAATATTTACAAATTTTGAGATGACAGTATCAATTGGGCAGACCTCACAAACAGCATTTGATGAATGTCTATCAAAATGCTTTTCAAATTTTTCTCGTGATTCAAAAATTAAATCACATTTAGTACAATAAACCTTGGTCACATTATTTTTTGATGGTTTTTTCACAATTAATTTCTGTAATTAGTGCTTATAAAGATCCTGTTGAAAATCAACATACGCGAAGTTATATTTTAGAATGCATAAAGAGATTTTCGCTTTATGATTTTGTATAGTTTTAGAGATATCAAAAATTAAAAGAAATACAATTTTCAGAATTTTCAAATAGATTTAAAGATAATGTATTCGCATGTGAACATTAAGTTCAACTTCATATCTTGTCACAAATCCACAATGTGTACATGAAAACATATCAGATTGAGGTGCAGCATCTCTCTCTATGATTTTATCAGAGATTGATTTGATAGTTATAATTTCATTATTAGAGATTACAGCAAAATTATGACCCTCTCCAATTGAATCTAAAAATTCTTTAATTGAAGAAATAACTGTATTAGTATCAATAACTTCATCATCGTCTAAAGTAGATAGAGTAAATTGATGATGTTTTAGAGTTGGAATAGCTGCTGCTTGGTCTGAGACATAAATAAGTAACTCATTTTTTATTGATAAAACATCCTTGCAATCAATTGTAAGCATGAAATTTCAGGGTTAAATCAGTATTTTAGTTTAACAATGATTATTATGGTTTGATATGGTAAATTTTGGTAGATGGCAATTTCAGAAACATTTGGAATTGAGAAAGGTCATGGGGAAGAAGTCATTACATGGCTAAATGGACAAGTAAAATCCCAAGGCACAAAACTTGAAGCAAGACTATATGGTCATAACATTTCTACTAAAAATTTTGGAGATTTTGAAATGTTTTCATGGATTGGAGATGTACAAATTGCAAGAAAGCTAATCATCAAAGCAAGTAAAAGATTCAGGATAAAAGTTATTGAAGGAGGATACAAACCAAAAGAAAGTGTGTTTAGAATGAAAAAATTTGATTTTGCAAAAGTCAAAAGAGGAAATAAAACGATAGGACAATTAGAATTTGTGGTTTCAAGATTTGGAAATAATCAATGGGAAATTCAAAATGAAGAACGCCATTAATTTCACAATTTTATGGAATGAATAGAGATGAAAAAAATAGGAATTATTGGACTTGGAATGTTAGGAAATGCAGTTACATTACACTTACTAGATTCAGGTTTTGAAGTGACAGTATACAATAGAACTAAAGATAAAACAACACAAGCAGGAGAAAAAGGAGCCAAAGTTGTAACATCACCAAAAGAGCTTGCAGAAAATTCAGAATTAATCATTACAGTAGTAAAAGATGCAGCCGCAGTAAAAGAAATCTCATTTGAAAAAAATGGAATCATAGAAGGGAAGCATGAAAAACTAATTGTTGCAGATATGAGTACTATCAATCCGTCAGAATCCAAAAATATTTCAAGAAAATTTCAAGAACACAATATCCATAAATTAGACATTCCAGTTATGGGTGGACCGAATGTTGCCATAACAGGGGATTTAGTTATGATGGTATCAGGAAACAAAGAAAGTTTTGATCATTGTAAAAATGTTTTTGAAAAAATTGCAAACAAAGTATTTTTTCTAGGAGAAAGTGGTGTAGCCCACTCTGTTAAACTAGCCATGAATTTACAAATAACCATGCTTGCACTTGCATTATCTGAAGGAATTATTTTTGTCAAAAAGGCAAATGTAGATCCAAAAATTTTTCTTAAAATTTTAAACTCTACATATTTCAAAACTGGAATGAGTGAAAAAAAGGCATTCAAGATGATTGATGGCAAGTATGATGCAACATTCACACTTGCCAATCTAAAAAAAGACATTAATACTATAATAAGTGCTGCAAAATCATTAGGAATTGAACTTCCAATGATCAGACAAGCAGAACAAGTGTATGAAAATGCCGAAAAAGAGGGATTTGGAGAAATAGACTATACAGGAATTATTGAATACATTAAAAAAATTAATGAGTTCAAATAAAATTAAATTTACGAATGGAACTAAACAAAAATTCTATAAGTTATGACAATAATATGATTTTATGCGATTAAATGACAAAGTTGCAATTGTCACAGGAGCATCAAGCGACATAGGTAGAGGAATTGTAAAGAGGTTTGCAGACGAAGGCGCTAAAGTTATTCTAGTTGCAAGAAATCTAAAAGGATTAGAAAAAACTAGAAAAGAAGTAGGAAATGATGAATCTACTGCATCAATTACATGTGATTTGACTGATGAATCACAAGTGCTACAAGCTGTAAATCAAATTATGGATACATATGGTAAGATCGATATTTTAGTGAACAGTGCAGGAGCAATTAATGATCCTGTACATTTTCACGATATGCAAGATTCAGAAATTAAAAAACTCATTGACATAAACTTGTTAGGTGCATTTCACATGACAAAGGCAGTACTTTCAAAAATGTCAGATGTCAAAAGTGGGTCAATTGTAAACATTGGTTCCATTTCAAGTGAAAGGGCAATTCCAAGAGTTCATTTGGCGGTATATTCTGCCACAAAGGCAGCAATTTCGATGTTTACAAAATCAATTGCTGTGGAATATGCAAGAAGAAATATCAGATGCAATTGTGTTAATCCAGGGATTATCAATTCAGGAATGATTAAGCCATATCTTGATGATCCTCAAGCAAGAAAAGTTCTAGAGGAAAGATTACCCCTTGCCAGAATAGGGGAACCGATAGATGTTGCAAATGCAGCACTCTATTTAGCATCAGATGAGGCAAATTGGGTTACAGGAATTATTCTAAGTGTTGATGGCGGTAAAACAGCTTCAGAGGGATAATCATTTCTGAAGTAATGTTTTTGCAAGTAATTGTGATACTCGTATAGGTTCTGGAACAGAACCATGTAATGTTAATTTATTCAGAAGATATTTTACATCACCTAAAGTACAACCTTCTTTTCTAACAAAAACATCGTGAGAGGTACTTAAAGAAATTTTTTCTCGTTTACCTAATTTTTGGTATGCAGAAATTTTTGATTCAAATGAATTTGGAAAATGGTGCTTGAGAGCACCTTCAATCCCCAGAGAAGCATTGTAAGATATTCCAATTATTGGGATTCTTAAAGAATCATATAATTTTTTGATGTTAATTATATTATACACAGATACTATCAAACCAGAAATCAAGACATAACTAATGTCAGGTCTCTGAAGTTCATTATACATCTTCAATATTGTGTCAGTGGCATCATCCCCTTCTAATGTTGCACTTCCAAAGACGAAACCGTCAATCACAAAATCTCGTCGCATTACAATTCCAGCAAAGATAGATTTTGAAGAATTTTGTCTGAAGCTTTCAGCAATTGCAAGTCCACGTAACCCCTTTTTTTCAAGATGTAGAGATCTCATGGCTCTTTCTCCTCAGATACACACGATAAGTTAATCCAGTAATTATCATAACAACTCCAGTAACTATTGACCACATTACAAAAGATGAGATTTCAGATTCCTCCACAATGAATTATGAATTCCTAAACATCTAAAGTTTCGGCTCATGAATACTTAGAATACATAATTTTCATGACAAAACCTGAAACATCTAAATAGATTTGATACAGACTGAATTTATGCCTGAATTCATATGTCCTGATTGTGGAAAACGACTATTTCATGAGAATGAAACTACATTAAAGATAGAAGAAACAATTCATTCAAAATTCTGTAGAAAAGAGGAGGGAGAAACTCACAGTTTTATGCATAGGGACCCTTTACATATGCAAACTTTTGATTCAGAAAGAGAAAATGACACAGCAGGCGCTGCTATTTTGAAAAAATAGTTCCTACAACATACCTCAAAATTATATCCTAGATTGGCTGATTCAAGTCAATTGTCAGAAGAACACCATTATGATTTGGTAGTTGTGGGCGGGGGTCCAGCAGGATCATCTGCAGCATTTGTGGCTGCAAAAAATGGAATTAAAGTAGCATTACTTGAAAAAGAAAGTTCTATTGCAGAGACAGTTAGAACCAGTGGAGTCACATGGATTCAAAGTATCAAAGAATTTGGGATTCCAGATGATTGTTTTAACCCAATTAGAAATTTTTCGTTTTGTTCACCAAATAATGAAATTACCATCAATGATTCAGTTCCAAGAGCAGCAGTTTTAGATGTAAGAAAAACATACAGATGGTTAGCAGATGAAGCAGAAAAAGTTGGTGCAGATATTTTTCTTAAAATTAATGTTAATGAAGTAATAAAAAATGACAATGGAGACATTGTGGGAGTAAGTGGAGTCGGACCTAACGGAAAAATGACATTTCATTCCAAAGTAGTAATTGATGCAAGTGGATTTTCTTCAACGGTTTGTAAAGCAATGGGTTTTGTAACTCAATGGAAAAGATTTGGAGCAGGAGCTGAATATGAAGCAAAAGTAGAGAATGTAGATTCCGAAACATGGTGGTTAATGGTAGGAAAACAATATTCTCCTGCAGGATATGCGTGGATTTTTCCTTTAGGAAACAATATTGTAAGAATTGGGGTTGGCGTAGGGAAACCAGAATCAAATGTTGATCCAACACAAAGACTAGAAGAATTGATGAAAAAAAAACTAGGCCCAATTAAAAAACTAGGAAAAATAACGCCGATAGAATTTCATTATGGATTAATTCCAAATGATGGATTATCAAGAAAAACAGTCTTTAACAATTTGATGCTTGTTGGAGATTCAGCTGGACAAGCAAACCCCCTTGTTTTAGAAGGAATTAGATACGCAATAAAATTTGGGAGAGTAGCAGGAAAAGTGTCATCAGACGCAATAAAATCTGGAAAGACAGATGAATCTGCACTTTATTCATACGAAAAAAACTGGAGAAAAGAGATTGAGTCAAAAATCAAATCTGCAGAAAAAGTCCAAGATAGATGGATTGGTCTATCAGATGAAGAATGGGACAAAGAATTGGATATTATCAAAGAATTAAAAGCCGAAGAATTTCTTGATTTCATAAAAGCTGATTTTGGATTATCTAACATGGTTAAATTAGCAACACATCATCCAAAACTTGCTGTAAGACAACTCTTCAATTTAGTAAAAGGAAAAAATTAATCACAGTATATTAAAAAAGTCAGTCACTACTACATCATGATATTGTAACTGAGCGACATAAACTCCAGATTCAAATGGTTTGGATAATACCTCAGTGAATAATCCTGAAGAATTGTCTTTTAGAGCAATCTCTTCAATCAGATTACCTTTTTGATCATAGATATCAACAAAAAGATCCTCTCTGAATGCAATAGTTTTTTGAACAGCACCAGATACTATCAATTTATCATCGTCATAGATTGCTTCAACTACTGCCACACGTGATCTTACAGGAAGATATCTTTCAATAATTGTCTTGAGTTCATTTAGATTATCATCAATATTTTCAGCATCTCTACTAGTGAAACCAGATTTGATTTCATTAATTACGGAGACAAATCGAGGATTTTCATAAAAATTCTCTCCGCCGAATTCTTTTGCAAATGACTCCAACTCTTCAAATTCGCGTGCTAGATCAACCATATTCAAATCAGATTTACTGTATTCATATTCAAATTTCTCCTCAACATGAACAATCTGGCTAGCCTTTGAATTTTGATATTGTAACATCACAACATAAAGACCAGGATCTGCTGGTGCAACCCACTGAGTGTAAAAGTTCCCTTGCTTAGTATCAGTAAATTCTAAACTACTATGAGTGCTGCCATTCATATTGTAAATAGTAACATACAGATTTTCTCTCCTATCAAAGAGTGATTTTTCAGTAGCTCCTTTGATAACCCAAGTGTCTTTTTCAGTATCAAACGAGATATCATAGATAATTCTAGGATTATCTAAAACCAAATATTCACTAAGGTAATTACCAATCTCTAAAATCTTAGATTCCGCATCAACAAAGTTTGTAATCTCAATTAACTGGTAGGCATTCTCCATCATTGTATTATAATCATCAACATATACAGAAAATTCGTTATTATAGAAAGTAGAGACCATATTAGAGAATGCTTCTAGTTTTTTACGAAATTCAATACGTTTTATTTCATCTGTAGTATATCCAACATCAGAACCATGTGGATCATCAGCATATGCTTGGGAAACAAGAGTCCATTCATTAAACAAATCACGAACTAGCTCATTTGCTTGATCAAGATCATTTTTGAGTACAAGATCTCTTACACTGTCAATTTTTTCATTAAATGTGTCAGTAAATTCAATATAGTTTGGCAAGAAACGATTCTTAGTTAGACTCAGTTCAACTAAATTTTCAAGAGATTCTGCCCTATGTAAGATATCACTAGCACGAATTTTTAATACATCTTTGTTATAAGAATCCAAATCTGTTTTTATTTGAGGAGCTTTTTCACTAACCCAAGTTAACAAAACCTCAATTCTATCAATTCTAGAAATGGAAGGGTTTCCGGATTCCATTTGTTTGGCAGTGTCTAAAATTCTTAAGGCATTATCAATCAAAAACAAATTTTCATAATCTGCTTGAAGCTCAGCCTTCTCTTTCATTGTCTTATATTGAAATTCTAAAACTGCCAAAGGATTTCGTTTCTCTCGTAGTTCAGTCATTGATTGATCAAATTCTGAAATGATTTCTAAAATCACATCTACAGATTCAGCATTTTCAACTCTTTCTAAAAGCAATTTCCAATCATCTACAAGACCTGAATCAACATTGTTTGCTTGTGAAATCTCGACACTCTTACTAATTCTTGATGAGATCTCTATAATCTGACTCATCTGGTAAATTTCAGATTCAGAACCCAAAATATCCTCAATTGAAGATGCCAATGCTAGACTAGATTCTAATTTATCCCAATCAGGCATTATCAGATTTGCAAGATCATTATTTTCTTCAGTATCAGAGGAAATGAATCGTTCAATACCATCGAGTTCGCGTAAAAGTATTGCTGCTTTATGTAATTCTAAAACACTGGTCTTTGAAGCAATTAATTCTTCAATAGACTCTTTGTCAACCAAGGAAGGTTTGATTGTTGCCCATTCATTTTGGACAAGTCGATAAAGATCACTTTGCTTTCTCGATACAACATCAAGATATCGTGCCTTTGAAAGAACATCAACAAGTTCAACGATTTCGTCAGAGTAAATAGGTGCAGTTCCTCTAGCAAAGATAAATCCAACTTCATTTTTTACAGACTGGCTCATTATCGTATCAGATTTTTTCATCAAGTTTAGTAATGTCTTTTCTAATTCATCAAAAGTTGGAGCCCTTTGGTTAGTGGTTTTTTCAGGATTTACATTTCTAATATCAATAAATGCATCAGATAACAAATCAATTGCTTTTGTTTTGTCACCAATTTCATAATAAAATACTGCCGCAAAAATTGTTGTGTCAATAGACTTTGCAACATCAAAAGATATCGCATCTTCATTTAATAATTGCTCTACAGAATCTAATGAGGAAGATACAGCAAGTCTGATTAATGGATTTATTTCAATAATCAAATCATCTACAAAGAATTCATTCCACAAGTCAACATAAGCAGACTCCAACTCAGACAAATCATTAGAAGTTTGATTTGATATTGGAGATGGAATATCAAATATTTCACTAACTAATGATGCATGAGTCAGTACCAAGTTTTGCGCTGAAAAAATCTTTTGGGCATTACTTGGTTCAGAAAAAGAGTTAGAAGAAATATTGAATGTGGTAGATTTTGAATAGTCTCCATAAAATAATTTAATTTCATATTCTCCAGAAAGTCCACAAATTCTACCTTTTAGTGGAATTATGTCTGTGATAAAAACGCCATTTGGTAATGGTACGAGTTGTTGGATTTGACACAGATCACCACGAGGATTAATAATTTGTATTATCAGAAAAGAATCATCTGAGATATTTGCAACTTGGCCATAAACGAATAGAGGTTCACCACGGTCATAATTACCAAAATTTTCAAGAAGGATAAGCCTATCTGGACTTTGTGCAGAAGCATATACAGGCATTAAAAGAAGAACAATTAGACTCAAAACAATTGGAATTTGTCTCACAAGGATCCAAATCTACGCATATTATACTTAAAATTTAGGCAGCTATGATACTCGAAATATTTTTGATTTGAAAAAATTAAGATTATAATGGGAATAAAAAAATAAAAAATCATGGATGGAGTTAAAAAAACGTTTGATAAATGGGCTCAAAATGGCAGAGCAGAATTAATGGAGAAGGAACATGGAAATAATGTCTCGAAATTTTTACAAACGATATCATTTGATAAACCATTTACATTTCTTGATGTTGGATGTGGAAATGGGTGGGTGGTAAGAAAAATTGCAACGGAAAATAATTGCAATAAATCCATAGGGATTGACATAAGCAAGAAGATGATTATTCAAGCTAAAAAGAAACAGGATAATAACAAAGAAGAGTTTTTTCATACTGATATTGAATCTTGGAATTATAAAGGAAAGTTTAATTTCATTTTCTCAATGGAGTCACTTTACTATTCAGATTCGATTGAAGTAGCACTTGAAAAAATCTACAAATTGTTGAAACCTAGTGGACAATTTTTCTGTGGAACAGATTTTTACTCAGACAGTAGGGTAACTGCAAGATGGGCAAACATTATGAAAATACAGATGCATCTTCATTCAAAAAAAGAATGGAAAAAGTTTTTTCGGAATGTAGGATTTAAAGTAAAAACAAAACATATCAAAGATTTAAAAAACAAAAAGAAATGGAAAAGAGAATTTGGGACTTTGTTCATAATAGGCACAAAACCTGAAAAGTAAAACTCAAATGCAACAAAGGAATGTTATTTTTATGTGAGCTGGAGCACGACATGCTGCTACGGCAGAGGAAACTCCTCCCTCCATACAGGAAATGTGATCTGGAGATAGATAATCAGAGATGATTGGCAACGGAACAGAAAAAAATCCAATATGGCGTACAATGATGGTAAAACCTGAGATTTCCATAAAAGGAATGAAAAAGCTGACCCACATGGAGCAAGGCCAAACAGAACTCAAGGTTCCCGTACTAAGTTCAGGTAGGCTGCAAAGCGAAATATCGTGAAAACAGAAGGAGGGTTACTCCCAGCACACATAATTTTTTTAAAAATAAAAAATAAGATTGTAATTAACTATCGACTTACAATTGTCCGACAGCTTCTTTACAAACGTCAGTTGAACATTTACAATCCGCACTACAAATACAATGACCTTGCATTGCACAATCGCATGAGTAATCAGGATCGCCACTATCTGCTTCGCATCCACAGGCTTGATCTACCATAGTAGGGGTTGTTGCTTGTGGTGGAGGGCTTTGTTGTTGAGTTTCTTCATAAACACTTCGGGTTTGTTGGTATTCAGTGTCATCTCTTAATTGTGCCTCACCTCTATTGGTTTGATAACCACCAGATGATACACTGGTCTGATAACCTACTAATCTACTAGGATCAATTCCTTGTTGGCCTTTTAATTCCTTTTTGAGTGATCTGTTACTAAAAATAAAAAATGCAATTCCTCCAATAGCTGCCATTCCTGCCATACCATAAACTATCATAATTGGGAAGCCACCAGTTGAAGGTGTTGCATATCCTTCTGGAGGAGTTGGAGTGATTCCCGCAATTTCAACTCCATCTAATACATCTAATGCACCAAAACCAATTGCAGCTAGGTTACCTTGATCAGATGATTGTACACTTCTAACAATATATTTTTGATCAGACATAATTTCTGCTTCAAAGACTTTTTCAATTTGTATTCCTTCTCTAAGACTGCTTTCCCCCATAGTCCAGCTAGAAACGACAAATCCGGCAATACTTTCATCTAATCCAAATGTTCTAGCATCCACGTTGATTCCTGTTGGATCAAACAAAAAATGCCAGTTGGTCATTGGTTGCTCTAAGATAAAGTCTGCATTAATGAGATTTCTCGTAAGAATGTCTTCTGCTTCATTTCCAACAAAGAACGTATAAGCTTGAGGTTCTTGGTCTTTAAGTAAGTTTAGTGGGATATTGATTTCCACACCATCAATTACAATTTCACCATCAACGCTTAATCCCCTCCAACCCAAATCAATCAAAGTTCTCTGAGAATCTTTTGTAATTACATAATTAGTTAATGTTCCCTCTATGATTACTCTATAATCAATGGATGTGATATTTCTTGCTTTAAGGTGAAAATCATAAGAGACATTCAAGTCTGAGACTCTTGCTTGACTTCCATCATTAGTAATCCCTTGATTTAGTTTATCGATTAGTTCTTGAACTCCAGGATTTGATGAGTCTGCAGTACCGGATACAGTCCATTCTTTTCCACGTAATTCATCAAATAGATTTCCGCCGTTTGGATATTCGATAAAGATAGTTTTTAGATAACTCATTTTAAATGGGGATGAATCGCTGTTTGGGTTAATTCTAGCATCTAATTGGGCAGCCCATGCAGGAGCACTTGTGCCCACAACAATAAGACCTGCAAGCAAAACTGTTAAAATTATGGCCTTAGACACGAGAAAAAACAAACGCGCTAAAGTAATAAACTTATCCAAAATAATGATCGGTGTTTTTTGAAAAAGTAATATTGAGTGATGCAAGAAGACTTTGCAGTTTTAGGAGAAATGGCATGATTACGATTTTAGCAGGTGGGACGGGTTCAGTAAAGCTAGTCAGAGGTTTAGTTTCTCAAGAACCCAAAATCAATGTAATTAGCAATGTTGGAGACAATTATTGGCTTTATGGACTCTACGTATGTCCAGACATAGATACTATTGTTTATGGCTTAGCAGATTTACTTGATCAAGAAAAAGGCTGGGGAATTAAAAAAGATACATTCAACTTTTTGCGTCAAATGGAAGTTTTTGGGGAACCAACTTGGTTTAGAATAGGAGACAGAGATGCCGCAACACATCTGATCAGAACAAACATGCTGAAGAATGGAAAGAATCTAAGCGACATTACAAAATGGATGTGTGAGAAATTTGCAGTTGCTGCAAACATCATACCAGTTACAGATAACACTATTGAGACAAGAATAACTACAGACAAAGGAGAATTACATTTGCAAGAATACTGGGTCAAACATAGAGGAAAAGACCCCATTATAGGAATTCAGTATATTGGAGCAGAGAAATCTCGTCCAAATCCTGAGGCTGTAAATGCAATACATGATGCAGACATGGTAATTTTAGCACCAGGGAATCCACTTACATCAATTGGTCCAATGCTTCAGATCAAAGGAATTAGAAAAGAGTTATCAAAGATAAAGAAAAAGGTTGTAGCTGTCAGTCCATTAATTGGAGATAATGCAATTACTGGACCCGCTGCAAAATACATGCAAGCAGCAGGAATAGAATCAAACGCATATGGATTAGCAAAGATGTATTCCGATGTTTGTTCAAACATCATTGTAGACACCAAAGATAGAATGCTGATAAAAAAAATTCAGAGTTTGGACATGAAAGTTTTTGAGACAAAAATTACTATGAAAAATAAATTAGCCGAAGACGCATTAGCAAATTTCATCTTAAAACAAGTACACGTATAACTTGAAAATAGCAGCAATTATTCCTGTAAAGACTTTCGCTAATGCAAAGACTCGTTTAGATTTATCTCCACATCAAATAGAAGACTTGTGCAAAGTAATGTTAGAAGAAATTCTGCATACAATATCAATATTCCCACAAATTGAAAAATTAATCTTAGTAACAAAAGAGGAAAAAGCAATTGAAATTGGAAAAAAATTCAACACAATTACCATAATTGATGAAAAAGAAGAAAGTGTTAATAGTGCAGTTGCATTTGCAGACAAGTATCTTTTAGAGAATAATTTTGATACTTCGATCGTATTTCCTCAGGATATCCCATACATCAAAACTCAGGATATTGATTTTATGTTAAACTACAAGGCACCACCGAATTTTGCAATAGTTGTGCCATCAAGAAGATTTGATGGAACTAATGCACTTGCAAGGATGCCTGTAGATCTAATGGAGACGCATTATGATGAAGACAGTTACAAGATCCACATGAATACTGCCAAAGAACACACACTAAATGTGGCAATGGTTTTTGTGAAAAGGATAATGTGGGATGTTGACAATACTAAAGATTTGGAATTTCTGTTAGAACAAAATGAAAAGCCTCAGATTGCAGAAAAAATCAAAAAAATTTTAGGAACAAATTAATTGAATATATCAAAAAATAGCAAAATCGGCGTTATTCATATAAAATGATCACATGGTGGTTCATCTTCGGTTGATTTTTCTCCTTGTGACAGATTGGTTGGTTTTAGGCCATTAGACCTCTTGCGCAATTAACACAATTTGATCAAAGCATGCAAATTCACTCACAGCAAGATCCAAAGCTGAGAACATCCTCGTTATTTCATGCTAACATACAAGAAACTAGCCAAAAAACCGAGGAGCGTTCCAGTCATTTACTGGGATTAGCCTAGAACAGTTTGATTTTTTGTCATCTGAGATAGAAAAGAAATACAAGATCACAGAGAAAAAGAGACTCTCCTCCTCCAAGAAGAAGAGGAGACGAAGAGTCGGAGCTGGACGCAAGTTTGAGCTTCCCATCAAGGACAGGGTAGTTATGCTTCTAGTATACTACAGGATGTACATCACATACGAGCTTGCAGGGTACCTCTTTTGCCTTGACCAGAGCAACGTCTGCAGGAACATCAAATACCTCGAGCCTGCCGTGCGAGGCTCAATACCAATCCCTCAGAAGATGATGTACGCCGAATCCAAAAAGATAGGGACCATACAGGATCTTGAACGGTACTTTCCAGGGTTTTGCGTGATGATTGACTCATCAGAGCAGCAGATCCCAAGGCCAAAGAAGAACAAAAAGAAGAGAAAGACGCACTACTCGGGCAAAAAAGGGATGCACACAGTCAAGAACCAGTATACGGTAAACCTTGATGGCCAGATAGTCCACAAGCCTCCACACTCTCCTGGCAGGCCGCATGACTACAAGATGTTTCAGGCCAAGCATCCTACGATGCTGCCAGATGGACTGCAGACGTTTGTAGACCTAGGATACGAGGGAATGAGGAATAATTTCCCAGAGTTCAATCCGGTGCTTCCATGCAAGCGCAAAGGAGGCAAGAGACTTACTGCAGGGCAAAAGGAGTTCAACAGGAACCAGTCCAGAATCAGGATTACAGTAGAGCACACAATCTCAAAGATAAAGAAGTTCAGGATAATGCAGGATGTCTTCAGGAACAGGCTGCGCCGTTATGACTGTATCAGTGACATCATATGCGGCCTGATCAATTTCAGGATACGGTGGAAAGAGAATTTTGTTGTGATTCCATGACGACGATGAATTAATTCGATTAGACGACACGCTTTGTTGGTAATTACGCAAGAGGTCTATTGTGCAGTAAAACATGATTAATTATCAAAATTCTAATTTTTGTATTTCGTTATTTTTTAATTATCTTTGCATTATTAGGATCCAAATCATTCCAAACTACATCATAGCCTAATTTGGGCAACAAATCAGCATGGCATGAATCAGGAATTTTATGGGATGTCATCACCTTACAGGCTTGAACAAATTTAGAAATTCCATCAAGTGAATCGTTTATGGCATTAGTTTTTTCTTTTGAAATCAAGTATGCTCCAATTGTAACATAATCATCAGGGTAATCAGCATGCAGAATTTTTAATGCTGCTTCTTCTGGAATAGAATGATCCTGAGCAACTTGTTTAATAGAAATTAAATCCAAACTATTTTCATCCAATTTGATTTGAGTGTCATTAATCTTTTCTTCAGTAATTTCAGCATCAATTTTCTTTAGATGTTCTAAAATAGGTTTTATTGAAACGTCTTTTTTAAAAGTAAAAATTCTGTCCTTAGAAATTGTTTCTATCTGTGAGCATGACAATTCAGAATTTACTGCTACCAGTAAATCAACATTTTTGTTATTGGGTTCTGTTAAGTTGATGTTGTCCGTTAGAACTTACAATGAAGAATTCAGGGGTTCCACGTACACCATTTTCTCTTGCTTGTTGTATGTTATACTGCACACGTTTTGAATATTTTCCAGAATCAACAAAAGCCTTAGACAAATATTTGAGACTTGGGCATAATGATTTCCAATTTTTAATCAATTTCTTAAATTATTGCAATCAAAAAAGCTAAGGATCTCAGTATGTTTTGTTCATTGGAATGCTGTGTTTCCTAACATGACTAGTTTATCCAACTAATTCTACCAATCAAGGTTTGGATCAGAACATTTTGTACAATTTCATGAATAGAAATTGGAAAAAATACAACCAATCCCTTGTAAGAAGAGGAGAAATCATGCTCTCCTTTGATTCCATGGAACAGTGGGGTACAGAACTCAAAGAGACGAATCGCAGAAAAGAAGGACACCAGTACGTCTATCCTGAGAGTTTCATGGAAGCACTAGGGTATTGCCATGCGTATCTGCATCTCCCCTACAGACAAACAGAGGGACTGATAAAATCACACCTGAAAGAAAAATCAAAAACACCGACATATTCTGCCATTTGGAAACGTGTCAACAAACTCGATATCAAGTGCAACCCAAAACTGGGAAAAGACATCATCATTGCAATTGATTCCACTGGAGTCAAGGTTGCAGACAGAGGTGAGTGGATGAGACAAAAATGGCAGAAGAGAAGAGGTTTTCTAAAAATTCATGTGGCAGTAGATGTAAAATCAAAACAAATTACAGGTCTTACCATTACAGATGATAAATCACATGATTCAAAATCTTTTATGTCTCTGGTAGAACAATCAAAACAGTTTGGAAATGTAACTAAAACCCTTGCTGATGGCGCATATGACACAAAAAGTGATTTTTCATATTTGTATCATGAAAATATCACTGCAGGAATCAAGACAAGAAAGAACTCATCAGTTAACACTGACTGTTATCCAAGACGAAAATCTGTATTGGCTCAAATTTTTAATTATGAATTATGGAGGAATAGCGTAAGCTATGGGGACAGATGGATTGTAGAATCAGTGTTTTCTGCATTCAAGCGAATGTTTGGTGAACATGTAACATCGCACAAAAGAGAGAATATGATTCATGAACTGAAAATGAAAGTTTGTTTGTATAACAAGATGATTGTAATGCAGTAAGATATCCAAAAGGATTCGTTTAATCAAAGAATGTTGATGATTTTCAGAGTTGAGAAACACAGCATTACTGTTCAATCATACTGTTTCAGTGGATAAAATACCGGAGAGCCGACTAGTCTCTCCAGCCATCAGGTCAAGTGACCTAACGAACAGTCTGTATTACAAAATTATTATAAAAGCACAAGGAAAAATTCGAGGCTAAAGTCCAAATGGCATTGGACTGTCAGATACTGAATCAAAAAAGAGTTTTGCAGCTGCTATTAAGATTACAACAGATACTAAGATTTGCAAATATCGTTCTTTGATATCTAAAGATAATCTTGCGCCGATCAATCCACCAATAAAAGAACCAATTGCTAAAAATCCTGCTTGAATAAAATCAGGATGGCCCAAAATGCTATGGGTTATCACTCCAGATAATGATGCAAATAATAAAATCAACTGAGAAGTAGGAGCAGCTTTTTTCATGGCCATTCCCATCCCAACTACCATTAAAGGTACAAAGATTATTCCGCCACCTATTCCAAAAAATGAAGATATGATTCCAGCAAAGAAGCTAGCACCTACAGCAAAAACCATCATCTGTTTGGATAGGGTTTTTTCTTTAGTCTCAATTTTTTTTCTCAAAAAAATGTAAGCTGCAGATGCAATCAACACTAAACCAAACAACATTTTAAAAATTCCTGGAGTTGCATCAGTAGAAATAATTGCACCCAACACAGTCCCGGGAATTGTAAGTAATCCGAGTTTTAGACCTAGTGAATACTCAATTCTCTTTTGTCTAGAGTAGGAAATAGTCGATGCAATAGAATTACTTAATGCGGCAAAAAGGCTGTTACTTGCTGCAGCAGTAGGAGGAAACCCTAGAAATGTCAATACAGGAACCACAATAATTCCACCACCGAGACCAATCATAGAGCCCAATATTCCTGCAGCAAATCCTAAAAGAATTAGCCATAACTGATCAATCATTCTAATCGCCAATCAAAGAATTTTGTTGTATATAATTGAGACTTGGGCATAATGATTTACAAAAATAAATTCAAATTATCTTCAACAGCAAAGCATTCTTTTTACAATTCTTGGATTCTCATTACCTGCAACACAGTTGTAGTACACTGCAAGCTGGTACACCAAAACACAAACCAGAGCAAATGATTTTACATTCTCAAGTCCTCTTACTGGCAATATCCTTATGTTGAATATGTCTTTAACAATCTCAAATAACGGCTCGATTGACACCTTTCTCTGAGAGTATAAATCTTGACCTTCTTTGGAATCATAAAACTCTGCCAGCTTTATTCTGTCTGGCGGCGTAGATGGATATACTTTGACTGGACAGATCAGTCTCAGATTTTTCTCATTGCTGCAATGGTACAGGTTGCCATCATCATACGCAGGATCTGCCAATATGTTTTGGAACAGCCCTGCAAGTGAATCAACTAGTGTACCATACGGTTTGCCGTCATGAGTATTTGCAGTGCTGATACAGGCAGACAGTGGAACTATCAGTTTGCCAGTGGGACAACTCATGTGCAGTTTGTATCCAAATGTCCAGCCCCTTGATTTGGAATAACCCCACTTGGCATCAGTGTCAATTCCTGCAATTGGAAGACGATTTTGTTTGATGTCAGATTTGTGCCATACTGGGCCTGCGGCTTGCAGCATTGTGCTATCAACTGATGCAGATGTATCATCTACCAACCCTTCTGAGACAAACAGATTTCCCATGTTGTTGATGATGGTACTAATTGGCAACACTTGGAATCTTCTGTCAATTGTTCTTCTGTCTGGAATTTGCTGTAACCTGCAGGCCTTGAGCAATTTATCATTATTACATTTGATGAACAAGAAATAGTGCAGTGTATTGTTACTTGGAATTCTCATCCATGATTTTATGATGTATAGTTGTACCATCAGAATGGTTGGATAAACATACGGTCTTCCACGCCTAATTACATCCTCATACAGAGACAATGCTCTGATCAAATACAAAACACCAATAAGAAATGACTGACATCTTATGTTGCTAGGGATTCTTGTTTGTTTTGGCATTTCCAATGAACAAAACATATTGAGATCCTTAGCTTTTTTGATTGCAATAATTTAAGAAATTGATTAAAAATTGGAAATCATTATGCCCAAGTCTCAAATAGATTGTGAAAGTTCTCATTCCCATTGCTATCATAATTTTTGTTTTGATGATGGGTATCACTTCCACCTTTGCTGAAGAAATTTCAGATGCCACAACTAATCTCCTTAGCTATGATATTCAATCTGGTGAGCTAGCTATAATGTGGCTGGGAAATCATCAAAAGGGCTCATTAGAAGGATATGCTTCAGCAGGCTTTCTCTTAAGAACAAGCAACTATGCTATCGCAATAGATCCATCAAGCTTACTCAGACGATATCGATTCGCTGGATAGACTAGATGCAATTTTCATAACTCATGATCATGGGGATCATTTTGATCCTGATACCACTATAGCAATGCAAACCAAAACTGGTTCCTTTGTCATTGCAGATCCAACTTCAGCATTGATGTTAATTGATAAAATACCTGAAGATAAGCTCATCCAAATCGAACCAAATGAATAAGTGACTATCTCTGAAATTACTGTTGATGCATTTGCAGCTGAACATCCAACTGAAACCCCATTGATCTATGTAATTGAGTTTGATGGATATAGAATATTTCATGGCTCTGATTCTGGATTTGTTGAGGATTTGAAAAACATTGAATCAAGAGTTCATGTAGCAATGGTTCCAGCTGGAGATCCCTCCCCAACTGCATCACCACAGGTTGCATTTGAAATGACAAAAGCAACCAATCCCTATGTAGTTATCCCAATGCATGCTAGTCCTCAACAGATGCAAGAATTTTCAAATCTTGTAGAGGGTTCTAATCTACAAACAACCGTTACAATCCCTTCACCATTAGAGATAATAATTCCATCTGAGGTTGTGCCAGAATTTGGTTTACTTTCAGTTGTTGTGTTATCTTCTGGAATGGGAATAGTAATTTTTCTTTTAAGGAGCAAAAATTTTGTTCTATTTCCTGTCTGAGTTAAATTTATCCAATCTCTAAACCCAATTGCTATGTTTAACTTTTAGTTTAATGCCTACAACTAGAATCATTGAGATATATGATGGGGAATTTTTTCTCTAAAATAATATTGAAGATTAATTCTCAATAATTGTAGAAGATTGATTTGGAACTAGTAAAAAATGCTGAATTATTTGCAAAAAAGAAGCATTCCAGAATGATGAAAAAAGATGGAACTACTTCATATTCTAAACATCTTGAAGATGTGGTAAATAGGCTCAAAAGTCTAGGTGTTATAGACGAAGAACTACTTTGTGCAGGTTGGCTTCATGATACAATAGAAGATACTGATACTAATTTTGATGACTTGTATGATCAGTTTGGAAGTAGAGTTGCAGTATTGGTATCAACTCTATCAAAGGATATGTCATTGCCTAGAAAAAAAAGGGAGCAAGAATACGTTAAACAACTCAAAGAAGCGTCATTTGATGCAAAACTAATCAAACTATGTGATATTTCAGCAAATCTTAGTGCTCTGAAAAACTATGATGCATCAAAATCAAAAAAACTACGCCCTGTCAGACAAATAAGATACTATCTTACAGTTATCAAAAATGACTTGATAGAAAATACTGATTATCCAAAAATTATAACTCTATTGGAAAGTATTAACCAAATTCTAAAACAATTTGGTCAAAGACCTATTTTCTTACAAGTAAAGCCTTGAGTGGGATTTATGAAAATACTATTGACTTTTTAATATACTGCAAAATGTTACTGTCAAGTCACAAAAGAGAGAAAAATTTTTTAATTTCGCAACAGCATAATAAAATAGTTGAAAATATTCATCATTTTTCTGTTATCTTTTACAATTTCAATTTCTCTAGTATTTGCAGAAGAATCATCTCAAGGTTGGGAAAGACTAGCAGACATGCCTGAAGTAAGATCTGAGATAGAATCAGCTGTTATTGATGAGAGAATCTACGTCATTGGAGGTCTAAACAATATACGCCATGCCACAAACTCTGTTTTTGTTTTTGATACCAAAGATGAATCTTGGAGTAAAGGAACTTCCATGCCTTTAACATTGCATCACGTAAGTGCTGCATCCTATGATAATAAGTTGTATGTTGTGGGAGGTTATTTTGAAGGTTGGATTCCATCTAACGCCTTGATGATTTATGATCCTTTGACCGATTCTTGGAGCAATGGTGCTGAAATGCCAACTCCTCGTGGTGCCTTAACTACACAATTTGTTGATGGAAAACTATACGCCGTTGGTGGATTCAATGAATTTGTTCGTACTGAAAATGAAGTTTATGATCCTGTAACTGATTCATGGGAAACCAAATCTCAAATGCCAACACCTAGAGAGCATCTTGCATCATCTGTATTAGATGATCAGATCTATGTTATTGGTGGAAGAAATATGCAATCAAATGTAAATGCTAATGAAATGTATGATCACACAACAAACACATGGAATACTTTAGAACCACTTCCCACAGCTAGAAGTGGATTAACTGCATCAACTCTTAGTAGTGCAATCTTTGTTTTTGGTGGGGAAAGTTCTTTGTACACATTTGAAGAAAATGAAGCCTACATTCCTGGAGAAGGATGGTTAACACAACAGCCAATGCCAATGTCAAGACATGGTTTAGCATCATCTACTGTTGGAGAGAATATCTATCTGATTGGTGGTGGGGCAATTCCAGGTTTTAGCTTTAGTGCAATTACTGAAAAGTATCACAACACTATTGTTCCAGAGTTTGGAATACTTGCATCAATAGTTTTTGTAACCTCTATTGCTATAGCAATCTTATTTACAAAATCTAAAATCACTTCATGTTAATTTGATGTTTTCATTATTCCTTCTTTAATTAAGAATTGAATTACGCTAATAAATTCAGCATCTGAAGATTTTCCATCTACCCAAACACCTGAAGTAAATTTAATCCAATCAGGGACTTTAGCACTAGGTAATTTTTGTTCCATAGACTATTCCTTGAAATTTAACTTCTTTTTAGACTCTCTTTTCTTTATCATCCACCAACGAAAGTAAACGAAAAGAGAAATGCCTACAATAATTCCTGCAATTAGTACATATTGGTTGGTGTGATCCTGAAAAAGACATTTCTGAATCTGATTATATAGTTCGTAGTGCTCCAAAAGTTTGGGATCATTGTAACTGTTCATATTCTGTTCGTTGAGAAAATTGATTCGTTCTTGGATTTGTTTTTGTAATGTCTCAAGATTTTCATTATCTTTACTGCTACAAATGTATCCAAGTTGAAGGAAAATTTTTCCTAGATTAATCAAGATTTACTAGATTTACGATTTACTTAAATTAAAATCAACGAGATACGTGGAAAACACATTACTCTAGGACTACAATAACATGAGGTGTTTTCCAGACCACCATTCTACGACGCAGAACAATAGTTTCTCGTTATATTCTATACTGCTGTGTTTCCTAACATGACTAGTTTATCCAACTAATTCTACCAATCAAGGTTTGGATCAGAACATTTTGTACAATTTCATGAATAGAAATTGGAAAAAATACAACCAATCCCTTGTAAGAAGAGGAGAAATCATGCTCTCCTTTGATGCCATGGAACAGTGGGGTACAGAACTCAAAGAGATGAATCGCAGAAAAGAAGGACACCAGTACATCTATCCTGAGAGTTTCATGGAAGCACTAGGGTATTGCCATGCGTATCTGCATCTCCCCTACAGACAAACAGAGGGACTGATAAAATCACACCTGAAAGAAAAATCAAAAACACCGACATATTCTGCCATTTGGAAACGTGTCAACAAACTCGATATCAAGATGAATCCAAAACTTGGAAAAGACATCATCATTGCAATTGACAGTACAGGAGTCAAGGTTGCCAATCATGGTGAGTGGATGAGGCAGAAATGGCAGAAAAGAAGAGGATTCTTGAAGATTCATGTTGCAGTGGATGTGAAATCTAAACAAATCACAGGTTTAGAAATAACAGATGACAAGTCACATGATTCAAAACATTTCATATCACTAGTTGAACAATCAAAAGAGTTTGGAAATATAGTCAAGACACTAGCTGATGGTGCATATGACGCCAAGGATTGTTTTTCATATTTGTACCATGAAGGTATAATTCCTGGAATCAAAACAAGAAAGAACTCATCAGTTAGCACTGACTGCTACCCAAGACGAAAAGCTGTTCTAGCTCAATTATTCAACTATGAATTATGGAGGAACAGCGTAAGCTATGGAGATAGATGGATTGTTGAATCAGTGTTTTCTGCATTCAAGAGAATGTTTGGTGAGCATGTCACGTCTCACAAAAGGGAAAACATGATTCATGAACTGAAAATGAAAGTTTGTCTGTATAATGCAATGATTGCAATGCAGTAAGATAATCCAAAAGGATTCGTTTAATCAAAGAATGTTGATGATTTTTAGAGTTGGGAAACACAGCATATAATCATACAAAACCACACATGTCACTTGACTGGGACAATCTTGAAACTCCAGCCAAAGCGTTTGTAAGAAAGATGCCAGAGAAAGGAAGCACAGTTATTGATGAGCAAACAGGAGAAAAATATCATGTGGAATAAAAGACGAACTAATTTTGGGATACCACACCAATTCTGACTGCTTTACCCATAAAATTTGAGACTGTGGAGTTCTGAACTAAAATCTATAATAGCCATCAACACGACTTATTTTTATGAACAAGGCAGTCTTAATTATAATAATTATTGGAGTCATTGTAATAGGTGGAGGTCTAGCAAGCCCCTTGTTTTATGAGACTGAAATTGATGAACCATTACCAATTGCATTAGATAATATCGAATCGGGATTGACCTTGGAGACTTTCTCAAGTATGGATGAAAATAAACGTCAGACCCTAGTCGAAAAGATACCTGAAAAAGTAAAAGATATGATCATGGAAGAATCAGCAAAAGTTTCTCTTATAGTTTCAGAAGACATGAATGAAATGATAAAAGAAGAACCTAGCAACGAACTTCAGATAATCAAAACTGGAACATTTGAAGGATTAGCTGGTCATAATGCAAAAGGTGATGCCAAAATTATTGAAGTAAATGGAAAATCATTTCTTAGATTTGAAAACTTTGAGGTAACAAACGGACCAGATCTTCGAGTGTATATAACTCAAGACGGTAATGTCAAGGAAGGCATTCATCTTGAAAAGCTAAAAGGAAGCAAAGGAGATCAAAACTATTCTCTCGATGACATCAACGTTGAAGTTTATGATACTGTCATAATCTATTGTCAACCCTTTGGAGTTTACTTCGGACAAGCAGAACTAGTTTGATACTCTTAACTGGGAAACTGATGCTGTGACATCCTTTTCTATGTTCAATTATGACTAGAATTTTTTAAATCTTATTTTCATTTATCTAAAATACATGAATTAGTTTCAGGATCATAGATAGTCCCTGCACCACATTTTGAATTATTTTCAGTAGGTAAAATTTCCTCATCACTTGAATCTACAGAATCTATTTCACTCTCTACAGAATCGTCTAAAACCTGTTTTTCTATAGCATTATCGAGAAATCCTTGACTAAATCCAACTCCAAGTATTACCAAAATTAAAACAGGAATGCCAATCATAATGGGAATTTTTAACCCAACAGTTCTTGTTTTAGATTTTGTGGAAACTTCAAATAAAGAAATGCCACAAACCATGCAAAAATTAGCTTCAAACAAATTCTTTTTTCCACATTTCCAACAATGAATCCCATTTTTATTTTCAGAGCCACTTTCTAAATTTCCAACAATTTCTGGTTGTGCGTCATGTTGTTCTGCCTGATGTTTTACTAGGTATTTCTCTCTTAATTGTTCTAGGTATCTGTCATCGCTTTTCCAAATAGTATTGTTTAGGATGTATGCCTGTTTGATATGTTCTAATCTGAATGGATCGCCCGCATCAAGTTTCAACAATGCATTTATATCATCTACAACATCTGAAGCCATGATCGTTTCTCAGTACTTGGGAAAGTAACACAATTATTCATCAGAAACTGGTTTTTGATCATTTGATAAAATAATGATGATAGAAAAAGCTTGATGGAGGTGTGCGGCTCCATCAATTGTGAATTATTCTAATGTTACTTTTGCACACATTAAACATTCTACATGTACCGCATTTGCAAATATTGCTAAAATAATGTCTACCACATTGTTATTTTCTTGTTCACAAAAAAGTAATGCAAAATACAATTCAGATGATGCACATCGTTTTATCATGTCCTCATGTATTGAGAATTGTTACTCTGAATCAACTGCAAAGAGATTAAAAATAAAATCAAATGCCTCTATTCCATCTGGATCTTGGATTCGAAAACACATTGTAAAGATACCTCAAGAAAAGATGTTACTTTCACTGTATGGTGGAATTGATCAAACCATTTTACATTTGAAAAAGATGGGATTTCTTTGCAAACCAGTGACTGTTGCAATTGACAAGCATTTCATCCCACGATATGACAAAACAGATTCTCCATATCTGGTAAAATCAAAACCAAAGAATGGAACTGACGCATTTGAAGGATATGGGACAATACAATAGACCTCTTGCGTAATTACCAACAAAACGCGTCATTTAACCAAACTGATTCATCAGGTCATGGAATCACAACAAAATCCTTCTGCCGTATCCTGAAATTGACCAGGCCGCATATGATGTCGCTGATGCAATCATAGCGGCGCAGCCTGTTCCTGAAGACATCCTGCATTATCCTGAACTTCTTTATCTTTGAGATTGTGTGCTCTACTGTAATCCTGATTCTGGACTGGTTCTTGTTGAACTCCTTTTGCCTTGCAGTCAGTTTTCTGCCTCCTTTGCGCTTGCATGGCAGCACCGGATTGAACTCCGGAAAGTCCCTTGCCATTCCCTCGTATCCCAGGTCGACAAACGTCTGCAGCCCATCTGGCAGCATCGTAGGATGCTTGGCCTGAAACATCTTGTAGTCATGCGGCCTGCCAGGAGAGTGCGGAGGCTTGTGGACTATCTGGCCGTCAAGGTTTACCGTATACTGGTTCTTGACTGTGTGCATCCCTTTTTTGCCCGAGTAGTGCGTCTGTCTCTTCTTTTTGTTCTTCTTTGGCCTTGGGATCTGCTGCTCTGATGAGTCAATCATCACACAAAACTCCGGAAAGTACCGTTCAAGATCCTGTATGGTCCCTATCTTTTTGGATTCGGCGTACATCATCTTCTGGGGGATTGGTATTGAGCCTCGCACGGCAGGCTCCATATACCTGATGTCCCTGTACACGTTGCTCTGGTTCAAACCAAAGAGGTGTCCTGCAAGCTCGTACGTGATGTACATCCGGTAGTAGACCAGAAGCATCATAAGCCTGTCCCTGACTGGAAGAGCAAATCTGCGTCCTGCCCCAATCTTTCGCTCCCTCTTTTTGCGGGATAGCCTTCTTTGCTCTGTTCTTTTGTACTCTTTTTCTATCTCAGATGACAAAAAATCAAACTGTTCTAGGCTAATCCCAGTAAATGACTGGAATGACCTTGGCTTTCTGGCTAGTTTCTTGTATGTTAGCATGAAATAACGAGGATGTTCTCAGCTTTGGATCTTGCTGTGAGTGAATTTGCATGCTTTGATCAAATTGTGTCAATTGCGCAAGAGGTCTAATGTGTAGATAAGCAGCAGTGTAGGGCACAAATTGGTGCTGTCCCAATCAGAAAAGGTGATTCAAAGGGAGTAATCGTGCGTAAATTACTGTCTGATTGTAGCAGAAATTGTATCAAGACACGTCTAGTTCTTTTAGATAGAGAATTTTTCTCAACTGCAGTAATTCATGAAATAAAACAAAACCACGATACATTTATCATGCCAGCAAGAAAAACACCTGGAATCAAAAAGGCAATCATCCAATATGTTGCAGGCAATAGAGAATCAATTTCAGAATATAGAATTCATTCTACATCAAAGCACATCGAATCATTTACTCTAGTGATTCTTCCAAACCCAAATGTAACAAAATCAAATCTTACGGATCAGTATATGGTGTTTGCAACTAATCTTAGAATAAAGAAGATATTTTGGAATCTATGTACTCTTCCAGAAGAGTATCGCAAAAGATGGGGAATAGAAACAGGTTATGCATGTGTGGAAAAATTCAGGCCAAGAACGTGCAGTATGAATCATTGTGTAAGATTCTTATACTTTTTTTATCCTTTGATTTTGTTTAATGCATGGATAATTGCAAATTGTACGTTGAGAAATAACCATTCCATTTCACATACAAATCCAATCATTACAATTGAGATTCTCAAGTGTATATTTGGAATCATTATTGTTGATTCGTTTAGAAAAATCAAATCAGAATATTATTTGGGGGATGTTGGGTAGTTACTTTCCCAAGTACTGTTTCTATAATGAGGTTATCTAATTAAGGTAATTATGTACTTAGTGCCCCCAACATGTATTTCAACAACAACTCAAACAAGTTATTGTTTCTGTTGTTGTATCTCCATTCCATCTCCTTGATGTACAGTAAAAACTTACCTGTACTGACACCATGATGCTTTGCCATATTCTCTTTCGCAAAACTCCAAAACCCCTCAATGCCGTTGATGTATACGTCACCTTTGCCAAACATCCTGTTGTGATCTATTGACAGGTGCCTGTAACCATTGAAAATTAACGAGTCATAGCCACGCCACTTATCAGTATATATAGCTAAGAGACAAAGTACATGAGGTAACAAGTATTACAAAATAAGGGATATGATTAATTCTACGTCTAGAGATCATAAAATGCACTACAGGAAAGAGACTGTCAATACTCACGAACTTTGTCTCTTAGCTATACGGTACTTCCCTTCTTGACTTTTTTGATTGTACTTGCAAGCAATGTCTTGGCCTTGACATTTCTTACAATCGCAACATGTACCTTCCCTTTTCTTTCAAGAATTCCAAAAACAATAGTCTTGTCTTTTGCACCGCGTCCACGATCTCCCTTCCTTTTGCCTCCAAAATATGCCTCATCTTGTTCAATTTTGCCTTTCAGAACATGATCTGTCTTTGCCAGTTCTTCTAGTATGGAATATCTAATTGTGTCAAATGCCTGCAGAGTTGTCTTGTAGCTTAGATGCATCTGTTCGGATGCGGTCCTGGCAGATACTGACAACTCAAAGAGCTTGATTAGTGCAAGCCATTTTGAGTATGGAATTCTAATCAAATGGAATTTGGAATTGGCAAATGGTTTGAAATCTTTTCTGCAGTTTTGGCATCTAATTCTGTCTCTGCTTTTCATGATGTAGAGTGTTTTGCTTTTACAAAAGATACAAGAAAGATTCTTAGTATGTTTTGATTCTAGGAATTGTATCAATGCTGATTCATCAGAGATTATCTTTGCAAATGATACAAAATCCATTGTTAGTTATCGTTGACTATCCAATAATTATCTAGGGGCAGTAGATACCCAATCACCCTAATTAATATTTCACTAAATCAGTGTTTTTACTTATACCGATAATCAGTGCTTTTTCTTATCATCCAAATCCAATTCATACTCTTGTAATGCAGTAATAATTTAATATGATCCTTTTATCTTCAGAAAAATTAGCAATTACTACTTGTTGCTCTAGTCAATTATTCATCTGTGCTGTCCTTTTCATCTAGATCATAATTTTGTCTACTGGGACGTATTGGAATGTAAATTATTGTCATTTTTTGTTAAGCTCAATTTTAGAAAATAGTATAATTACTTTGTGAAGAAAAGATCCATAATTATTCTGTCAAAATATTAGTAGAAATTCTACGCAAGTCTTATTTGTAATTATATGACGAATTTTTCCAATGCGGAATCGTTCTTTGCAAATAAATTCCACTGATCCTAAATTAACTGAGACTTGGGCATAATGATTTACAAAAATAAATCCAAATGATTCTAACAGCAAAGCATTCTCTTTACAATTCTTGGATTCTCATTACCTGCAACACAGTTGTAATACACTGCAAGCTGATACGCCAAGACACAAACCAGAGCAAATGACTTCACATTCTCAAGTCCTCTTACTGGCAATGTCCTTATGTTGAATATGTCTTTGACAATCTCAAATAACGGCTCAATGGACACTTTTCTCTGAGAGTACAGCTCTTGACCTTCTTTGGAATCATAAAACTCTGCCAGCTTTATTCTGTCTGGCGGCGTAGATGGATATACTTTGACTGGACAGATCAGTCTCAGATTTTTCTCATTGCTGCAATGGTACAGGTTGCCATCATCATACGCAGGATCTGCCAATATGCTTTGGAACAGCCCTGCAAGTGAATCAACTAGTGTACCATACGGTTTGCCGTCATGAGCATTTGCAGTGCTGATACAGGCAGACAGTGGAACTATCAGTTTGCCAGTACTGCAACTCATGTGCAGTTTGTATCCAAATGTCCAGCCCCTTGATTTGGAATAACCCCACTTGGCATCAGTGTCAATTCCTGCAATTGGAAGACGATTTTGTTTGATGTCAGATTTGTGCCATACTGAGCCTGCGGCTTGCAGCATTGTGCTATCAACTGATGCCGATATGTCATCTACTAATCCTTCTGAGACAAACAGATTTCCCATGTTGTTGATGATGGTACTAATTGGCAACACTTGGAATCTTCTGTCAATTGTTCTTCTGTCTGGAATTTGCTGTAGCCTGCAGGCCTTGAGCAATTTGTCATTATTACATTTGATGAACAAGAAATAGTGCAGCGTGTTATTGCTAGGAATTCTCATCCATGATTTTATGATGTATAGTTGTACCATCAAAATAGTTGGATAGACATACGGTCTTCCACGCCTAATTACATCCTCATACAGAGACAACGCTCTGATCAAATACAAAACACCAATAAGAAATGACTGACATCTTATGTTACTAGGGATTCTTGTTTGTTTTGGCATTCCAATGAACAAAACATACTGAGATCCTTAGCTTTTTTGATTGCAATAATTTAAGAAATTGATTAAAAATTGGAAATCATTATGCCCAAGTCTCAATTAATTATGGAAAAAGTAATAATTCGACTAGGATTATTATATAATGTGTTCAAGTGCTCAAAATGTAATATGCAGTTTAATGATGAAAAAAGACTTGAAAGACATTCTAATACACACACAAAAAGAGAGTCAAAGGGTCGCAAACAAAAAGAGAACAGATTGCCTGATTTTGATAAACCCGACTTTTCACAGGTAATGTAATTACTTGGTCTCAGGACTTATTTGTGGACAAATTCTCTTGATAATGTATTGATTTCTGAAGGAGAACCTGTTCCGAAATTTGAGATAAATGATGCTAACGGTAACAAAGTAAAATCTAGTGATTTTAAGGGCAAAAAACATGCTATCTACTTCTACCCAAAAGATTTCACTCCAGGATGTACCATAGAAGCTGATGAATTTTCAAAAGACTATAAAAAATTCCAGAAAGAAGGAATTGAAATTATAGGCATTAGTCCAGATGATGTTGACTCGCACAAAAAATTTTGTGAGAAGATGCGAATCAAATACCCACTTTTAGCAGACGTAGACAAGAAGGTCTCAAAGATGTTTGGTGTTTGGGGCAAGAAGAAATTCATGGGTAGAGAATACATGGGAGTTATGAGAAGTACATTTCTTGTAGATAAGAAAGGAAAGATTTTCAAAATTTATCCCAAGGTAAAGGCTGCAGGACATTCAAAAGATGTTCTAGAGGATTTCCTAAATTCAAATTAAAAATAAGGAAAAGTTGGGAGTAAAGGATTAGAAACCTTTTGGCAATGAACCCTTTGTAGATTGAGAACCGCTTGGTTGAGATTCTGCTTGACGCTTTGCTTTTAGCTCTGCAGCCGCTCTCATTAATTCTTCTTGCTCTCTTTGCTCATTTGCTAATCTTTTCATGTACTCTGCTTCATACTCTTCTAATGATTGTTTTTTTGAGCTTCCTGTATTGCTGCTGGAGCTAGATTGTTGTGGAGGAGGTGCTTGTTGTGTTACCTCAGCTGGTTTTGGGGGTTCTGGTGCTTGTGTTTTTATCTCAATGCCTTCAACACTCATACTTACACCACTAAAACTTCCAAATGTTTTACCTGGTGGACTGTATGCTAATCTTTGTCTTGTTGCAAAGTATTGGTTTGATGGTTGTGTGTAACCAGTAACCTTTGCTTTTTGGTCGTTCCAGTTTAATGTTGGAACTGTTCCCACAGGAGCATGTAGTCTCGTAAAGTATCTGTTTGCAGCTGGAGCATAACCTGTAACCTTTGTTCTGTAATCATGGAAAGAAGTCATTTCGGCATTGTAATATGCATCTTCTAATGCTGCTTGGAATGTTATGGGAGGTTGTGTTGTTGTTTCAGCGGGTTTAGGAGCTTCTGGTTTAGGAGCTTCTGCTGGTTTTGTCTCAGCGGGTTTTGGAGCTTCTGGTTTAGTGGCTTCTGCTGGTTTTGTTTCAGCGGGTTTAGGAGCTTCTGGTTTAGGAGCTTCTGCTGGTTTTGTCTCAGCGGGTTTTGGAACTTCTGGTTTAGTTTCTAGCTTAGCAGAAAGTTGATTTAACTTTGCTTCTAATTCGGCAATTTTAGATTCTAGAGCTTTTTTTGTGCTTGCTTTACGTTTTGTTGCCATTCATTAGTGTAAATATTGCACTGTTTATTTACATTTTGATCAATCCTAGATTTGGGTTTAAATTAATTCACAAAAATCCGCAATAATTTGTTAAATTTTCGTCAGATCAAATACAGATTTTGAAAATGATCTAAAAAATCAATCAGGTTCCCAAAACTGCATTACGTACATGCAATTGTTACATCGCCATAGTTTGATATGTATGCCATTATCAGTATCAGCAACATATTTCCCGTCGTCCATCTGAGTGACTTTTGGAAGATAACTCAATTCAGAATTTTCAAGCCATTCGTTTTGTTGACAATTAGGGCAGTTAATTCTAGGGGGCATATACAGTGTAGAAAATGATCAAAGAAGAATATTACTATTAAAAATAGAAAATAAAGGATATTCTTGAATTAGATAGGTTGATTACTACAAACCAAATTTGATCAAGTTTTATATGCACAGATGAGATAATAGTTTTGATGGACGACTTTGAAAAGGAATATCCGGAATTTGACTGGAAGAATACACCAGCATACAAACATCCTGGCGGTAGAAATTGTCCATGTCCAAAGCATGAATACATTAGAGAGCAGATCCGTTTTACAAAACAAGTAAATGTTAAAGGCAAAGAACCAACCAAAATTACACTCAAGTTCTGTCCTGATCACTATAGAGTATACATGGAAGAAGTAATCCCTGCGATGCCACTAAAATACAAAATTCTAACAAAGATTGCTCTAAAACTTGGAGCAATTCAAGTTGAACAATTAAAGTATATGGAATCAGAATTGTGTTTTTACTGTAAGTTTGGTTCTGGCGGTCATGATAAAAAGACTGAACTTCCACCAGTGTAGATTACTCAGGGCTTAGTAAAATTTTTGGTTTGTTTGGAGTATCATGATGACATCTCTTTCCGCATAGAGGACATTTTTTTCTGTCAAGAAAAATGCATTGACAGATATGAGAATCAAGATATGACTTGGCAGATGGGTTTGGCTCACCTGTTCCATTACAAAATGGACATTGGGAACCAAGTAATTTTATGGTTCCATTTCCCTTACAAACTACACATTTGTCGTCACTCAATACTGTTTTTCCTATGAATGAGAATTAAAATACATTTGTTAAAAGAATTTTAAGAATACTCGCTTTAATGTAAATCCAGTTAAGCTTATACTTGAACTAACTTCATAGTTATCGTGCCAATAGAAGACACTCATGAATTTATTACAGAACTTGAAAAGAATGGAGAGTTAAAGCGAGTCAAAACTGAAGTTGACTCTAATTTAGAAATTGCAGAAATATTGAGAAGAGAGATGTACTCTAATGGTTCTGCAATTCTTTTTGAAAATGTAAAAGGATACGACATTCCAGTTTTAGGAAATGCATTTGGGTCCATGAAAAGATTAGAGATAGGACTTGGGATGACAGACTTTACTGAAATTGGTCAACGTATTGCAGATATAACTAAGATGGATATTCCATCAGGTTTTCTAAACAAAATTAAAAAACTTCCAGAACTCTCAAAGATGGCATCATCATTTCCTAAAACAGAAACAAACGGACCAGTAACTGAAATAACATCAAATGATGCATCTTTTGACGATTTCCCAATTCTAAAATCATGGCCAAATGATGCCGGTCGATTCATTACTCTGGGATTAGTTGCTACAAAACATCCAGAAACAGGAGTAAGAAATCTTGGAGTTTACAGAATGCAAGTAATTGATAAAACTCATGCATTGATGCACTGGCAGAAACACAAGAGAGGGGCTCATCATGGAGATATTTCAAAAGATAGAGGAGAAAAAATCCCAACTGCAGTAATTATTGGAGGAGAACCCGCAACAATATTTTCATCAATCGCGCCAGTACCAGAAGGACTAGACAAGTACTTGTTTGCAGGAATTACAAGAAAAGAAGGAATCAAAACTGTAAAATGCAAAACAATTGATTTGGATGTTCCTGCAAATGCTGAGATTGTTTTAGAAGGATATGTTGATCCAGAAGATATTAGAGATGAAGGACCATTTGGAGATCATACAGGTTACTACACGCCAGCTGAACCATTTCCAACATTTACATTAACAGGAATCATGAGAAGAAAAGATCCGATCTATGTTACAACGGTGGTAGGAAAGCCAATTCTTGAGGATGCATATATTGGAAAAGTTATTGAACGATCATTTTTGCCATTAATCCAAATGCTCCAGCCAGAAGTAGTAGACTATAGCATGCCAGCAGCAGGATGGTTCCAAGGATTAGCAATCATCTCAATCAAAAAGAGATACCCAGGTCAAGCAAAGAAAGTGATGATGGGGTTATGGGGAATGGGACAACTCTCACTAACAAAGATGTTTGTTGTAGTAGATGATGACATCAACGTACATGACATGAATGATGTCATTTGGGCAATTACTACAAGAACAGATGCAGTAAGAGATACAATAATTATCAATAATACACCAACTGATACTCTTGATCCTGCATCGCCACTTGTCAACCTAGGTTCCAAGATGGGAATTGATGCAACTCAAAAAACAAGAGAAGAGGGATACGAAAGAGAAATTCAACAATTAGTAAAAGTTGACGATGAAACAAAAAATCTAGTTGATTCTAAGTGGTCTGATTATGGACTATGATACAGAAACAGGATTGTAAAAATTATCTCTCTCTTCTACCTGATAACCAATCTGATGAATGGCATCAATGATTATTTTATCTGTTAGTTCAGTTGAACGAGCACCGGTACATGAAACAACTTCTTCACCAATTAGTGTGCCACCAAAGTCATCAGCGCCATATTGTAAAGCAAGTTGAGCCATGCCAACTCCATTTGTCAACCAAGAAGATTGAATGTGAGGAATTATGCCATCAAGAACTAATCTAGAGATTGCAATCATCTTCAAAAGTTGTACTCCGCCAGTTCCATATTCAACCAAACCTTCTTCATGCATCAAAGTATTGTTTGGTTCAAAATTCCATGGGATGAAGGCCATGAAGCCTTTTGTTTTTTCTTGAAGTTTCACAATTTTGAAAAAGTGTTCAACAATATCATTTTTATTTTCTACGTGACCATACATCATAGTTGCAGAAGCTGGGAGTCCAAGTGAATGTGCTTCATCCATTATTCTAATCCAATCAGCACTAGAAATTTTCTTAGGACTAATAACATCTTTAACTGAATCAACTAAAATTTCAGCTCCTGCACCAGGTATGGATTGTAAACCAGCATCTTTTAGTCTTGCCAAGATTTCTTTTGTGGATGATTTTTCAACTTTTGCAATCATATCAATTTCAGAGGTAGATAATCCATGAACTCCGACTTGTGGAAATTTTTCTCGAATCATTCTGAATGCGTCTTCATAATACTCTATTGTCAAGTTTGGATTGTGTCCACCTTGAATCAAAACTTGACGGATCTTAAACATATCCCATGCAGCCTTTACTCTAGATTCAATTTGATCAAGTGTTAATGTGTAAGAATCTTCAGCGCCAGGAGATCTATAAAATGCACAAAATTTGCAATCAGTGATACAGACATTGGTATAATTCAAAATAATGTTATTTACAAAAGATACTTTTTTGCCAAATTGTTTTCTTGTTAAATACCCAGAAACAAGTCCCATAAGATAAACATCATCGGACTCTAAGAGTCTCAAGCAATCTTCAGGTTCAGGTCTTTTACCGTTAAGAGAGTTTTCTAAAATATCTTTGATATCGCTTTTTTGTATCTGTTCAGTAGTTTGGCTCAATTGTCATTCATCTTTTTTAGTTTCTATTTAATCCTTGATAGAAAAAATGAACAAAAAAAGAATTAAACTAAATAAATGATTTGGACTCAATCCTAGATGAACCTAAGTTCGATGATTCACGTTATTTTTAAGTAGGGTACAAAAGGGAGATCAACACATGGTATCTGCTAATCAGATTAGACTTAATCGAATTCTTAGAGAAGGAAAAATGCTTTGTATTCCAATGGATCATGGTATTTCAAATGGTCCTATTGAGGGTCTTGAAGACCCCGCTTCTACAATTTACAAATGTGAGGGACATGGTCTCACAAGTGTAATTATCAACAAAGGAATTCTTAAAACATTACCTAGACCAACTAGCGTTGGTATTTTAGTTCATTTTTCAAGTAGTACTTCATTATCACTATCACCTAATCGCAAGATGTTGACTGGTACAGTAAAAGAAGCTGTAGCATTGGGTGCAGACGGTGTTTCATTACACATCAATATTGGTGGAAAAGAAGAGCCGGAAATGTTAGAACAACTTGGAAAAACCGCTGAACAATGTCATAGATGGGGAATGCCGTTATTGGCAATGATGTATCCAAGAGGTGAAAATATCAAGGACCCACATGATCCTGAAATTGTTGGACATGTTGCAAGAATGGGAGCAGAGTGTGGTGCAGATATTGTTAAAACAGTATACACTGGTGATATAGATTCTTTTGCAAAAATCGTAAAGAGTACACCAGTCCCAATTGTTATTGCAGGCGGTCCTAAGGCAAAAACTGATTTAGATATTCTTCAAATGACTGAAGATGTTATGGCTGCAGGAGCTAAAGGCATTACATATGGTAGAAACATCTTTGCACACAAAACACCTGAAAAAATGGTAGAAGCATTAGCTCAAATAATTTTCAGGAAAGGAACAGCAAAGGAAGCATTGAAGAAAATTGAGTAAAACAAGAGAATTAATAATTACACCTAAAGTGTCTCAGGCACAATTAACCAAATTCCTTCATCAATTAGAAGCTGAAGGAATCATGATGGTGTATCTTGACCCCAAAAAACTGGGTAAGAAAAAAACAAAACTACAAACAGTTTTTCCTTCAAACGCTGCAAAGTATGTAGTCCTTGAAAAAGAAGGAATATCTAAGCCTAAAGGCAAGAAAGTGGGAAGGAAATTTAAAGTATTATCAAATTCAGATATTGAAAATATTCTTTCTGCTGCAAAGAAAGGACTAGACTTTGTTATAATAGAAGTAAAAGATTGGAAAATTATTCCTCTTGAAAATATTATTGCCAAACTTCATAAAGTACATACCAAAATTTTTGCAATTGCAAGAACACCAAAAGAAGTAAGAAAAATGTTTTCGATTTTAGAGGTGGGAGTTGATGGAGTGATTTTCAGCACATCATCAATTAACCAAGTAAAAGAGGCAAGGGTATACCTAGGAACCAGTAGTTTTGAGATGAATCCTGCAAAGATTATTGAGATAAAAGAAGTTGGGGATGGTGAACGGGTTTGTGTAGATACAGCTTCAATGCTTCACAAAGGAGAAGGAATGCTAATTGGTAATAGATCTAACTTTTTGTTTCTAGTTCACAACGAATCAGTAGGATCATCATTTACATCTCCAAGACCATTTAGAGTAAATGCGGGTGCTGTTCATTGTTATACTCTTGCACCAGATGGCACAACTAACTATCTTTCTGAAGTCGAAACAGGCTCTGAAGTGTTAATTCTTAATTCTAAAGGAAAGGCAAGAAGAGCAACTGTTGGAAGATCAAAGATTGAACGAAGACCAATGTTAATGATCAAAGCATCTATGAAAGGAGAAATAGGTGGAATTATTGCACAAGATGCCGAAACAATTCGTTTTGTAAAACCTAATGGACAACTAGTATCAGTTACACATCTAAAGAAAGGTGATACAGTTATGGTTCATGCAAAACCTGCAATTGGTAGACACTTTGGAATGGAAGTTTCAGGCGAATACATATTAGAAAAATAAAATGAAATACAAAACTTGCGTATCTGTTGCAGAAAAAACACCATACAAAATAAAACAGATATTGAAAATTGCACTAAAAAAATCAGATTATGCAGAAGTCAGATTTGATTTTTTAAAGATTGAACAAATCCCGGAGGCATTAGAATCAATTAAAAAAGATCTAAACAAAATTGTATGTACACTAAGACCAAAAATAGAAGGTGGAAAATTTCCAGGAAATGAAAAAGAACGAATTGCTATTCTAAAACTAATTGCTGAATACAACCCTTTCTTATTAGATGTAGAATTTAACACGTTAAAGAGAAATTCATCATTAGTAAGATATCTAAAATCGACGAAGACAAAATTGCTTGTATCATGGCATGACTTTAAGAAAACTCCAAGTTCTGCAAAACTAAAAAAGAAAATGAATCAAATGGCCAAGTTCTCATTTAATGTAAAAATTGTAAGTACTGCAAAATCAACTGATGACTCTAATAGAATGCTTGAGTTATACAGTAAAAAAGGAAGGAATAATCTGATATCATTTGCAATGGGGGATTTGGGCAGAATTTCAAGAATTTTGTGCCTGTATTTGGGTAGTCCATACACATATGTCTCATTAGGAAAGCCAGTTGCGCCAGGCCAATTCAGTGTTACTGAAGTAAAGAAAATTACAAATCTAAAAAAATAACCAAATTAACAGTTGAGAGTTTAAATCAATCATATTACTCAGAAAAATAAGATGGGAAAAACATTTGCAGTAATTGGAGACCCAATTGATCATTCGTTATCTCCAAATATTCATAGTGCAGTATTTAGAGAATTGAATTTAGATTGTTCATACATTGCTTATAGAATTCCTAAAGGGAAATTAGAAGAAGGGGTTGAAGGATTGAAAAAAATCAAGGTTGACGGATTCAATGTTACTATCCCTCACAAAGTTGAGATGATGAAGTATCTTGATAAAATTGATGAATCGTGTAGTCTAATTGGTGCAGTTAATACTGTTACATACAAAGATGGCATACTTAAAGGATATAATACTGATATGGATGGATTTCTAGAACCTTTTAAGAAAAAGGAATTGAATATTGAAAATACCAAAGTACTTCTTCTTGGAGCAGGAGGAGCTGCAAGAGCAATAGTTACAGGATTTGCAAAAGAGAAAGTAAATAGTATAACCATTGCAAACAGAACACTAGAAAATGCCAATAATCTTTCAGAGTTTGCAAAAAAAATAGGATTGGATGCTAATGTAATTAAAATTAAAGATGCTAGTGATTTGGTAAAAGATTATGACATTATTGTTAATGCTACATCAGTTGGTCTAAAGAATGAGCCAAGCCCAATTTCCTTAGAAGGCATCAATGAAAAAACAACAGTGTATGATATTGTATACATGCCAATAAATACAGATTTCATCAAAAAAGCAAAAGAAAAGGGAGCAATTATTATTTTTGGATATGAGATGCTCCTAGGCCAAGCAGCGAGATCCTTTGAGATTTGGCATGGCGTGAAAGCACCTTACAATGCAATGAAAAAAGCATTGTTGGGAGGATTTTGATGGCAAAAGCAAAGGCTACAGTACATGGAGCAATTTCTCTCGTAAATGCGATTGCAGTCAAAAAAGGTGCAACTTTAGGAATTGCGTTAAAAGTAGAGGCAACAGTTGAGGCTAGTTCTGGGAAGGGAATTATAATCCAATCTAAAAATAAAAGCCTTAGTTCTCGCTTAATCAATAAGACTGTTGAAAAAATTGTTTCAAAGAAAGATTTGGAACAAAATAAAATTATAATTACACTTGATTCGGAAATTCCAACTGGGTTTGGACTCAAAAGTTCAAGTGCCATTTCATCTGCAGTGGCACTAGCATGCGCAAAGATATTCAAATCTAAATTTACTGATCAGCAAATTTTACTTGCAGGAGTTGATGCATCAATTGAATCCAAGGTAAGTATCACAGGGGCATTTGATGATGCATGTTCATGTTACTATGGAGGATTCAATGTTACGGATAATGCAAAGAAAAAACGAATTCATTTTGAAAAAGGCCCAACCAATTTAGTTGTAGTGATCTTTATTCCCAAAAATAGAAAAAGAGGAAATCTAAAAAATCTTAAACCATTTTCATCTGTATTTGAAAAAGCATGGGAATTAGCAAGAAAAACAAACTATTGGGAAGCAATGATCATTAATGGGTTAACAACCGCATCAATTCTAAATTCAGATCCTGAAATCATTACAAGTTTAATAGAAAAAGGTGCACTTGGAGCATCAGTTTCTGGAAATGGGCCTGCTGTTGCAGCAATAACAAAAAAGAAAATGAAGTAAACATAAAAAAAGTATTTTCAACATTAGAAGGAAACGTGATTGTTTCAAAAGTTAGTAACAAAAAGGCTGAAGTTCATGAATTGTAAAGTTGAAAAATCAAAGATTTCAGGACAGGTGATTTGTCCTCCAAATAAGAGTTACACACATAGAGCAATTTTTCTTGCATCGCTTGCAGGGAATAACAGTAGAGTGAATAATGTCTTGCTCTCAGCAGATACCATTTCAACAATTGAGGCTTGCAAAAAATTTGGAGCAGAGATAGAAATCGAAAATTTATCAATTATTGTCAAAAATCCGATTAAATTAGATGCAAATGTGCCTGAGATCAATACAGAAAACTCTGGAACAACAATCAGAATTGCTTCAGGCATTGCTAGCCTATTTTCTGAAGAGATCGTTTTAACAGGAGACTCTAGTCTACAAAAAAGACCTATGCAGCCTCTCTTAGATGCATTATCAAGTATAGGAGCACAGTGTAGTTCAACAGATGGAAAACCACCGATCAAAATCAAAGGAAAAATTTTGGGAGGCAATGTAACAATTCCAGGAAATTTTTCAAGTCAATTCATCTCGGCATTATTAATCAGTGCACCACTAACAGAAAATGGAATTAATCTAACCATAGAAGGGAATTTGGTTTCAAAACCATATCTTGATGCAACAATCGCTACAATGAGAAAGTTTGGAGTGTCTGTCCAAACATTAATCCCATACAAAAGATACAATATTGTACCACAAATCTACAAAAGTACTACATTTACAGTTCCAATTGATTTTTCAAGTCTTGCATTACTTCTTTCAGCTGCAGTACTTAATGGAGAACAAATTTCAGTCAAAGGTAGTATTGGAAACTTGCCACAAGGAGATGAAGCTTTCATTGATATTTTAGAACAGTTGGGAGTAAATGTTACTATCAATAATGAAGAAATTAAAATCAAATCACCTGAAAAATTAAAAGGGGGAAGATTTGATTTAAGTAATTCTCCAGACCTTCTTCCACCTCTTGCAATATTAGCATTAAATTCATCAAGCCCAATTGAGATAGTAAATGTGAAACATGCAAGATTAAAAGAAACAGACAGAATTGCAATTATATCAAGAGAACTTGTAAAACTTGGAATCAAGATTCAAGAAAAAGAAGACGGATTGGTTCTAGAATCATCAGAAAATCTAATTGGGGCAGAATTGAATTCTGAAAATGATCATAGATTATTTATGGCATTTTGTATCGCTGGAATGTACATAGGGGATTGCACTATAACAGATCCAGAATCAGTCAAAATTTCATATCCAAATTTTGTAGAAGAGATAAATAGTTTAGGTGCAAAAATTCAAGTTCAGTAAAACAATTTTCAAAAAAATTAACTAAAAATGGTAAAAGGTGGGCCTAGTAGTGGTAAAAATCTGAAAATAAGTGATGTAGAAAACAGTGATTTTTGTGCCTATTTTAGGATGAATGTCCTTGTTACGGGTTCTGGGGCACGATTATAAACATCATTTAGCTTTGATATTATGTTGCCGGGAAGTTCTATTGGTCAGCGTCTTGTTTTAACAAGTTTTGGTGAAAGTCATGGAAAAGCCATTGGTGCTGTATTAGATGGTTGTCCTGCAGGGTTAGAAATTGATGAAAAAGAAATTCAAAAGATGTTAAACCTAAGAAAACCAGGTCAAAATCTTATTTCAACTCAAAGAAAAGAAGGGGATGTTGTTGAAATCATCTCAGGAGTTTTTAGAGGACACACTACTGGCGCTCCAATTACAACGATGATTTGGAACAGTGATCAAAAGTCAAAAGATTATGAGGCTTTGAAAACAAAGCTAAGACCAGGACATTCCGATTATCCTGCTATGATAAAGTATAATCATTATAATGATTACAGGGGGGGAGGAAGGTTTTCTGGAAGATTAACTGCAACACACGTTATGGGTGGAGCTATTGCAAGAAAATTACTTAAAGTAACATTAGGAATTGAAACAAACTCATACACATCACAAATTGGAAAAGTAAAGATGGAAAGGGAATTTAATAAAAAAATGATTAATTCAATTTACAAAAATGAAGTGAGATGTCCTGAAAACAAAACTGCTAAAATGATGAGAACAAGTATTTTGGATGCAAGAAAGAAAGGAGATTCTCTTGGTGGGATAATTGAATCAGTTACAACAAATGTTCCAGTTGGATTGGGAGAACCAATTTTTAGTTCATTAGAATCAGATTTGAGTAAAGCAATTTTTTCAATTCCATCTGTTAAAGGAATTGAATTTGGTTCTGGATTTAGAGGTTCAGAACTTCATGGTTCTGAAAACAATGACCTGTATACGGTTAAAAAAGGAAAGATAGTAACAACGACAAACAATTCTGGGGGAATTCTTGGAGGTATTTCAAATGGAATGCCAATTACTATGAGAATTGCTTTCAAGCCAGCATCATCAATTGCACAAAAACAAAGCACAGTAGATATTAAGACCAAAAAAATAACAACGCTTCAAGTTAAAGGAAGACATGACCCATGTGTTGTGCCTAGAGCACCACCTGTAGTAGACTCACTTGTAGCCTTAGCTTTAGCCGATCATGCGCTCCTTTCAGGAGCAATTAAGCCTATTTTGTAAGAAAATGTCTGATATCAACGAGCTTCGAAATAGGATGGACGAAGTTACTCTGGAAATGATAAAGCTACTAAAAACTAGAACAGAAATTGCAAAAGAGATTGGAGAAGTCAAAAAGAATATGGGTAAGGGGGTTACTGATGAATTACGAGAAGATAATTTACGTGGAAAAGTAATCTCACTATGCAAAAATATAGGACTTGATGAAACAATTGCAACAAAATATTTGAATTTTCTCTTAAACGAATCAGTAAAGGTTCAATCAACTAATAAACAGACACACCTTTCTATTTTTTTAAAAGCAAAATCACTTGAGCAACAAGGAAAGAAAATTATTCATATGGAAGTGGGGGAACCAGACTTTTCACCACCACCTATTGTTAAAAATGCATTAGAAGAAGTATTTGACAGAGGATTTCTAAAGTATGGTCAAGCAAAAGGGATGCCAGCATTTAGGGAAGCACTTGCAAAATATGTCTCTGATAAATTCAACACCAATGTTACACAAGATAATATTATAGTTAGTCCTGGTGCAAGATTTTCAATTTTCACTGCAATAACTACACTACTTAATCCAGGAGATGAGATGATTATAATAGAGCCGGCATGGCCTGCATACAAAGACTGTGCACTAAATGCTGGAATCAAAGTTAGAACCATCAATACAACTCTAGAAGAAAAATGGGAACCATCTTTGGAACAGATCGAAAATACAATTAATTCAAACACAAAAATGATTGTACTGAACTATCCAAACAATCCTACAGGAAAAATTCTTCCCGAAAAGTTACAAGATGACATAATTGATCTGGCCAGAAAAAATAGTCTTTATGTGTTGAGCGATGAGATTTATTCACAATATGCAAAAAGTAGTTGGAAAAGCATTCTAAGATACAGTTATGAAAAAAGCATTGTTACTCAATCATTCTCAAAATCCCATGCCATGACAGGATTCAGAATTGGATATGGTATAGCAGACACAGGAATTATAGAAAAAATGGCAAAATTGGAGGCATTGTGCTTAACAAATGTATCAGAACCCATTCAATATGTAGCAATGAAAGCACTTGAAGCAGATACTTCCAATAATACTAATACAGTTCAAAGCAGACTAGATGTGTTGATACAGAAAGCAAAAGAGGCGGAATTAGATTTTGTTATTCCAGATGGAGCCATGTACCTTTTTGTAAGAGTTAACCAAGATAGATTTGACGGTGTTCAATTTGCTAACAGTACACTTGAGAAGGGTTTAGCAGTAGCACCAGGAGAAGGATTTGGAAATTACAAAAATTTCATTAGGATTTCTGCATGTCAAGATGAGAAAACACTAATTGACGGAATGAATATACTGAGTGATATTATGAGTGAGAAACAATGAAGAAAAAATTCACAGTTATTGGTGCTGGAGGTCAAATGGGACAATGGTTTATAAAATATTTTGCAAGCAAAAATTTTGAAGTAACAGGTTATGATTCAGAAAACAAATTTTCAGGAAAAGACATTATAGAAGCAGAGTCGTTAGTTGGAGCAATTCTAAAGGCAGATTACGTTGTTTTGTGTACTCCCACAAGAAGAACACCAGAGATTATCAGGTTAATTGCAAAAGAAATGAAAAGAGGGACATACCTCATTGACATTTCATCTGAAAAATCTAAAGTGGCAGGATCATTATCAAAGATGCCATCTAAGATTAATCCAATTTGTATTCATCCAATGTTTGGTCCAGGAATAAAAACGATCAAAGGTCAAAACATTATTTCAGTTCCAATCAAGGACGCGAAAAAAGAATTATCTGTTACAAAATCATTATTTGAAGGAGCAAACTTTGTCACAATTGATGCAGTTGAACATGACAAAAAGATTGCAGTGATTTTAGGATTAACTCATATAGTGAATCTCGTTTTTGCAAAAATTATCTCAAAAGATGAAAAGATGCACTTAACAGAAAAAATGTCTGGAACCACTTTTAGAGTGCAAAAGATATTATCAGAAAGCATAATGACAGAATCTCCAGAACTAATTGAAACCATTATTGCAAACCCGGAGATTCGAAAATTTGCGGAAGAACTTTGGAAGGATGTTGGAAGATTACTTACTGCCATTCAAGAATCAAAGACAGAAGAGGTGATTAGTTATATCAAAGAGTGCCAAGAGAGACTCGCTAAGCATACTGACACCAATGAATCTTACAAAAAACTGACAAAAATGGTTAAGGCCGTTGAAAAATAACGGAAATGCGTTCAACTAAGATAGTTACATCTTTCATTAAGGATAATGAGAAATTATTGATTTTAAAGCGAAGTGATAAAGTAAAATCAATGAAAGGATTATGGGCAGGAATTAGTGGAATTATAGAAAAAAATGAGGAGCCTCTAAAAAGGGCAAGAATTGAGATTTTTGAAGAAGTTGGAATAACAGAAGACAAGATTACACTTGTTAGATCTACAGAAGAGATGAGAATTAATTCGCCTCAATATGAAAATCATGAGTGGAAGATATTTCCATTTTTGTTTGAAGCGAAAAATCCAATAATTAAACTTAATTGGGAAAATTCTGAATTTAAGTGGATAGATGTAGAAGAATTGGAAAATTATGATACAGTTCCTAGTCTTCAAAAAGTATTATTCAATCTGTTGTAAATTTTGATTTTCTTTTTCATACTTTTTTTGCTGGGGTAACATCATATAGACACAAGCACCACCACACATGGTACAAGGAACATTATTTCCAGGATGTTGTCCAGTTCGGCTATGAATTTTAGCTGCTTCCTCAGGATCGATGGATAATGCAAGTTGTTTTTCCCAATCCAAAGTACGTCTGGCTTCAGTCATTTCCATATCCCATTTAATTACTTTGTCACGAATTTTTACAAGATCACCTGCATGAGCTGCAATTCTATATGCAATCAATCCTGCTTTTACTTCTTCTACATTTGGTAAAGCTAGATGTTCAGAAGGAGTAAGATAACATAGAAGATCAACACCCTCACTTGCGGATACTGCAGCCCCAATTGCACTTGCAATGTGATCATGGCCAGATGCAATATCAGTTACCAAAGGACCAAGAACATAGTATGGAACATCACCAATTAGGGATTTTGCTAGTCTAACATTTGCTGCAACCTCATTTAGTGGAACATGTCCTGGACCTTCAACCATCACTTGAACATCCTGTTCATGTGCACGTTTTGTTAATTGAGATATATTGATCATTTCTTGAACTTGTAATTCGTCATGAGAATCCAAAATTGAGCCAGGTCTAAGGGCATCTCCGAGGCTAAATGTTACATCATATTTTTTTGCAATTTCTATAAGATAGTCATAATGAGTCAAATATGGGTTTTCTTTATCATGTTTTAACATCCATGCTGCAGTAATTGTTCCTCCTTTGCTTACAACACCACCATATCTTTGAACTTTCAGAATTCTTTTTGCAATATCTTTTGTAATCCCACAATGAATTGTTGTATAATCAACTCCATCTTTTGCATTGTTTTCAAATGCATTTAGATAATCATCTTCAGTTAGATTCAGAGGATTTTTGTGAACCTCAACACCATAATTATAGGCTTCATAAATTGGAACAGTCCCAAAAGTTATTGGGGCAACATCTAAAAGAGTCTGTCTTATTTTTTTAACATCACCACCATCACTAAGATCCATCATTGTATCTGCATGGTATTTCACTGCAATCTTTGCTTTTTCAATTTCTTCGTCCAAATTTACATTTAGAGTTGAGGTTCCAATGTTGACGTTTACTTTAGTTTTAAGGCCTTTGCCAATTCCAACATTATGAATTTTTTGCGGTCTTGTATTATTACTTGGAATTATTATAGAACCACGTGCAATTTTTGGAATTAACCAATCAAGTGAAACATCTTCATCTTTTGCCACTTGCTTCATTTCATCAGTAGCAACACCACGTCGTGCAGCAGTCATCTGAGTTACCATATAGTAATCTATGTGTTTACCTGATTTAAACAATCAAAAAAATTACAAAAACATTGATCGCTTATAATTTCTAATTGCTTTATTAAGAAAATTGATCGATCTTATATGTCAGAATTACCATAGTGTATGATATGAGATCTATCAGAGAATGCAAGCATTGTGGTAGAGAGTTTTATAGTATGAAAGATGAATTTTGCTCTTTTGATTGTGTTACTGAAGCATCAACATAATAATCTAAATTACTACTGAGAATAAGAAAATATTGTGAATTTACTTTCAATTGGAGGTTCTGATCCTTCATCAGGTGCAGGTATTCAAAGTGACATCAAAGCTTTTTCATCATTCAATGCACACTGTTTAACTGTAATTACTGCAATTACTAGTCAAAATACTTCAAGCTTTGGCATGATTGAACCAGTATCACAAAAAATTCTAAAAAATCAATTAGAATTTGTAATATCAGACTTTAAAATTGATGGGATAAAAATTGGAATGGTATACAATTCTCAAATCATCAAAATATTATGTCATCAATTAAAGAAATTAAAAGTTCCAATAGTTATTGACCCAGTGCTTAAATCAACTACAGAGGGTTCATTAATGAAAAGTTCAGCTATCAAAGATTTTCAAAAATTTATGATTCCTCTTGCAACAGTAATTACACCAAATAAATTTGAGGCTGAAATTCTATCAAAAACCAAGATTAATGCAAAAAATACGCCTGAAAAAGTTGCAAAGGTAATTCAAAGAATGGGTGCAAAAAATATTGTAATTACAGGAATTGAAACAAAAAATAATCAGATATTAGATTTTGTGTTAGAGAAAAACAACAACTATTTTATTTCTGGAGAGAAAATTTCTAAAATTAATCATGGTAGCGGATGCAATTATTCTGCAGCCATAATTTTTGCACTTGCAAAAAATAAAAACATAAGAGAATCAGTAAGATTTGCCAAACAATTTACATATAATTCAATAAAAAACGCAAAAAATTTAGGAAGAGGGGTTGCAATTACGTATATTCAAGAACATGATAAAATCAATTCAGAGTTATCAGATGCAATTAACCAATTTGTAGAAATCAAAAATATCTACAAAAATATTCCAGAATGTCAAACAAATTTTGTATATTCCAAACAAAAACCTAAGTCAACAAAAGACATTCTAGGCATTTCTGGCAGAATTATCAAAGCTGGAAAACATGTTATGATCGCAGGTAATTTGACATACGGAGGTTCAAAACATGTTGCCACAGCATTGCTAATAATGAATAAGAAATACCCACACATTTGCTCTGCAATAAATCTAAAATATCAAAACGTAACCATATCAAAAATAAAAAAATCAAAATTAATAGTTTCGAGTTACGATAGAAGTCAAGAACCTAAAAATGTAAAATTAAAAAGTTCTTCCATAGAGTGGGGAATAAAAAGTGCAATCAAAAACTCAAAGAAAGTACCTGATGTAGTTTTTCATAAAGGTGATTTTGGAAAAGAACCTATGATTATTGTTTTTGGGGAAACTCCAAATAATGTTTTAAAAAAAATTTTAAAAATTATTTAATATGGGTTCGGTCAAAATTCATCCTTGAACATAAATAGTCACAGATTAAACAGGATTTGTGAAAGCAGTTATTCTTGCTGGCGGATTAGGAACAAGACTTCAACCATATACAACATTTCTTCCAAAACCCATGTTGCCATTAGATGAAAAACCAATTTTGGAGCATCTGATTGACTGGACAAGGAAAAATGGTGTCAAGTCAATCGTTTTGTGTGTTAGTTATCTTAGAAAAACTATTGAAGATTATTTTGAAGAAGGTAAGAGATTTGGTGTTAACATTGAATATGCAACTTCAAATAAACCACTAGCTACTGCAGGTCAGTTAAAAACTGCTGAAGACTTCATAGAAGATACTTTTGTTTGCATATATGGAGATTCAATTTTTGATTTTAGTCTTAGGAATATGATAAAGCAACACATTAAGAAAAAGGCATTTGTCACAATAAGTCTAAATGAATACAAATCCAATTTACCTTATGGTGTAATTGAGACTTCTAAAACTGGAAAGGTCTTAAGCTGGAATGAAAAGCCAGAGATTAAAGCTAATGTAAACATGGGATGTTATGTAATGGAACCTAAAGTTTTGGATCTTATTCCAAAAAATAAACCATATGGAATGGATGATGTCATAAAAAAAGCCATTAGTAGGAAAAAATTAGTAAGTAGTTTCATAACAAAGAAAGGATTTACAGATATTGGCAATAAATCATCTTATAAAAAAGCATATCAAGACTATCTTCAAAAATTTGGAAAGATCTGAAAATAACAATGAATGAACCAATCATTAGAGAATTAAGAAAAGAAGACCTATGGAATGGATTTCTAACAACACTTGATTCATTAAGACAAGCAAGTGATATTGAGCAAAATAAAGCTGAAGAAATTTTTGAGAAAATTAATTTAAACCCAGATCATGTAATAGTAGTTGCCGAATTAGATGGAAAAATAGTAGGAACCACAACACTTCTGATAGAGGTAAAATTCATTCACGCGGGAGGATTAGTTGGTCATATTGAAGATGTTGTGGTAGACAAGAACTTTCAAGGACAGAAAATTGGTGAAAAAATTATAAAATATCTTCTTGAATTTGCAAAAAAGCGAGGATGTTACAAGACAATTTTGGATTGCACAGATGATGTAAAACCATTTTATGAAAAACTTGGGTTTAAGCATATTGCAAATGAATTAAGATTTGATTACATCTAGAAGAATTGTTTTTTAGGGCGCTTCTTTTTCTGCTTCATTAAAGAAGTTCCAATAGCCATAACAGGAATAGATAATGCCATAAACAAAATTGGCAAATACTTTACTGCATCTGTAATATAATTATCATCGATTTTATCTATCATAGAATAACAAACAAACATTCCCACTAACATAATTATTCCACCTACAATAATCATTCCGCCAATTTGTTTTGAACCATATTGTTTTGACGTGATAAAGGCAACTCCAGTTAAAATTCCAGCTGGTGCAAAACCCATTGAAATAAACTGAAATATTTTTGCGTCTGCTTCAAATGATCTTAAAAATGCATCATCTTCAGGAATGTTAACCATAAAGTTGTAGGCTGTAATCATTAACGCTGAAAACAGTACAAAAAAAACGACACTACCAATTGCAGACCATTTCTCAAGTCCCATAATTATAACAAATTTTAGTTGATAAATAAACCATTCAAAAAATCAGGTAATTCCAACTAGGTTAGCTAATTCTTTTCTGCATGCTGCGCCAAGTTTTTCTGCAGCTTGTTCAGGAGAGACGTCATTTAAGAAAATTCCATATCCACGTTCTAATCCAGACCAAGGTTTAGTGATTGGGTAAATTTCAATATGCCAATGAATTTGTCTACTGTTTTTCTTTTCAGGAGAAAGATGGAATACTAAATTATATGAAACATTTTTAATGGTTTTTGAAAGGCCGCCTAAAGTTGATCTTAGAATTAATGATAAATCATTGATTTCTTTTTGAGTAATTTTTGAGAAACTAGTGGTATGTTTTTTGGGAGAAATCCAAAATTCGTATGGGTAAGAGGGAGACCATGGACAAAATGCAATAAATCCTTCTGTTTGAAGAACCTGTCTTGGACCAGCAATCTCCTCATTTACGATCTGACACATTGGGCAAACACCTTTTTCATTTAGAATTTTGTGTGAGGCTTCTGCTTCCTCCTCAATTATTGAAGGAATTGTAGAAAATGTTAGAACATGAAGGTGAGGGTGAGGATTTGTATTCCCAGCCAGTTCACCATGGTCACCATAAATTGAGACATAAGTTACCCCTTTTTGTGTATAAAGCCATCTCAATCTATCTTGAACAACAACAAGAACGTTTGACCATTGTTCAGGATCAATTGTTGCAAATGTGTCTTTTTTATTTGGTGATGCAACTACAATGTAATGATAACCATATGCAGGTTCGCTATAGAAAGGTCTATCGCTGTAAGAGTTTTCAGTGTCTATTGAAACAATAGGGTTCTTACTTTCAAAAACTCTAATTGACCAATTCTTTACATATTCATCTTCATTGTCTTGAAGACGTTGTAACATTCCATCTTTTGCAACAAGAGATAAAACAGAGGGATTTGTCATGGATTCGTTGCCAGGAGCATAAGGAAATTTGTTTGGATCAATAACTTTGTCATTTTTTTTTGCAACAATCATGAAACGCTCAGAAACATATCCCTTGCGCATATCTCCCATAATTATTATTGGAAGTAAATGGATGTTAAAACGTTTACTAAGTGATGATTAAATTCCAAATAAAAAAAATTTGCAATGGAATTTTCACAAGGTTAGGAAAATCCTACGTTAATCAAAAATTCATATTTTATTTTGATCGCATGTTTTGATGCAAGCTTTAAAGGAAAGCATCAAATCTTGAATGAACAGGGAATATTATGGATAATTCTAATGTTCATATGATTTATGTTCTTTTAGATGGAGTTGGAGATCTTCCGCATCCAGATCTAGATGGAAAAACACCACTAGAGGCTGCAAATACGCCAACTTTAGACAAAATTGCCAGTAACGGGTCAATAGGAGAGGTAATTTCTGTTGGAAAAGGAATAGCACCTGAATCAGACATTGCTGTTTTCAACATGTTAGGATACAAATTCAATTATACAGATTATGTTGGCAGAGGAGTGATAGAAGGTATAGGAATTGGAATTAACTTTAAGGACGGAGATTTAGCACTAAGAGGAAATTATTCTACATTAAATGAGGAAGGAATAATCATAGATAGAAGAGCTGGAAGACAAATTGAGAAAGAAGATGCAGAGGGAATAGCAAAAGAAATTGAAGAAAAGATCAAATTTTCACATCCTGAAACATCAGTTGTGGTTTCTCCAACAATTGGACATAGAGTGACTGTTAGAATTAGAGTAAAATCTAGAAAACTATCTGCAAAAATTACCAATACGGATCCAGCATATAGCAATATTGGCGGAATGGGAGTAGCAAAAGCTGTTGGAGATTTCTTAAAAATTGAAAAATGTTTACCTCTAGAAGGAACTGAAGATTCTAAATTTACTGCAAATCTAGTAAATGAGTTTTCAGATCAAACAATCAATATTTTAAAAGAGAGTAAAATTAACAAGAAACGGCAAGAACAAAACAAAAAGCAACTTAGTTGCATTTTACTTAGAGATGCAGGCAACAAATATCCAGATGTGGTTCCAATTAATGAAAAATACACTATGAAATTTTCATGCATAGTTGACATGCCAGTTGAGCTTGGAATTTCAGAAGTTCTCAAGATGAAAACATTTGAAGCTGGGGGATTAACAGATTATGAAGAAAAAGCAAGAGTAGCTGCAAAGGCAATGGAGACTCAAAATGCAATATATGTTCATCTCAAAGGACCAGATGAATTTGGTCACGATGGAGACGCAGTTGGTAAGATGAAAAACATAGAAGAAATTGATCAGAGATTCTTCAAAACTCTTGTTGAAAACATCGATTCAAGTAAAGTTGCAATCATCATTTCAGCTGATCATTCAACACCATGCATTAACAAAGGACATAGTGATGATCCTGTTCCAATTTTAGTTTCAGGTGATTTTATTAAAAACGATGGAACAACAAGAATGACTGAAGAACAAGCTAAGAAAGGAAGTATTGGTTTGCTTCAAGGTGCAGAAGTGGTTTCAAAATCTCTAGAATTAATTAAATCTCAAAAATAGTCAAGTTGTTTGCTTGTTGCATTTCAACTGCTTTGTTTCTAATTCTGTCTATATCTATTGAATGATACATGGAAGGAGAAGTGCCTAATTTTTCTAAAACTCGACGTAGCATTCCAATTCCGATACTTAGATCGTTTTCTTGAGCATGAGCAAATGCAACTGCAAATAGAATAATTCCATTAATAATTTCTTTTTCTCGTCCAAAACACTTTTTCCAAACACCTTCAAATGCCTCATGACATTCCCAAAATCTTTCATTGTTAAAGTAGAAAATTCCATCTTTGATACCTTGCTCTTTATCGATCTCTTCTTCGAAGACATGTCTGATATTATCTATAGGACCAATTGAGGATAGTTTTTCAACAAGTATATCGAGGTCCTCTTTTTCAACCCCTACGTCGAACTCTACAAATTTTGTGGCAATTCTGGCAACTCTTACTGACACATTCATATCAGATGTAAGATCTCTAGCCTTGCTAATTATTTCACGGGAATGTTCAGGAGTATAGCCTTTATTTTTGAAATGTAACATATAGCGTTCCATACCATTTGTTTGTAGGAATTTCTTAAATTTCTTTTCTAAGTACAATCAAGGTTTATATGAAATATCCAAAGGATTTTGGGTACATGTCCATTATTGAGACCGTCACAGACGTAGATAATACATTTCTGTCTAGAAGAGAGATAACATGTAATTTTGCAGGATTAGGAGGCAAACTCAAAAAACTTGAAGCAGTGGATATGATTACTAAGGAATTCAAACTAGATGGCAAGGTTGTAATTCCAATGGGATTAAAAACGCATGTAGGAAGACCAACAATTACAGGAACTTTCTATGTTTATGATGATGAAGGATTAGCAAAAAAGCATATCGATCCTACAATTTTTTCAAGACTAGAAAAAACAAAACTGGAAGAAGCTAAAACATCAACAGAAGAAGCTCCTGCTAAGGAAACACCAACTAAAGATGCAGAAGTAAAAGCAAATGAATCAACAGAAAAAGAATCCAAAGAAGAGGAAAAATCTGAATAATGGCAGGTAAGAAAGGCTCAAGCCCAAGTGTTTACAAATATTTCAAAGTAGATGGAGATAAAATATCAAGAATTAGAAAGATTTGTTCAAGATGTGGTAAAGGTGTATTTATGTCAGAACACAAAGACAGACACGCATGTGGAAAGTGTGGACTAACAGAATTTAATCAATAAAAAATTATTTAACTTTAGTAAATTCTTTTTTTGCGAATTTTAGAACTTTTTTCTTCTAATTGTTCAATTTTTGAAATAAAAGCAGGAACTAGTTTAATTTTAGAAAGAGATTCTACAGATAATTTTACAGTGTTAGTATCCAAGGAGATATTGGATTTAGGAAGATTTCTGTCAGCCCAAAACTTGATGACCTTATCTTCAAGTTTAAAATCACGAAAACCAGCAGGGAATTTTTTTGTGATATGATCTAATAAAGTACGATCTTTGAAGACTACTCTAGGTTCAAACAGCCTAGTTTCATCACTGTAAACATTTTCAAATAAATTTCCAGAAATTTCGTCTGAAAGTAATTCCATCTTTGAAATTTTTCTCATTAATTCCAGAAAATGTAAGAATTCATGTGCCAAAATTGCATGAATTGTTCCCTTGAGGCCATAAGCAACCAAAGGTGCAGAAATCTGGATTACAACCTGAAATTTTTCTTCAAACATCACAGGAATTGTTCTTGCAAACAAGATTCCAAACTCATAAGAATTGGGGTGAGGAGATGATATTACAAGAGAAGGTTCCACGTAAGCAGCAGGAAACTTAATTCCTGAGGCTTTTTCAATTCTATTTATTCCTGCAACAGCAATAGGAAATCGTTCTATTGTAAGGTCATACACATCATCAGGAATTATTTTTTTAGAATGTGCTTCTTTCAAACGTACTAATGGATCCAATGTTTCTCTTCGACAATTTTGAATGTAAAAAGGTTGATTTGGCTAGGATCTAGGTTTTCCAGATTTTGCTTTCTTTTTTCTACGTGTGTCAGCTCTTTGATCAGCATGTCTTTTGTGTTTACCTTTTTTTCTTATTGGCATGTTTTTTTACAATTTTAGCGTTAGTTAATTGTTATCATTTTACTTTGATATCAAGAAAATCAAATTCTTGGCACTTACACGATGTATTAAGGATTTGAGAAATTCCAGGTGAAACATCATCACTATTTACAAATCTCTTTACTGGAAGTCCTCCTTCAGCTGTGATAAACAAGGTAAAGGCATGCCTAGAATTCTTTTTGTATTTTACAGAGAAAATTTTCTTCTCAGAGCGTTTTCCAGATTTTTCATAAACTACTATTGGATGTTTTGGGAGATCTTTTAATTTTTTTAGATTTTTTGAATCAATTTCATCTTCAGTAGAAATTTTTAGATCTATTGATGAATTGAATTTAAGAGGTGTTTTGGGAGATTCTGGGACAATTTTGAGATTAGTAATTTTAAGAGAGTCAAATGTCACAGAAGTTAATTTGGAATTTCTTTTAAGAGGATTTTTAATTTTAACAAAAAACGGTCTGCCAGTACCTAAAACCAGACTAGATTTGTCTTCACCACCAATCCATGTAAATTTAGCAGTAGAACCGCCAAATTTTTTAAAAAGGAATTGAGAAATTATTCCTTCAATACTATCAAATTCTAAGATTCCATGAAAATTGCAAATTCTACATCCTTTTCCAGAACAATTTTCACAAGACTTTTGCTTTTGTGAAACTCCTCTTAAGGTTTTGATATATCTACCAGAAAGAGATATTGATTTTGAACGCATTTCACAAGATTCATCTTTCAAGTTTACTGTAAAAGTTACATCTGGATCCAAAAAATCAATAATCTTTTTTGTTTTTCTGGAAAATAATTTTCGCAATTCATTTGATATATCAGCCTTTACGCTATCAATTCCTTTTAATTTGTATTTTGAACGAATGTAATCATCTCTATCAATAACAGAAGGTTTGATCATAGCCCCTACACTAAATGACGAAAAAGAATAATTTAATGATACATCAAGCATCAATTTCAAAAAATGATTTAGATTGTCAAACAGATTTTTACAGATATAGCACTTTTGAGTAGAGTTTAGATTTTTTCCAAGTTTTTTTCCGAGAAGTTTGTTTGATGAAAGATGTAGTTGTTTTGAGAATAATCTACCTAAACAACTCTCACACAATTCATATTTTTTTAGGATTTGATTTGCAATAGGAAGGATTTTTTGATAATCAGATATGCTAGAAGAAAGTTTGGCGTGTAAGTTTATCCTAATCCCATTTTTCTAAGTGTGCCTTGCATTTGGCGTCCTTTGGAAGCCTTCATCATATTCTTTGAGTTTTTGTAATTTTTGATAAGTTCTTTAACTTCACCTTCTGGCCATCCAGAGCCACGAGCGATTCGTTTGATTCTTGATGAATTAAGCAAGTCAGGATCTGCTTTTTCACCTTTGGTCATACTTTGAATGATGTATCTCCATTTTGATACTCTGTCTTCCATCTGATCTAGTTGATCATCTTTTACCATTCCTGAAAAACCAGGCATGCTCTCAAGAAGCCCTTTCAAGGAGCCTACTTTAGTAACTTCTTCTAATTGGTAAAAGAAATCATCCATATTCATTTTTCCACTAGAGATTCTTTTCATTCTTACATCATCGCCTTCTTCTTCTAATCGTTTTGCCAAATCCAATACGGCTTGCACATCACCCATTCCAAGCAATCGTCCAACAAATCGTGTAGGAGAGAATTTTTCTAGATCATCAATTCGTTCACCAGTACCAATGTACATTATTTGTGCACCAGTAGCTGCTGATGCGGCAAGTGCGCCACCACCTTTTGCAGAGCTATCCAATTTTGTAATAATTACACCACCCACAGGGATAGTTTTGTGAAATGCTTCTGCTTGATTGTAACATTGTTGTCCAATGGTTCCATCAATTACAAGTAATGCTAAATCAGGTTCTGCAACTTTGTTAATTCTAGCCATTTCTTCAAGTAAGTCTTTCTCTTCTTTGTGACGGCCAGCTGTATCAATTAGAATTATATCTAATGGTTGTCCTTCAAAATGTTTTAATCCATTTTTTACAATGTTAGGAGAATCTTTGTTGTTTTCTTCACCATATACCTCAACATTTGATTTTTCACACATTATTTTGAGTTGAACTAACGCACCAGGTCTGTAGGTATCAGCGCCCACAACTCCAACTTTGTATCCTTGTCTAGTCAAAAACTTGGCAAGCTTGGATGTAACAGTAGTTTTACCACTACCTTGAATTCCAAGCAAAATCAGCTTATTTTGTTTTCCAGGTTTAAAATCAAAGTCAGATTCATTTCCTAGTAATTTTGAAAGTTCGTCATAGAGGATCTTTACAATGTGATCCTTACGTGAAAGACCAGGAGGAGGAGTCTCGTTTAGTGCTTGTTCTTCTAGTTGTTTTGTAATTTCAAGAACTAATCGGACATTTACATCGGATTGCAACAATGCCCTTTGAACATCCTTAGAAAGTTCTTTGATAAGTTCCTCATCTATGCCTGAAGACTTGATAATCTTCTTGATTGCAGCACCCAAACTATCCTTAAGTCCTTCAAGCATTGTAATTCAATCCCGCATCCATTATTTCAAACCTTCCTCTATATCCATCCCATATTTTTTTGGATTGATTGATTTTGACCGAATTTGAAAAGAGAGGGCAATCAATCACAAATGTTTCTGCTTCGCCTCCTTCAAAGTTTAAGTTGAATCCAAATTTGTCAGACAATTGTCTTAAAGTTTCAATATCAGATTTTGTGATTGGTTTTCCTAGCCAAGTGTCATCTAAACCATCAGAAGAGACAGTTATCATAATAAAAACAAAGTTAGAGTCTAGTAAATCGTTCATGTATTGTTCTGGTTTGGCATTCCATAATGGTGTAACTGCAATCAAATCTAATTTTGAGCAAAGAGTTTGAAATTTTTCTTTTTGAAATTGACTTTGAATTCCACCATGAACCAATCCTTCAATATGGAATTGTTCTTTAGCATTTTTCAATAAAGTCTCTAGTGCAAATAATTCATCATCAGTTTCATCAGACTCAGAATGAATAGTTAATTGAGGAATTTTCATAGATTCGGATTGTAATTTTGTCCATTGCAAATTGGGATGATGTAGTAAATGACTTTCTTCAGATTTTGCAAAAACACTTAGAAGACATGTAACCTTATGTCCTTGTTTTTGTGCCAGATAGATAGCATAAGTGCTGTCTTTTCCACCTGAAAAAAGAGAACCTAGATTCATGATCTAAAAAATATTCAATTCAACAAACTTTTGAAATTTGTTGAAAAGAGATGCTTCATTACTCATAATCCTCATCAAAAGTCAGATGGCTTTTCCGCTCATCATCAGCATCCACATTAGCTCTTAATGCGCATGACTTTAGTTATATGTTTTTAAAGTATTTCCTGTTTGTTTCGCATTCATGGCTAACATTTCTTTCTATTTTTTACACTGGTAAATCTTCGGGTATTTTCACATTTTTTGTTCCTAAAAAATAGCAAATGACACTAAGATTGAACAGTATACGATATTAGAATATCATGCACTGTCAATGCACGATATTATACATATTCTTGTAATTTAGATTCAGTTTCAATAACTTTTTGTGAAATATTCTTTTTTTGTACCAAATCTCTTTCTTGTCAAAATGACTGCTCAGCTGAGTTTGAGGGTGGAAACAGTACAGGAAAGTTATGATCTTTTTTTGATTATAAAGACTGCAATCACTATGGATATTGCAATAACTACATGGTCAACTATGTCCCAATATGCCAAATCATCTACAATCCTACCAATTATCATAAGCACTGCTATCAGTACTGCCATAATGAAAAATATAACGTTCAGTTTTACCATAACTTTTACTTATACTATGCACTGACTCTTAAACAATGCTGCATTCTGGTGATCTCAATTGATTTGCATGGTCAATCATAAATAATGACCTATAGTAGATTAATGGTTGCAAAGGGGGTGATAGGATGAGCAGAGAAGAAGAAATAAAAGATATGGAAAAATCTGATGAAGGAAGTAAGTTTGTGGTTGAAGTATTTCTGACCCCTGAGAATACGATTTATGGAATGTTGGTTAATGATGTTAGTTTTGAATCAAAAAAACTTTTGGGTAAAAAACTTGAAAGTGTCAAGGTAAATGACATTGAATTGATGAAAAAATGACTTTGAAAAAATCAACGAAAAACAGGATCTGGAAAAAAACCACATAGGATGAGGTGGCAGTTCTGGTAGATTTTAGTGATCAGATCACCAGAATGCATCACATCCGCATGAGTCAGTTGCACAAAGAAAGTGATTTGTGCAAGGGGAGCACTGATACCCCACAAGCGGCAATGTCAAAGATGATGATAACCGCAGAACCCACGACGCTTTAGCAAGTGGAGTATGTCAGTATTCTCTAGTCTGGTCCTAGTATGGTATTACAACTAATAACTACAGGTGGTCCATCAGCAGTATTAAAATTAAGTCTATAAACACTGGTTGTATCAGCTTCTACGTCTATAGTTCTAGGAAGTTCTGACACTATACCTGTCCTATCTGCTACTTGTATGATTACTGGCACATCATCTTGGGTAATGCTAGAACTGACTTGAAAAGCAGAAGTATATTCATCACCATTTGGTACACATGCAATATTGACGATTTGAATTAGTGGATCATTAATTTCAGCATTCAAATTCTGTGGTGCACCAAGTGATGTATCAAGTGGTGCGTTATCAGATTTGTATGTCATAGCATAATACATTACATTGCCAACTACAACCACAATTGCAATAACAATTAATGAAACAATGATAATCTTTGATATCTGATTCATGTAAACAAAAATGCAAATAAACACATACTTAATAAATCAATCTGCTAACGGTTCTGTTGCATCTTAGTGACCCAAAATATTAATTTTCTCTGAATTGAGAATTTGTGATTATATGTTATTTGAGATGATTGTCCAACCATAACAACTTTTTACCAAATTATCAATATAATATAAATTAGTTCGATTTGTTTTATACATTTTTTATTAAGTAAATTAGTTAGAAATTAATCATTTACCGTTCCTTTGTTAAAGATCAAGGCAACTCCTCATGTCCTCTCTTGTACCATGAGAATTTCCTGTATTCATAGTCAGTTAGTGGAGTTTCACAACCACATCTACAAAAGGTCTTCATGGAGTAGTTACTTCATTCATCTTTTCACGTAGTTTTTCCTTCCATTTTATCTTTCTTGGTTTGCCTCTAACCTTGCACCCACAACAAGGACAAAATAGACCATCCCATTTTAGGAAAATATCACAAACTTGACATCTTTTCTGTCCGTTGGCATATCTTCCACCTGTCATTTTTCCAACAGCTTTATGTCTGATACAGGTTCCTTTGCAGATCATATTTACACAAAATTCTCATGACTAATTAAATGTGGATTCTGGCGTTTTCATGCTTGTGTGTTGGTGTAATTAACAAACAAAATAACAAACAAAACTTTTTACACTGGTAAATCTTCGGGTATTTTCACATTTTTTGTTCCTAGAAAATAGCAAATGTCCCTAAGATTGAACAGTGTATGGATGTATCCATACTTTAGTCAAAACAATTGTCTGTTTGAAGATATGGTAATACAGCGGAAAATACAAGAATATCGTGTTCCAAATAATCAGGGTCATAGTTTAATGGAGTGCATTGGATCATGAATTCAGTAGTAGAATTTGCAAAAATCATTGCAGTGAGTGATATTCTTGGCTGTGTTGTTAATGATGGATCAAGTTCAGAATAAATCGACTCATATCTGACGTAATAAGGCACTACATTATCATTAAACTCATTTTTTGGAACCTCTTTTCCATTTATTGATATAATATCTGCAGGAGAAGAGTGAAAAACCCTGTCTGTAATAGTTATGTTATCATATTTTTGGTGAAATAATCGCACTTCATCATATTGCCATAATGTTGCATTCAGATCATTAAGATAAAATATTGGATTAGATTCAGCCACAATATCACTAATAGTATTCACAGAGGGTGTTTCACGTACTGGTAAAAAGACAGAAAAATACCAGAAAAAAGAAGATGTGACAATAACAAACAGAAATATTCCAATTAATGCGGTTTTGTTTTTATTCATAGTCTAAAACATACTAAACAATGTATATTTTAATTTTAAAAAAAGATATGTGGGGGAAATTATGTTCCTGCACTTGAAAACCAAAGAATATAGAATTGGTCTTGGGAATTTATTGCACTTGGATATGCATTAACACCTGGTGGTGAAAATTGTGCATCCATGTAGGACTTTTGATAGTGTTGTCCTTGATATGGTGTGTTTATGCTGTGTTTCCTAACATGTTTTTTCGTTAAGATATACCGAAAATCATTACATTAGGATCAAAAATTAACAGTTGTTTTTATTCAAATATTCTTAACTATGACAGAATTAGGTAAAAATTCATAGTTAGGAAACAAAGCAGACGATAATATTGCAATTAGAACTAGTATGAAAATAGATGCTGGAAAAATATTCCTTTTCATGAATAACATCAGTGGATCCATTATTTAATACTCGACAACATTATCAAGGTTGGTATTTAATCAGATTCATTTTTAATTTACACTAACTGTACCTTTCATCCAAGGATGGAATGTACAAAAATAATCCCATTCTCCAGATTTATCAAATGTATATAACCAAGTACTGCCTGCTTGAATAAATCCTGAATCAAATGATCCTTCAATATCAGTAACTGTATGTGCTACAAAGTCATCGTTTGTCCATGTAGCAGTAGTGCCTGAATTGACTTGGATTGATGTAGGATTATAAGATTCTATAATTTCAGGATTGTAAGACTCTTTTACAATAGACACCTGATCAGTTTCAATTTTTATTGCATCGACAGTTGTTACTTCTCCCAAATTCTCATAAGAAATAATCTGTGGTGCTTCTAAGGATTTTATCAAATCTTCTTGCCATTTTATCATTGAATGACTCCCTTCACTGTTACTGGGAGTTTCCAACTTGGATAATGAGAAACTATCTTCAACTATTTCTATTATCCCCATAGAGCCACGTTCTTCTTGTATGCCATGAACATGGAAGAGGTATTTTCCTGACTCATTCCATTTTGCCTCAATTATTGCAGTATCTCCATTTGCAACTAGATGAGTTTGTGCAAAATATGGCTCATTCCATAAAATTCCTGATGGATATACTTTGAAAATTGTACTGTGAATATGAAATGGAGATTGTAATACTCCACCAATTCCAATTACATAGAATCTAGCTAGTTCTCCTTTGACAATTTGAATTGGGTTGTCCATGTATTGGTTGGCAAATCCATTAACTGGATAGTATTCTGTAAAGTATTCTAAAGCGTTATTTGGATCCATTTCACTTAGAACGAAAAAATATTCTCTTGCAGGTTCCATTGGGTGTATTGCAGGATCTATAATCATTGTGCCATACATCCCCATTCTTACATGCTCAGTTGTTGGAAATGCATGACAGTGGTACATGAATAATCCAGATTCATGTGCAACAAAATTATACGTGTACTCTTCACCAGGCATTATCTGTGGCCATACTCCATCATTTGCAGAATCATGTGTACCATGAAAATGAATTGTATGGGCATAAGGGGTTTCATTTACAAACTTAACTGTAACATCATCACCTTCGGTAAATCTTAGAGTTGGTGCAGGAACTGTTCCATTGTATGTCCATACTGTTGTTGTTACTCCTGGGGATATTTCAATTTCAGCATCTTGAGCAATTAATGTGTAAGATAGTTTTTGTGGATTTGGATTTTTGAATTTGGGATAAACATCAACTGATTCTGCCTCAGTAGTCTGAATAGTTGGAGATTCAATAAATGCAAAAAAGGCAACACTAAATCCAATAATTACTCCAAGTACAATATACAAAGTAATACTCTGCTTCATAGTGGTACACAATTCTCATTTTAATAATTAATAAGTTAATGTACAAACTATCATGATTGCGAATCAAGTTTGATAACATCAAATTCAGAAATCATTTTACATTCTCCTTTCGTTTATTATACAAAAGATAAAAAATACAACCTGCCCCAATTATTCCAACTCCTACTAAAATAATTTCTAACTCAAATTGCATTGCCATATAGATGGTTGTAACAAATCCAAAAAGTGGTAAAATTGGGAATTTACCTATGTTTAGTGGGACTCTAAATGGTCTTTCTTCATCGGGTCTTACATATCGTAATAAAATCACTGATAAATTCACCATCGCAAATGTAATGATAACTGCAAAAACCACGATATTTGCAACAATTACAATATCACCAACAAAAGCAAATGCAACTGACGTAACTAAAATCCCAATTACTGCAATCCAGGGAGTTCCAGTTTTAGAGTGGACCTGTCCAAAAATGGATGGTAGAGAACCAGATCTTGCCATGCCATACAGTATTCTTGCACCAGCTACTAGGGTGATAAGGACGGTACTAGCAGTAGCAAAAAGTGCAATTACGGACATAGTAATTCCACCTCCTAATCCTAAACCTCTTGTGGCAACATCAGCTAAAGGTGCAGCTGATTGACCCAATTCTTCCCAATTTAAGATACGTACTGAGGATAAAGAAACAAGAATGTAGATTACTGCTGTAATTAATATAGATAAAATTATTGCATGTGGCAGTGTTTTTTTTGGTCTCTTTACTTCTTCTGCTACGTTTGCCATATCTTCAAATCCAATAAATGCAAAAAATATCAAAACAAATGCGAGTATTATTCCCGTCATTCCGTTTGGTGCATCAAAATAATCAACAGGTTCGCTAGCTTCAAATGTAAAACCCAAGAAAATGATTATTCCAAGACCTGCAATCGTAACTAATGCAAAAATCGTATTTGCCCACGCAGATTGTTTTATTCCAATAAAACTAACAAATGATAGTGCCCCAAGAAGTAAAATTGCAGAAAGAGTAATTGGAATGTCTAAAAATTGTGCAAAATAACCGCCAAATCCTAACGCAACAGTTGCACCAACAATCATAGATGTAATGGCAGTTAACCAACCAATCAAAAATCCAATAAATTCACTTTTAAATGCATTTTTTACAAAAACATATTCTGCAGCTGCTCTTGGAAATAATGTTGTAAGCTCTGCATAGCTTAATCCCGCAAATACTGCTACAATTGCTCCTAAGCCAAAAGAGATCCACATAGAATTTCCAGCAAAACCCGCAGCCTCCCCAATTAGAACATAAATTCCTGCACCAAGAGTTAGTCCGATTCCATACATTGTAAGCTGAAAAAGCCCCATGCGGCGTTTTAGTTCAGACAACTCGTTTATTTTACAATCAGGATTGGGCATTTAGTTTTTTGGAAAACTCCATTTGTAACACTGCCCAGAAGCCATTTATCAAAACCAGTTCTACCATGAGAGCCTATTACAACCAGATCATGTTTTTGTGATTTTGCAAAAGTTATAATATCATTAATAACTGATTCTGATGTTAAAATTTTAGACCTTACAGAAATGTTGTTTTTATTTGCAAGGGATTCTAATTTTTCAAAATGTTTTTTCACAACTTTGGTTTGTTCTTTTATTGGTTTAGAATTGGCTCTTAATTCATAATACAAGTGATGCCATGCATATACATCAATACATGTAAGAATGGTTATTTTTGAATTGCGTTTTTTTGCAATATCTAATACCACTTTAATCCCCGACGTTCTTACATTTTTATTTAACAAAACAAATATTCTGTGCCTAGTTTTATCTTCTCTTCAGATGACCTGACAATATCTTAACTGCCATCTCAGTTACCGATAAATGTTATAGTAAATATTCACATTAAAAACAATTTACAGGGTTAAATTTCCTTTTCATACAACAAAATAACTTAAGGCAGCTCCTCATGCGGTGCTGTTACCTCTTAGGTTGTTTTTATCAGTGTTACCGTTCGGTTGGTCAAGAGGCTCAAATGGTATCAATTCGGGCTTTTTCTCAACAATAGACACTGTTCCAAACTCGGGACATCTCGGATAGCTGTTCAATTCGGGACATGAAGATCTAGTGTGTTGCATAATTCCTCCTAGTAAACTTTGTTTCCCAATTCCACTCTAAACATTCATTCTCAAGACAAATCCCAAACTAACTATGATTCATCTCCTGTTCCAGTACAGCATCAATCATCAAATTGTAAATCATCACCTTGAATTTTATTTCCCTTACAACGTTACACCAAACTCTTGCAGAAACATTCTCTCCTAAAATTCTCTTAAATGTAGAAATTGCAATCTCTACTGTCCAACGTCTGCCATAACCAATATCTTTCTTCCACTGCTTTTGATTCTCTTTTCTTTGTTGCTCTGTTAAACCATCAAACATCTTGATATTTTCAGCATTCATTTCACAATGGCCAAGCTGCAACAATCCCTGCTCTTTTCTTAACTTGTTTCCTTTTGTCTTTGGTGAGAAATTTTTTCTTACTGGAATTATTGGTATGACATTTTTCTTTTCACATTCTTTAAAATTATCGTTGGTGTCATATGCGCCATCAGCACCAACTAACAATTCTTCGGATTTTTTGACATTAGAGGAATTCTCAATGTTGTGCAATGCTTCAGATAGCAATCTCCCAAATTCTGGTGCATCGCCTGATTTCTCATCCGTAATTGACACTGCATAAATTTTCTTGGTCCTTGAATCAACCATGGTGTGCATCTTGATGAATCCACGTCTTAGATCCCATTTTTCACCCATCCAGTCACCACGACTAGTTGGTTTGAGTCCTGTAGAGTCACCTGCCAAAAATACAATCTCTGTTTTTGTCTTTCCATCTGAGAACCAACTCTTGCCATTATTATCTTCTAGGCTTGTCTTGTTGATTCTCTTCCAAATTGCTGAAAAGTTTGGTGATTTTTCTTTTCCCAACATGTCTTCAATTATTCCCTGCAGTTGTCTGTATCCAGTACCTACAGTGTTTCTGAATAATGCAGTTACCATAAAACACACATCTGAATATACAAACGGATGTCCGACCTTTCCATCATTTAGTTGTTCAACACCTTCTGACATTATATCATCATCAAGATGTAACACATAGAGTTTACCACGTGAAATGTATCGCCTGTCATCATATTTTATCTTCTGAGGCATAATTTGATATGAAAATTTTGCGATCCAAATCTTTTTCGATTATATTTTGAGGCTAGATGAAATAATTAGGAAACAAAGTTGACTGTGTGCATCCCTTTTTTGCCCGAGTAGTGCGTCTGTCTCTTCTTTTTGTTCTTCTTTGGCCTTGGTATCTGCTGCTCTGATGAGTCAATCATCACGCAAAACCTTGGAAAGTACCGTTCAAGATCCTGTATGGTCCCTATCTTTTTGGATTCGGCGTACATCATCTTCTGGGGGATTGGTATTGAGCCTCGCACGGCAGGCTCCATATACCTGATGTCCCTGCACACGTTGCTCTGGTCCAAACCAAAGAGGTGTCCTGCAAGCTCGTACGTGATGTACATCCTGTAGTAGACCAGAAGCATCATAAGCCTGTCCCTGACTGGAAGAGCGAATCTGCGTCCTGCCCCAATCTTTCGCTCCCTCTTTTTGCGGGATAGCCTTCTTTACTCTGTTCTTTTGTACTCTTTTTCTATCTCAGATGACAAAAAATCAAACTGTTCTAGGCTAATCCCAGTAAATGACTGGAATGACCTTGGCTTTCTGGCTAGTTTCTTGTATGTTAGCATGAAATAACGAGGATGTTCTCAGCTTTGGATCTTGCTGTGAGTGAATTTGCATAATTTGATCAAATTGTGTCAATTGCGCAAGAGGTCTATTCACGGTAATGTACTAGGAGGAATTATGCAACACACTAGATAATTAGAGCCCCGGCAACCAAGACCTTACCTGAAATCAAACAAATAATAAGAGACAAGGCTCAATGGATATTCAAAAAACAATCAGGGTTTCAAAAGATCAAACCACAGATAGTAAAGGCCACATTTACTGCAGGATCTATACTCCCATATCTGGGAAAAACTATCAAATCAAAATTATTACCAAACAGAAATCAGATTCAATTCAATTATCTAAAGAAGAATTCACAATCAAGCTTCAATCAAGTCGTTCTTCAAGAAAAATTGTACAGAATTTGTACGAAAACTGGTTGGCAAAAAAAGCAAATGGGATTTTTGATAAAAAAATCTCAAAATTCTCAAAGAGACTCTAACTTGAACCAAAAAAAAACTGTAATTAAAAATCTCAAAGATCGTTGAGGCAGTCTTTCACAAGACAAGATGCTAAATCTCAACATGAATTTGCTAAAGGCGCCTGATGATGTAATAGATTATGTAATATTGCATGAGCTAACTCACCTCAAAATCAAGACCCATACTCATCATTTTTGGGAATTTGTGCATAAGTTCATGCCTAATTATGAGCAAAAACGCCTATGGCTTGGGCATCATGGTCAAAGAATAGTATAATCTAGATCCTGCCGAAGCCAACCATAATCAACAAATTATTTCTAGTTATTAGATGAAACTTGGGCATAATGATCTACAAAAATAAATCCAAATGATTCTAACAGCAAAGCATTCTCTTTACAATTCTTGGATTCCCATTACTTACAACACAGTTGTAATACACTGCAAGCTGATACACCAAGACACAAACCAGAGCAAATGACTTCACATTGACAAATCCTTTTACTGGCAATATCCTTATGTTGAATATGTCTTTGACAATCTCAAATAACGGCTCGATTGACACCTTTCTCTGAGAGTACAGCTCTTGACCTTCTTTGGAATCATAAAACTCTGCCAGCTTTATTCTGTCTGGTGGTGTAGAATGATATACTTTGACTGGACAGATCAGTCTCAGATTTTTCTCATTGCTGCAATGGTACAGGTTGCCATCATCATACGCAGGATCTGCCAATATGTTTTGGAACAGCCCTGCAAGTGAATCAACTAGTGTACCATATGGTTTGCCGTCATGAGCATTTGCAGTGCTGATACAGGCAGACAGTGGAACTATCAGTTTGCCAGTGGGACAACTCATGTGCAGTTTGTATCCAAATGTCCAGCCCCTTGATTTGGAATAACCCCACTTGGCATCAGTGTCAATTCCTGCAATTGGAAGACGATTTTGTCTGATGTCAGATCTGTGCCATACTGGGCCTGCAGCTTTTAGCATTGTGCTATCAATTGATGCAGATGTATCATCTACCTACCCTTCTGAGACAAACAGGTTCCCCATGGTACTAATCACGCCGCGAATTGGCAACACTTGGAATCTTCTGTCAATTGTTCTTCTGTCTGGAATTTGTTGTATCCTGCAAACCTTGAGCAATTTGTCATTATTACATTTGATGAACAAGAAATAGTGCAGTGTATTGTTACTTGGAATTCTCATCCATGATTTTATGATGTATAGTTGTACCATCAGAATGGTTGGATAAACATACGGTCTTCCACGCCTAATTACATCCTCATACAGAGACAATGCTCTGATCAAATACAAAACACCAATAAGAAATGACTGACATCTCATGTTGCTAGGGATTCTTGCTTGTTTTGACATTCCAATGAACAAAACATACTGAGATCCTTAGCTTTTTTGATTGCAATAATTTAAGAAATTGATTAAAAATTGGAAATCATTATGCCCAAGTCTCAGTTATTAGATGTGTTGTGTAATATTATTCCTAGGCACGTATTTTGGATACAGCTACTTGTGATCTGCTCTGGTCATACCCAAGTGGAGCCACAGATACCAAAAAAGAGATCTAAGAATTTCACGACTGGACTCCGATATGTTTGAATCTTTTAACTTAGTTTTCTAAAACATGATGTCAAGACGGTTGAAGAAATTGATACTCCAAATGGAATACAAACAAACTACAAATCAATATGAAAAAAGTTAAGCATGAGTAATAGAAATTGATTTTGTATGTTTGGCAGATCCAAAATATGCATAGTTTGTAGTGAGAAACTGGGGGATTCAAATAATTATACGCATTATAATATCAGGTATGGACAAGGTGGCAATGTTGGAAAATTAAATGTTCATAAAAATATATCTTGCCATAATCAAGGGGCAAAAATATTAGAACAGCAAATGGGCGGTACAAAATGGAAATATGTTGAAGTATCTACCAGTGTAAATAGGAAAAAATTTGTTTATTATTTATTGTTTTTGTTTAAGAAAAAAACCTTTGATTTCTTTATTTTTTGGATTTATCCAAATGGTCTAACAAAGATTCATAAAGACATGTACAAATTTCTAAAAGAATTCAGTCACAACAAAGATCTAGTTTTTGGAATGACTACAGAAAATTTGGAGTCCAATTCTTTACCTATTTTGTTATGTGTAAATGATCCAATAATTCCATCAGATATAATTCAGAGTGATTTTTACAAGAACTGTATAAAAGACGCAGCAAAAAAAGTAAATATTGACATGGCGATTAGAGGAAAGAACAAGCATGAAGCTATACAAATTTTATTGCAATATGTTTGTAGTACAACTATAAGACTAGATTGATTTGCTGTGTTTCCTGACATGACCAAATGATCCAAACTTGAGTTATATTAGACCTCTTGCGTAATTACCAACAAAACGCGTCATTTAGCCAAATTAATTCATCGTCGTCATGGAATCACGGCAAAATCCTTCCACCATTGTATCATGAAATTGACCAGGCTACAGATGATGTTGCTAATGCAGTCATAACGGCGCAGCCTGTTCCTGAAGATACCCTGCATTATCCTGAACTTCTTGATATGGGCAATGGTGTGCTCTACTGTAATCCTGATTTTGGACTGGTTCCTGTTGAACTCCTTTTGCCTTGCAGTCAGTTTTCTGCCTCCTTTGCGCTTGCATGGAAGCACTGGATTGAACTCTGGGAAATTATTTCTCATTCCCTCGTATCCCAAGTCGACAAACGTCTGCAGCCCATCTGGCAGCATCGTAGGATGCTTGGCCTGAAACATCTTGTAGTCATGCGGCCTGCCAGGAGAGTGCGGAGGCTTGTGGACTATCTGGCCGTCAAGGTTTACCGTATACTGGTTCTTGACTGTGTGCATCCCCTTTTTGCCCGAGTAGTGCGTCTGTCTCTTCTTTTTGTTCTTCTTTGGCCTTGGGATCTGCTGCTCTGATGAGTCAATCATCACGCGAAACTCCGGAAAGTGTCGTTTCATCTCCTGTATGGTCCCTATCTTTTTGGATTTGGTGTACATCATCTTCTGTGGGATTGGTATTGAGCCCCTCACTGCAGCCTCCAGGTATTTGATGTCCCTGCAGACGTTGCTCTGGTCAAGATTAAAGAGGTACCCTGCAAGCTCGTATGTGATGTACATCCTGTAGTATACTAGAAGCATAACTGCCCTGTCCTTGACGGGAAGCTCAAACTTGTGTCCGGCCCGACTCTTCGTCTCCGCTTCTTCTTGGAAGAGGAGGAGAGTCTCTTTTTCTCTGTGATCTTGTATTTCTTTTCTATCTCAGATGACAAAAAATCAAACTGTTCTAGGCTAATCCCAGTAAATGACTGGAACGCTCTTGGCTTTTTGGCTAGTTTCTTGTATGTTAGCATGAAATAATGAGGATGTTCTCAGGGCTTCCTAGAAATCATCCACAATAACACACAAGAAATGATACACATTCTGTGACAATTATAAGCCAACACACGATACAGCAGCTCTTTTGTTCTCATGGATTCATTGTATGATTTAATTTCTGATCCAAATTTTCTTTTGATTACAGAAAATATCGTTTCAGTCATATTACGCTGATAGTACAATGACTCATCAAGCTCTCTTCTCATCATTTTCCTGTGTTTGCCATGCGTATCTGAAATCATGTTGTTGCCTCTGACTGGAATCATTGACCGTACATTCTCATCTTGAATCATCTGATGGACCCATTCAGCATCATATCCTCTGTCTAGTACCATAATCCACATTGTAGTGACCTCAAGCATTTGTGCAAACAATTGTGGGAAATGTTTGATGTCATGACTCACTGGATGGTGCTGGATCACAACTGCACAAACTAGTTGTGATTTCATATCAGAACCTGCTGAGCATTTGGTGTATGCATGCCTGAGATTGCATCTGTAAGTGTAGTAGGGAGCTGCGTGTCTAGTTTCAAATCCGGTTGCATCAGCGCCTGCAAATATTTTTCCAGGAGATATGATTCCAATGAACCTGCCAATTGCAACATGCAGTAAGATGTCACTGAGTCTTGCTGCTGCCTTTTGCAGCGTTGTAAAATGTGGAATTGTCTTTAATTGTAATTGAACTACAATCGCAGTGGCCACTTCAAGCCATTCCACAAATGACTCGTAGCTTTTTGACTCGTACTGTCTAAGAACCAGCAGTACGATATGCTGGTGTATTGAAAATGTGTGTTTGGATTTTGGATGCAAAAATAATGGAACATGCATTTTCTTTAATATGGACAGCATGATGCGGATCATGCGTCTGTATTTCTTGTTCATGGATGCCAAAAGGCATCCATTCTGATTGATCCATGCAGTTTAGTGTGATCTACAAATGTGTCAAAGAATGATGATTTCTAGGAAGCCGTTCTCAGCTTTGGATCTTGCTGTGAGTAAATCTGCATAATCTGATCAAATTGTGTTAATTACGCAAGAGGTCTATTGTGTAGAATAGTTGTGCCGTTATGACTGCATTAGCAACATCATCTGTAGCCTGGTCAATTTCATGATACAATGGTGGAAGGATTTTGCCGTGATTCCATGACGATGAATCAATTTGATTAAGCGATTACGCTTTGCTAATAATTGCGCAAGAGGTCTAATGGAATCGAAGGTTTTTGGAGATATGCCAAGACATGGATGGTCACTACTGTGGAGTTTCAAAGCAATACTTCCATCTGTATCTAAAATAAATTGAATTTCGATTCAGAGGGATCTCTTTGAAGTATTAACAAAATTGCTGGTAAAATCTGTTCCAAATGGGTGGCATTACTCAATATTTATGTTCTAGTTTTTGAATATTTTCTTATGAGATTTATCCTCTTAATTACAATCATTTGTCTTTTAACAGTCACAATACTTCCTAGTATTGCACAATCATCTAGCGATGAACGTCTTTGTAAGATAGGATACAAAGTAGAAGTTGATGGAAAAAATATTATATGCGTTCCAATCAGTGATGAAAAAAGAACTTGTCCTCGTGGAACATACTATGGATTAGATAATCAGCAAAATCCTGTTTGTCGTGATATTGAGACAAATGACATAGTTGATTCTACAACTCAGTTGATACCTGATCCTACAACTGAATTAGTAAATGATCCTACAACTGAATTAGTAAATGATCCTACAACTGAATTAGTAAATGATCCTACAACTGAATTAGTAAATGATCCTACAACTGAATTAGTAAATGATTTTCAAACGGGACAGATATTTTATAATCCGTGGTTGTATATTGTACTGGTGGTTACAGCCACAATAATTATCGTAGGTGCTAAACGTAGAAAACCTGCAACGATACCAACTAAACAAATACCTGTAAAACCTTCTATGCCTATATCGGATCCAATTCACTACAAACAGGATAGTCAGCCCCCTAGTGATTCTGTAAAACCTTCTATGCCTATATCGGATCCAATTCACTACAAACAGGATAGTCAGCCCCCTAGTGATTCTGTAAAACTTCCTGTTATAGTAGTGGATACAAATGTCTTACTTAGATATTGTAAATCACGGAGGAATTATAAAGAAGATTATAAGGATGATGGTCGTCAAGAGGAAATTAGAGAATATTTATACTCTAACATGGATCAAAAAGCACTTTATTTTCCAACAGCCGTGAGGGGCGAATATAAGCATATTCAGAGTAAACCTGACAAAGATTCTGAAATTGGTGTTTATTATTCTCGCAAACTAGATGATTATTTACATAACACCAGCAATGAATCCACAAATTATAAAAAACTTCCAAAAGACAAGAACTTGAAAAAGAACCAAATGAAGGAGATGTATGACAAAATAACTAAGATGTATCAAGACATTGATGCTGATCCTACCATGAAATCAATAGTAGACAACTGGAAAAATAAAAAATGGGAATCAAGGAAGAAAAAGAAAGGAGATCAAGGCATACCACCTGATCTATCGAATCCAGATGATAGTGCTAAAAAAGATAGAGAAATACTTGCAGAAGCGGTACTCTTGGCTGATAAAAACAGTGACAAGGTTGTGCATCTATTAACGTTTGATTCTGATCTTTTCTTTTTTTCTAAATATGTATATGATAAACTTAATGTGGAAATACTAAACGGCTATGAGTTTTTCAAAATACAAAACCAAACATAACCACATTTCGCCCAAAAATTTTTACAATTTCATTCCACCTGCATGCAGCCATCCCTTTCAATTTACAGATTTTGAACTGATATAATTTCATCAGTAATCAAATTCCTCTAGCAATGAATCCATTACTTCAGGTGGCATCTCACCGTAGGATTTTTTCAACTCATCAATGGTGTGCCAACCGCCTAAAACTGCAACATATCCGTAATTGTATTTTGTTTTAAGCAAATGCCATTGACCGCCAATGTGGCGTAAAGAGTGAATGGGTCTATCGAACCAAAAGTTACCAGTGGTTCTATACCCCTCTTTTCTTTTGGCTTTTAATTCCTCAATGTTTGTAATTTTTCCAAGATAGATGTATAGATCAATTAGTTGCTGTTTGATGGATTCTTCAAATTTTGCCTTTGTCAGTCTGTCTGGATTTTCATAAATTTTTGTACCGTTTTTGTTTTTGAGAAAGTCTAAACTTGTTTGCGTGTCTTTTCGCTTGATGTATTTTGTAAACCTGCCCTCTTTGATTTGAATTGTTTTAGTTTCTGTTGCAGCCATGTAATATGTGGTCTTGCCATTTTTCATTGGTTTTTTTGTGTAATCTAGTGCTGTGTTTCTCAACTCTGAAAATCATCAACATTCTTTGATTAAACGAATCCTTTTGGATTATCTTACTGCATTGTAATCATCTTGTTGTACAGACAAACTTTCATTTTCAATTCATGAATCATGTTTTCCCTTTTGTGAGACGTGACATGCTCACCAAACATTCTCTTGAATGCAGAAAACACTGATTCAACAATCCATCTATCTCCATAGCTTACGCTATTCCTCCATAATTCATAGTTGAATAATTGAGCTAGAACAGCTTTTCGTCTTGGGTAGCAGTCAGTGTTAACTGATGAGTTCTTTCTTGTTTTGATTCCAGGAATTATACCTTCATGGTACAAATATGAAAAACAATCCTTGGCGTCATATGCACCATCAGCTAGTGTCTTGACTATATTTCCAAACTCTTTTGATTGTTCAACTAGTGATATGAAATGTTTTGAATCATGTGACTTGTCATCTGTTATTTCTAAACCTGTGATTTGTTTAGATTTCACATCTACTGCAACATGAATCTTCAAGAAACCACGTCTTTTCTGCCATTTCTGTCTCATCCACTCACCACGATTGGCAACCTTGACTCCTGTACTGTCAATTGCAATAACAATATCTTTTCCAAGTTTTGGATTCATCTTGATATTGAGTTTGTGGACACGTTTCCAAATGGCAGAATATGTCGGAGTTTTTGATTTGTTTTTTAGGTGTGATTTTATCAGACCTTCAGTTTGTCTGAATGGCAGATGCAAATAGAGATGACAGCACCCTAGTGCCTCCATGAATGATTCAGGATAAACAAATTGACGTCCTTCCTTTTTGTGGTTCATCTCCTTGAGTTCTGTGTTCCATGAGTCTATAGCATCAAAAGACAACATGATTTCTCCACGTCTTACTAGTGATTCGTTGCATTTTTTCCAATTTCTATTCATGGAATCATACAAAATATTCTGATCTAAAGCTTGTTTGGTAGAATTAGTTGGACAAACTAGTCATGTTAGGAAACACAGCATCTCTCAACTGTTCTGCCAGCTGGAATCTTCTTGCGATATTTTGGATATCATACCAAATGATAGTTGATATTGTATACAGCCGAGCTTGCAGCGGTTCTCATGACAAGCAATTTAACATTGCATCACAATATCAAAGCTGGGCAACTTCATGATAACAAGAAACTACAGATTCAGACTGTACCCAAATGACACTCAGGAAAAGAAATTGCAAAACAACCTGGCAGTATGCAGATGGGTATACAACAAGCTTGTAGATTTTGGCAAAAACGGATTTGTGTCACGAAATGACTGCAGCTACTATCTAACTGTGCTGTGTTTCCTAACATGACTAGTTTGTCCAACTAATTCTACCAAACAAGGTTTGGATCAGAACATTTTGTATGATTCCATGAATAGGAATTGGAAAAAATACAACACATCACTAGTTAGACGTGGAGAAATCATGCTGTCTTTTGATGCCATGGAACAATGGAGTACAGAACTAAAAGAGATGAACCACAAAAAGGAAGGATAGTGTGTTGCATAATTCCTCCTAGTACATTACCGTAAATATCCCCACTCCGTCCGAGACCGAAAAAGCTAAGGATCAGTAGATCAGATACAGACTGGTGACGACTGACAACGAGAAATACGTCAAGCGCGGCCAAGCGTTGATCATCCTGGACGATCCACAAAGGCATGAGGAGGTGATGGTCGCCAACAGGAACAAGGTGGGCGCGCCGTTCCGGTACGCCGAGTCACTGTTTGCGGCCTTGGCGGTGGTAAAATCGATGACGGGGCTGCCGTACAGGCACCTGCAGGGAATGCTGATTGAGACGCTCGGTGACTGGGACACGCCTTGCTACGCCACAATATACAGGAGGTTCCAAGCATTGGAGGTCAAAAGGAATGGCAGCGTGTTTACCGTCACGGGCGGCGGGACAGTGCCAGTCCGCCTCGCAGTCGACTCTACCGGCCTAAAGCAGCACAACAGGGGAGAGTGGATCAGACACAAATGGAAGATCCGGAGAGGTTTCGTCAAGCTCCACGTGATGGTGGACGTGGACACGAAGAAGATACTGGCAGTCCAGGTCACCGACGACAGAACCGGGGACTCGCCGATGCTCATTCCGCTGCTTGATGAGGCCTTGGAGGTTGTGACACGGACAGGTCAGACGCAGGATTCCGCCGCCGGGCCGGCAGACGCAGGATGCTGCCTGTACGGGGATGCTGCTTATGCTTCCAGAAACAACGTGACTGCATGCAGGGATCGTGGCGTGGATTCACGCATCAAGCTCAAGGTAAACTCAATGGCGCGCGGGAAAGGGACCGGCGACGCATGGGGGATCGCAGTCAGGAAGCAGCTTGGCGGATCTGCTGACAGCCACGTGTGGAAGATGTTAGATGACGAGAAAAGGCGCTTCCGGGAGGAATGGAAAAAGAAGGTCGAGTATGGCAAGAGATGGCTGGTGGAAATCGTGTTCTCTGCATTCAAGAACTTTGTTTCCTAATTATTTCATCTAGCCTCAAAATATAATCGAAAAAGATTTGGATCGCAAAATTTTCATATCAAATTATGCCTCAGAAGATAAAATATGATGACAGGCGATACATTTCACGTGGTAAATTCTATGTGTTACATCTTGATGATGATATAATGTCAGAAGGTGTTGAACAACTAAATGATGGAAAGGTCGGACATCCGTTTGTATATTCAGATGTGTGTTTTATGGTAACTGCATTATTCAGAAACACTGTAGGTACTGGATACAGACAACTGCAGGGAATAATTGAAGACATGTTGGGAAAAGAAAAATCACCAAACTTTTCAGCAATTTGGAAGAGAATCAACAAGACAAGCCTAGAAGATAATAATGGCAAGAGTTGGTTCTCAGATGGAAAGACAAAAACAGAGATTGTATTTTTGGCAGGTGACTCTACAGGACTCAAACCAACTAGTCGTGGTGACTGGATGGGTGAAAAATGGGATCTAAGACGTGGATTCATCAAGATGCACATCATGGTTGATTCAAGGACCAAGAAAATTTATGCAGTGTCAATTACGGATGAGAAATCAGGCGATGCACCAGAATTTGAGAGATTGTTATCTGAAGCATTGCACAACATTGAGAATTCCTCTAATGTCAAAAAATCCGAAGAATTGTTAGTTGGTGCTGATGGCGCATATGACACCAACGATAATTTTAAAGAATGTGAAAAGAAAAATGTCATACCAATAATTCCAGTAAGAAAAAATTTCTCACCAAAGACAAAAGGAAACAAGTTAAGAAAAGAGCAGGGATTGTTGCAGCTTGGCCATTGTGAAATGAATGCTGAAAATATCAAGATGTTTGATGGTTTAACAGAGCAACAAAGAAAAGAGAATCAAAAGCAGTGGAAGAAAGATATTGGTTATGGCAGACGTTGGACAGTAGAGATTGCAATTTCTACATTTAAGAGAATTTTAGGAGAGAATGTTTCTGCAAGAGTTTGGTGTAACGTTGTAAGGGAAATAAAATTCAAGGTGATGATTTACAATTTGATGATTGATGCTGTACTGGAACAGGAGATGAATCATAGTTAGTTTGGGATTTGTCTTGAGAATGAATGTTTAGAGTGGAATTGGGAAACAAAGTTCATTCAAGCGGATGTTCGGCGAGCACCTGTACTCGCTAAAGTGGAAGAACATGGTGCAGGAAGTCAGGATCAAGGTGGCCACGTACAACAAGCTGGTAGACATGGGGGCAGGAGCGGTGTAGTCCAAAATATGCAAGGCCCGTGCATGTTCTAAGCGAGCAGTGGGAATTATGCAACACACTAATAATTAGAGAATGTTAATGATTAGTTGGGGTTAGGAAACAAAGCAGACTGTTGCACAAACTATCGTATCAAGTACTCCTAACAATGGTTCCTATAGATATACAATACCAACAACACTTCCATTTAAAGGTCAATATGGACATGAATATCAGTTCTACATTCAGAACGTGCAAGTAACACATTGGAATTATGGTCAAGCTTTTACGATTGAATGTTAGAGAGATCATCCCTAAGTTCAGAATTTTTTCAGTCTTATCTTAATTCATCAACACAGAAAGTAACTTCTGATGATGAAGATGCACTATCTGACACAAGGAAATTAATTGCCTCTGCAATTCTTTGATTGCTCGGCTCTGCGCCTGCTACTGTGCCTGGAAATATTGTAAGCATTCTAATTTTTGACTTTAGAACATCACTCAATTCTTGGTTAACTGTGGTTGTAAATGGTCTTAATGCGCCTCTGAAAACTTCTACTTGAGCTCTTTGGGTTCCTGTTACCTTCCTTCCGATTGGCAAGTCTGGACCTATAATCATAATTGCACCTTTTGCATCTTTGTAAAGACGAGGATCTTTACCTCCACCTGGGACAAATTGCTCAAGTGCTCTTTGGGCTACAGTTGCTGGGGTTGAGATAAATTTTTCAGTAAGTTCTTCCCATTTTGCTCTTGATAATTCGGTTAATTTTGAGATTTCCGGCAATTTTCCAGTAACATGAATTACTGCTAAGATTTCACCATGATTAGTTTTAGCAGTATTAAGCCATTTTTCTACCTCTTCAGGATTCTTGATATCCATTATATGGGAATGGAATTTGCCACTAATGTATTCCTGAAGTTCTGTTGGAGTCGATTGTGAAATGAAACATGCAGCTTTTCCGCCATTCTTTTCAACATGTTGTGCCAAAAATTCAACTCTTTCAGCATCTATTTTATCAGTTGCATCAATGGTAAATACAATTGTTTTTCCTTCAAAATCTGGTTGGTGAACTCCAGGTGTTGTGGTTCCAATATGTGGTTTTACAGGATAAAATACCCTGTCTCCAGGAACTACTTTTCCATTTAGAATTTTTGCTATTTCGTCATCACACAAGTTAAGAACTGACTCTGCAACTTGTCCTTGTGATAAGAATTCTTGATTTGCAATCATATGTGATGTGTTGTTTTGAACTTTTTCAGCAATAGTTTGAATTTTGTTTAATAGATTTGTAAATGTCTCAGTTAGTTTGGAAATATCTTTTCCGTTTGCCAGTTTTTCTGCAGCCTTTACAATTCCTTCTTTGATCACATTTTCATTTTCACCTAATAATGGGAGTAATTCTTTGCTTGCCGCATCTACTTCAATTGGGACTAAATCTTCAAATCCACTTACTCTCATAAATTCCGATGCTGCTTTAGGATAAACAGTCTTGTAAATTCGATCAGAGTGTACTGGTCCTGGATTTGTTGCAATGGATATGATTCCTTTATCTGTTAATTCCCATGACATTGCCTCCGCTAATCTGTTCTTTGCACCTTGGGATGCAGTATATGGACTTCTAAATCTGTACGGTCTTTGCTCCAATGGTCGTTCTTCAGTAAAGAATGTTGAAATTGTAATGATCTTTCCTCCCTCTTTCATTACTTTTAGTGCTTGTACAGAACCCCAGAAAGTTCCAGTAAGGTGAATTCCAATAGTACTTTTGAATTCATCTAGTGGTGCATTTGCAAAACATGTGACAGGGCCTGAAACTCCTGCATTGTTAATTATGTAATCTACAGTGACATTGTCTTTTTTAAGTGACTCAAACATGTCATTCATTCCTGCTTCTTCACTAACATCTACTCCTGAAAAAATTCTAACTGTTGCACCACTATTTTTTTCAGAAATAATTTCTTCTAACATTTTTGATGTTTCTTCTAGTGGCTCTCTTCTTCTTCCAAGGATAACAACACTTGCTCCGTTTTCAACAAATTTTTTGGCTATAGCTTTACCTATACCAGTTCCACTACCTGTAATTAAAGCAACTTTGTGTTGAAATTTCAGCATGATAAACTGTAACTTCTCTTGTGATATTTAATTGGATTGATCCATGTAGAAAATAATTCTTTGATATCTTTATTTGTGGGTATGATTCATGATTTTTTATGCATGATACGGAATCAGATACATTTGTTAATCAAACATGGCCTGAAAAATTTAGTGATATGTTAAAGGAGATTGGAGTGGATTCAGAATCCAAAGAAATTGGAACTGATGATGTTGAAAAAGATGATTATTATAGTAAATATTTTACTCAAGCACCTAGAATGATAACTAATAGGGGATGTCTTGATGTCAAGAACTCTAACATCGATGTAATACAAATTATTCAAAAGGGATAAAAATGCAAGATCCAAATCCAATTCCTTGGGGCGCACAAGACAGATTTCAAGCACATTTCATTGTAAGAAAGGATGCTGGTGCTGCTGTTAGAAACTATCTTGCAAAAACAAAACTAACAACTAAAGGACATTTTGGTGCAAAAACTGTTGTTAAAGTTGAATGGAATGGTCCTGGTAGTATATCTTCAAAACTAAATGAAGATAATGAACTTAATGAAATGATTGCAAAACAATCAGTCAAATATGCTACCATCTATGTTGAACCTACTGAAGGAGTAATCAGAATTAGAAGTAAATGGGATAATCATCTTGCATTTGGTATTACCAAAGAACTTTTTGAAATTTATGACAGAATAGCTGGTCATATAAAAGCAGTCTAAGCTTTCCACCAATCTAAAGCAAGAAAATCTATTTTGTCTTTGCCTTTAGGAATTGCTAAAATGAATTGCTTTCTAACTGTAGTTGCAAGTCGTCCTGCAAGAACAATTCCTGTTGATGTAATTGGCTCATTTCTGTTGTAGACTTGAATTAGATATGGAGCATGATCAATTCCTGGCCCTTTTTCATAGACAGCAAAGTCACAACCAAATTTTATTCCAGGATTGATGATGTATCCTTTATCTCTGAAATTTTTGTAAACTAAATATTTTTTGTCAAAATCATGATATTCTTTTTTGCAAATCTCAATCATTTTATCAATGGTTACTTTTTGTTTTGATTTACTAATGGTGATTTTCTTATTTTCTAAAAGGTATAGTCCTTCAATTAGATCTAAAATTAGTGGAACATCTATTTCTTCAAGTTTTGGTTTTGGAATGCCTATTGGTTTTCCATAATACCCTTGACTGAAAAGCTTACGTGAATCATCAATATTCCAAACAATGATTCGATTTTCAATTAATTCACTTTTCATAATTCTTATGAAACATTAAGTGTATATGAATTCTCTAGCTGAATATAGTTGTTCTTGAAGAATTGAAAATAAAGTAAAAATGGAAAATGGTTTGTTTTGATTATAGACTCAATGCTAGTAATATGAAAGAATCTGAAACCCGTTGGCATTTGTCTGCCATCTCTTCAATTCCTTCTATCACATCTTTCATCAACATTAATTCTTTAGTGTTTGATATTTCAGATAGAAGTTTAATTGTAGCTTGTCTATATTTGATATCAATTTCTCTCTCTATTGTCTGTGTTTCTTGAGCCAATTCAATTGCATTTGCAGTGTTTGTGTTAAGACTTCTAATGATCTCATTTAGCTTGTATACTTCATCTACAACTAGTTCAATCAGCTTTGTGATCTCTTTGTCAAGGCTTCCACTTTTTAGCGTAGTTAGTTTTACGTTTGAAAGTTTGAATGAGATGCCTGTAATGTAGCCTGCAATTTCATCCATCGTATATGCTGTATTGAGAAGATTTTCTCTATTCATGATCAGCCCTCCAACATCTGCTACTTCTCGTGTGATCTTTCTTCTTAGATTTTCTACTTCTTCTTCAATGGTTGAAATTTGTTCTAGTACACTTTTGATTCCTGTCTTGTCTTTTTTCATCATGAGATCAGGTAATGTTGCAAGTTCTCTAGCCGCGTTCAGAATTCTGTTAATTTCGTCTTGTAAAACTGCTATGGCTTTTCTTTTTGCTTGAACTTCAAGCTCTCCACTATACATAACAGAAAACGAACAATTCTCAGGTAATTTAAATCCTTTATGATAATTGATATTTTTTGAGCACGGTTATATCAAATTTTTATCATGAGTCACTTTTTTTTGTCCTTTGTATAATGTGATAACTTCTTCATTTGTGGAAGCATCTTCAACTGCTTTTTCAACCCTAATTTTCCCAGTAAATTTTGGAAATCTCAAAGCAAGGCCTGCATCTTTTCTAATCTTATCTTTTGCTGCTTTATGGATTGGACTTAAAGTAATCTCTGAAGCTACCACCTCTATTACTAGTTCTGGTTCAAACCATACATCAGCTTCCATTTCACTATCTATGCGTGGATTTTTCTTGATTGTAACTTTTGGATTTAAAATTTGATACAATTGATCCAAATCTTCATCTGAAAATCCTGTTCCTACTTTGCAAATACTTGTGAATATATCTTCATCTTCATCATATGTTGCAAGCAGTAGAGTTCCATAGCTTCCCGTTCTTCTCCCTTTTCCAAAAAATCCTCCTATCACAACAAGATCTAAACTATCTCCTAATTCATTTTGATATTCTCGTTTTAGCTTTAACCAATGACTCCCTCTTGAACCTGCTTGATACGGTTTGTCAAGCATCTTCAGCATCAACCCCTCACTGCCTGCATTTATGCTATTTTCTAAAAAGTCCTTAATTTCATTATCATTTTTGACTACTGTCATTGGGATATGTTTTACAAAGTCATCTTCTTTCACAATTTTCTCTAGTTTTTTTCTTCTCTCTTTGTAGTCTAATTCTAAACAGATTTTTCCATTACAGTACAAAATATCAAAAAAATTCACTGTGATTGGATATTGTGTAACTGCTTTTTCTATCTTGTATTTTCTTCTTCTATGCATCAATTCTTGAAATGGTAAAAAGTCTCCCGTATTTTCATTAATTGCTACTGCTTCTGCTTCTAAAATTACATTGTCTGCTTGAATTGCTTTAGGAATTTTTTCTATAATGTCAGGATAATAACTTGAAATGTTTTCTAGACTCCTAGAAAACAATACTACTTTTTCTCCTTCAATGTGGAGCTGTACTCTTTCTCCATCTAACTTGTATTCGACTGCAAAATTGTTCCCCATTTTTTCAATTGCCTCTTCTTCACTTTTTACTCTGTCAGCAAGCATTGGTCTGATTGGATTAAATAAAATAACATCAAATTTTTCAACTCCTTCAATACCTTTTGTTGCTATAGTTTCAGCAACTTTTCCTAAATCACTTGAGACATTATATGCATGTTGCAAAATTTTCCTGTTATCCTTATTGCCAGAAAATGTTATTGCTAATGCATCCATTACTGTGTTCTCTGCAATTCCTAATCTCAAAGATCCCAACAAAATCTTCAAAATATAACTTGCTTCTAATGGATTTGCATCATTTAGTAAACTCGAGATATATTTTATCTTCATATCTTGTGAACGAGAACCTTCTAACTTGGCAATTTTAAATAATGTATCATAGACTCTTTCTATTGTTATGTCTTCTACAAGAAACGTTGTCTGTGTTTTTTGCTCTAGTATTATAGATGCTGCATGTCCTAGATCTCCTTCTTTCCTATATTCGTCTTCAATTTTCTTAATTGGAATTCCTGATGATTTTGAAATTGCTCTTATTGCAAGTTTTTCAGCGACTCCTAATTCAACTCCTTCAAAATCTGGTCTTAGTTTTCCCTGTAATAGATACACAATCTTAGAAATGACTTCATGAGGGGTTTTCCTAAATAATTCTACTAGATGCTGAGTTAACTCTAATCTTTTTTTAGTTGATTCCATTTTGTTAAAAGAATCAGCTAAAATAGAAAACTCCATTCTAATCCTCTACTTAATCCTGAATAAAAGTTTGAAATTAGATGTATCTAAAAATTGTTGGTTTGTCTGATTCTGGTTGTTCTGACACTAGTGCAAAGTTGTATAGCGGATATTCTTTTTTGTACTGTTTCATAAAACTCCAAGCAACATCATATGTTTTGAATTTAGTTCTAATGCCATCAATTTGGCTCTTTTTCCCAAACACATCAAATATAACCACTGAATATTGTTTTGGACGATTATGAGGCCTTGCTTTAAGAAGCCAAATTAGTGCAAAAACGAAGACCGCTCCTAAAATCATATACTCTCCAGCCATTTTGAAAAATGACATAAAGAATCCTGGTATGGTTTGTCCAAATAAAACAGCCATAAAATTTGAAAATGAGATTACTGCTAATGCTGTTAAAATGTAAGTTTTATAATCAAAAATTTTTTGAAAATAATTCCACATCTATTTTGGTAAGGTCTTTTTTCTTTTAACTATTTCCTATAATTGATAAAATTTGAAATTACTAATCTGGATCTTCATAATTTTCTTTCTTTTCACCTTTGGATGTATATCCTTCCATTGACTTCATCTTACTCTCAAGAACACTTATTCTTGCTTTGTATCCTTCAGCATATTCTAATTCTGATGGAACAAGAGTTGCTGGATGAATGAATCCTTGACTTCTAATTGCCATTGCCTTCTTTGTTGCAATTTCTCTGATATAATCCCAATCAGGAGTTGAGAATCCATCAAATGGGCCCGTAAACTTTCCATTATGCATACTAAACACTAATGCCTCTACAATTGGAATACAGAAATTGATAGTTGCAGCAGAATTTAGTTTTACAGGCATTAGTGGCATATTGTGGCTACCTCTTGTGTTTCCTGCCACATAATGTGGATTGTTAAATACACTTCCAACTTCTTCTGTAGCTGGGAAATTCTTTTGTGTTCTAACAAGACAAATTGGATCATCTTTTCCAACATATGTTCCTGCAATGTTGTGTAGTCTATCAGTTGACGCTGCAAGAATTGGCTCTCCCTCTTTAGTAGTGACTGAATCAACAACGTATCTTCCTGGATACATCAGTGCAGCTTCAATAGTTGGTTTGTCTTGCCACAATTCAAGTTCGGCAATTTTCCCTTCTTCAACATCCATTATGTTTATCTTAACACCGCTAGCAAGTGATTTGTTCACAATCAAACCTGTATTACTTAATGCATCCACGAACATTCTATAAATTGGATAGTTAAATGCCCCCGGCTCTGTTTTATCTGCTGCAAACACTGTAAATGCTTCATTTGGCCTTTCTTCAAATTCTAATTCTGCAACACCTGGGCCCATACCCTTCACATTTCCTGAAAAAGAATCTTTTAGCAAGTCTTGTCCTGCACCATAAAGTCCTTCTTCTTTTGCAACTCGGGTTCCTGTCATGAATGAATCCCAAGCAAGTTTGTGAATTTGTTGATTATCTACTCCATGTGTATGGGACATTACAATGTGGACGTCATCCCCACAATATCCAATATAATAATCAATTAGCAGATCTGCTGAATTTTTGATGGTATTTCTTACTACTTTAATTAACCCGTCACTTGGTTTTGTATGACCGCCAACTCCGCCAACGTCTGCTTTGATAACTGATACTGTAATCTTCATAATTCCTCTTTCTACCTCCTTGATTTATGTGCTTTTGGCAAAACCTTATGATCTAAAATTAATTGAAAAAAAGTAGAGTTTTTTTCAAAAATTCATAACGCTAATAAATGCCCTCAGCGAGGCAGTCCATATGGCAGACAAACCACACTTGAACATGATTATAACAGGTCACATTGATAATGGAAAATCAACAACTATGGGCCATTTCTTGATGGATTTAGGTATTGTAGATGAAAGAACAATCGCAGCACATGCAGCAGAATCTGAAAAGACCGGCAAAGGTGACACTTTCAAGTATGCATGGGTTATGGATAATATTAAAGATGAAAGAGAAAGAGGAATTACTATTGATCTTGCTTTCCAAAAGTTTGAATCTGCGAAATATTTCTTTACATTAATTGATGCGCCTGGTCACAGGGACTTTATTAAAAATATGATTACTGGTGCTTCTGAAGCAGATGCAGCAATTTTAGTTCTTTCAGCAAAAGAGGGTGAAACTGATACTGCAATTGCAGCAGGTGGACAAGCAAGAGAACACGCATTCTTGCTAAAAACACTTGGTGTAAGCCAACTAATTGTTGCAATCAACAAAATGGATGCTGTTGATTATACTGAAGCAGCATTCAATTCAGCCAAAGAAAAAGGCGAAAAATTGATAAAATCTGTAGGTTACAAATTAGAAAATGTAGCAATTATTCCAGTTTCTGGATGGAAAGGCGATAATTTAGTTAAAAAATCTGAGAATATGTCATGGTACACTGGAAAAACACTCCTTGAAGCATTTGATGACTTTACAGTACCAGAAAAACCAACTGGTAAAACACTACGTGTTCCAATTCAAGATGTTTACACCATTACTGGTGTTGGCACAGTACCTGTAGGTAGGGTTGAAACTGGAACTATGAAACCAGGTGATAAAATTGTTGTAATGCCTTCTGGTGCCCCCGGTGAAATCAAATCCATTGAAACTCACCACACAGAAATGCCATCAGCAGAAGCAGGTGATAACATTGGTTTCAACCTTAGAGGAGTTGAGAAGAAAGACATCAAGAGAGGCGATGTACTTGGAACTCCTGATGCCCCACCAATGGTTGCTAAAGAATTCAAAGCACAAATTATAGTTATTCACCATCCAACGGCAATTGCTCCCGGTTATACACCAGTTATGCATGCACACACTACACAAGTTGCAGCAACTGTTACTGAGTTTCTCCAAAAGATCAATCCAGCAACTGGTGCCGTTGAGGAAGAAAATCCAAAATTCCTCAAAGTTGGTGATTCAGCAATTGTTAAAATCAGACCGGTAAGACCAACTTGTATTGAAACTTTCCAAGACTTCCCTGAAATGGGCAGATTCGCCCTTAGAGATATGGGTGCAACTATCGCAGCAGGAATAGTTAAAGAAATTACAGAAGAGTACAAACCATAGGCAGATTTTCATGACACAAACCGCCCGTGTTAAACTAACATCCACCAGTTTGCATAAGTTAGATGGTGTTTGTGGAGAAATCATGGGAATTGGTAAAAAAACTGGTATTAAAATTAAAGGCCCTACTCCACTTCCTGTTAAAAGACTACATGTTGCTACTAGAAAATCCCCATGCGGTAGTGGTACTGAAACATATGAGAAATGGGAAATGAAAATGCATAGAAGAATTATCAACATTAATGCTGATGACAAAGCAATTAGACAACTAATGAGGCTTAAAATTCCTGATGATGTCTACATTGAACTGTCTTTGACATAATTTAATATCCTTAAATTATCGAAATTTTGATGATAAATATGGCTGAAGAAAACTCTGATTCTGTTGAAGAGACCCATGTTGAGACATTTGATGTAATCTACTCCTGTCTTAGATGTGCAACGAATGTTTCAAATACTGAATTGTCTCGCTTACCTGAAATCAAATGCATCTGTGGATTCAGAGTATTTACCAAAGTAAGACCTCCTGTAGTAAAAACAATAAAAGCAATCTAACTATCTATCTTTTTTGTAACTATGCTCTCTTTGTAAATGCGTTCTCATATCTTCCATGTTTGAAAAATACTTGTTGCATTCTTTACAATCATATTGTAAATCTTTGCCATGAATAATCTGTTTGTGATTCATCATCTCTTCTTCTTTTGAAAATTTTTTGTCACAAATATCACACGTAATTTTTTTAAAAAAACGCACTTTTATCCAAACTCTGCTTTCTTCTTATCCCAACAATTTCTGCAAAGCTGACCTTCAATCTTCCAATTTCCTTTTGCGTTGTATCTAATCAATCCCATCTTTCCTCCACATAATGCACAAAAATTTTTCTTTTTAGCATGATCCTCTTCTTTTTTGTCAAAACATTCTTTGCACAGCAAACCTTCCATGTCCCATTGCCATCGAGGTTCCCACAAATCTGTGATCTTTTTAGTTATTCCACATTCAACACATGGTTGTACAATTTTTCCTTCAAAGTATTCCTTTGATTTATCAAAATGACAATCCCCACAAAGTAGGCCTTTAATACCCCACTCTCTCTTTGGTTTATGTTTGTGAGTTAGTTGTTTGTTACAAACAGCACAATATACTGGCTTTCTACTAAATAGTCCCATAATCTCTATGAGATTCCAAATAATTTAATCTATTAAATGTAATACAAAAGAAAGGCACCAGCTGAAGCAATAATCTTTTGCTTATTATAAAATTTCATGACTAAAACACCACTTTAGTAATAAAGATAAAAATAACAAAAATCTCCTAATTTTTTAAGATTTTTTCAAGGGCTTGACTTGCATTGAGTATACCATTTCTCTTGGCAAATTCTTCGATCATTTTGTATTGTTTTTCAGTAAAACAAACTGGCATTGAACGTCTTTCCATAAATGTGGTTTGTATTTTTAATTAATATCCTTTTTGTTTAATTGGGGTGTGTCCGAAAAGTAAACAACTATGACAAAATTGCTTGATTCTACAAGATATTGATCGCATGATTTGACAGCATTTATGCAAAACAAAAAGTCAAAACGAGACTGGCAGGTATACGGCCTGTACCGCAAAGATGAAGAGATTCTATTTTTAGAGAGGGTAAAGAAGACTGTGTGGAACATGGATACGCCATGGAAGCCAAAGACGGGAGGACGTTCTGCATTCCCGACAAAAGCCAAAGTGATGTGCGCAATGCTAAAAGTAAAGTTTGGATTTGATTACCGTTCCATGTAGTCGCACCTGAGATCAAGGCCAAACCTTCTAGAAATCATGGAATTGCAAAAGGCTCCAAGCAAGACTGTGATCAATGATAGTCTGAAAAGAATTCCAATTTCTTATCTTAGAAAAGTAAATGCAAGGCTCACAGAGCCAATCAAAAAAAGGACATGGCTCCGGACAGTTCAGGGTTTAGCACCAAAAGGTGTGAAGCCTGGTTTGACATCAAGACAAACAGGCACAAATCCAAAAAATCTTACCTAAAACTGCACATTCTAATTGCAATACAGTAGACCTCTTGCGCAATTAGAAGGGTTTTTGACAGTATTTTGAATTTTGATCAGATTTGTGCCTAAAAATTCAATATTGGTGAATTTTTGGAAATACTCTTCCTCAGAATTTACGCCTAGGAATAATTACGCAAGAGGTCTAGTCCCTGGCAATCATATCTTTTGATGTGACAAAAGGAACACAAGGTAATGCGCCAGTTCTCAAAATTGCTCAAGGAAATTCCAAAAGTAGCTGGTGATTTTTGTGCAGATCCTGCATACCTGTCACGAAACATCTGCAACATGGTGGCAACCCTAAAGAAGACGCCATACGTCAAGCCAAAGAAAAACACAATTAGGAATTCCAAAGGTTCTCAATCATGGAAAAAGATGGTCTCACTATTCAAAGATAATCAAGATGAGTTTGACAGACATTATCACAGGAGATCACTGGTGGAATCTGTCTTTGCAGTACTCAAGATTGTCTTTGGAAACAATCTGTCATCAAGAAATAAACTGATCCAGAAAAAAGAGTTGGCGTTACGTGTAATCTGTTACAGCATACGAGTTGTTAACTTGATGGAGGTAAGAAGACATGTCAGAGGACAGTTTTAGGACACACCTGTTTAATTGAAATTAAATTGAGCACCACTTACTCGTGAATTTTTGGAATTTCTCAAATCAAATTATAATATTTCATAATAAAAAAAATAATAGTTCCTGCAATAACTCCAATTGTTATTAATTTCAAAATACGTTCTTTCTTTTTGATGATATATGGGTCTCCATTATCTCTTTTGAGTAGTTTGTATCGTCTAGATGTAGTAATCAAGGTATAAGTAACTAATGCGGTAATTGTAGCAATAATTAACGTATCAACGGTAATAGAATTTGTTTGTATGACAGAACCTGCAAAAACAGGTAGAATTCCCCACGAAAATATTGTTGATGGATTATTGTGAAATTTACCTCCAAACAATTCTAGACTATATGCAAATAGAAAAAAGCCTTCAACAGTCCCTATTAGAAAAAGCCAAGGAGAATCTAAAAATGCAAAATAAATGCCTACAGAAAATGCAATGCCTATAGCAACCAGTGCCATAATCCAAACCTTTCTTTTTGGCAAATTTCCCCAAGGTTTTGTTTTACCTCCTACAGCATCAAGTAGGTGTGCACCAACTCCTAGTGCTAAGACGTAAATCACACAAATTGCTGCTACTCGCTCCAATTGCAGCGGTCCCGAAATTGCTCCCAAGGCAGCAAAGCAAGTAACAATACTTGTGTATGGTAAAAATAAAATTCCTATACTAATTCGAAATTTTTTAGAGCCAAATTTTGGAACAAACCATTCTGAGGTTCTATCTACTTGCAATAATATTATTTGGACTTTGTTGCTTATATGATCACGGGATGGATAACTGATATAATTGGTAGAATAACTAATTGATTCGTGAACAAATATCAAAAATTTATCAAAAAAGGTGTCATCGAATCACTTGATAAGGTTCCTTTTCATAGCAAGGCTCCAATCAAACGATTATCCATGTTGAACAAATCTTTGATTCCTCAATCAGATACCCATATCGCAGTTCACTTTGTTGATGCCTCTAAAGATCTTCCAAAATATAGTAAATTACACAAACACAACCATGATGAAATTAATCTGATACTATCTGAAGACTCTAGCTTGACATATGAGATTCAATTGGAAGATGAGTCCTATAATGTGACGTCGCCTTCAACCATATTCATTCCAAAGGGAATAAAACATAGTGCCCAAGCAATTTCAGGTAAGGGAATTTTTGTATGTATGATTTTATCAAATAATCATGACTTTCCTTCGGAAAAAAATTGAAACCCTAAAAAGTAAACGTCAAATAATTCTAATATGAAAATAACTGAAATAGAAATTGATGACAGCCAAACAGGTTATTGCTGGATTCAAATACACACTGGTAACAGAAAACAAGCAATTTCATTAAGACATCAAATCTTAGCTGATCAAGCAATACGGGAAAGATTAGAAAACGAAATTATCCAAAGCCAGAAAATTACTGCGAATTCATCAACTCCGATGGAAATCACTTTCCAAAGCTTCCTTACCAAAAAACTCCAATTAATTCATGAAGGAGAAAATGAATGACAAAGAAACGTCAGATCTTAGTTATTGGGAATAACACAAATGGTTGCACACCGAAACATGAAAAACTTGCATACGAAATTGGAGCAGAAATTGCAAAATCTGATTCTGTTTTGATAACAGGTGGATTGGGTGGAGTAATGGCTGCTGCATCACATGGAGCTTATGATACAAATGGGTTGACTGTAGGAATAATTCCTCAGGATGATGCTACAATGGCTAATGAATTCTGTGACATTGTAATCCCAACTGGTATGGGACTTACTCGTGATTTTCTAAATGCATTAACTGCTGACGGAGTAATTATTGTAGGTGGTGGTTCTGGTACTTTATCCGAAGTATGTGCTGCATACATGTACAAAAAACCCATGGTTGCAATCAGAAACATAAAAAGTTCTGTTGAACCATACATTGATGGTTTTCTTGATCATAGAGAAAATATCAAAATTGTCGGAGCTGATACTCCTCAGGAAGCTGTAAAGAAAATTTTAGAATTAATTACTACATCACACAATAGTGACACAGAGTCAACGGATGCTGAAATTCTTGATGATTTTAATAAAATTAAGAGTGGCGAGGCTTCAAGAATGGCTCAAAAGAGTTCAGATTAACATTATACTGACTACTGCATAGACAAAAGTAATGGATCTGGCTTGTAAAACTCACCGTGTTCTTCAGCAAGTTTGTTTAATTCACCAACAATTTTTTTGATGCCTATCTCTTTTGCTGTTTCAAACAATGGTTTTTTTAGTCCTAATCCTAACTGTGCTGCTTTTTCAATCTCTTCTATGTCGCTTGCACCATTTGTGACAAGCCATGCCGCATTGTTTAGTATGTTGGCAACAATCTGAATTGGATCACATTTTGCTGCTAATTCTTCTGAAAGTGAAACTCTTTCATATTTGTCATCTGAATACTTGTAATATCCCTCTCCTGATTTTTGTCCAAGTTTTTTTTCATCAAACATTTTTTCAACTAAAGAATGAGGGTTGATTACTTTTTTGTCTCGTAAATGCATCTCTATAGTAGCTTTGTGAATTACATCCATTCCTGTAAAATCTGCTAACTCAAAGATACCCATTGGAAATCCTAATTTGAATTTGACAGCAGAGTCAATCTCTTCAAGCGATGCTCCCGTTCTGTCTTTTACATAACATGCTTCGTGAACCATTGGAATAAACAATCTGTTAATTATAAATCCCGGAACATCTTTTCTGCAGACTACTGCTTGTTTGTTAACTGATTGAACATATTCTTGAGTCAAATCAATTACTTCTTGTGATGTTTTCTCTCCTGGAATAATTTCGACTAGATTCATTAACTGTGGTGGATTGAAGAAATGAATTCCTATGAATTTTTCAGGGCGTGATATTGTATTTGCTATTTCAGTAATTGGTAATGTACTTGTATTTGACGCAAAAACTACTTCTGGTGCTGCTGCCTTGTCTAATTCAGCATATACTTTTTTCTTTAAATCCATGATCTCCGGAACTACTTCAATAATTAATTCTGCATCTTTTACTGCCTCATTCAAATCTACAATAGGTGTGATTCTTGCAAAAATTGCATCACCTTCTTCTTTTGAAATTTTTTCTTTGGAAACTAGTTTATCCAAACTCCATTTTACTTTCTCCATTGCTTTATCCAAAAACCCTTGTTCAATATCTCGTAAAACTACATTGTATCCTGCAGTTGCTGAAACTTGAGCAATTCCATGTCCCATTACTCCAGAACCTAAAACTGTGATGTTTTTTACTGTCACTGTTTTTTAAAAATTGAGTATCCTTTATAATTTATCTTAATATTCATTAATTATAATTTGTAATTTCTATGGGATGTATTGCTGTGTTTCCTAACATGACTAGTTTGTCCAACTAATTCTACCAATCAAGGTTTAGATCAGAATATTTTGTATGATTCCATGAATAGGAATTGGAAAAAATACAACACATCACTAGTTAGACGTGGGGAAATCATGCTGTCTTTTGATGCCATGGAACAATGGAGTACAGAACTAAAAGAGATGAACCACAAAAAGGAAGGACGTCAGTATATCTATCCTGAATCATTCATGGAGGCACTAGGGTGCTGTCATCTCTATTTGCATCTGCCATTCAGACAAACTGAAGGTCTGATAAAATCACACCTCAAAGAGAAATCAAAAACTCCGACATATTCTGCAATCTGGAAGCGTGTAAACAAGTTACACATCAAGATGAATCCAAAACTTGGAAAAGATATCGTCATTGCAATTGACAGTACGGGAGTCAAGGTTGCCAATCGTGGTGAGTGGATGAGGCAGAAATGGCAGAAAAGAAGAGGATTCTTGAAGATTCATGTTGCAGTAGATGTGAAATCTAAACAAATCACAGGTTTAGAAATAACAGATGACAAGTCACATGATTCAAAACATTTTGTATCACTAGTTGAGCAATCAAAAGAGTCTGGAAATATAGTCAAGACACTAGCTGATGGTGCATATGATGCCAAGGATTGTTTTTCATATTTGTATCATGAAGGTGTAATTCCTGGAATCAAAACAAGAAAGAACTCATCAGTTAGCACTGACTGCTACCCAAGACGAAAAGCTGTTCTGGCTCAATTATTCAACTATGAATTATGGAGGAACAGCGTAAGCTATGGGGACAGATGGATTGTTGAATCAGTATTTTCTGCATTCAAGAGAATGTTTGGTGAGCATGTCATGTCTCACAAAAGAGAGAACATGATTCATGAACTGAAAATGAAAGTTTGTCTGTACAACAAGATGATTGCAATGCAGTAAGATAATCCAAAAGGATTCGTTTAATCAAAGAATGTTGATGATTTTCAGAGTTGAGAAACACAGCAGGATGTATCTAAAATTAAACACCAAATGACTGGGTTTTTTTTTCACATCTAGGGCACTTTAGTCCATTTGTCTTAATCCCGCACTTTCTACAAAACATATCAATCCCTAGTACCTCCTTGGAATGTATTTTAGATGCCTTGACAATCAGAATTGTTACTATTAGAATTCCTACTATAATTCCTATCAATACAAGTACCATCTACTATATTACGCCACACCGCATATTATTTCTTTAAATATGGTTCACTTAACTTGATTTCTATGCCAGTCACGAAACCTATAATTGAAATTGTAAATGTTGTGGCATCAGCTACGATAGATCAGAAATTAGATCTATATGATATTCAAAAAAAATTCCCTGGTGTGGAGTACAATCCTGACCAATTCCCTGGTGCAGTCTTTCGTCTCAAAAACCCAAAAACTGCAACATTGCTTTTTAGTACGGGAAAAATGGTGTGCACTGGTTCAAAATCAGAAGAGATGGCAAGAAAGGCAGTAAAGACAGTTGTACAAAAACTTCGAAAAGATGGAATTAAAATCAAAAAAGATGCAGTTGTAACTGTTCAAAACATTGTATCCTCAATAAATCTTGGAGGCCGAGTTCATCTTGAGCTAGCTGCAAGAACATTGCCTCGAAGTATGTATGAACCTGAACAATTTCCTGGGGTCATTCATAGAATGCTTGATCCTAAAACAGTAATTCTGATTTTTTCATCAGGAAAACTAGTTTGTACTGGAGCCAAAACTGAGAAGGATGTCTATCGCTCAGTAAACAATCTTCATAGTATGCTTGAAGAAAAAGACTTGATGATTTATGATTAGACTTACATTTCCCCTTGGGAATTAAATTTTAAAGGACACTTCGAATCATTTTTAATGTATTTCAAGAGTTTATCAGGTAATGGGTTTGTTCAAACATAACAAAGATAATGAAAACCAAACAAAATGTGAAAAATGTGGCACTGAATTGCATGATCCTGAGCGTTTGAAAAGACATATGAAAAAAGCACATGGAAACGTTCCTGCAAAGAAATTAGATCCAAATGCAGGTGATGGCGGTCTATGGTAAAATGAAAATAAACTCAAAATCGATGATTTAATATTTTGAAACCTTAATGAAATCTCATGGATTGTATTTTTTGTAAAATCATTGCAGGTAATATTCCGGCAAAAATTCTTAAAGAAACCTCAAACAGTATATCATTTTTAGATGCATTTCCACTTGCAAAGGGACATGTACTTGTAATCCCAAAAAATCATCATCAAAAAATTCAAGATATGAGTCATAAAGAAAATACTGATTTGTTCTCTCTTGTTCATTTGATGATTTCTAAAGTAGATGCTCTAACTGGTGCAACTTTGGTTGCAGTACATAATGGAAAAGAAGCTGGACAAGAAGTTCCTCATGTCCATGTACACCTAGTTCCACGAAGTGCAAATGATTCAGCAGGTACAATTCATAGTATGTTTAACTCTACATTGACACTATCTGAATCTGAAATTGAAGAACTTTACAAAAAATTAAAAATCTAATCTCAATAAGGATACAATCTCTCTCTTGAATCAATATTATCTACGCTAATTGCTTTTGTCGGGCAAGTTTTTGCAGCATTCATTATCTTGTTTACCCCCGCGCCTTTTTGATTGATTACTGACGATTTAGGATTTGATCTACTTTGTTTGTTTATTTCAAAAACCCCCGGTGCTATAGTTTCACAACTACAACAACCAATACACAAACTTTTGTCTACATTTACGAAAAGGTTTGGCTGGTTGTTAGGTTCTCTTGCTTTATCATACTCTCCATTTTTACCATCTGGGCGTATACGAGCATTGTATTCTTTCCAGAATTTACTTTCATATTCTTTCCAAAAATCAGGATCTCCTTCTTCAAATTCACGAGTAAATTTACTCCAGTCTTGCTCAGGAATTTTTCCGTCTCCTGGAGCTCCCCATTGAGGTTTTCTCTTAAAGTTTGTCTTTGTGTTTGATTTGCTTTCAGTATATTCTTGATGTATTGATTTGCTCTTTTGATTGTGATTTTTCTTAAGATGGTTATATGCTTCAGTAATTTTCTTAAATTGTGCATCTTCTTCTTTGTCCTTATTTTTGTCAGGATGTAATTCTAGTGCCAGCTTTCGATAAGCTGTTTTGATCTCAATTTGAGATGAGCCTTGTTTTACGTTCAATACTCTGAATGCCTGGAGTGTGTCCATTACTTTTAGAAACATGTCATGTGTTAAAAATAATTACATAAGATTTTGTGCCAAATCTTGCTTATTCTAATAAAATTTCATCATCTGCTTTCCATGCAGGTTCTACTATACATAAAAACCTCAAATTAATCGAGCCTGTATTTTCAATAAACTGCTTAGAATTTGGTGGAACATATACAGAATCATCTTTTTCAAGTTGGTATGTGTCTTCGTCGATCTTTAGGTTTCCACTTCCTTCTAAAATATAGTAGATCTCAGACGAACTCATTTTGTGAAGTTTAGATTTTTTTCCTGATTCTAGTGAAAATTGCGCTATGCTATAATTAATTCCATTTAGTGTGTTGTGGGGATGAAAATATTGTTTAATTTTGGTCCCTTCATCACCTTGAATAAACTTGATTTCAGAATTTTTTCTTAGCGACATATTGTCTAAATGATTTCTGAAACTCTTGTTTTAAAATCTGATTCATACCATATTGTTTTGTATACTGCATTTTTTCTAGGTAAGATGTTTATTGCAATATGGGAGAATGTCTTTTTTTTGTCAATTGAGCCATGAGTGTGAAGAATCTTAGCTGGAATGTGTACAATATCTCCCTCGTTGAGGATGAACTTCTCCATTCTTTTAATCTTGAAATTCGTTTTACTTGAACCATATCTTCGAAAAATCTCAAGACTTCCCTTGCCTTTTGTTGCAATTAACACTTGATTTCCATTATGCGAATGAATTTTTGTTCTAGATCCTCTCTCAAAATGAACATGATAGATATCTTGTTCTTTTGATTTTATTTTGTCTGAAAGAACTTTCATCCATGTTTTGTTTGTAAACCAATCTAAGTTTACTTTTCTTTTATCGCCTGATCCAAAAATATTTGATTTTTTCATACTATATTCTATCCAAAATTTTCTTTTTCTTTGCTTGAAATTCTTTCTCTGTAATTATTTCAGCCTTTCTTAACTTACCAAGTTTTTTCAGTATCTCCAAGTCATTTTGAGTATTTGACGTTACACTTTTTGCAGCAGTAATTCCCGCGTTAATTTTTTCAATTCCTCTTTTCTGTAATGCTTTTCTTTCTTTTTTTGCGTGATTGCGAAGTTCTTTACTTGTCTTACCAGCTTGTTTTGTAGTCATTATTCCAAGCTCTACTGCATCATCCAACACTTCGTCGGCTTTTTTGACTCCTTCTTGGAGTACCTTGTCTGCTTTTTTTAGTAATTTTTCAATATATCTGCCTTTTTTTGAGGTTCCCATGTTTTTTGAATCATTTTAAATCTATTATTTCTTTCCTAGCAGAATTGGTTTAATAGGTGGAATCGTATACTTGGTGTAGTTTTGGCAAAGACTGCTTATGATGTAAAGACAATTGTTCTAAGAAAAAACATTGACGAAGAAGAAGCAACGGATATTGTAGAACAAAAGAAAACAAAACCTTTCAAATCATTGCTTTCACGACCAAAAAAGGAAGATGTTCATGTTCATTCTCTGAAATTATATTATGAGTGCATCTTGAAGGTTTCAGGAAAATATACTGCAGATTATTACAGAAAAGCAACTCATTCCTTTTCAGTTGATTCTAATGTAAACGAAGTTGTATTAGGCGATGGACTTTTTCCGGTACGCACAAAGTCTGGCCTTACGAAGACATTAGTTGGAAAGAGAGGTAAAAACAAGATTGATTTGAAATTAGAAGAACATGTCTTTATTGAAGAAGAAGACGAATTAATATTTGATCATCATGGAAACGAGCTAAAATTCCCATTCAAAATTAATTCAAAAACAATTGAAAACTACCCAAAACGACTATTAGAAAAAAACCAACCCAATGTCAAAAAGCTAGAATTGACATATAATGCTGCAATAAACAAACTTCAATCCCAACTAAAAAAACCAATAGAGTCTGATGTAAGAGAACTTAATGATGAGTTTGTTTTGCGTGAAATCACCGAAGTTTATGTCCCAATATTTGAAGCAAGACTGATTGGACCAAAAAAGAAAGTCGGTATTATTCGTATAGATGCAGTACGAAAAAAGATTCTGTAATTGACTTAATCACTATCTAATTATCAAATGTATTTGATTCTAGAGTTTAACAAGTTTTCTGAATTGGCTATTTTCATGTAGTTTCTCAAAGATTTTTTCTTCTTTTGCCCACCCACGAATTACTTTAGGACTTTTAGTAACTGCCTGTTTTAGCAATTCTAATGATTCTGGATACATTCCTAATGCTGCTTTACTTCTTGATTTTGCATAAATTACATTTACATTATCTTTGAATTTTGCAAGAATCTCATCAAACACTTTAAGTGCTTTTTCATGTTGTCCTAATTCTGCAAATTGAATACCTTTTTGAAAAAATGCATCCTGATTGTTAGGGTATTTTTTGCAAACACTTTGAAAACAGTTTAAAGCTTCTTCATGTTTTTTCATTTTACCTAATACAATTCCTTTGTAGATCATTGCATTCGGTTTTCTTGGTTCTATAGAAATTGCTTTATCTAAAAATTCTATAGCTCCTTCACTTTCTTGTAATTTATCCAGCAATACTCCCTTGTTAAAATAGGATGCAGCATTTTTTGGATCTGCATCTATTGCTTTATCATAGCATTCTGCTGCGTCCTGAATATTTCCCATCTCTGCCATTGCAATTCCTTTGTTGTTAAATGCTTGAGCATCTTTTGGATTGATCTCTAATAATTTGTCAAAACATGTAACTGCGTCACTGTATTTTTTTCTTTGATTTAGAGCTAAACCTTTGTTAAATAATGCTGAAACATTTTCTGAGTCTTGCTTTAGAATCTTGTTAAATAATGAGATGGCAGCCTTTGGTAGATTCTTCTCCATCATAGACATTGCTTGATACATTAAATCTTCTGGGTTCACTTTTGAACCAAATAGTCCCATAATTTCTACAAAATGATATAGCTAATGAAAGTTTGGCTTATCCAAGCGACTTGAATTTTTTGATTGCTTCTTTTACCATGTCTTCTTGTTCTTTTGCAGATGTATCAGTTGGGTCATCAGTTGCGTAGGCTTCTTTTCCTTCTTTTTTCTTTTCCATACTTTTCTAGACTTGCTTATTTTATAAAAATTTAATTTCTAAAATCTAATCTATTAAGATACGCTTAATTTGAATTAGAATTGAGTTTGTTCATTGTCAGATTCTGAAATAAAATATTTGTCTGATAAGGTTCATGTGCATAAATGGCCTCAAGATTCCCCAATTTGGGATGATTCCATACAAAAACAGATAGATGATTCTATTAACAAAAATCCAAAAAAGAAACAAGTTACAATTAAAGAAAAAATTATTCAGATTGAAAATTTTGAGTTTAATTCTCTCAACACAATTGGAATTTCAGTACCTTTTTTCAAAGAAGAATGTACAATGATCTTTGATGCCCAATTTGGAGAACTTTCTGCCCATGTTCATATCACCATAAAATCTGAAAATTATGTGAACATCTTTAACCAACTAATCACTTGGAGAGATAGTTTTTTTCCAAATCCTGATCTCTAAAAATTCTCAGATGCTAAAATCATCTTCTTGATATCCTTTTTAGTATGTGAATCCGATATTGCGCCTAACTTACCTGGTAAAAAGAAGATCCCATTATGAGCAATCATCTTGAAATGATATCTTTGTAGCGTTTGTGAATCACACTTTGCAGCTTGTGTTGCATTTGTAACTTCTGTAATATCGCCTTTTAGAAAGTGAGTCATAAACAACGAGCCCTTTCCCGTGACCACAACTTTTCCATCAAATACCTTTCTAATCTCTTTTCTGGCAAACTCTCCAAGTGAGTTAATTTTTGAATAAACTGATTTTTTTGATTTTAGATAATTTAGCGTCGCATACCCTGATATCATTGATACAGGATTTGCAGAAAATGTTCCACCTCCAACATAGGAGCGCTCTGATTTTTTCTTTCCAGTGGTATCTGCATATTCCATGATTTCTTTTTTGCCGCACATGACCCCAATTGCCATTCCTCCCCCTACAATTTTTCCTAGAGTTACAATGTCGGGATCAAGTTTCATATTTGGATAGAGACATCCATATCTGAATCTGAAACCTGTTACAATTTCGTCTAAAATAAACAGAGATTTATTTTTGTGAACAAATTCTTGAATTCCTTTGAGATATTCTGGAGTAGCTGGAATGCATCCACCTCCACCTAAAACTGGTTCGATAATAACTCCTGCTAGATTCTTTGCATGTTTTTTCAAAATCTTCAAAGATCTCTCCAAATCATTGTAAGGTATTGAGATGATTTTTTCTTCACTGATTATTCCGCTACTTTCTGATTCTGTAAATGGCCAGTTTACACTCTTTAACAGATCCGAAGTATACCCATGCCATCCGCCATCAACCTTTGCAATAATTTTTCTACCTGTGACAGAACGTGCCAATCTTACTGCATACATTGTAGCTTCAGTTCCTGATGTAACATAACGAATCTTTTCTGCAACTGGAACTGCCTTTGAAATTAATTCTGATAATTTTATTGTCTGCTCATTTACAGTTCCATACATCCAACTTTTCTCAATCTGTTTTTTCAAAGACTCTTTGACATTTTTTGGGCCATGTCCTAATATCAAACTCCAATGGCCCATCCAATAATCAGTGTACTTGTTGTTATCCACATCAACGAGATTTTTTCCTGCAGATGACTTTACAACAAATGGATATGGTTCATAGAATCTTATGTTATGACTTACTCCATGTACATGAAGTTTTGAAGATTTTGCGAATATCTTTGCAGATGTTTTAGTTTTCTTTTTGTATTCTGAAATGTAATTCAAAAGTAATTTTCAAAACAGAATCTGCAATTTTAACTATCAAAATAGATCATAATTCTCATTTTTTACATACGATTATGCCTAGTTTTTTATTGTAATTTTTTTCAATTTTTTTATCGATCAGGCATAATTTCACGCATGGTTTATATGGATTCTGCATTCTTCACCTTCTGCATACGTAACGCATTAGGCGGCGCTTGTGATGAAGTATGGTATTATGCCATTTTATGATTCATGGGCCTCCAGTTACGCATACAAAATGAGGATCTGATCAAGTGATCAAATCTGAAATGTGAAGATTATGTGCATCCGTCAATTCCAATTAGTACAAAAATGTACTTCAATAATAAAAAATAATCAAGTAAATCAGAATCCGGTTGATCCTGCCGGACCTGACTGCTATCGGATTGATACTAAGCCATGCGAGTCATTGTAGTAATACAAGGCAGACGGCTCAGTAACGCGTAGTCAACCTACCCTATGGACGGGAATAACCTCGGGAAACTGAGTATAATGCCCGATAGAACATTATACCTGGAATGGTTTATGTTCCAAATGATTTATCGCCGTAGGATGGGACTGCGGCCTATCAGTTTGTTGGTGAGGTAATGGCCCACCAAGACTATTACAGGTACGGGCTCTGAGAGGAGTGGCCCGGAGATGGGTACTGAGACACGGACCCAGGCCCTATGGGGCGCAGCAGGCGAGAAAACTTTGCAATGTGCGAAAGCACGACAAGGTTAATCCGAGTGGTTTCTGCTAAAGGAACCTTTTGTTAGTCCTAAAAACACTAACGAATAAGGGGTGGGCAAGTTCTGGTGTCAGCCGCCGCGGTAAAACCAGCACCTCAAGTGGTCAGGATGATTATTGGGCCTAAAGCATCCGTAGCCTGCTCTGTAAGTTTTCGGTTAAATCTGTATGCTCAACATACAGGCTGCCGGGAATACTGCAGAGCTAGGGAGTGGGAGAGGTAGACGGTACTCGGGAGGAAGTGGTAAAATACTTTGATCTTTCGATGACCACCTGTGGCGAAGGCGGTCTACCAGAACACGTCCGACGGTGAGGGATGAAAGCTGGGGGAGCAAACCGGATTAGATACCCGGGTAGTCCCAGCTGTAAACTATGCAAACTCAGTGATGCATTGGCTTGTGGCTGATGCAGTGTTGCAGGGAAGCCGTTAAGTTTGCCGCCTGGGAAGTACGTACGCAAGTATGAAACTTAAAGGAATTGGCGGGGGAGCACCACAAGGGGTGAAGCCTGCGGTTCAATTGGAGTCAACGCCAGAAATCTTACCCGGAGAGACAGCAGAATGAAGGTCAAGCTGAAGACTTTACCAGACAAGCTGAGAGGTGGTGCATGGCCGTCGCCAGCTCGTGCCGTGAGATGTCCTGTTAAGTCAGGTAACGAGCGAGATCCCTGCCTCTAGTTGCCACCATTACTCTCAGGAGTAGTGGGGCGAATTAGCGGGACCGCCGCAGTTAATGCGGAGGAAGGAAGGGGCCACGGCAGGTCAGTATGCCCCGAAACTCTGGGGCCACACGCGGGCTGCAATGGTAATGACAATAGGTCTCGAATCCGAAAGGAAGAGGTAATCCCCAAACATTACCACAGTTATGACTGAGGGCTGCAACTCGCCCTCACGAATATGGAATCCCTAGTAACTGCGTGTCATTATCGCGCGGTGAATACGTCCCTGCTCCTTGCACACACCGCCCGTCGTTTCATTGAAGTGAGCTTTTAGTGAGGTGACGTCTGATTGGCGTTATCGAACTTGAGGTTCGTGACAAGGGAAAAGTCGTAACAAGGTGACCGTAGGGGAACCTGCGGTCGGATCACCTCCTTAGACAAGGAAAGTGTACGGATGCACTAATCTTCACACAAATCATCGATGCAATGCATCACGAAAGTGTTGTATGAAGGATGTAGTAGGTCTCTGCCAGGAGACTTACAATGATCGTCGTGCATAGTCGTGTAATATGTGGCTGAATTTGCCGGTGTAAAGACGCCAATAGGTGGATTGCTAGGCTTGAGGAGAGAAGAAGGACGTGGCAAGCTGCGATAAGCTCGGGGTAGGCGCACGCATCCTATGATCCCGAGATGTCCGAATGAGAATCTTACACTTTTGTGTATTCCAGTACAATAGTATTGGAAGTCGAACCGTGGGAATTGAAGCATCTTAGTACCACGTGGAAAAGAAATCAATTGAGATTTCCCAAGTAGAGGCGATCGAAAAGGAAAGAGCCCAAACTGAATCCTTCGGGAGATGTGGTGTTTTGGTATGATAATATGGAATCTTGGAACACAGCTGAAATGATCTGAAAAGTTCTAGCATAGAGGGTGATACTCCCTTAAGCGAAGTGGGAAGAGTCCTAATCATACCCGAGTAGTTGTCCTTGGTAGTGGGCAATGAATATGGGTGAAAGTAGCATCCGAGGCTAAATATCTCTCAAGACCGATAGTGGACTAGTACCGTGAGGGAAAGCTGAAAAGTACCCCGGAAGGGGGGTGAAAAGTGCATGAAACCTATTGGTTACAGACGTGCATGGCATGAAAGGCGATTTTTTCAGATTAGAGATTCTAGCAATAGAATTGAAGATTTGATGTTCAAATCATCAGTGTCATGCGTTCCGTCTCGAAACACGGGCCAGGGAGCTAACCGTCATGGCAAGCTTAAACCTGTAAAGGTGAAGGCGAAGGGAAACCGAGTTCTCGCAACATTGTGAGGAGAAGCGTGTGAAAGTGCGTTGAGTCATGGCGGCTAGGCTAGAAGCCAGTCGATCTATTCCTGGGCTAGATGAAGGCGGGCGAAAGCCCGCTGGAGGTCTTAAGACGTTCTGACGTGCAAATCGTTGTTGTGACCTGGGAATAGGGGTCAAAAACCAATCTAGACTGGCGCTCGCTAGTTCCAACCGAAGCGTCTCGCAGGGCGTGCTTTGTGGAGATAGTATTTCCGGTAGAGCACTGATAGAGCGGCGCGGGCGAGAAATTGCTCACCGCTCATTCAAACTCCGAACGGATATACATCGTAGAAGCAAGGACACGGGTTCATGTGGCGTAAGGCTCATGACCGAAAGGGGTTTAACCCAGACTGAAGTTAAGGTCCCCAAATCTTTGCTAAGTGTCAAGCTAAAGAGCGTATTCTCGCCAAGACAGCAGGGAGGTAAGCTCAGAAGCAGCTATCCTTTAAAAAGTGTGTAACAACTTACCTGCCGAGGGGGGATGCCTCAAAAACGGACGGGGCTAAAGCAAAGTACCGATACTTTAGATAATCATCAGTGGATGATTCGTGGTAGGTTGGCGTAGTGATTGGGTCGAAGCAGGGCGATGACGTCCTGTGGACCGGTTTCTATTGCAGATCCTGGCGGCAGTAACAGCATAGTATGGTGAGAATCCATACCACCGCAAGCGCAAGGGTTTCCAGGCAATGCGTTATCAGCCTGGAGGTAGTCGATCCTAAGGTTTACCTCAAAAGAGTAAATCGAATGGGAAACTAGTTAATATTCTAGTACCTTGCATGGAGCGTTTGAGCTATATGGTTCGCTTTTGGATAGGGGTTGTACAACTGTCGTTGTATCTAACTGTTCGAGGATTGGGGAGTGTCGTAATGACGAGAACCAGTCCGAGGCAGGAATGGCTTCGCGTTAGCGAAGTTTTCTCGATTCCAAGAGACCATGAAAGACTGTGTAGTTAGCAACATGCAAGCTCGTACCCAGAACCGACACAGGTGCGCTGGCTTAGAAAGCTAAGGTGCTACGGGTATACCGTATGGCGAGGGAATTCGGCAAATTAGTCCTGTAGCTTAGGTATAAGGGATGCCTGCGATCTTCATGAGGAATGGGGATCGCAGGTTGCAATGACAAGGGGGTTTCGACTGTTTAATAAAAACACAGGCGACTGCTAGTCCGAAAGGATTTGTATAGTCGCTGAATCCTGGCCGGTGCCGGTACCTAAAACTTGGGTTCAACCGAGCTAAGGGCCGGTTAACGCCGGGAGTAACTCTGACTCTCTTAAGGTAGCCAAATGCCTTGTCGGGTAAGTTCCGACGCGCATGAATGGAACAACGAGAGCCCCACTGTCCCCGCCTACAACCCGGTGAAGCCACATAAGGTGGACGAACAGTCCATCAACTTCCATCGGGGAGAGAAGACCCCGTGGAGTTTTACTGCAGCTTGTGCTTGTGGTATAGTAAGAATTGCACAGGGTATCTGGGAGCCATGCTTAACATTCCCCGGGATGTTAAGAAGCAACGATGTAACACCAGACTCTTTTTGCAGTACCACTTATCCAGTGAAGACCGGAGACACGTGCAGGTGGGCAGTTCGGCTGGGGCGGCACCCCTTTGAAAAGATATCAAAGGGGCCCAAAGTTGAGTTCAAACGGGGCAGAAATCCGTTGAAGAGGGCAAAGCCAAAAACTCGACTGAATGGATTTCCAAACGCACGGAATTCATAGACGAAAGTCTGGCTTAGCGATCCTTCGTGTGCCCACTATTGGGGCCCGGAGGTGACAGAAAAATTACCCCAGGGATAACAGGCTCGTCGCGGGCGAGAGCTCCTATCGACCCCGCGGTTTGGTACCTCGATGTCGGCTTTTCCTATCCTGGTCCTGCAGCAGGGGCCAAGGGTGAGGCTGCTCGCCTATTAAAAGGGAACATGAGCTGGGTTTAGACCGTCGTGAGACAGGTCGGTCTCTGCCTGATGGAAGCGCGAATAACTGAGGGGAAGTTGCTCCTAGTACGAGAGGAACAGAGCAGCGTGGCCACTGGTCTACCGGTTGTCTGACAAGGCAGGCCGGGCAGCTAAGCCGTTTAGGCTAAGTGCTGAAAGCATCTAAGCACGAATCCTATCCCGAGACAAGTTATTCTTTCATAAGATGAAGGTCGGCAGCAGAAGACTGCGTTGATAGGAAGGTGGTGTAGATCACAAGCTTCGGCGAGTGGTGAGCCAGCCTTTACTAATAGACCAACACATCGGTTCAGCCACTTACATAGAGACTATGCACGATGAATTCATTTTCAATTTATCAAGTGGAACATATACACGACTTGTACGATGATTTTATTTTTAATCAGCCTAGCTAACGCTATGCATTTTTTGTGATTTGAAATCACTTGGTGGATACTACATGATTGATATTTTCATTTCACTGTAATTTTTCAATGTAATGACATCCGCTTTTGTAATAATAAATCATCTAGGAGACACACAATTGGTTTTCAGGCTAAAAGATTAATTTTATGCTTAAATTCGTAATTGATATTGACAATCAATATGATGCGAGTTGCATTGGTTGGCTTATTTGGAATTTTATTAACAATTGCTACTGCACCAGGATTTGCTCAAATAGATTCAGAAATATTTCCAGAATGGATAAAAACCACAATAAAATTTTGGGTAGATATGGGTTAATCACTGATACCGAATTTAAAAATGCTATAGAATATCTTATTGAAAAACAAATCACTGGGACTGACAAATCAACAGGGGAGTTTAGAGAGATGCTTTCAACTGATTCTGCAAAAGTAATTTCTGGAGTCTCATTAGTTGGATTAGATTTGAGTGGAGTAGATTTCGCAGGAACCACAATTATTGATGTTGATTTTTCAGGAGCAGATCTTTCTGGAAAAGATTTTAGTGGAGCGATACTTCGTGATGTTACTTTTACAAATACTAATCTCAGTGGTTCTAATTTATCTAATCAAGATCTTTCCAACATGGAATTACGTGGAACGATTCTAAAAAATGCCAATCTCAGTGGAACGAATCTAGAAAATGTATACTTTGAAGACGTAGATCTCATTAATGCCAATCTTGAAAATGCAAACATGAAGAGAATCGTAATGAAAAAATCTATTCTTAGTAATGCAAATATGGTCGATGTTGATTTGTATGGAAGTTCTATTACTCAAACAAGACTTGATAATGCTAATTTAAGAAATGCCATTTTACAAGATAGTGATTTAAGCTGGTTAATGGTTGATAATGCAGATTTAACATCAGTAGATCTTTCTGGTGCAAAATTACACATCACAAACTTTAGACTAGTAACTTTTATTGATGCAAATCTTAGTGATATTGATTTCAGACTAGCAACTTTAGAAGAAGCAAATTTGTCAGGAGCTGAGCTGATGGGATCTAATCTGGCACAAATGAAATTAAACAAAATTAATCTAACTGGAGCAAATCTCACCGGATCTGACATTTCTAATTCAATTTTTGTAGATGCCAATTTGGCAAACGCCGATTTTGATTATTCAATTGCCATAGGGGCTGATTTTACTGGTGCAGATATGACTAATTCAAGTTGGGTTCAGGCCAATCTCGAGTATTCCAATCTTAATGGTGCTGACCTGTCATTTAGTAGACTTGATAATGCAAAAATGACAAATTCTACAATAACTGATGCAATATTCAAAGATGTTGAGATTTTAGAATCTGCAGTTGTAGGATTTATCAACGGATGTACAATAAAACCATTTTCAAATCTAATTGGGTGTGATTTTTCAAATGATACATTTTCAGGAATTCAAATGTATGGCTCTGATTTGAGATTTGTTGATTTATCACATTCTATTTTGGAACAAATTAATCTTTCAAATTCTAATTTAGAAAATGCAAATTTGGAAGGAGTGCAACTAACTGATGTTATTCTATCAAATTCAATTTTTAAAAATACCAATATGCAAAATTCTACTCTAAATAACGTTTCAATCTTAGATGCATCACTAGACAATATCTATCTCAAGGATAGTCACATATCTAATGTTGATTTTACTGATACCAATATGAGAGGGGCGGATTTGAGTTTTGCCGAAATCAGTGATGTAGATATGACTGGAGCCAATTTGAATGAAGCAGAAATGCGTTATGCAGTAATTGATAGAACCATTGCAAAGTATGTTGATTTTACTGATGCAAATTTAGATTTTATTACAATTTGCTGTGTTTCTCAACTCTAAAAATCATCAACATTCTTTGATTAAACGAATCCTTTTGGATTATCTTACTGCATTGCAATCATTGCATTATACAGACAAACTTTCATTTTCAACTCATGAATCATGTCCTCTCTTTTGTGAGACATGACATGCTCACCAAACATTCTCTTGAATGCAGAAAACACTGATTCAACAATCCATCTATCTCCATAGCTTACGCTATTCCTCCATAATTCATAATTGAATAATTGAGCCAGAACAGCTTTTCGTCTTGGGTAGCAGTCAGTGCTAACTGATGAGTTCTTTCTTGTTTTGATTCCAGGAATTATACTTTCATGATACAAATATGAAAAACAATCCTTGGCGTCATATGCACCATCAGCTAGAGTCTTGATTATATTTCCAAACTCTTTTGATTGTTCAACCAGTGATACAAAATGTTTTGAATCATGTGACTTGTCATCTGTTATTTCTAAACCTGTGATTTGTTTAGGTTTCACATCTACTGCAACATGAATCTTCAAGAACCCTCTTCTTTTCTGCCATTTCTGTCTCATCCACTCGCCACGATTGGCAACCTTGACTCCTGTACTGTCAATTGCAATAACAACATCTTTTCCAAGTTTTGGATTCATCTTGATGTGTAACTTGTTTACACGCTTCCAAATGGCAGAATATGTCGGTGTTTTTGATTTCTCTTTGAGGTGTGATTTTATCAGACCTTCTGTTTGTCTGAATGGCAGATGCAAATAGAGATGACAGCACCCTAGTGCCTCCATGAATGATTCGGGATAAACGAATTGACGTCCTTCCTTTTTGTGGTTCATCTCCTTGAGTTCTGTACTCCATGAGTCTATAGCATCAAAAGACAGCATGATTTCTCCACGTCTTACTAGTGATTCGTTGTAATTTTTCCAATTTCTAGTCATGGAATAATACAAAATATTCTGATCTAAAGCTTGTTTGGTAGAATTAGTTGGATCAACTAGTCATGTTAGGAAACACAGCACTATGAATGATTGATGCAACCTTTGTGCCTTTCTTGATTAATTCTCTTACGCCGGTAATCTGTTCTATGTATGGTTGTAATGCATGTTCTGTTTTTAACATTCTATCATAAAACGCAAAAGCTAAATCAAAATTTCCTTCTTCCATTAATTTATGAAATTGGGTGTTCATTCGTTTGTATGTAGCTTCCAGTCTTCTACCTCTCATCTCTACATCGTACCAAGCTGGTCTTCCTACCATGATTATTACCCTATTTTTGTTACTAAAGCTGCCTAAAAGGGAACTATTTTGATGTTAGGTGAATTTGTATCAGATATGAATAACGTATCTTGTTTTAGTGATTTGAGAGCAAGCCAATGACCATTACATTTACTACATGTAGAAGATATTTATGCAGATAACAAAAGTTTGGGCTTTATCAAACCTAATGAATGTAATGCTAGATTTTGGAAAAAATGATTTTATGCTATGTGAAAATGCAATGAAAAAGTATCCTACTGTTTGAATTGCGATTCCTAAAGTTTGAATCTATTTCTCTATACTTCCAGATTTTATAATGAAGTCTTCTGCCATATATCCTACCCATATTACAAAAAATCCTAAACTTATTGAAAAAAATGCAATTGTTAATCTAAATAGTGTTGGGCTTCCTGAGGTGTGTCCTAAAACTGTCCTCTGACATGTCTTCTTACCTCCATCAAGTTAACAACTCGTATGTTGTAACAGATTACACGTAACGCCAACTCTTTTTTCTGGATCAGTTTATTTCTTGATGACAGATTGTTTCCAAAGACAATCTTGAGTACTGCAAAGATAGATTCCACCAGTGATCTCCTGTGATAATGTCTGTCAAACTCATCTTGATTATCTTTGAATAGTGAGACCATCTTTTTCCATGATTGAGAATCTTTGGAATTTCTAATTGTGTTTTTCTTTGGCTTGACGTATGGCGTCCTTTTTAGGGTTGCCACCATGTTGCAGATGTTTCGTGACAGGTATGCAGGATCTGCACAAAAATCACCAGCTACTTTTGGAATTTCCTTGAGCAATTTTGAGAACTGGTGCATTACCTTGTGTTCCTTTTGTCACATCAAAAGATATGATTGCCAGGGACTGTATTGCAATTAGAATGTGCAGTTTTAGGTAAGATTTTTTGGATTTGTGCCTGTTTGTCTTGATGTCAAACCAGGCTTCACACCTTTTGGTGCTAAACCCTGAACTGTCCGGAGCCATGTCTTTTTTTTGATTGGCTCTGTGAGCCTTGCATTTACTTGAGACTTGGGCATAATGATTTACAAAAATAAATCCAAATGATTCTAACAGCAAAGCATTCTCTTTACAATTCTTGGATTCTCATTACCTGCAACACAGTTGTAATACACTGCAAGCTGATACGCCAAGACACAAACCAGAGCAAATGACTTCACATTGACAAGTCCTCTTACTGGCAATATCCTTATGTTGAATATGTCTTTAACAATCTCAAATAACGGCTCGATTGACACCTTTCTCTGAGAGTATAAATCTTGACCTTCTTTGGAATCATAAAACTCTGCCAGCTTTATTCTGTCTGGCGGCGTAGATGGATATACTTTGACTGGACAGATCAGTCTCAGATTTTTCTCATTGCTGCAATGGTACAGGTTGCCATCATCATACGCAGGATCTGCCAATATGTTTTGGAACAGCCCTGCAAGTGAATCAACTAGTGTACCATATGGTTTGCCGTCATGAGCATTTGCAGTGCTGATACAGGCAGACAGTGGAACTATCAGTTTGCCAGTACTGCAACTCATGTGCAGTTTGTATCCAAATGTCCAGCCCCTTGATTTGGAATAACCCCACTTGGCATCAGTGTCAATTCCTGCAATTGGAAGACGATTTTGTTTGATGTCAGATTTGTGCCATACTGGGCCTGCGGCTTGCAGCATTGTGCTATCAACTGATGCAGATGTATCATCTACCAACCCTTCTGAGACAAACAGATTTCCCATGTTGTTGATGATGGTACTAATTGGCAACACTTGGAATCTTCTGTCAATTGTTCTTCTGTCTGGAATTTGCTGTAACCTGCAGGCCTTGAGCAATTTGTCATTATTACATTTGATGAACAAGAAATAGTGCAGCGTGTTATTGCTAGGAATCCTCATCCATGATTTTATGATGTATAGTTGTACCATCAAAATAGTTGGATAAACATACGGTCTTCCACGCCTAATTACATCCTCATACAGAGACAATGCTCTGATCAAATACAAAACACCAATAAGAAATGACTGACATCTTATGTTGCTAGGGATTCTTGCTTGTTTTGGCATTCCAATGAACAAAACATACTGAGATCCTTAGCTTTTTTGATTGCAATAATTTAAGAAATTGATTAAAAATTGGAAATCATTATGCCCAAGTCTCAAATAGTTCATCGAGGATCAAGTAAGCCAAGAAGAGTTTGTTAACCTATTACTATACCTAAAGAACGAAGGAATGTTGTCTAATTCTGTTGTGAAATAATCTCTTGATGCAAACAGCTTGCCTCTGAGAAAATAATCTTCTAGATCAATTCTACGTTCTGTCTAAATATCAAAAGGTTGTAAAGTACGCATGAAAAACCCCCAAGAGGTCATATTTCTGAGGTCAACTTTAACAATAAGCTCAACTTTTCCTCAATTTCATTCTAAAATTAGTCCTTTAGTCAAACAAATCAGGAAGCAGCAATGAATCGGAACCTGTCTATTGTATTTTCTATATTCTTACTTGTAGGAATTATAGTTCCTGCATCCGCTCAGACAAATTCTGACAATGTTGTAATTAATGAGATAGACATTAACCCTTTTGGAGATGATGCAGTATCTATAACTGAATGGATTGAACTTTACAATCCTACTGATTCTGATATTGATTTAGGTGGTTGGGAAATTGCATCTACAACTGGTCTCAAAAAAACAATGACCATTTCTTATGGTACAATAATTCAATCAGAGCAATTCTTGACATATTCTTATCAAAGCCTTTGGTTTACAGATGCTGGCGAAACTGTTGAACTTAGAGATGAAAATGGAATTGTTATTGATAAAACTCCTGTGATTTCTGATCCTCAAAATGACTTTACGTCTTGGCAGAGAATCTATGATGGTTATGACTTGGATAGTTATGATGATTGGAAATTTATACAATCTACAACAGGTTCATCAAATGGAAAAATAGTAGAAATACAAGAATCAAAAGAAATTATTGTAACAGTTTCATCAGAAAAATCTTCCTATCAATTTGGTGATGTAGCAGTTATTGAAGGCAGTGTTTCTGAATCTGTTTTTACTGTTTTACCATATTTCCAACCTGAACAAATTATGGTTACTATCTCTGGCGGCAGCTTTTACAAAACTGAAACTCTATATCCTGATCTAAATCTAAATTATGAGACAACCCTTAGTCTACATCAGGTTCTTGGAATCAATGAAGGAACTTTTGATGTATCTGTTACCTATGCTGGAACTACAGCAAACACAAGTTTCTCAGTAGGGGATGAATTGATTGAGCTGGAAACAGAATCAGATATTGGCTCATTAAGTATTGTCACTGATAAAACTCAATACATTCCAGGACAAACAGTTTCAATTACTGGTATTGCTCCAGAAATAATTCCATTTCAGGGAATGACATTTTCCGTCAAAAATTCTCAAAATCAAATAATCTTTAGTGGGACCCTTTTTCCAACTAACAGTGAATTTACAACTGATATCTTCCTTACAACTGTAAACCCTGACTATGGAACTTATGAGATTGTTGCTGAATATTTTGATAAGGCTGCTTTGACAACTTTTGAGGTAGTCGAAGACTTTAAAGAATCTGTACCAATTTCACTTTGGACTGATAAAGAGGCTTATGGTCTAGGTGAAGAAGTAAAAATTACTGGTAGAGTAAACGAAGTTTGGATTAATACATTAGACTTGGAGATTATAGATACAGAACAATCTGCAATTGTGACTTCTGGAAGTCAATCTGGATTTAAAATACTAGCCGTATTAACAGTTATGGGAGATGGCTTTTTTGATTACACTTTCACACTTCCAAACGATGAGATTAGGTTAGGTGAGTATAGAATTAGTGTTTCAAAGGATCTTGGCTCTGCAACTAAAATTATTCATGTAGTCACCAACCCCGATGAATTTGTTGTTTCTGATGAACCATTGACTATCCTTTCTGATAAAGAAATCTATGAACTTGGTGATAAAATGATCATTAGTGGATTTATCAAAGACCCATTTGGAAATTCAAGTTATCAAACTGGTTCTTCTGTAAAAATTTCCATTTCTCGTGAAGATGGTACTCCTCTAGAGATTATTGGTTTGCCAATAGAAGCAAAAACGTTAGAAGCTGGTGGAATTACTGTTGCATTTGAATTTACATCAGTTCCTGAAACTTCAGGAAACTATTCAATTGAAATTGATGTTGCTAAACTTATCTTCGCTGATGGAAACTATGTTGTAAAAGCTCAATATTTGAGTGACATTGCAACAAAAACTATCACAGTCACTGATCCTCTTGATTTGAATGAGGGTGCTATCATTTCATTTGATAAGGAAGTTTATGGTCCTGGTGAAACTGTATATCTAACTGGATTACTTTCTCCTACAGGCGCCAGAAATGCTGAAATCACGATGACAAGGTCTGATGGAACTGTAACAATTTCAGACACGCCTATTGATAACCAACATTTCTCATGGTCCTGGACCGCTCCTTTAACTGAAAAAATCATTAAAACTGATGATGGGAGAGATGTAACAAAATCAAACTTTGGAATTTACAAAATTAGGGTTACGACTGACTCCCTTGAATCGGATCTTTTCTTCAAAGTTTCCTCAGATCCTGAAAATGATTCCCTTTCCAAAACACCTCTCTTTGTATCTACAGAAAAATCATTGTACAAGGCTGGTGAAAAATTAAAAGTAATTGGAAATGTTATCGAACGTGAACAAGGTGATCAAGGATTAATTGTCCCAGACAGAGTACGTATCACAGTACTTGATAGAACTTTTCCATTCGAGCTAATTCATGAATCTTTTGTTTACCCAAGTCAAGGTGGTGAATTCTCAAGTATTTTTGAATTGCCTGTCACAATTTTTACTCAAGGATCCTATACTGTAAAAGCATTTTATAATACTATTCGGGCTGACACAACATTTGGTGTAGCTAGTGATTTTGCTTTTGGTGGTGATGAGCCCTTATCTCTTTTAGTTTCTACAGATAAATCAGAATATAATCCTGGTGATACAGTAATAATTAGTGGAATGCCAAACAAGTTAATCTATCTTGAATCATTTGATGTAAGTGTTATTCAAAAATCAGATACTGCAATTAATTGTAGTTCATTTGCTTCTTCTATTTGTGGAACACATGTTGGCCCTGCAACTGCTTATCATCCAAGTCCTTCTGGTTCATTTACTCATGAATATATAATTCCTGATTCCATGTCTGCTATTGGGTCATACGAAGTAACAGTTGATGCTGAATTTGAGATAAAGCGTATACAATTTGATGTAATTGAAAAACCTCAAATTCTAAAAGTGAGTACTGTAGTTGAAAAAGAAAACAGAATTCCTGGAAAAATAATTCCTATATTAACTGAGGAAAAAATTGTCGACAATACAAGTATTGCTCCTAGAGTTATTTCTGGTTCTTTGATTACAACTTCAAGAGCCGATGAACCAAACGTCAATCTTAAGGTATTATCTGAAATTGGCACATGTATTATTGGTCCTGATGCCGATTGTCTAGTTAAAGAATCTACAAGAAAACAAGGACAAATCTATGAAGTTGTTGAAGTTGATGGAATTAGCCTTAATGTGAGATATAGCGGTTCAGATGTGCGCCTAGAAAAATTCACTATTCTACCTGAATCCTCTACTGTATTTTTGCCTGACGCAAATTGGAACGTTGAAGTCCTAAAGGATGACCAAGTTTCACGATTCTACTACAAAGTCACATACAAAACTCTAGAGTAAATTCAAAATACTGTTCATTTCATGATTGAGTGAAGTGAAGTTACAAGTTTTAATGTTTTTTCAAGATGATCCGAAAAAATGTACAGCCGTAAAGATGGTAAAATTTGGTCTTGCCCAAAACATCAAAAAGATTGGTAAAAAAGGATTAGTTTTAGATCCTTTTTCTGAAAAGACCCTGTTGCCTAAAGATAAATCTTCAATTAATTCTATTGTTGGAATTGATTGCTCTTGGAACTTGACAGATCAAATATTTTCTAAAAAATTTAATGGCATTAAACGAAAACTCCCACCATTACTTGCAGGAAATCCTGTGAATTATACCAAACTAAATAAACTGACAACTGCAGAAGCATTGTCTGCTTCATTATTCATTTTAGGTTTCAAAGAACAAGGTCTGGAATTACTTGATAAATTCAAGTGGGGGCATACTTTCTATGAACTTAATCAAAATCTCTTAGACGAATATTCAAAACTTAAAAATGAAGACCAAATAGAATTAATTCTAAAAGATTTTAGATTGTTATAGATATCTCTTCTTTAGATAAATCCCTATTCCAATAATGAGTAGTACTGGTATTATCCAAATCCCCAACTCTGATTTATTTTCAGTAAACTCTATGTTGGTAGACAAACTAGTTGGTAATTCTGCTTTAACATCTGTTACAAGAAAACTTGATTCGTAAAAATCTGGTTTTAGCACAGAATTTGAAATTGCAAATATCTTGATACTGTTTGCACCTATTCCCAAATCTTTTGTATTCTCTGAAGGCACAGTAACAGTAATACTATTTCCATCTATATTGAGCGTCTCTGATGATATCATCTTTCCTTCAATATTTGTCAAAAAGTATAGAATAGAATCTGAGTGGTCTACCTCTACTCTTATTTTCAATTCTTCTCCTCTCTGAATGATATTTTTCATTTCTATGTTCCTGATGGTTGGCAATTCGGCTTTTTCAAATTCTGCCCATTTTCCAATCTTAAACGGATATGAATCATCGTTAAATGCACTTACTGTAATTGTTCGTGATTCTGGTGAATATGATTTTAAATAAAATGGACCATTACTAATCACTGCATGATTGTTTGCTTCAATCCATTTTATTGAAGAATTGTATCTATTTTGAAAATATTGAGAATTTTGATAATTTTCTTTTAATGATGCAGGAATGTAATTAGAAACTTTGAATTCTTGCAAATAATCTTTGATAAGATTTGCATCTGTAGGAATAATTAGTGATAACCAGTTTACATTTTTACTTGTAGCACCAGATCTTGAAAATGATACTTTTCCATCCATGACTGCTTTCTCCATTGCAGACGAAATTTCCCATGGCATTGAATTCCACAGTACTGCCCAATCTGCAATCTCCCCTTCATCAAAATGCCAATAATCCACATAAACTTCAATTGTATCCTCATCAATTGGATTCACTCCAATGATTGTTTGAATAATCTGAGAAGTTCTTGGAGTAAATTCTGTGTCAAAAGTTCTATCATTCTCATCAATTTGAGTTCCCCATTCTATTGTGAAATATAGTGAATGTAGAATGTCATTGATATCCATTTCTTGTCCATTATGCCAATTACTAAATTTAAAATCAAATGTTACTTTACTTGTTGCAAGTGTATCTGGAGTAACATTATCCCATTTTTGAAAAGATGGATTCCAAATTATTGCTTCCTGAGGAACAGTTAGCTTCTCATTTGGCCCTGCAGTTTCAATTTGCCATTTTGCTCTAACAGGAAATGTTTCTCCTGTAAATGGATGCTTGAATGTACCAGGATCTGAAATTATTCCCCAAATATGTCTACTATAACTATCAGTTAATCCCATGACTGGATTCCATGCTCCTTGATAAATTTGTTTTACACCAATTACAAACTCATCGCTACTACTTTGAGCATTAATGGGAGTGAATCTACTTGGAACTCCAGCACCAAAGTCATTAACTATTCCCTTAACTTTTTCATTTGCAACATATTGATCAATTTTACTTGCCAAAAAAATTCTAACAGATTCATTGACTCCTTCAACAACTGCTTCTTGAATCAACTGTGATCTTTTTTCTGATGACTCAAAACCCCCAGTGTATATTTTCTGAGTAAGTGTATCTAATCTATCATTTTTGTAATTCCAGTATGACGGATCGTTAAATCCTGGCATGGCTGAAAACCAAGGAGAATACATCTGTCCTAATCCTACAGAATCATATCTTACAAATGCAGAACGCCCCCATCCTTCAGTGTACAAACTCCACTTCAAATCAGAGGGGTTTGAGCCATATACAACAACAAATGCTTTGTTCAGATCTCCAAAATCCTTTTTGATGGTGAATCCAATTTTTTGTAATTCAGATGCTAAAATCTCACCTATTGATTTTCTGACTGTATCATCACTTCTGATAAAAATTGTAATTTCTATTGGTTTTTCATCAATTTGCCATTTATCATCGATTTTGACAGCTCCCTTTTCTTTAAGGACCCTAGAGATGATTTCTTCTGCAAATGCAGGATTGTATTTGAAATTAAATGCCTCTAGTTGTTCAATAACTGTAAGATATTCTGGATCTGATGGACTATAGTAAGAAATGATTGAAGATCCATAACCTCCCATCAATTCATTTACGATTAACTTTCTATCTATCAAATAATTTAGAGCAAATCTAATATCTCTGCTTGAAAATGGATTGAATTCTTCAGATTCTGCAGGGTTGACCAGAATACTATATGATCCTCCTGTAGAATCAAAAACCTGTAATCCCTCTCTTGCCTGATAATTTTCCAATCTGTCTGATGAAATTGTATAATAGTACACATCTAGATTTCCATTTCGTATTTCTTCTAATGCTGTATTTTCATCTAGATACTGAATAAATTTTACTGAATCAAAAAATGTGCTTTTTTCTGCAAATGATTCATTATACATTATAGTTGCAATTGAAAGAGCTAGTATGAGAACTAGCAATTTTTTCATAATCCTAATTTAAAACGCTTGTAATAAAATCTATATCATAATACTGTGAAGTTATTAGCTCATAAAACCTATATCGCTCACATGAATCAAAATGTGCAGTTGAAAATTCATCCTAAAATAATTGTTGGATTACAAGGAATTATTTCAGGTGGAATTTCCGTTGAGGGTTTTTCTGCTGTTACAAAACTGAATGTTATAGATTCAGAAATAATTTTAGATGAATTCATAAAAAACGAGATTGGAACAAAACAAGACAATTCATATTATTTTGAAAATGGTGATAAATTAAAAATTGCTGTTGCATTACTTGAGAAAGGTTTTCCTATTGATGAAATTTCAGTTGCGTTAGACTGGAGAGATTTTGAAGGTTTGACTGCAGCGATTTTGGCTTCAAAAGATTTTGCAGTAATTAAGAACATGATTTTGACCAAACCTAGAATGGAAATTGATGTTATTGGTATTAGATTAGGGATTGCAATTTTAATTGATTGTAAACATTGGAAACGTTATAGCATTTCATCATTAGCAACTGTTGTCAAAAAACAGATTGAAAGAACAAAACATTATGTTGCAAAAACTCAGGGCGCAATCGCTGTACCTGTAATTGTTACATTGTATAGAGATAAAGTAGATTTTATTCAAAGCGTGCCCATAGTGCCCATTTTCCAATTTTCTTCCTTTATTGATGAATTTTATGGAAACATTGATCAGATGAAGACTATAGAAACAAACTAGTTATGAAAAAACAGACTCCTCCAATCATAAATCCTTTTGTTATTTTCAAAGAGTTGTCAAGTGCTTTAGAATAGTCCTCAAATATTCCCTGTCCCATAATTTTTACATCTGTTTGGTTTTCTAAAATTTCATACTTTGCAGATGTTGTTTTTGTTTCAGCATTTTTGGCAATGTCCAAAAACCACTTTGATAATTTTTCAGATCCTGTAATCAAACCTAATTGATAGTATCCATTTCTGTTTCTAGCTTTAACTGGGGCATAATGAGTGTCTGATGTACAAATCTCTAAAAGATTATAGTCTCTTTTTGCAAAATTTTCTACAATTTTCTCTCTCACCTCATTTTCCATATTGTTTGCATCGGCCCATCCTATGAAGTATTTTTTATTATTAATTTTTAGACAAATTATTCCAAGACCCCCCATTCCCAAATCTTCAGTCCAGACATCCATGTCATCAGAATTTGAATATCCAAATTCAATTGGGTAATTTTCTTTTGTTATCAATGAGTCTAAACACGACTTGGCTGCCTTTAGCATATCTTCTCCGTCCTCTTTTGAAATTTCAGAACCCATTGCATTATGACTATCGACAATCATTGTTCTTGTATAATCTCGATTTTTTGCATACTGTTCTATTTCCGTTTTCATGTAACTTGGAATGTCTTCCATTCCATGTGGTGATAAGGACAAAAACAACACTGGATTTTTTCCAAATAGTAATCCTGTTACCCTAGCTTTGTTAATTTGAACTGTTACTGGTTCTGTGCAAACAATTCCCTCTTCTTTGACTCTACTGTTTTCTAAATTTTCTAGGTAGTTCTCCACTTCATTTTTTGAGGGTAAGTTTAGTGCATGATCTGATATGCTATGCAATACCATAGCTGACGAATTAAAATTTTTGTAAATTAGATAAGGTATGTTGCTTCCTCCCACTGGGTGATATGGTCCAGGATGAATTTCTGGTAAAACCATTCTAAATTCTGTATTTCCATTAGATGATAGCAATCTAATTTGAGATGTAGATACCTTTGTCTTACTTGAGCGTTGCTCCATTAATTCTTCTGCTTCTGTAAAATCATTTCTTTGTGAAGCCAAGTATGCTTGAATTGTTTTATGTGTACTTTCCATTCCTGGTTTTCCTGCCCTATCTGTTAATACAGACCAAACACTAGCAATGATCAAAAATGCTATTCCATACCCTAATGATAATGGATTTGTAAGCATTGGAATCCACATGTCTTGTGGAATTAATACTAGAAACATTGCAAGTGGTTGTACAAAACAAATTGCCCAAACTTTTTTGATGCTAAGTCCTAGAGTAGTTGTAAAAATACCAATTCTTAAACTCGCAAACAAAAACATTCCAAATGTCACAAAAAATAATGATACTTCTTTAGATAACACGAAACTTGCTACTAATCCCATTAACAGAGTTGCAACCCATAACATGTTTGCAAAAAGTGACGCATGAAGTGATTTGGAGTATTCTTTCTTTTTTGTGAATCTAGTATCAAGTAATTGTGTGATTGCTAACACCACTATGACAAGAGGAATTCTAAAGAAGAAATCCTCTGAACCAAGATATCCCAAATATGTTGTAACTGTAATTGCTGTTGCAACAATTAATGAGGCAATTAAAGAAAAGTAATGTGATGATGGATTGATCAGAGTAAGGGAAAATCTATTGTGTATATTTGAAACATTATCTGGAGCTTTTTGCATTGTCTTTTCACGTAGCTAGAAAGATATCGATTAACCATGAAACTACAATTAAACTGATGGGAATTGACACTACAATTTTTGGATCTACTCTCCATCCTTTTGTCTCATCTTCAAAGAATCTCATGAGACCGCCACTTGATGCTGGAAGTGGTGCTGCTTTGCTCTTCTTACTGCTCATAACAATTCAAAAACCCAGATTTTAACATAAAAACCTTATTCTATGCCCAAAATTTTTCTATTATCCTGAAATTAGTCACCCCATCAGTTCTAGACTAAAATCAAGATACGTTTGGAACAGAGGTAAAAACCATCTAGTCATGCAGAAACTAGATCCAGCCAAGATATCATGGATAATCAGACAAAAAGAGAATGGAGCAAAAAATGCTGATGTCGCCCATTCCATGAATATATCTACACGTTGGGTACAGAAACTATACTCGCAATATCGTAATTCAGAAAATATTCCAGTATTGGGAAAACCAGGAAGGCCAAAAAGAATCATCACAGAAGAGATGAGAGAAGCTGCAGAATCAGCATTTGAGAAATTCAAATGTTCTGCAGTATTTCTTGAAAAGATACTTGATGCAGATGGAATCCATATACCTCACAACACAATACACCAAATACTGAGGAGTAAGGGATTGGCAGAAGTTCAACCAAAGAAACGAAAAAGACGAAAATGGATAAGATTTGAGAGGACATATTCCAATTCCACGTGGCATACTGACTGGAAGCAGTTAGATGATGGCAGATGGTTTTTGTGCTATCAGGATGATGCCTCACGATTCATCGTACATTACGGAGTGTTTGCTGAAGCTACAACAGACAATGCACTTGCAGTTCTCAAAGAAGCAATTGCAAAACATGGCAGACCTGCATCAATTCTGACTGACCATGGTTCCCAGTTTTATGCAAATCAGGCAGAATACAAAAGAAAAGGTGCATCACGCTTTGAACAAGAACTAGTCAGACTTGGAATAAAACACATCATGGCAAGAGTGAATCATCCTCAGACAAACGGAAAGTTAGAACTATTCCATGGGGAGATTCAGAGAAAACAAAAATGGTTTGGTACAGTAGATGAATTGATTCATTGGTATAATCATACAAAACCACACATGTCACTTGACTGGGACAATCTTGAAACTCCAGCCAAAGCGTTTGTAAGAAAGATGCCAGAGAAAGGAAGCACAGTTATTGATGAGCAAACAGGAGAAAAATATCATGTGGAATAAAAGACGAACTAATTTTGGGATACCACACTATGCCCAAAATTTGACCCTAAAGCAAGGAGCAACCAAGAAGACGCACCAAAAATTCGCATCATAAACACATATGATCTAAAGTGGAATATAGATGAGAAAAATGATGACTAAATTGAGATGTGTAACATGGGCATAGTTTCAACTTTGGAAGCTCCTTTTGCTCAAAGAAATGTTATGAGAATTATTTTATTCCAAAACTAACCTAGTTCTTATTGTACGATAGACAATATATTTACTGGAGAAATGCAGAAATGCCCTTTATGCCAAACAGAGTACAACGACATGGCCAAAGTTTGTCCATTAAACCACTGCTCAAACTGTGGCTCATTAAAATTACAAACTCATAAGAAAAGGAGTTTTCAAACCCCTCGAGCAAAACAAAATTTTGTCTTTATTCTACCTCCTTTAGGTTTCTTTGTTTTAGTTTATGGCTATCTTTTTGTTCAAGGTGATTTGGTTCCGTTTCTTAGTATTGTTGCAGTTTATTCTGTATTTTTTATCAGTATTTTATTTAAAATCACAATAAAAAATATCAATTGCAAAGAATGTAATGCGAGAAATTTCCCTTTTGTGAATGATGTCAATCTTAATTTGATTAAACAAAATGGGACTTTGATTGATGATGAGGATCTAACAAAAAGAATCGCAAAAACTGTTCTTGAAGGACTGTCAAAAGAACAGAAAAAACACAACAAAAAAGACATTATGATAAGAATAGTTGGTGCAGTTTCCTTAGTAGTCATTGCAATACTTGGAACTTTCTTTGTAAATCCAGATGATATTTTGTTAGGGGAACTTATTGATATGATAAAATCTTTCCAATAAACTGCAGGCTGTCAAAGAGTCTATGTATTTCAGTTCAGAACTCTTCAGTTCAAATCATATACAATTGCTGCTTATTGTCTATTCTTTATTTTTGCTATAGTTTCCAATAACAAATTGATCGATTTTAGAATCTCTTGCTGTTTTTCGTGGCTGCTTTCCTGTTCAAGTTCTTTTGATATGGATTCCAGCTTTTTTTCCAGAGTTTCTTCTAAATATGATTTTGTGCTTTGTGTGGTTTTTTCTATTGGAATGTCCTTTTTTTCGGGTTCACGCCCACAACTGATGCATAATGCATGTCCATCTTTCATCACTCTCACCCCTTTACAATATGGACAATGTTCACTAAGCAATGTTGCACCTTTTAGTAACATTTCAGCAGCTTTTTTTGTGAGATCTTTTGACACCGTTTTTCTTTGATTTTCTATCTAAAAAATCCGATTGTTTTTAATTTCTTATTGGCATTCAAACAAGGCTTAATAGTGCGTAGAATTGAATTGATTTCGAACGAATGGCAGTAATTTGTAATACTTGTGGTCTTCCAGATGACTTGTGTGCTTGTGGTGAACTTGCCAAAGACAGTACAAAAATTATAATTCGATTAGAAACTAGACGATTTAGAAAAAAGGGTACCATGATAGAGGGATTAGATCCTAAACTAAACAATTTAGAATCCGTTGCCAGAGATCTCAAAAACAAATACGCTTGTGGTGGAACTGCAAAAGAAGGATATATCTTCTTACAAGGCGATCATAGAGATACCATCAAAGATACTTTGGTTGGATTAGGATTTTCTGAAGATAGTATAGAATTACATTAGAACAAATTGCAAAATTCTAACAAAATTCTCCAAGCTCTCGGAATTCCTTTCACAGCATTGTTATCTGTAATTTTTGGTTTACTTCTTGTTTCATTTCCAATCGGAATTTTTGTTGTTTTTGAAAGTGAAATTGGTGGCGACATCAATTATGAGTACCCTCTTACTCATTTAGAACTTTTTAATGGAACAGAAATGTATCAAGTTCCTATTGATGTCAGTATTGGCGATGTGTTTGTTATATTGTGGACTTTTTATGTTGCAATTTTTGTCATTGCCATATTAGGCCCAAAACATGGATTTTTAAAATCCCTTTCATTGATAATATCTTTTGGAAAATATGACACTAATCCAAACTATCTGATTAGTGTAATAAAGTGGTTTTCAATTTTGGTTTTGATTTCTGTATTGATCAATTTTGTTCAAGAACAATTTAGTATTGTAACTGTTCCTCCTCTTGCTGATAATGATCTCACCCAATTTTTTTATGTAAGTCTTGCTCCATTGGTGGAAGAATTTGGATTCCGTTTAATCTTAATTGGGATTCCACTATTTGCTATTTATTCTCACAAATCTTCCGTAAAATATTTTATCAAATGTTTATGGAATCCAGGTACTTTAGATATTCATGATTACAAAAAAGCAATTTTCTTAATTGTTTTTGTTGGGATTGTTTTTGGGTTTGCACATATCGCTTTAGGTGAATCTTGGAGCGAAGGTAAATTTGCTCAAGCTGCAGTAAGTGGAATTATTTTAGGATGGGCCTATCTTAGATGTGGTTTTGTGGTTTCTCTTTTGATTCATTGGGCTACGAATTATTTTATATTTTCATATGCAAATTTTATTTCTCAGATAAATTTTATTTCAATTGAGAATGCATTTTCTCATTCACTGATGTCATCGTTAGAACTATTGTTCTTGATTACAGGTTCTCTATCAATTTGTATATTGTTTGTTAGTAGATTTTATTCTAAAAAAGTTTCTGATTTAGAGATTTAGGGCTACTTTCAAGCCTTTGTACCTATTTCTGATTGTAACTTCAGTTACTCCTGCTGCTTCAGCTACATCTCGTTGTGTTTTGTTTTCATCATTTGTTACACACGCAACATAAAGTGCAGCAGCTGCTAATCCCATTGGATCTTTTCCTGCAGAAATTTTGAGTTCTTCAGCAGTCTGTAAAATTTTTGTTGCTTTTCTTTTTGTTTTTTCAGATAATCCTGCTTTACTTGCAATTCTTGAAATACATTTGATTGGATTAACCACAGGCATTTTCAAATTTAGTTCTCTTAATAATAGACGATAACATCGAGCAATGTCTTTTCTTTTAATGTTACTTGCTTGTCCAATGTCTTTTAATGTTCTAGGAGTTTCTGTATCTCTACATGCTGCATAGAGTGCTGATGCAATCAATGCTGAAATAGAACGTCCTCTGACAAGTCCTTTTTCAAGTGCTTTTCTGTAAATGTAAGCTGCTTTTTCAATAACTGCGTCTCCTACTGCAAGTTTATCCTTCAGTCTATCCAATTCACTAAATGCTTGTCTAAAGTTTCTATCTACTGGTTCATGAACTTGGCTTCTACTATCCCATGTTCTGAGTCTTTCGATTGTACTTTTCATAGAAGCAGTAAGTGGTTTTCCAGTTGCGTCTCTATTTTGAGGATTGATGACAGTTGCTAATCCCATGTCATGCATTGCAAGTGAAGTTGGAACTCCTGCTCTACTTTTGTTTTCGCCCTCATTTGAAAATGATCTCCATTCCGGTCCAGACTCTTCTACTTTATCGGTAATTACAAATCCACATTTTCCACAAAAATTCTCGCCAGTATTGGCGTCTGTAACTAGGGCGTCTTGTCCACATCTAGGACATTTGTTTTTTGTATTTACTGTCTTAACCATTTTTATATTCACCAAAACCTTTTATGATAATATTTAAAATTTTCTAATTCATTACTTATAAGTCTGTTGATCATTTGAGGTGTGTCTATTATCCTGAAATTAGTTCACCCCATCAGTTCTAGACTAAAATCAAGATACGTTTGGAACAGAGATAAAAACCATCTAGTCATGCAGAAACTAGATCCAGTCAAGATATCATGGATAATCAGACAAAAAGAGAATGGAGTAAAAAATGCTGATGTCGCCCATTCCATGAATATATCTACACGTTGGGTACAGAAACTATACTCGCAATATCGTAATTCAGAAAATATTCCAGTATTGGGAAAACCAGGAAGGCCAAAAAGAATCATCACAGAAGAGATGAGAGAAGCTGCAGAATCAGCATTTGAGAAATTCAAATGTTCTGCAGTATTTCTTGAAAAGATACTTGATGCAGATGGAATCCATATATAGCTAAGAGACAAAGTTCATGAGGTAACAAGTATTACAAAATAAGGGATATGATTAATTCTACGTCTAGAGATCATAAAATGCACTACAGGAAAGAGACTCAGTACTTGGGAAAGTAACTACCCAACATCCCCCAAATAATATTCTGATTTGATTTTTCTAAACGAATCAACAATAATGATTCCAAATATACACTTGAGAATCTCAATTGTAATGATTGGGTTTGTATGTGAAATGGAATGGTTATTTCTCAACGTACAATTTGCAATTATCCATGCATTAAACAAAATCAAAGGATAAAAAAAGTATAAGAATCTTACACAATGATTCATACTGCACGTTCTTGGCCTGAATTTTTCCACACATGCATAACCTGTTTCTATTCCCCATCTTTTGCGATACTCTTCTGGAAGAGTACATAGATTCCAAAATATCTTCTTTATTCTAAGATTAGTTGCAAACACCATATACTGATCCGTAAGATTTGATTTTGTTACATTTGGGTTTGGAAGAATCACTAGAGTAAATGATTCGATATGCTTTGATGTAGAATGAATTCTATATTCTGAAATTGATTCTCTATTGCCTGCAACATACTGGATGATTGCCTTTTTGATTCCAGGTGTTTTTCTTGCTGGCATGATAAATGTATCGTGGTTTTGTTTTATTTCATGAATTACTGCAGTTGAGAAAAATTCTCTATCTAAAAGAACTAGACGTGTCTTGATACAATTTCTGCTACAATCAGACAGTAATTTACGCACGATTACTCCCTTTGAATCACCTTTTCTGATTGGGACAGCACCAATTTGTGCCCTACACTGCTGCTTATCTACACATTGTATTGTCCCATATCCTTCAAATGCGTCAGTTCCATTCTTTGGTTTTGATTTTACCAGATATGGGGAATCTGTTTTGTCATATCGTGGGATGAAATGCTTGTCAATTGCAACAGTCACTGGTTTGCAAAGAAATCCCATCTTTTTCAAATGTAAAATGGTTTGATCAATTCCACCATACAGTGAAAGTAACATCTTTTCTTGAGGTATCTTTACAATGTGTTTTCGAATCCAAGATCCAGATGGAATAGAGGCATTTGATTTTATTTTTAATCTCTTTGCAGTTGATTCAGAGTAACAATTCTCAATACATGAGGACATGATAAAACGATGTGCATCATCTGAATTGTATTTTGCATTACTTTTTTGTGAACAAGAAAATAACAATGTGGTAGACATTATTTTAGCAATATTTGCAAATGCGGTACATGTAGAATGTTTAATGTGTGCAAAAGTAACATTAGAATAATTCACAATTGATGGAGCCGCACACCTCCATCAAGCTTTTTCTATCATCATTATTTTATCAAATGATCAAAAACCAGTTTCTGATGAATAATTGTGTTACTTTCCCAAGTACTGAGACTGTCAATACTCACGAACTTTGTCTCTTAGCTATACCTCACAACACAATACACCAAATACTGAGGAGTAAGGGATTGGCAGAAGTTCAACCAAAGAAACGAAAAAGACAAAAATGGATAAGATTTGAGAGGACATATTCTAATTCCATGTGGCATACTGACTGGAAGCAGTCAGATGATGGCAGATGGTTTTTGTGCTATCAGGATGATGCCTCACGATTCATCGTACATTACGGAGTGTTTGCAGAAGCTACAACAGACAATGCACTTGCAGTTCTCAAAGAAGCAATTGCAAAACATGGCAGACCTGCATCAATTCTGACTGACCATGGTTCCCAGTTTTATGCAAATCAGGCAGAATACAAAAGAAAAGGTGCATCACGCTTTGAACAAGAACTAGTCAGACTTGGAATAAAACACATCATGGCAAGAGTGAATCATCCTCAGACAAACGGAAAGTTAGAACGATTCCATGGGGAGATTCAGAGAAAACAAAAATGGTTTGGTACAATAGATGAATTGATTCATTGGTATAATCATACAAAACCACACATGTCACTTGACTGGGACAATCTTGAAACTCCAGCCAAAGCGTTTGTAAGAAAGATGCCAGAGAAAGGAAGCACAGTTATTGATGAGCAAACAGGAGAAAAATATCATGTGGAATAAAAGACGAACTAATTTTGGGATACCACACCAATTCTGACTGCTTTACCCATAAAATTTGAGACTGTGGAGTTCTGAACTAAAATCTATAATAGCCATCAACACGACTTATTTTTATGAACAAGGCAGTCTTAATTATAATAATTATTGGAGTCATTGTAATAGGTGGAGGTCTAGCAAGCCCCTTGTTTTATGAGACTGAAATTGATGAACCATTACCAATTGCATTAGATAATATCGAATCGGGATTGACCTTGGAGACTTTCTCAAGTATGGATGAAAATAAACGTCAGACCCTAGTCGAAAAGATACCTGAAAAAGTAAAAGATATGATCATGGAAGAATCAGCAAAAGTTTCTCTTATAGTTTCAGAAGACATGAATGAAATGATAAAAGAAGAACCTAGCAACGAACTTCAGATAATCAAAACTGGAACATTTGAAGGATTAGCTGGTCATAATGCAAAAGGTGATGCCAAAATTATTGAAGTAAATGGAAAATCATTTCTTAGATTTGAAAACTTTGAGGTAACAAACGGACCAGATCTTCGAGTGTATATAACTCAAGACGGTAATGTCAAGGAAGGCATTCATCTTGAAAAGCTAAAAGGAAGCAAAGGAGATCAAAACTATTCTCTCGATGACATCAACGTTGAAGTTTATGATACTGTCATAATCTATTGTCAACCCTTTGGAGTTTACTTCGGACAAGCAGAACTAGTTTGATACTCTTAACTGGGAAACTGATGCTGTGACATCCTTTTCTATGTTCAATTATGACTAGAATTTTTTAAATCTTATTTTCATTTATCTAAAATACATGAATTAGTTTCAGGATCATAGATAGTCCCTGCACCACATTTTGAATTATTTTCAGTAGGTAAAATTTCCTCATCACTTGAATCTACAGAATCTATTTCACTCTCTACAGAATCGTCTAAAACCTGTTTTTCTATAGCATTATCGAGAAATCCTTGACTAAATCCAACTCCAAGTATTACCAAAATTAAAACAGGAATGCCAATCATAATGGGAATTTTTAACCCAACAGTTCTTGTTTTAGATTTTGTGGAAACTTCAAATAAAGAAATGCCACAAACCATGCAAAAATTAGCTTCAAACAAATTCTTTTTTCCACATTTCCAACAATGAATCCCATTTTTATTTTCAGAGCCACTTTCTAAATTTCCAACAATTTCTGGTTGTGCGTCATGTTGTTCTGCCTGATGTTTTACTAGGTATTTCTCTCTTAATTGTTCTAGGTATCTGTCATCGCTTTTCCAAATAGTATTGTTTAGGATGTATGCCTGTTTGATATGTTCTAATCTGAATGGATCGCCCGCATCAAGTTTCAACAATGCATTTATATCATCTACAACATCTGAAGCCATGATCGTTTCTCAGTACTTGGGAAAGTAACACAATTATTCATCAGAAACTGGTTTTTGATCATTTGATAAAATAATGATGATAGAAAAAGCTTGATGGAGGTGTGCGGCTCCATCAATTGTGAATTATTCTAGGTGATTGGGTATCTACTGCCCCTAGATAATTATTGGATAGTCAACGATAACTAACAATGGATTTTGTATCATTTGCAAAGATAATCTCTGATGAATCAGCATTGATACAATTCCTAGAATCAAAACATACTAAGAATCTTTCTTGTATCTTTTGTAAAAGCAAAACACTCTACATCATGAAAAGCAGAGACAGAATTAGATGCCAAAACTGCAGAAAAGATTTCAAACCATTTGCCAATTCCAAATTCCATTTGATTAGAATCCCATACTCAAAATGGCTTGCACTAATCAAGCTCTTTGAGTTGTCAGTATCTGCCAAGACCGCATCTGAACAGATGCATCTAAGCTACAAGACAACTCTGCAGGCATTTGACACAATTAGATATTCCATACTAGAAGAACTGGCAAAGACAGATCATGTTCTGAAAGGCAAAATTGAACAAGATGAGGCATATTTTGGAGGCAAAAGGAAGGGAAATCGTGGACGTGGTGCAAAAAACAAGACTATTGTTTTTGGAATTCTTGAAAGAAAAGGGAAGGTACATGTTGAGATTGTAAGAAATGTCAAGGCCAAGACATTGCTTGCAAGTACAATCAAAAAAGTCAAGAAGGGAAGTATCGTATATACTGATAAGTGGCGTGGCTATGACTCGTTAATTTTCAATGGTTACAGGCATCTGTCAATAGATCACAACAGGATGTTTGGCAAAGGCGACGTATACATCAACGGCATTGAGGGGTTTTGGAGTTTTGCAAAAGAGAACATGGCAAAGCATCATGGTGTCAGTACAGGTAAGTTTTTACTGTACATCAAGGAGATGGAATGGAGATACAACAACAGAAACAATAACTTGTTTGAGTTGTTGTTGAAATACATGTTGGGGGCACTAGGTACATAATCACCTAATTCTAATATAACGTAATGCTATAACAAATAAAAATACAGACATTACATCACAAATAATTCCTAAGAAAATCAGATATAGTAAATGTTCGAATTCTATTTCAATTGGAATTTATAAAATCGAAATTACAATAAATGATGCTGCTGTCCCTCCAAATGCAAGTCACGTACATAAATCAATTAAAAGTCTGTCTTTTGTATCCGACGTGATTGTTAAAGTCACATATCTTAAAACCATCAAAAATTAACCGAATTTTTCAGTATTAAGGAATACGTAAGAATTATTCCTGAGAATAGTCACAATTTGGACATTTTTTATTGAATATTTTAGAGCCACATTCCATACAGATTCCTTCCCCAACATCTCTTTCAATTGATTGCTTTCTCTTTCCCACATACACTTTAATTCCAAAATACATGATTACCACTATAAGAACCGCATAAACAGGTGCCATAAATGGCGTCAAGCCAATCATAAAAAGCAAAAGTCCTACAATCAAAAGGATATCTCGTCTTTCAAATTTCAATTAAATCAAGACATCAAAGAATTGATAAAAACATGCCGGAGCTCAGAGCCAATTAGTTTACTTCATTTCAAAGTCATTACTCTAACTCTTCCTCATTGCTCGGCAGTAGTACTGTATAACAATTTGATAATAAGATAATGATTAGTGGTGGGATCGGCGAGATTCGAACGCGCGACCTCTGCGTCCCAAACGCAGAATCATACCAAGCTAGACCACGATCCCAGTAAATCCTAAAAGTTGCCCAATTTAAGCTTCACAGATAATCATTTTAAAGGCACTCAAAAGATCAAAAATGTGCAAATCGAGGATTACATCAAAGCAGGGAAGATTGCTGCTGAAGTAAGAGAATTAGTCAGAGTGAAAGACTGGGTTGGAAAAACAGTTTATGAAATTTGTGAAGAAGTTGAAGGGGAGATTAAAAAAAGAGGAGCAAAATGTGCGTTTCCAGTAAACACTAGTATTAATGAAGTTGCAGCTCACTATACTGCAGAACCAAATGATCCAATCACAATCAAAGATACTGACTTGGTAAAAATTGATCTAGGCGCACAGATTAACGGCTACATTGCAGATACTGCAGTAACTGTTTGTTATGATGTCCAATTTGATGGCTTGGTTCAAGCAGCTGAAGAAGCACTAGGAAATGCAATGTCTATGATAAAATCTGGAGTTAAGGTAAGTGACATTGGGCGTACTATTGAATCTACAATTAAACAGATGGGATTCAAACCAATTGCAAATCTTAGTGGACATTCATTAGAACAATACACAATACATGCTGGAAAATCTATTCCAAATATTTGGTCAATTGGTGGATTTTCGCTTTCAGAGAATTCTGCTTATGCATGTGAGCCATTTGTAACAACGGAACAAGGTGGAGGATTTGTCAGAAATGGACAAATAAAAAATATTTTTGCCATAAATTCACGAAAGAAAACAAAAGATTCTGAAGCAGATAGACTACTTAATTTTATTTGGAAGAATTTTAACATGCTGCCATTTGCATTAAGATGGATCACTAAAGAATGGGAAGAAAAGAGAGCAAGAGAATTACTAGGAATTTTGATTAAGAAAAAAGCAGTTCAAGCTTATCCCATTCTTATTGAAGTAAATGAGCAAAGAGTTGCTCAAGCTGAACACACATTCATTCCAATTGAAAATGGAATAACTATAACAACTATTGCTCAATGACTAGTTGGTTTATAATAGATAACAGAAATAATTGAGAGATTTGGGGTTACAAATTAGGAACATTGAAAGAATATGTTGAAAATAAAGAGAAGAAAAAAGGAGTAAATTAGAAATTAGAAAAACAATTGAAATTGAGGCATCCCCAGAAGCTGTGTTCAAAGCATTAACAGATGAGAATGAATTAACTCAATGGTTTCCTGATCAAGCAATTTTAGAACCAAAAGTTGGAGGGAAGATGAAATTTACATTCCTTGCAAGAAAGGCAGAAAATCTTGATAGAGACTTTCACCCAGATGGAAAAATTGTAGAATTTGAATCTAACAAAAAAATATCGTATACCTGGATACCGGATGGGATACCTGATTTCCCAAAAACAGTAGTAATCTGGACACTTGAGAAAATTGGTGAGAACAAAACTAGATTAGAATTAGTTCATTCAGGATTTACAGGAAAACCACATGAGTTGTACAAGGAACATACTTCAGGATGGGATTACTTTACAGATAGATTAGTTACTTTTCTCAAAAAATAGTGATTGCATATCAGAACATACAGATTTGAATGGATAATCCAGAGTAAGATTACGAAGATAATTAGCTTGGATTCATGTGTGAGAATTCATGCTCTATCTCTTTCTCATAGAGTGAAGAAATTAGCTTATTCATAGAGATTCATGCGTGAATTTTATGAGAAAGAGCTTTTCTTTCACTTTCATGCGCGAATTCACTATCTTTTTGCAAGCTTTTCATGCATGAACAAAAAAGCTTTGAAGCTAATTTCATGAAAAGCTTAGCTTTCAAAAGTCAGTAAGGGTTCAAGCTTTTCATATTCACGTTTTAATGAAGATAGTGAATAATCTGTATAGTGATTACGTAATTTTTGGATAGTTCAGGCTTTAGTTTTGAGAATTTTTCTATCAATCTTTTTTATTGTTATTGCCATATTTTACAAATACAATATTGATTCTTTGCTTCTGTTGCAGCATTGTATATTTTGTATATTCTTTTAACTGTTAAACGTGAATCTATTAGTGTATCAACTAATATTGCTATTCTTGCACCCCCTCCAGCTATGGATGCTGTAGCTGCATTTTTGGTTTGATTTTGTACTAATGACTGAACTAATTTTCCTATCACTACTGAACCTGCTGCTTTAGCAGCATCCCCTAAACCAACAGATGCTAAATAACTTAGGAGATAATCCCACATTTTGGAATCAATGCATTGTTTACACTCTAGTTCTGCTGCTCTTGTTACTTCTACACTTACGTCACCATGACAAATTCTTGAAATTGGTATGGCGCATTCGATGTAGTCAGAAAATGAACTTCCCATGGGATCTGGTTCCATGTGGTGTTTGATGGTACTATAAAATGGTATGAAATCCCCAAATCCCATTATTGTTTGTGATAGATTAATAATTAAAAAATTTGCTGATTCATTGTTAATTCATAATCGTATATGAGATTACGCAATTTGTGAGTTATTACTACTATCGTTGGACTTTTTAGGTCGACATTTTTTTGATACCTTTTTTTATTGAATATTTTTTTACAAATATGTGGTAGAAAAACAAGAGGGAACAACTATGGTGTGTGATAATTGCGGGGAAAAACTCATCTGCCGTATGTCAAACTACAAACATCCGTATACAAACAAACTACAATGGCAAAACCAAGATGGAACTGCACATTACAAGTATGATGGTAGAAAGTTCACATGTACGACACAAACCAAGGAATCAAAACAGCTCAAACAGGCATTAAAAGAACAAGATGAGTTTATGAAGGAAGCCAAGCTTAGTAAAGGTGAATAATAAATCATAATCCTAGTAAAGAGATTGCGTAATCTGTAGTTAGATTACGTAATCAACAGGTCATTGCTCAATAGTTTCGCCAAATATTTTTTCAATATTTGTAATTCCATCACATGAAGCACATGTTGAGGATTCAGCAAATAAAATATCACCTTCGGTAAATTTTCGTTTTCTTAACATTCCACATTTTGTACATTTTTCAACAGTATATGCAGTAGTAATTTTTTTCTTAGAGAACATCATTGAGGTACTCCAGCAGTATTACCCACACCGATTATTACCACAGATTGGCCTTGCTTGGTATTTTCTTGAATCATTTCATAAACTTGTAATCGCACATCATCGGCTTGATTAGCAATTTCTTTTGTCATCAAGGTTATTGCTTCCTTAACCGATTGTTTAACCACTATAGAAAAGACCGGGATATTATTTTTAGCGGCAATTGCTTCAATTTGAAATCTATCAATTCCAATTCCACCAATCGCTGCACCGAAACCTTGGGCAATAGATGCAGAGTCTTCACCTTCCATTTTTAATGCAGCGTCAATCATAATAATTGCATCAAGTTTGTTACTAGAAACAATTGTTTCTAATGCATCAGCAGGCCTTCCTACAGTAGAACTTGGTCCTTCTGCTTTCAAAAGAAACAATTTTCTAGTCTCAAATTCAGTTTTTGCAAGAACAGTTTGAAATGCAACTGTTTCTTTTTCATATTCCAACATCATTTTCCCAACAACCATTGAACCAATTCCATCTCCAATAGGCTGTCCTGCTTTAAATGCAGGAATTGCTTCTTTCATTGCCTCCGCTTGCTCCATTACAAAAGGGAGAATCATCTGTAAAGGTAGAATTAGCGGATAGTTGTTTTGTTTTTTTGCAGTTAAAAACATGTGATTAACTATTTTGTAAATCATTTGTAATGAAGAAGCTATTTCAAGTATAGTTTGAACTTTAGTTAATTCAAAATCACTGATTTCTGGAAAAAGTGATTTTACATGTTCTCTTGTATAATCTTCTCTTGACCTAACTGTGTGTCTTACTTTGTCAACTATACCATTAGGATCCATGTCGACTGGCATAATGGTAAAATAATCTAAAAATCGGTCAATTTTTTTTATTGGATCATCTTTAGATTTCAAATTTTTTGTAACATAGTCAATTAGATCTTTTCTTGATTCATCTTTAAAGCCACCAAGTTTTTTGATTCCTTTTTTGATTTCACCAGAAGTAATGTAAAGTTGAATTCGTTGCCCATAAAACACAAATAGAATTATCGGAATTATCCAGATGAGCATCATTATGGGATTTGTGTTGTCGCTCATTGCAAACAGTTGATCAAAATCAAAATTTGTAAAATTCACTAAACTCAACATTTTTCAGATCTAAATTAAATCATTCGTCCAAGTTTTCACAGAGTAAAATTTATGCCAAAATTGTAAAAAACAATGCTTGAAGTAAAACAATGGCGAGTGCTTTTATTATAGTTCAGAGAGAAAAAACCAAATATGCCACAAACAAAACCTATTGTAAGCATAGAAAATGTTGTAGCCTCAGCAGATGTAGGCCAGAAGATGGACTTGAATGAAATCACCAGAACATTTCCAGGTGTAGAATATCATCCTGATCAATTTCCCGGCCTAGTTTTTAGATTAAAGACTCCAAAAACTGCAACATTGATTTTCACCTCAGGTAAAATGGTATGTACTGGTTCCAAATCTTCAGATTTGGCAAGAAAAGCAGTAAAGACAGTTGTACAAAAACTTCGTAAGGGTGGAATTCCAGTAAAAAAGGATGCTACTGTAACAATTCAAAACATCGTAGCTTCAATCAATCTAGGTGGAAGAATCCACCTGGAACAAGCGGCAAGAACACTACCAAGAAGTATGTATGAACCAGAACAATTTCCAGGACTTATCCATAGAATGTTAGACCCAAAGACAGTAATTTTGTTATTTTCATCAGGAAAACTTGTGTGTACAGGTGCTAAAAAAGAACCAGATGTTTACAGGTCTGTAAACAACTTACATGCATTACTAGAAGAAAAAGAACTAATGATTTATGAATAATTATAAGAAAAAAATTGTTTGGATTCCATTTCTAAAATTAATCAGATTATTTAATGGGGCTTCCTAAAGGAATATCTTCATTTACTGTCAACCAAAAGGGTTTATCGTCAACATCAGCTGCCAATAACATTGCATTTGATTTAATACCTGCCATCTTTTTTGGTTCTAGATTTGCAATTGCAATAACAGTTTTTCCTACAATATCTTCAGGTTGATAGTATTGAGCACCACCAATAATCACATCTCGTTGATCATCATTTCCCAAATCTATTCTTCCTTTGATAATTCTAGATTTTCCTTCAATTGGTTCGGTCGCAATAATTTTTGCAACTCTAATGTCTAGTTTTGCAAAATCATCATATGATACATTTGGCATAACAGACCCTAATTTTTCCTGTTAAAATGAATTTCGAATTTATTGTAGATCTTTTTTGTCTAATCCACTTGTTTCAATTTCATATTTTAGAGCAGCCGGTAGCTCCAAGTACTTTTTATTAACTAGTACAATAATTTGATCTTCTGGAACATGGACTTTTTTTAACAATTTACCACGTTGATGAGCGTAAGCGTTTTTCCAAAAGCCAGCACCGTCAAAAGTTTCAATTTTTGGCATATATTTTGAGGGTTTCATTTTCTTTCAAATTAATTGACTGTGATGGAAGAATGGCAAATGCCATTGGAACTGGAGTTAATGTTCCGGATTTTAGGCATGTTGCCCACCACAGTCTATTTGAAAACAACTAGTGATCTAATATATTTAATGCGGAACAAATGTTCGTAGAACATGGCAACGATTGAAGTCGAAGTAGAGATCAATGCTACAGTTGACAAAGTTTGGGATGTTGTTTCAGATATTGATAACGAACCAAAATTTTGGAAAGGAACAAAAGAAGTCAAAAACTTATCCAAGGATGGAAACATAGTAAATAGAGAGATCACAATAGCATTTAGAGATCAAAAATGTCTGCAAGAAGTAAGACTTCAACCTAAAGAAAGGATACAAGCAAAATTCACAAAAGGTATCATAGGTGGAGAAAAAATCATATCACTTTTTCCAAAAGATGAAAAAACCATACTTCGTACAGTGTGGGACATAAAACTAACAGGTATGATGGGGATGTTTACAAGCATGATTAAAAAGCACATCAAAAGTGGTACTGAGCAAGCAATGCAAAGTATCAAAGAAGAAATCGAGAGATAAATTCATGGAATTAATCATAGATGTTTTTAACTATACACTAACTGCAATTCTAATTGGGGTTTGTGGAGCTTGGGTATTTCTTATCAAATCAATGGTTAATTCATTTAGATTTACACCATATCTTGATAAATTTGAAAATACTTCAAAATCATATCCCAAGGTTTCAATAATTCTTCCAGCAAGAAATGAAGAAGAGTTTATTGGTAAATGTTTAGACTCGTTAATTAAACAAGATTATGAAAATTATGAAATTATAGTTATTGATGATTCATCTGATGATGCAACAGGAAAAATAATTTCAGAGTATGCAAAAAAATATTCTAAAATAATTCCAGTTTCTGCAAGGCCTAAACCAGAAGGTTGGATTGGCAAAAACTGGGCATGTATGGAAGGATATAGAAAAGCAACAGGAGAACTCTTGTTGTTTACGGATGCAGATACAAATCATTCTAAAAACATAGTATCGCTTGCAGTGACACACTTAATTTCATTTAATTTAGATGCATTATCTGCAATTCCAAAAATGCTAACGTTTGACTTTTTGACCAAGATTACACTTCCAATGATTTCTACATTTTTACATACTAGATTTTCAGCATTAAATGTTAACAATCCATCAAAAAAAACAGGTTATTTCTTTGGAAGTTTTTACATTCTGAAAAAAAAGACGTATGAAGGAGTAGGTATGCATGAAGGAGTAAAACAAGAAATTATTGAAGACGGGGCACTTGGAAAAAAAGTGAAAGAATCAGGATACAAGATGAAGATGGTCAGAGGAGAACATCTAATTGATGCCGCTTGGGCTCGAGACAGAAGTACTTTGTGGAATGCGCTAAAAAGACTAATGGTTCCACTATACCTTCAAAATAGAAAAATTGCAATTGGTGTTTTCTTTGCTGTACTATTTTTGTTGTTTATTCCATTTCCGATATTTGCTGCATCTGCGTTATTACCAATAGAAACCACGTCTGCAAAGATACTTTGCATTACTGCAGCAATTGCTTCAATTCTAATTTACATAGGTGCAATAATTGAGGCAAAAGTTGGACTTGAGTTGAGATTGGTTCATGCATTATTTGCACCATTAGGAAGTTTAGTAGTAGTTTTAGGATTTTTGGGGGGACTGCTTCAAGCAAAGAGTACATCCTCTATTACATGGAAAGAAAGAAGATATTCATTGAAAGATCACACTCAAAGTTCGATCAGTGTATAGGAAACCTTTTACGTAGAAAACGGAGAATAAAAAATTCATGGACAAATCAGGTGTATTTGTAGGTGGGGCCATAGGAGCTATAATTGTTATTGTCATGTTTGTGGCAATATTTGTTCCAACACCGGAGTCAATTAAACCAGAGATTGGGGTAAGTAATGGCCATTCACCAAGTACAGTTAGAGAAATAACTCCACTTTATTCAGAGACTTTATCATTAATTGAGATTTTTGAAAAATCTGAACCAGGAGTGGTAAGAGTTAATGTACAAAGAGATGAAATAGAGAATGAAGTAAATGGGTTAGGTTCAGGCTTTGTTTTTGATAAAAAAGGACACATAACTACAAATGCTCACGTTATTGTTGATGCAAAAAAGGTCGTAGTTACATTTCTTGACGGTAGATCATATAATGCAAAAATTATTGGAACAGACGAGTTTACTGACCTTGCAGTAATCAAAGTTAATGCAGACTTGTTACTTTTACATCCATTAGCACTTGGTGATTCATCTAATCTCAAAGTAGGAGAATCAATAGCTGCGATTGGAAACCCATTTGGATTATCAGGTTCTATGACTTCAGGAATAGTAAGTCAATTAGGAAGATTACTTCCATCAGGTTCAGGATATTCTATTCCAGATGTAATTCAAACTGATGCGGCCATCAATCCTGGAAATTCAGGAGGGCCACTACTTAACATGAGAGGTGAGGTCGTGGGCATAAACACTGCAATTCAATCAGCAACAGGTGAATTTACAGGAGTAGGATTTGCAATACCATCACAGACTATTGTCAAAATTATTCCAACTCTAATTGATAAAGGAGAATACAAACATCCATGGATTGGAATTTCAGGTCGTGACATCGATCCAGATCTAGCAAAAGTTTTGGGCCTTAAAGACGCAGTAGGATTTTTGGTAGTGACAGTTGTAGAAAATAGTCCAGCTTCTAAAGCAGGGTTAATCGGGTCTGAAAAAACCATTGAAATTGAAGGAGTCAATTATACAATAGGTGGAGACATAATTTTATCAGTAGACAAAGTTGAAGTTAGAAAGATTGCCGATATTTTGATACATCTTCAAAGAGCAAAATCTGTGGGAGATGAGATGGTTTTAGAGATTCTAAGAGATAATAGAACAACAAATATCACAGTTGTTCTCCAAGAAAGGCCAAATGGCAATTAGTACAATACAAGCATAAATACTTCTAATCAAGAATCTTTTCTGTTGAGCAAGCTTGTGTTAAACTCTGAGAGTTTAAACAATGTTTTAGAGAATAAAGCAATTTCTCGTCAAGACATTATGGGGATTTATCAAAATGCAATCGAAGATTCTAGTGAGCTTTTTTCAGTTGCACAAAATTTGAGAAAAAAATTTAAAAAAGATTCAGTTACATTTTCGAAAAAAGCATTTTTCAACATAGTTAATCTCTGCAAAGATACTTGTTTTTACTGCACATACAAAGCTGAACCAGAAGAGAAAAAACTATCTTTGATGTCAAAACAACAAATATTAGAATTATTACAACTTGCAAAAAAATACAGATGTGTTGAAGCACTTTTTGTTACAGGTGAGCGACCAGAACAGCGATATCAAGAAGCACGAGATTGGCTAAAAGAAAATGGATTTAAATCAACTGCTGAATATCTTATTCATGCATCAGGAATAGCATTGGAATTAGGATTATTCCCACATACAAATGCAGGTAATCTAAATTTTGAGGAGATGAAAGAGTTGAAGAAAACAAATGTATCAATGGGGATAATGCTTGAAAATGTCAGTGATAGGCTAACAGAAAAAGGAATGCCACATTATTTGGCTGCAAGTAAAAGACCAAAGGCAAGATTAGAAGTCTTAGAAAATTCTGGTAAGTTAGGAATTCCCATGACAACAGGGATTCTTGTAGGGATTGGAGAGACAGTAGAAGAAATTATTGATTCAATTTTAGCAATAAAACAGTTACACCAAAAATATGGAAATATTCAAGAAGTAATTTTGCAAAATTTTCAGCCAAAACCAGATACCATGATGAAGAATGCACCATCAGCTGATGAAAAATATTTCAAAACAATTATTGCATTATCAAGAATCATCATTCCGGAAATGAACATACAGATTCCACCAAATCTATCCCCAAAATCATATCAAAGTTTCTTATCAGTTGGAATAAATGATTGGGGAGGAATATCACCATTAACTCCAGATTTTGTTAATCCAGAATTTTCCTGGCCAGAAATTAATAAAGTAGATGAAAATTCAAGAAATGCAGGATTTGAATTAAAGTGTAGATTCCCAATATATCCTGAATTCTTTTCTTTTGTTAGTAAAGAGTTAAGAGACAAGATATCAGTTATTGAAAATGGGGAAGGATTAGTAAAAGAGGAGTATTGGAGATGACTGACATAGATTCACTTTTCAAAAATGCAGACCCAATAGTATCCAAAATCCTAAACAATGCATTGTCAGACAAGGAGATTTCTGTAGAAGACGGCATTACATTATACAATACAACTGGGATTAATTTTCATTTAGTAGGACTTGTTGCAGATGAAATTAGAAGAAGAAGAGTCGGGGATGTTGTATCATATGTAGTTAATAGAAATATCAATTTCACAAATGTCTGCATCAAGCAATGTGGTTTTTGTGCATTTAGTAGAGATTTTCGAGAAGAAGAGGGATATTTCTTACCAACTGAAGAGATTGTACGAAGAGCAAAAGAGGCACACCAATTAGGAGCAACTGAAGTCTGTATTCAAGCAGGGCTGCCACCAGATATGGAAGGGGATTTGTATGAAAACATATGTAGAGAAATCAAAAAAGAGATTCCAGATATTCATATTCATGGATTTTCGCCTGAAGAGATTCTATATGGCGCAACAAGATCAGAGACCTCGATTGAAGAATTTCTAAAGAGAATGAAAGAAGCTGGAGTAAACACACTTCCTGGAACATCTGCTGAAATTCTTGATCAAAAACTCAGAGATAAAATTTCTCCAGGCAGAATAAGTGTAAAAGATTGGGAGAGAGTTATCAAGACTGCTCACAGAATGGGAATCAATACAACATCGACTATGATGTTTGGTCACCTGGAAACACCTGAAGACAGAGTTAAACATATTGCAAAGCTAAGAGAAATTCAAAAAGAGACAGGAGGATTTACAGAGTTTGTTCCCCTAAATTTTATTCCCGATGAAGCACCAATGTACAAGCATCAGTTACATGAAGGAATTAGAGATGGAGCAAATGGAAATGATGTTTTGCTTACACATGCAATTGCAAGAATTATGTTGAATAATTCTATTAACAATCTTCAGATGTCATGGGTAAAAGAAGGACAAAAGATGTCGCAACTATTATTGATGTGGGGAGCAAATGATTTTGGAGGAACACTGATCAATGAAAGCATATCAATATCTGCAGGTTCAGAGCACGGTCAGTTATTAAGACCAAAAGAAATAAGGAGAATGGTAAAAGAAATTGGAAGAATTCCAGCAGAAAGAGATACCAATTACAAGATTCTAAGAAAGTTTGACAATGAAAATGAAATTGAAAGTGGGCTTGACAAAGTTACAGACACTTCTCGATTTGGGTCATATGTAGAATTAATTAAAATTAACAAATTCAATTATAAAAATCCAAGGAGAAAATGATTGTCTGTCTTAGACAAGGCATTAAATCATTCAAAGAACATAGGAATCAATGAATGTGAGATAGTTGTTGTAAAAAAAAGATCATTACCGTGAGAATCACTGACTCAGAGATTGCTGAAATTAAACAGAATTTTGATGAAAATTATGGCATAAGATTAATTCACGACAAAAAAATTGCATCAATTCAAACAACCAACCAGCAAGAGATAGAAAACACAATTGATAGTGCATTTAAAACATCGTCAAAACTTAAGGAGAGAGATTTTTGGGTAGGACTACCACACGACATAGTCCTCAAGCAACTTGACGGAACATTTGATGAAAAACTGGAGAAGATTTCCGGTGCTGAAGTAATGGATATCGCACAAAATATGATAAATTCTGCAAATAATGATACGGTAAATACGATAACGGGATCGCTAAACATAGTTTCAGAAAATTTTGAGATAGCAAATTCTAATGGATTACATCTAAATGACAAGGCCACATATATTTCAGGAATTATTAACGCAGAATCAGAATATGGAACCTTGCCAGTATCAGGAATAGGACACGCAAGTGGTAGAACATTATCAAATTTTTCTGCAGAACAAGTTGGAAATGATGCAAAAATTATGTGCATCGAATCAATAAATCCACAAAAAATTGATTCAGATAACTATTCTATAATTTTTGAACCATATTCAGTAGAAGAATTATTAGCGTTTGTTGTTGCAGCAAATTTTAATTTCAAAACATTTTCAGAAAAGAAAAGTTGTTTTTCAAATAATTTTGAAGAGAAAATAGCAATGGACCAACTTAGTTTGATTGATGATCCTCACATCTCAGAAGGTATTGGAACAAAAGCTGTAGATGATGAAGGAATGGAAACTCAAAAAAGGAATTTGATAGAAAAAGGAATTTTTAAAAATACTTTTTCGAATCTATTTGATAGCTACAAAGAAGGAAAACAATCTTCAGGTAATGCATCTAGATCAGGTTCGCCTATGGGAAGAAGTTCTGAACCAATACCAATTTCAGCACCCCATAATCTCAAAATAAATCCAGGAGATATTTCTCAAGAAGACATGATCAAAGATACAGAACATGGATTGTTAGTTGGAAGGTTATGGTACACATATGCAGTAAATCCAATTAAAGGAGATTTTTCATGTACAGCAAGAAGTGGCGTAAGAATTATTAGAAATGGAGAGATAAAGGGACCTAGAAAATCAGTGAGAATAATCCACAACCTTCAGACTATGTTAAAAAATATTTCAGAAATTGGAAACAATCAAAAAAGAATAATTCAATGGGCATCACTTCCATCTATTGTACCATCACTGAAAGCTGAAAATATTATGGTAAATTCTATCTAAATGCCAAATTCAGGCATGAATTACTTGAAAAAGGTGACTGCCAGATATACAACATAGCCAATAGTCAAACAGACACCCATAGCTCTGGTGATAATTCCAGTTTTTAGGGCAATTAGTAATGAAAGGCTAAAGATAATCATTATGGCATAGTCAACATAAACATCAGAGGCAATCATCACACCACCAAGTGCAGCACCAACTCCCATTATCATCAAGATGTTGTAGATATTACTTCCAATAATAGTTCCAATGCCAATATCTGTGTGACCCTTTCTAATTGCAATTATAGATGTTATTAATTCTGGAAGAGATGTTCCAATTGCAATTACTGTTAATCCAATAATTTTTTCTGATAACCCAAACTCTTTTGCTAAAATTACAGCATTATCAACTGTAAGAATTGCACCAACATACAAAAGTGCAACGCCAATTCCAATTAGCCCTATAGATTTTAGATATATGTTATTTTTTCCTTTTTCAATTTTCTCTTTGTTTTCTTCTCTTTGTTTCATTGCATCTTTGTATGTATAAAATGCAAACACTCCCAACCCACCAAGTAGCAAGATTCCATCATACTGAGAAAGTTCACCATCAATCGAGAGTAAAACAAGTAAAAAAGAAACTCCTAACATGATAAAAATTTCTTTTCGTAAAGCAGATTTTTTTACTACAAGAGGAACGAGAATTGCAGCTATGCCAATTACCATTCCAACATTTGCAATATTGCTTCCAATAACATTTCCTAGAATAATTGCACTGTGCTCTCCTGCTGCAGCTACACTGGCAGCAAGTTCTGGAGTTGAAGTACCATACGCTACAATAGTCATTCCAATTACAAGATTACTTATTCTGAATTTTTTTGCAATAGTAACACCACCACTGACTAACCAATTTCCACCAAAACATAACATCACTAATCCAACTACGGTTAGTATTGCACTTACTGCCACTTCCACAAAGGACTTTCAGATTTTGATAGTTTAAAGGAGATTATTCACTATAATTTCACAATTATAACAATTGCAATAAACCTGAATTTGTCTATCGAAATTTAGGTGTAAAAAAATCAGCTGGATAGATCAACAAAACTCAAGTTAAAGACTAATAAAGTAATATACCGTACTATACGGTATGATGCGAACAAGACTGACATACGTACCGCTAGAAGTGGCAGATCAATTCGAAGATTTCATCATACAAAGAGACGAGCAAATACTTGATGCAGTAAAAGCAAGAACGAGAGATTACAGTACACTATCTCTATTGAAGTTGTTGTATCAGCTTAAAGCGAATCCTATGACGTTTACAAATTTGTATTCAAAGTCAAAGATCAGAATGAAAAAGTCATTTCTGAATTATTTACATCTGTGTGTAAATTACAACTTTATCAAAAAAGAACCAGTAGGACCAAATGTGATCTATTCAATTACAGATAAGGGGCGAACCATGTTGAATCTCTTTATGCAGAAAGGTAATTAGACAGAAAAAATCGACGTAAACTGTGCAGAAAGAATTTCCTGAAGCTGAAGTCTTTGAGACAAAGAAAGTAGAATTAAAGAATCCAATAATTTTTGCAGGTTTTGTCGGAGCAGGTCTTGTTGGTCCTGTTGCAATTAATCACATTATTGAGAAATTAAAAATGGAAGAGATTGGAGTGATGAGATCAAAATATCTTCCTCCATCAACAGTTTTCATGAGAGGAAGATTACGTCATCCATTTAGATTTTATGCAAACCAAGCCGGAACAATCTGTGCAATAATTTGTGAGATAACATTGAAGATGGAAGGACTTTACTGTCTAGTATCATCAATTTTAGATTGGGCAGCACAAAAAGGATCTAAAGAAATTGTAATCCTAGATGGAGTTGCAAGCACTGAACATGATGATAAGGCATACTGTGCAGCAGAAGAAGATCTAATAAGAACAATGGCAGACAAAGACATCAGCATGATTCCTCAGGGATTCATCACAGGCATTCCAGGGGGCATATTAAACGAATGTCTAGTAAGAGAAATTCAAGGTTTGACTCTATTGGCAAAAGCAAACGAGACAGCACCAGATTCTGCTGCGGCAGCAACGCTGATTGATGCACTAAATCGATTCTATGAAATGGATATAGACACAACAGATCTTCAAGAAAACAAAGATAAAATTAACTCAGAATTCAGCGAACTGTCTCAGAAATATGTAGAACATAGAGCAGAGACAGCTGGAATGTATATGTAATATTAACAATAGGCAAATTCTTTTATTCACAGCATATACGCATCAAACTATGGCTCTAACCTACAAAAAAGCAGGTGTAGACATTTCTAAAATTAAACAGAGTCAGGCAGTAATTGGCCAATTAATTGCATCAACTCACAAAATTCAGAAAAAAGCAAAGATAACACATGGATTTGGACATTATGCAGGAATTGTAGAGATTTCAGGTGGAAAACTTTTGGCCACACACACAGATGGTGTAGGAACTAAAGTAGTAATTGCAAACATGATGAAAAAATATGATACAATAGGAATTGATTGTGTTGCAATGAATGTTAATGACATAATCTGTATTGGTGCAACGCCAATCTCATTTGTAGATTATATTGCTGCAAACAAAAATGATGAAAAGTTATTTAAAAAAATTGTAGAGGGTTTAGTAAAAGGTGCAAAAAAAGCAGCAGTACCTATTGTTGGAGGAGAAACTGCAATTATGCCTGATTTAATTTCAGGTAAAGGATTTTCATTTGACTTAGCTGGAATGGTTTTAGGATTGGTTTCAAAAAAAGAATTGGTTTTAGGAAATAAAATAAAATCAGGCGATGTCATAATTGGTGTAAAAAGTTCTGGAATCCATTCAAATGGTTACTCACTTGCAAGAAAGGCATTATTAACAAAATATTCTTTGAAAGACAAGATCAAAGGAGTGGGTATATTAGGGAATACTTTGCTTACTCCTACAGAAATTTATGTAAAACCAGTTTTAGAAACAAATCAAAAATGTAAAGTAAATGGCTTGGCACATATCACTGGCGGTTCATTCACAAAACTACTACGGTTAAAAAATATTGGATATGAGATTGATGCATTACCAAAAATTCCACCCATTATGAGTCTGATCGAAGAGCGAGGAGTAAAACCTGAGGAGATGTACAAGACGTTCAACATGGGTATTGGTTTTTGTTTGATCGCGCCACAGAATGAAGTTAAAAAAATAAGAAAAATCTTCAAAAAACACAGAATGGCCACATACGAAATTGGCCATATTAGTAAAAAGAAAGGTGTTTTTGTAAACTCTAAAAAAATAGCATAAATAGCCTCAATCATAATCAAAACGGAACAAGATTAGAATGCAGAAAATTATGCCAATAATTGGAATTGCAATGGTTGGCATAATCGTTATGCTGTTCACATTACCCCAAATGATTGGTTTAGAGTTTACAATTGCAATGGCGATGACCATGTCAGTTTTGATGGGAATTTATGTGATTTTGGTTACTGAAGTGATACACAGAACAGCACTTGCGATGATAGGTGCACTCATCATTATCATTATTCTAATTTACACCGGTCTAATTCCTGCACATGATAGTGTTGACTTTGTAATAGGATCCATCGATTTCAACACAATTGGATTACTTTTAGGAATGATGATAATTGTTGGAATTCTTGGAGAGACAGGAATTTTTCAGTATATAGGAATTAAGGCAGCAAAACTATCCAAGGGAAATGTCTGGAAGCTCCTGTTATTGTTGTCAGTTATTACAGCAGTTGGTTCTGCATTTTTGGATAATGTAACCATGGTTCTTCTAATGATTCCTGTAACCATTTCTGTTGCAAGAGTTCTGAACATAAATCCATTATCTATAATTCTTGCTGAAATTTTTTCGTCAAACATTGGTGGTGCAGCTACTCTAATTGGCGATCCTCCTAACATTATGATTGGATCTGCTGCGAATCTTGATTTTATGAGTTTTGCATACCACATGACTCCAGAAGTCATTATCACATTTTTAGCATCATTAGTGGTTCTTAAAATCTTGTTTAGAAAAGATCTTAAACAAAAACCCGAGAATGTTGAGAAACTTATGCAAATTGATGAAAAAAAGGAAATCAAAGATCCTGCACTACTCAAAAAAAGTGTTATAGTTCTTTTGGGAGTAGTTATTGCATTTATGTTCCATGGGATTTTGGATATGGAAGTTTCAATTATTGCATTGGCAGGAGCCGCAATTCTTTTGGTAATTACAAAAATTCATCCAGAAAAAGCATTTGTTCATGTAGAATGGACTACATTGATGTTTTTCGCAGGATTATTCATTATTGTATCAGGTGTTGAATTAACAGGAGCACTTGAACTCTTTGCTCATCAGATAGTTACTGCAACTGGTGGTAATTTTGAAGCAACAGCTGTCATGATTATATGGTCATCAGCATTTGCTTCAGCATTTGTTGACAATATCCCTTATACTGCCACAATGATTCCAATTATTGAAAACATTTCACTAGACCCAAACATAGCAAGTAAGTTAGATACTCTCTCATTCAATCCTTTGTGGTATGCTTTAGCAATAGGGGCAGATTTTGGAGGAAATGGAACTTTAATTGGTGCCAGTGCAAATCTTGTCGCCATTGCAGTTGCTGAAAGGCACGGTTATCGCATGATGTTCAAAGATTTCATCATTAAAGGAATGCCTTATATGATAGCAACAGTAGCAATTGGGACAGTGGTATTTTTGGTAAAATTGATGCTAAATGTATAACAATTTCTTTGCCTTTTTATTTGACATAGTGAGGTATAGAGTATTGGTATTAGACAAAGAATTTAAAACAAAAATAGGTTCGTTGATTGATGAATGCCTCATCCCTCATGGAATTCAAACACATGAATGTGATAAAGATCATTGGAAGTTCAGAAATGAGGATGATTTCAAGTATGGTCACAAAGCGGGCGTAGTAATGGGGATAACTCTTGGATATTATATTGCAAAATTTGGTAAACTTCCGGATAATGAAGATTTAACGGAAATGACACACATGGTTGAATTACGTAAAGATGAGATCAGTACTTGGGAAAGTAACACAATTATTCATCAGAAACTGGTTTTTGATCATTTGATAAAATAATGATGATAGAAAAAGCTTGATGGAGGTGTGCGGCTCCATCAATTGTGAATTATTCTAATGTTACTTTTGCACACATTAAACATTCTACATGTACCGCATTTGCAAATATTGCTAAAATAATGTCTACCACATTGTTATTTTCTTGTTCACAAAAAAGTAATGCAAAATACAATTCAGATGATACACATCGTTTTATCATGTCCTCATGTATTGAGAATTGTTACTCTGAATCAACTGCAAAGAGATTAAAAATAAAATCAAATGCCTCTATTCCATCTGGATCTTGGATTCGAAAACACATTGTAAAGATACCTCAAGAAAAGATGTTACTTTCACTGTATGGTGGAATTGATCAAACCATTTTACATTTGAAAAAGATGGGATTTCTTTGCAAACCAGTGACTGTTGCAATTGACAAGCATTTCATCCCACGATATGACAAAACAGATTCTCCATATCTGGTAAAATCAAAACCAAAGAATGGAACTGACGCATTTGAAGGATATGGGACAATACAATGTGTAGATAAGCAGCAGTGTAGGGCACAAATTGGCGCTGTCCCAATCAGAAAAGGTGATTCAAAGGGAGTAATCGTGCGTAAATTACTGTCTGATTGTAGCAGAAATTGTATCAAGACACGTCTAGTTCTTTTAGATAGAGAATTTTTCTCAACTGCAGTAATTCATGAAATAAAACAAAACCACGATACATTTATCATGCCAGCAAGAAAAACACCTGGAATCAAAAAGGCAATCATCCAATATGTTACAGGCAATAGAGAATCAATTTCAGAATATAGAATTCATTCTACATCAAAGCATATCGAATCATTTACTCTAGTGATTCTTCCAAACCCAAATGTAACAAAATCAAATCTTACGGATCAGTATATGGTGTTTGCAACTAATCTTAGAATAAAGAAGATATTTTGGAATCTATGTACTCTTCCAGAAGAGTATCGCAAAAGATGGGGAATAGAAACAGGTTATGCATGTGTGGAAAAATTCAGGCCAAGAACGTGCAGTATGAATCATTGTGTAAGATTCTTATACTTTTTTTATCCTTTGATTTTGTTTAATGCATGGATAATTGCAAATTGTACGTTGAGAAATAACCATTCCATTTCACATACAAACCCAATCATTACAATTGAGACTCTCAAGTGTATATTTGGAATCATTATTGTTGATTCGTTTAGAAAAATCAAATCAGAATATTATTTGGGGGATGTTGGGTAGTTACTTTCCCAAGTACTGTGAGATCAAAAAAAGTTTTGCAGACATACACTTCTTCTACAAAGTATAGAATCATTACAATTTTTGAATTTATTATGATAGTCTAGTACCAAAAAATTGTAAATTTAATGAATGTTTAGATGTTCAAACTACAAGTCATATAGTCTTAAATTGTATAAAAAAATTGAAATGACAAGATATGTCAACTGAAACAAACAATGATTCATTCATAGCAAATATACTTGCAACTATCAAAGAAATTCAAGGAGAACTAAACGAATTAAAAATTATCAAAAGAGGTATTGTGAAAAAATCAACCAAGAGAAAGACAGCTAGAAGGTCTGTAAAGAGAAAGACAGCTAGAAGGTCTGTAAAGAGAAAGACAGCTAGAAGGTCTGTAAAGAGAAAGACAGCTAGAAGGTCTGTAAAGAGAAAGACAGCTAGAAGGTCTGTAAAGAGAAAGACAGCTAGAAGGTCTGTAAAGAGAAAGACAGCTAGAAGGTCTGTAAAGAGAAAGACAGCTAGAAGGTCTGTAAAGAGAAAGACAGCTAGAAGGTCTGTAAAGAGAAAGACAGCTAGAAGGTCTGTAAAGAGAAAGACAGCTAGAAGGTCTGTAAAGAGAAAGACAGCTAGAAGGTCTGTAAAGAGAAAGACAGCTAGAAGAGGAACTAAAGCTAAAAGAAAGACGAAGATAGGTTTCATGTAAGTCAAGTTATTTAACGAATTTATGTCCAAATTATTATGAGAATTCATGAGTAAACTAGATTCTGTTTTTTCTAAAGCATGCAGTGAAATCACTCAGAATCTACTAACAATTAATGAGCCTAGCAAAAAGCAGGTAAAACAAGAGATCATAAAAATCTGTGCTAAATATGCACTTGAAAGAATTCCTAGGAATCATGAAATTCTATCAATGGCAAAAGAATCTGATTTTAATAAATTAAGAAAAGTTTTGTTGAAAAAGCCGGTTAAAACTGCATCAGGGGTAGCAGTAGTTGCACTTATGCCAAAACCATATGCATGTCCACATGGTAGATGCACATATTGCCCAGGTGGAATTGAATTTAATACTCCAAATAGTTACACAGGAAAAGAATCATCTACACTTAACGCAATTGGAAATGAATATGATCCTAAATTACAAATCACATCAAAGATTGACAAGCTAATTGCGTTTGGACATGACACATCTAAAATGGAAATTGTAATTGTTGGGGGTACTTTTCTTTTTATGCCAAATGACTATCAAGAAAATTTTATCAAATCATGTTATGACGCTTTGAATGGAACAGATTCAAAAGATTTGCAAGAAGCCAAATCAAATAATGAACATGCAATGATAAGAAATGTAGGATTTACAATTGAAACAAAACCAGACTACTGTAAGAAAGAACATGTAGATTTAATGTTAAAGTATGGAATCACAAGAATAGAGATTGGTGTTCAATCATTACAAGAACGAGTTTATGAAATAGTTAACAGAGGTCACAACTATAATGACGTAATAGAATCATTTCAAATTTCAAAAGATGCAGGTTACAAAATTGTTGCGCATATGATGCCAGGTTTGCCTACAATGACTCCAGAAGGAGACATTGCAGATTTTAAAAAACTATTTTCGGATTCACAGTTGCATCCAGATATGTTAAAGATTTATCCATCATTAGTAATTGAAAACACCCCACTTTATGATGACTACAAACAAGGAAAATACATTCCATATTCTGATGAAGACATGATCAAGGTGTTAACAGAAGTAAAAAAGAACGTTCCAAAATGGGTCAGAATCATGCGTGTACAAAGGGAGATTTCCCCAAATGAAATCATTGGAGGACCAAAATCAGGCAATCTAAGACAAATTGTTCATCAGAATTTACTCAGACAGGGGCTTTCATGTAGGTGTATTAGATGTAGAGAAATAGGCCTGTCTAACAAAAAATCAGATGGAAAAGATGTGAAACTAAACAGAATAGATTATGACTCATCAGATGGAAAAGAGGTGTTCTTGTCTTATGAGGACAAAAATGAATCTATCTATGGATTTTTGAGATTAAGAAAACCAAGCATTAACGCTCACAGAGATGAGATAGAACAAGACACGTGTATTGTAAGAGAGGTTCATGTCTATGGAAAATCATTGAAGCTTGGAGAAAAAGAAGAAAATGAGACTCAGCATTCAGGATTAGGAAAAAATTTGATGAGAGAAGCAGAAAAAATTTCTAAAGAAGAGTTTGATGCAAAGAAAATTTTAGTAATCAGCGCAGTTGGTACAAGAGAATATTATCAAAAATTAGGGTATTCGTTATATGGACCATACATGTCCAAAACATTGAACTAGTGAAAAGAAATGTCAGAGCAAGAAGTTATTGGGAAGGGAACTTGGATAGACAAATTATCTAATGAATTACTTGAACGTGAAAAATCTCTTGGAAGAAGTTTAGATATTCTTAGAGTTGAAAGTGGTCTTGGTGCATCAGGCATTCCACATATTGGAAGTTTGGGAGATGCAGTAAGAGCATATGGAGTAAAATTAGCATTAGAAAATTTTGGTTACAAATCAGAACTAATTGCTTATTCAGATGATCTAGATGGGTTAAGAAAAATTCCAGAAGGATTTCCAGAGACTCTAGAAGAACACTTAGCAAAACCAGTATCATTAATTCCTGATCCTTTCGGATGTCATGAATCATACGGCATGCATATGAGCAGTATTCTTTTAGATGGACTTGACAAGGTTGGAATAAAATATGAATTTAGAAGAGCCATTGACACTTACAAGCAAGGATTGCTAAAAGATCAAATCCACACAATCTTGCAAAACAGTACAAAGATTGGAGAAAAAATTTCAGAACTCGTAGGACAGGAAAAATATCAAAAATATCTGCCATATTTCCCAGTTTGTGCAAATTGTAATCGCCTATACACAGCAGAATCTACAGAATACATTGCTGATGAAAAGAAAGTAAAGTACAGATGCCATGACGCTGAAATTGGCTCAAAAATGATCAAAGGATGCGATCACGAGGGAGAGGCAGACATCACAAAGGACCTTGGAAAACTAGCCTGGAAAGTAGAGTTTGCAGCAAGATGGTCAGCATTCGATATCAGATTTGAAGCATATGGAAAAGACATAATGGATTCTGTAAAAGTAAATGACTGGGTTGCAGATGAAATTTTAGGATTCCCACATCCTCATCATGTAAAATATGAGATGTTTTTAGATAAAGGAGGAAAAAAGATTTCAAAATCATTAGGTAACGTCATAACTGCACAAAAATGGCTAGAGTTTGGTAGTCCAAAATCAATTCTATTATTATTATACAAAAGAATTACAGGTGCACGAGAATTAGGATTTGAAGATATCCCATCGTTGATGAACGAATACAATGAACTAGAAGACATTTACTTTGGAAAAATCAAAATAGATAACCAAGCAAAGCTGACAAAATTGAAAGGACTCTACGAGTATGTAAACCTCCTTAGTGCTCCAAAACAATCAAGCATACATGTTAACTACAGACTGCTAATGGAATTAACAAAGATCTTCAAAGAAAGCAGAGGAGAAAGAGTAATGAAAAAATTAGTTGACTATGGAGTAATAAAAAATCCTGAACCAGAAATTGAAAAACTCATTAAGATTGCAGGAAACTTTTCGGATGAGTTTGATCACCAAGAAAAAATACAGATAGATTTGGATAATTCTGCAAAAAAGGCATTAAAGATACTTGCGGACACACTTGATTCAGAAGAAGAGCTAGAAGATATTCAAAATACAATTTATCAGATTGCAAAATCAAATGATGTGAAACCAAAAGATTTCTTTAAAATATTATATCAAATAATTCTTGGAACCACAAGAGGGCCCAAGATAGGACCTTTCATATTTGACATTGGAAGAAAACGAGTAGCAAAAACACTTTCAGAGTATGTGTAATCATGGTTCATGGAGAACATAACAGATCAAGAAACAATGGAGGATTTGCCCTGATAATTTTAGGTGCATTATTGTTATTTCTTGCACCAAACATCTATCCAGAAATGCCAGAATTAGGCACAATGTCATTGTTTGGAGGAATAATTATTGGGGGAATTGGGTTTTACCTAAAATTTTTCAGAGATCGGGTTAAACAGGAATAAAGAAAGATTCATCTTTTAGGAATATCGGTTAGTGATATGGGATTTTTTAGTAAGAGAAATGCAGATGGAATGATTTCTGAAAAAATCGAAGAACATGAACAAAAAGAAGAGATTAAGACAGAAGTAGAAAATATTCAAAATGAGTTTAGTGAAAAACAAGAAGAACTAAACATCATCACAGACAAGATCCACACTGTAAAAGAAGAATATAATACTACAGTTAGCAACTTGATGTTAGTTAAAAAAGAACTTAATCAAAAAAAGATGGAGCTTGATATAATCCAGCTAGAATGTAAAAAAATTAGTGAAAAAATTAAAAACTCTGAACAAATCAAAAATTCAAAATCAATTAGTGAATTCAATAAAACTGAAGAAAATCTTTCAAAAATGAAACAAGAACTAAATAAAATCAAAGAAGAATATACTCAGATTAAAAAACAAGTTGCACAAGAACAATCTACACTCCATAACATCAGAGAACAGCAGATAGAATATCAAAAAGAACTAGATGAAGCAAGATCTAGACTATATAATGCAAAGGAGGAATTAGGAAAAAAAGATCATTTTCAAGACACAAGTGTTTTAACTCCTAAAGAAAGAGAATTCATCCAAAGAGAGGGTTCAAATCAAAAAAGTTCTGCAGGAATTATTGAGGCAGCAAGTGTAGTAGTGGGCTCATTAAAGTCAAAACTCAACATGACACAAAAAGAACTAGAAGCGGTTCAATTACTTTTAGAAAAAGAAAGGAATGAACATGAAAAAACCAAACAAAAATTAGAAAAACTCAAAACATCAACAAAATAATTAGGAGAATCACAAACTTTCAAAATGTTTTTTCCATTTTAATTTTATTTCTTGTTCTGAAAGTCCCATATCATATAATGGAGAAGTCACTTCTGATACATCTGAGACATCAACTAATACAATTGAATTAATTGGACTCTTGATTCCCTTTTTTCTATAGTGACTAAGAATTTCCTCGTACAAAGAATCATCTTTAATGATTCGAGCCTGGCCTTTGAATAGATAGCCCTTACGTAAAAGAGGATCAACAACATTAATTTCAACATAAGGATTACTTTGCAAATTCTTCATAGTGTCAGGTGAGCGAATATCTGCAAAGGCCAACACTTCGGATGTCCAACCAATGATAGTTCCTTTTGGAGAAATGTTTGGTTTGCCATTAGAAGTAACAGTTGCTATATAGCCTAGCTTTTGAAGATCCAAAAAATCCTTAATTTCAGGAGTAATCACGACATTCGTTACTACAAATAACTATAATGTAAATTAGTTTTCAAAATTATCGCATAACTTCAGTCATCCATTGAGAAAAGAAGAAAAATCCAATTCCGCCGCTAATAATTGCAATCCAAGAAATAATCTGTTTATTTTTAGACATTACAAAGATAATTGTCCAAACTCACTATTGAATCTAATTGAATTTTCCCAGACAATTATAATTAGACTTGCAGTAAAGTAGCAATATTGGCAAGTATAAGAGATATTGGAAAATTCTTTATGTTCATCGTTGGTGGATTAGTGGCCATAATAGTAGGCTCTTTTATGATTCGAGGAACTATGCATATGTGGGATAAGCCAGAAAATGGAAAAAAAGATGAGAAAGATAATGACTAAAAAACAAGTGCTGCCAAATAATAGCAGAATTGCTTCAAGACTCTTCAATTAGGAAATCACTTGACCAATATATAAAAAGAAGAATTCAAGAGATACCAACTGAAATTAAACAAACATTTCCAAACATCAAACAAATTTGGAAGTGTGATGATGAAGTAGATTTTCTTTATGGATATTATGTTGGAAAAATTGAAGAAGGATCTTTACATTATTTGCTTAAAGCAACTCGTGCATCAGCTGGGAGTTATGTAGATACTTTTGAAATAAGGGGGATTATTGAAACACGCAAGAAAGAATTGCAAGATACAATAAAAGCTGCAATCAATTAGTGAAGTAAAAATACTACATCGATTATGTTAGAACATGGTAGGGCCACAAGATGGGGGTTTTGGATTTGATCAATCTAAAAAATATACAAGCGTGGATAATCTTGATGAGGTTTGTGTCCAGTGTCAAGCAGGTCAGCACAAAAAGTGTTTGAAAAAAGCAGGGCAACAAGAGGTGTGTGAGTGCGAACAATGCATGATTTATGGTTAGAAAAAAAGATAATTCAGCCAGTTTTTAATAATTGATAAATCAAGATCTGATCTTGTCAAATCAATATAAGTTTGGATGCAAGTTTTATGGAAAGGATTATTGTATAGACGTAATAAAATTAGTATTGCATATTGGCAGAGTTCATGGTAAACCAAGAAATTTGTTTTGCTAGTTAAAAATTAAAGACCCAGTAACTTGTTTTCAAGTTCCTGAATCTCTTTTTGATGTGAATCAGAAACATTTTGTGCAAATTTTTTGTGTGATGAAATGATTGTAGATAAAGCATCCTTGTAATTTGGATGTCCTTTCTTAATTACGTCACATGATTCAAGCGAAGTAATATGGCCAGTCACAGTAGCAATTGCTCCTTTATGATTGAATTTTATGATTCCGCCAAAGGCCTCAATTAACATGTAAGCCGATTCTGCTTTGCACTTGTAAGTAACTCTACCAGTTTCAGTGTTGAATAGTTGTGTAACGCCACCCGGTTTTCTTGTTACAATAACTGTCATGAAGTATGAGAAAAAATATCCAGTATTAATGATTTTAGAAAAAAATTTCTAGGCAGTAGTGTTAGCTGTAAAAGTTGTAGCATTTGCTGCCAGAGTCTTGTCTATCTCATTTATGGCAATCTTGTCTCTTCCAATCAGTTCAAACTTTTGTATCAAAGTTTCAAACTTTGTTTCCTCTTGAACTTGCTCATTGACAAACCATTCTAGAAATGCATATGTTGAATGATCCTTGTCTTTTTGTGAGATTTCAACCATCTTGTGAATTGCAGTAGTAACTATTTGTTCATTCTTTAGTGCAGTCTTTAGAATAAACTCTAGAGATTTGAAATTGCTTGCAGGTGATTTTGTAGCAGGTATTACTGCAGAAATGCCCAAATTATTCAGATAGTGAATAAATTTTAGCATGTGTGTTCTCTCTTCATCTGATTGTGCATAAAAGAAGCTAGCGCCGCCTTCATATCCAGTAACTTCACACCACGATGCCATTGCCATGTAGCTATTTGATGCGTTTGCTTCTAGAGTGATTTGGTTGTTTAGTGCTTTTTGCATGTTTTTTGAAATTTTCACAACATGTTCACACTTGAATTTAATTTAAACAATTCTAATTATTTAAAATTGAAATCTAGTAATAACAAACACTATTGCAAATCCAGATAAAAATATAATTCCTACAAAACTCAAAATTTTTAACAATATAGAAGGCTGTGAGGCTTTATCAAGAAATTTGCCTGTTACTAGTCTAAAATTAAAAATAGCAATCACAGGGGCTATTAGAAATGACAAAACTGTTGCAAAGTCAACTAGTTCTTTTAGATTATTTTCAAATTGAAATATGATTGCAAGGGCTCCAATAGCTATTACAAATAAGAAAATAATGTATAATGGACGGAATTTTGTGCTTATTTTGTCCTCATTTTTAGTAAAAATCAATTCTACGGTTCTCCGTAATGACCTAGAATAACCATCCAAAACAGCAATGATTGTTCCAAACATCACAGTAAATGCAGATGCCGCAATGATGATGTAACTCCAATCACCAATTGTCTGAGTGTATAGAGTTACTACTTTGTTTGCAAAAAGAGAATTGTTGTTTGGCAAGTCTTCACCTGAACCAAAGAATATGAAAGAACCAAGCGTGACGAACATTACCGCAAGAATTCCTGTTATAAGATATGTTAATCTAAATTCAAAAAGGGTTTCCTTGAGTTTTGGCTTGTAGTTAGTTTGTTTCATTCTCTCTAATGTCCATAAACTATTCCAGCTTGAAATATCAATAGCAGTAGGCATCCAACCCATTAAAGCAAGTAAGAAAAAGATTCCAGAAGCATTCCAAAGTTCTTTTGGTACAAATCCCTCAACTGGTTCTATTGGACCATTATACAATGCAAATAAGAAAGCAGAAACCGTAGAAACCACCAAGACAATAATTATAATCTTGATTAGACTATCAAGTATATTGTATTTTCCAACAGCTAAAATTGAAACACATATTGTAAACAAAATGATTATGGTCCATTCTCCAAGAAAATCAATTCCAAAAAGATTTTCAAAAAATCCTGCAGCGACAAAGCCCACGGCTCCTGTAACAAAAAACATTGAAGCAATAGTTAGTAGAAAGTATAACCACAAAGCAGGTTTGCCAAGTTTCTTATAACCATCAATGATACTTGTTTGTGTAGAGTTTGCATAACGAGAGCCATACTCAAAAAAAGGGTATTTTAGTAAAGTAACTACAATAACAAATCCTAAAATCATTAAACCAAAATCAGCACCAGCCCTAGTTGATTGCACCAGATGAGAGACACCAATGGCAGTACTTGCAAACAAAATTCCAGGACCAGATGTCTTTGAAAAGCGAGATAATTTCTCATTCATTGTGCTCAAAAATCCTTCTAAAATCTTGCATATAACCTAAAATTCTGTGAGGTAGAATAGACCTCTTGCGTAATTATTCCTAGACGTAAATTCTGAGGAAGAGTATTTCCAAAAATTCTCCAATATTGAATTTTTAGGCACAAGTTTGATCAAAATTCAAAATACTGTCAAAAACCCTTCTAATTGCGCAAGAGGTCTAATGAGTGGTATTAAGACTAGATAGTATTGACATTCCAAGAATCATCAACCCAAACACCAATTACTTTTACACCTAAATTCCATGAAGAGATAACTTCAATTCCTTTTTTGATCAACTCAATGTGTTCTTCATTAGAAACAGGATTTGCTGCACAATCATAATGTCCAGAAAAAACAATTAGTTCTGATTTATGAGCATGAATAGATATTCTAGCTTTAGTTTTTATTGATTCAATGATAGAATCTTTTGTAATATTCTTATCTACACCTGGTTCTGTAATTGCATCTACATAGTCAACTGAATAATTTTCTTTAATCCATTTTGCTAATGGGATTTGTATTCTTCCATCTATACATGAAATAGAGGTTGCAAATTTTCCTTCAGCCATTAATAATCAAACCTTTTGACATAAATTCAGATAAACATTCTAGTTTAAAAATTATTTTTGAGATAGGAAGCATTTAGAGGTATGATCATTTACCATGCCTATTGCTTGCATCAATGCATAACAAATTGTAGGCCCAACAAAATTAAATCCACGCTTTTTAAGATCTTTACTTAGTTTCTCTGAAATTTCTGTTGATGCTGGTAAATCAGATAGTTTTTTGAATTTGTTTTTGATTGGCTTGTGATTTACAAATCCCCAGACATAGTAATCAAATGAGCTAAACTCTTCTTGAATTTTTAGAAACTGTTTTGCATTATTAATTGCTGAAGTGATTTTCAGTTTGTTTCGAATGATCGATTTGTCTTTGAGTAGTTTTTCAACATGTTTTTGAGTGTATTTTGCAACAACCAAGGCATCAAAATCAGAAAATGCCTTTCTATAACCCGCCCTACGTTTGAGAATAGTAGTCCAAGATAGACCAGCCTGAGCCCCTTCTAGTATTAGAAATTCAAACAATTTTTGATCATTGTGTTGTGGCCTTCCCCATTCTTTATCATGGTATGTGATGTTTGGTTCATCTTTCGCCCACTCACATCTCTTTTTCATAATTTATCTATTGGTTGATACAAAATATTAGTTGTCAAATATTAGAGAGATTATGAAATTAAATCAACAATTATTACAAATTAACAGAAATTTTCTGATCTGCTTTATTGTTTCAGCATCACTATCAGCAATAGTTGCTCAGCTGTATCAGGTTATGAGAATTATCTAAACACGACTTTTACTATAATTTTTGGGTACATAGTTTACTTTGGGATTTTTTCATGTTTGTTTTATTGAGACAACAAGAGTCGCTATAAGATTATGAAATCAAGTTTGATCAAAAGAGAGTTATTCGCTTTGATTTCATCATTTGGAGTAGGTGAAATAATCTATCTTGGAACAAGATGGTCTACACTATATTATTTTCTTGAGATTGGAATAGAACCATTCTTGGCATCACTAATTTCAGAAATTATTTCAACTGCATTCTATATGACAACAGTTACGATATTTCTTAGAAAGACAAAAACGTTTTAGTTATTTTGCAAGCTGATTAACTAAATCAGTAGATGTAATTAGTCCAATAATTTTGTCATTCTCAGAAACTGCGAGTTTTCGGATTTTTTTGTTAGTCATCATTTCTGCAGCTGTAGATATTAGTTCGTCGTGATTGATTGTGATTAGTGGAGAAGACATTATTTTTTCGACTGGAGTATCAAATGGAAGGTTGTTTGCAGCAATTTTTGTTGCAAAATCCCTATCTGTAATTATGCCAACAAGATTCTCGTTTTCTTTAACAAGAACTGCACCTATTCCTCCTTGTTCCATCATTTTTGCTATTTGCAAAGCTGTAGTTGTGGGATTTACAGAGATTAGGGCTTTGGCCATGATATCTTTGACTAGAATTGAAGAGGAGTTGAAATCGTCAGGGCTCATTACTACTTTCAGAGACAGTGATATTTAAGAAATAATAAAAAGCGGGCTCGGCCGGATTTGAACCGGCGACCTAACGCTCCGCAAGCGTTCGCACTATCCAAGCTGTGCAACGAGTCCGAAAAGTTTTGAAATTTACGCTTAATTTGGATTGCTATCAGTCAGAAACTGTTTGTGCAAAGATGTAAGGAGTTTCTTCTGGTTCATGAAATGTCCAAACAGTTGGCAAAGAAATGGTTTGAACAGATTTGAGATTGTTTTTCTCAATTAATGTACCCCAACCAGCCTCATTTTTTGGATCTGGGGGATATTTTTGAGAAAAAGTGCCAGCAAAAACCCAACCAGTATTTTTAAGATTGGAGATTGAATCGATTTTTTCCAAAACACCTGATGCTAATTTAGTTCCGCCCATTTGTGCAAGACCACCAATGAAAAAGATTGGATGTGTTAGATTCAATGAAAAATAATCAAATGTTACTGCATTAGAACAATGTGGATGAAAGTCAAAAATAGTCAAAAGTTTTTGCAGATCAACTAACATATCATCAATTTCTATGCTATATGATTCTAAATCTAAAACTTTTGCACAAAATGCAATTCTTCCATCTCCAGAGCCTATATCAATTACTTCTTGATATCCAAGATCTTTTGCAAGCAAGACGCCCACATATGCAGACATTATCCATGTAGGAGAAAAAGGAGCACGGCTAGAGCTATGCTGAATGCTATTTAACCAATATTTGTTGATGTCACCTTCATAAACAATGCAAAGAGTCTTGCCAATAATTTTCTCATAAGAGTTGTAGTAGATAGGATTCTTTGTTGCAAACTGGTGCAATAATTCTAAATCTTGTTGTTTAATTGGAAACAAGTCAGATTTTGAAACAGGTATTATTTCTTGAATTTGGCTTTTACCATCATAAATTTTTGCGAATTCTTTTTTTAAATGAACTAGATTTTTAGCAAGTTCTTCAATCATGAGACAATCCTTTGTCATATTGTTCTACAAACTCTTTAGTACTCATTTTTTGGCGTAGTTCTTCATAGAGTTTGGCTTCGTTTTCAGTGTCTTCTTTTGATTTTTGCTCAGAGCCTCCAGATTGTAAATTCTTCATAGAATCTTGAATTGACTTTGCAAGTTTTTTCAGAATCTGAGGATGTATACTGGAGTTAAATTTCTCAGATATTACTCTCTCAATATCTGCAATTTTGTCTAGTAATATTTTGTGCTCATCTGCTTGAAGTTGTTGCTTTAACATGGCAGACATTGAGGAGACATTCATGATTTGGTAATAGGTCTCGATAATTTCATGTATGGACAATTCAGATTTTGTTGTTGCAATATTGATCAGATTTTCTAGCTTTTCAGACTCGGTATGAAACATGCTAGATATATCATCAACAGACGCCATATGGAAAAAATAATATCAAATTTTTAAAAATGTTAGTATTTGAAAAATTATGCTTCTTTTTCTGCCTTGTTGACATAAACATAGTTCATGATCAATCCAGCAATGACTCCACCTAAAATTGGTGCTGCCCAATACAGCCACTGGAACTCCCAGAATCCAGAGATTAATGCAGGACCAAATGTTCTTGCAGGATTTACTGATGCACCTGTTAGTGGAACACCAACTAGGTGAATAAGGAAAACCATTCCACCAATTGAAAATCCAGCCCATCCAGGAGATGCTTTCTTGTGAACAGCTGTCATAAAGATTACAGTTACTAAGAAGAATGTCAAAACTGCCTCTACTGCAAATCCAGAACCAATGTTATTATTGATTAAATCACTTGGGCCACCTTGAGTTCCAAAGTTTACTTTGGCTCCAAGTTCTGGTAAAATTGCTTTAAGGGTAGCAGCCGCTGCTACTGCACCAATTAATTGTGAAATAATATAACCAACACCATCTGCAATTCCAATCTTTCTTGTAATCATCATGGGGATAGTAACTGCAGGATTAATGTGAGCGCCAGATATGTGTCCAAATGCATAGACCATAAATGCAATGGCGCCTCCGTGTCCAAGAGAGATAAACAATACAGATTGTGTTGTTAATTCTTCGCCAAATGCAGAAACAGCTAAAATTACTGAAAGAGGGCCAAAGAATACCAATCCATAAGTTGCTATTGCTTCAGCAAGGTATGCTCTTGGATTAACCATCAAGCAAAAGCCAATCCAATTTCCATATAAAAGATTCGGACTAAAATTGTGATCTCTATTATCCTGAAATTAGTTCACCCCATCAGTTCTAGACTAAAATCAAGATACGTTTGGAACAGAGGTAAAAACCATCTAGTCATGCAGAAACTAGATCCAGTCAAGATATCATGGATAATCAGACAAAAAGAGAATGGAGTAAAAAATGCTGATGTCGCCCATTCCATGAATATATCTACACGTTGGGTACAGAAACTATACTCGCAATATCGTAATTCAGAAAATATTCCAGTATTGGGAAAACCAGGAAGGCCAAAAAGAATCATCACAGAAGAGATGAGAGAAGCTGCAGAATCAGCATTTGAGAAATTCAAATGTTCTGCAGTATTTTTTGAAAAGATACTTGATGCAGATGGAATCCATATACCTGAGACTTGGGCATAATGATTTCCAATTTTTAATCAGTTTCTTAAATTATTGCAATCAAAAAAGCTAAGGATCTCAGTATGTTTTGTTCATTGGAAATGCCAAAACAAACAAGAATCCCTAGCAACATAAGATGTCAGTCATTTCTTATTGGTGTTTTGTATTTGATCAGAGCGTTGTCTCTGTATGAGGATGTAATTAGGCGTGGAAGACCGTATGTTTATCCAACCATTCTGATGGTACAACTATACATCATAAAATCATGGATGAGAATTCCAAGTAACAATACACTGCACTATTTCTTGTTCATCAAATGTAATAATGACAAATTGCTCAAGGCCTGCAGGCTACAGCAAATTCCAGACAGAAGAACAATTGACAGAAGATTCCGAGTGTTGCCAATTAGTACCATCATCAACAACATGGGAAATCTGTTTGTCTCAGAAAGATTAGTAGATGATACATCTGCATCAGTTGATAGCACAATGCTGCAAGCCGCAGGCCCAGTATGGCACAAATCTGACATCAGACAAAATCGTCTTCCAATTGCAGGAATTGACACTGATGCCAAGTGGGGTTATTCCAAATCAAGGGGCTGGACATTTGGATACAAACTGCACATGAGTTGTTCCACTGGCAAACTGATAGTTCCACTGTCTGCCTGTATCAGCACTGCAAATGCTCATGACGGCAAACCGTATGGTACACTAGTTGATTCACTTGCAGGGCTGTTCCAAAACATATTGGCAGATCCTGCGTATGATGATGGCAATCTGTACCATTGCAGCAACGAGAAAAATCTGAGACTGATCTGTCCAGTCAAAGTATATCCATCTACGCCGCCAGACAGAATAAAGCTAGCAGAGTTTTATGATTCCAAAGAAGGTCAAGATTTATACTCTCAGAGAAAAGTGTCAATCGAGCCGTTATTTGAGATTGTTAAAGACATATTCAACATAAGGATATTGCCAGTAAGAGGATTTGAGAATGTGAAGTCATTTGCTCTGGTTTGTGTCTTGGTGTATCAGTTGGCAGTGTACTACAACTGTATTGCAGGCAATGAGAATCCAAGAATTGTAAAGAGAATGCTTTGCTGTTAGAATCATTTGGATTTATTTTTGTAAATCATTATGCCCAAGTCTCATATACCTCACAACACAATACACCAAATACTGAGAAGTAAGGGATTGGCAGAAGTTCAACCAAAGAAACGAAAAAGACGAAAATGGATAAGATTTGAGAGGACATATTCCAATTCCATGTGGCATACTGACTGGAAGCAGTTAGATGATGGCAGATGGTTTTTGTGCTATCAGGATGATGCCTTACGATTCATCGTACATTACGGAGTGTTTGCAGAAGCTACAACAGACAATGCACTTGCAGTTCTCAAAGAAGCAATTGCAAAACATGGCAGACCTGCATCAATTCTGACTGACCATGGTTCCCAGTTTTATGCAAATCAGGCAGAATACAAAAGAAAAGGCGCATCACGCTTTGAACAAGAACTAGTCAGACTTGGAATAAAACACATCATGGCAAGAGTGAATCATCCTCAGACAAACGGAAAGTTAGAACGATTCCATGGGGAGATTCAGAGAAAACAAAAATGGTTTGGTACAGTAGATGAATTGATTCATTGGTATAATCATACAAAACCACACATGTCACTTGACTGGGACAATCTTGAAACTCCAGCCAAAGCGTTTGTAAGAAAGATGCCAGAGAAAGGAAGCACAGTTATTGATGAGCAAACAGGAGAAAAATATCATGTGGAATAAAAGACGAACTAATTTTGGGATACTACAGACTAAATTAACTGGCTTTAAAGATATCAATATGAAGGGTCTCCAGACCAGGCTAGTGCCTCTACTTGTGATTGCAGTTCTTATTTCAGGACTTGTTTCTTTGACCTCAGTATATGCTGATGAAGATGCTTACAATGATTTTGAACAACTAGAGGACCAATCTAGAGAAAAATTTGAGCAGATACATGAAGAATTTGAAGAAGAGAGATGGGCACTTGAGAAATCCTTGCAAGTACTGATCTTACCCGAGCTCAGGTAGAGAATAGACCTCTTGCGCAATTAGAAGGGTTTTTGACAGTATTTTGAATTTTGATCAGATTTGTGCCTAAAAATTCAATATTGGTGAATTTTTGGAAATACTCTTCCTCAGAATTTACGCCTAGGAATAATTACGCAAGAGGTCTAATGTCTTTGGATACGCAGAAAGGATTGAAGACAAACATATAGATGAATATGACAAATACAGGTCAGAATACCATGATGAGCGAGCGGGCAATTTTTATGACATTGGTGAATTAGCAGAGCGGGTTCAAGAACTTGAAAATGAGAACAAAGAGCTTCGAAGCCAAATCTATGACTTGGAAAAGAGCCTTGAAGACCTCAACCATGTAATTATGGACAATTCAAAGGCGTTTATGATTGGATTACAGTACGTTAGAGATTTTTTTATTTACATCAACTAAAATAATTCTATATGAAATCAATTGAATCTCTAAACAAAAAGATTGTAAGTTGTAAAAAATGTCCAAGACTTGCAGTATACATCAGAGATGTTGCAAAAAACAAGGTAAGACGATTCAAGGATGAGAAATATTATGGCAAGCCGCTTTCAGGATTTGGCGATGTCAATGCCAAATTATTGATTGTAGGATTGATTCCAGCTGCTCATGGTGGAAACAGAACAGGAAGGATGTTTACAAGGGATTCTTCAGGAGACTGGGTTACAAAGGTAATGCACAAGCACGGATTTGCCTCCATACCCACAAGCCTAAGCAAAGATGACGGATTGATACTCTATGACGCATACATTACAGCAGCAATTAGATGCGCCCCTCCACAAAACAAACCAACGCGAGATGAAATGGAAAACTGTTCTGTGTATCTACAAGATGAATTAAAAATTCTCAAAAACATTTCAGTGATTTTGTGTCTTGGAAAAATTGCAATGATGTTACATGTAAGTTACTAAAGATAAAACCAGAAAAGTTTGGACACAACAAGATATTCACATATGATAACTACAAGATTCTAACATCTTATCACCCATCAAAACAAAACACACAGACAGGACGTTTAACATGGAAGCAATGGTCTGCAGTATTTACAAAAGCAAAGAGATTGACTCAAAAGACAAAATCGAATTCTAGAATTAAATAAAAAACCGTACAAGTATGCAGCATACTTGAGGGGAGCATGGCATTTGTACGGGTTGATACTAAATAGACATTAAAATTTCTAAAATAGATCATTAAATTTGTATTACAATTTGGTGAGATCAAATTGTTAAAAACAGCATAGCGATCATAAAGATCGTGATCATGTTTTGCTAGATTAGTACCCTAGTTAGGTAGGATTCAAACCAAAATTTGGAACAAGTCTTTTATCGACTCTGACTGAAGTTTCTCTTAATGTTTTTAAGGAGTTTACTTTCAATAACGCTTTCAGTATTGTTGCTAACGTTTGCCATCACAACATCAATGCATATTGCTGATGGCCATGCCGGTGCAGGACCTCCTGGACACAAGAAAATTAGGGATACCCTCTGTAGTGATAGACCTTGCGTTGTGGATACTCTTGAAAAGGATGAGAAAAAATTCTGTTTTCTATTTTGGTGTTTTACTTTCTGATTCTTTTTTATTCAAAATCACATTTGATGTGAACTGTTAAAGATCCTTTAAGTTTGATCATCACGTAATCATATAATGGGATTTCCTTATCTTGATTTGGTAGAAAAGGCCCTAAAAATAAGCCCTGACATTAGATTTGCCACAGTCTGTAACATGCTTGGTGAGGTAAAGTATAGTGAACATAGATCAAATGCAAAAAATCTTCTAACACAAAGAGAAAGTCTAAAATCACTTGAATCAGCTACGCGAGCTTGGTCGTTACGAAATGAATTTGCCTCAAAGATTGGTAAAGGTGAATTTGTAGTTGCACAGTACGGCAAGATAAAACGTATTGTAATTCCATTGGATAAGAACCACCCTCTTTACATGACAACAACTAAAAATGCAGATCATAACAAAATCGTTAAGAAAGCAACCAAATTCAAATTAGGAAAGATCAAGAAAACAACAAAATCGCGAGAAAAACTGTTAATTCCTTAAATTAGTCTTAGAAAAAAGTATATTCAAAAATATCTAATCTTAACTGGAAAACTGAACTAAAAGTTCATACACTGAATGTATTTTTGATAAAACAATGAGGTGTTAATAATTAACATGGATTATGAAAAACTATGTTCACACATTTTTAAGATTGATCCTAAAATTAGGTTTACTGCAGTCTATAATTTTTGGGCCGAGCGCATTGCAGGTGGAATGAAAGAAGGTTTGGATAGTCACCTTGCAGAAAAGATAACCATAAACTCAATAAACCAAGCATTACTCATCACTTTTCACTATCTTTATTTATTAAAATCACGAAACCAATCTCATGGGAAAGGCAAAATACGAATACAAAGTGATCTCAAATATAGATGATCAAAACATATCTAAAAAACTAAGACCAATATTTTTAGAATTAAAAATAGGTGAAGTAATTACTACAAAATCTTTTTTTAACAAACATAAATTGACACTTGGTTTCAAAAATGATGAATCTGCCAAAAACTGCATTTCTAGTGCGTTTAAAATAGCATATGAATTAGACATGATTGAGAGAATAAATAACAAGGCTGTACCTGAATGGTTCAAAAAATTAGATACTGTTTCTTTCTGGCAGTCACAACTTCGTGGTAGTAAATTCAAAAATCCAAGTAGCGTAAACACCAACACTAAACTTTGTTTCCCAATTCCACTCTAAACATTCATTCTCAAGACAAATCCCAAACTAACTATGATTCATCTCCTGTTCCAGTACAGCATCAATCATCAAATTGTAAATCATCACCTTGAATTTTATTTCCCTTACAACGTTACACCAAACTCTTGCAGAAACATTCTCTCCTAAAATTCTCTTAAATGTAGAAATTGCAATCTCTACTGTCCAACGTCTGCCATAACCAATATCTTTCTTCCACTGCTTTTGATTCTCTTTTCTTTGTTGCTCTGTTAAACCATCAAACATCTTGATATTTTCAGCATTCATTTCACAATGGCCAAGCTGCAACAATCCCTGCTCTTTTCTTAACTTGTTTCCTTTTGTCTTTGGTGAGAAATTTTTTCTTACTGGAATTATTGGTATGACATTTTTCTTTTCACATTCTTTAAAATTATCGTTGGTGTCATATGCGCCATCAGCACCAACTAACAATTCTTCGGATTTTTTGACATTAGAGGAATTCTCAATGTTGTGCAATGCTTCAGATAACAATCTCTCAAATTCTGGTGCATCGCCTGATTTCTCATCCGTAATTGACACTGCATAAATTTTCTTGGTCCTTGAATCAACCATGATGTGCATCTTGATGAATCCACGTCTTAGATCCCATTTTTCACCCATCCAGTCACCACGACTAGTTGGTTTGAGTCCTGTAGAGTCACCTGCCAAAAATACAATCTCTGTTTTTGTCTTTCCATCTGAGAACCAACTCTTGCCATTATTATCTTCTAGGCTTGTCTTGTTGATTCTCTTCCAAATTGCTGAAAAGTTTGGTGATTTTTCTTTTCCCAACATGTCTTCAATTATTCCCTGCAGTTGTCTGTATCCAGTACCTACAGTGTTTCTGAATAATGCAGTTACCATAAAACACACATCTGAATATACAAACGGATGTCCGACCTTTCCATCATTTAGTTGTTCAACACCTTCTGACATTATATCATCATCAAGATGTAACACATAGAATTTACCACGTGAAATGTATCGCCTGTCATCATATTTTATCTTCTGAGGCATAATTTGATATGAAAATTTTGCGATCCAAATCTTTTTCGATTATATTTTGAGGCTAGATGAAATAATTAGGAAACAAAGTTATAGAATGAATAAAATGGGTTTGGAGTGATATACTCAGTCAAGAAAAAATTCAAGAGTCAAGAATTTGATTCAGCTCTTGCCTTACTTTTTTGAGTGTCTTTTTGTGTTTTCTGGCCTGTATGGAATCCTGGGCATATCCAAGACTCTTTCGTGCATCAGATATTATCCTAGCTGGGTGTTTTTTTGATGATTCCATACCTGTTGTCTATGATCTGCCTTGTTTTTGGTTTGAGAAATTTGAGTAACTTTTGTGATTTTCCAGCCTCAGCAAACAATCTACATAGTTCTGGATTACAGTTGTGTTCTGCAAGAGACTCCCTGTCTGATTTGTTCTGTAACATGTTCTTTGTCTATTTCTGAGATTTCATCAGCATTTATCACACCGTCTAGTTTTTCTCGAACTTCTACTCGAAAGGACTCAAATTTTTCTTCTTCGGTGTTCATTTGAACCTCTCATTTTCTAGCAATTCTTTTTGGTTTGAGTGTTTGATGTTTTCTAGGTTAGCTCCACTCAGGTTAGCTCCCCTCAGGTTAGCTCCCCTCAGGTTAGCTCCACTCAGATCAACCTTCCGAAGGTCAGCTCCACCTAGGTAAGCATCCTTTAGGTTAGCTCCTGGTTTGATTTCGTATCCGTTCACGTTCATTCCATTGCCTCCCATTTTCTTTGTGCCTCTTCATGAATGTCGTCATAGAGATCCTCTATTGCCTGCTTATATTCCACGACTTTAACGTGGTCATAGTATTCACCAGGAGGCAAACTTTCATCGTCGCTTTCGTACTCCACTTTGCCATCTTTTCGGAGAAGTACACCTTCAAGATTATTGATCCAGTCTCGGAAAAGATCTATCTTTTCTGCTAGATACTCATGCATGTCTTTCTCATCCATTATTGTTTTTTTTCTCCTTTTTTAGGATGCCTTTTACATTAAAGGCAATTTTTTGTAATTTTTTTAGAGTGCTTTTACCTGCACTGTGTATTAAACTGTTTTCTACCATGAAATCACCTCCATGTGTTTTGGTAGTGTCGGTTTTTCTAAAACCGATGATTTGTTTTTTCATTTCCCCCAGATCTCTTTGTCTTCAGAGTCTGATTCAAACTCTCTAATTATCCTTGGAAAAAATTTAGAGAGTGTACGTTTTGTTTGTACGGCAGGTTTGTTTGCTGCCTTTTTAGATTCTGGCAGTCTAGTGTTTTCTCCTATCCTGGATATCATTTTAGATATCCGTCTCATCGTTGACCCGATTCCATCAATTCCAACAATGGTTGGAATTTTCTCTCATCCTCAATGATTTGGCCATTTACTTTCAATGACACACACTCAATGAAGAATGATTTACCTGATCTTATTCTATCTTCTGCAGATTTATTTACTACGACGCCGCTCACCTGAGTGCTTAATCCGACAGATGGGATGCGTCTGTTTTTTGCACGTAGAGCCTTCTCGGTCCTCTCTGCGTTTTTGATATCTGCCTTGGCTGCAGCTATTTGTGCCATCTCATCAGAGTTCTCAACTTGAATGAGACCTACAAAGAACCTAGTCCTCACCTTCAAGTATGAATGGCACCTGCATATGTGTAATGATGCATTAAATGACATCCACCTGTTTTCCTTGCAACAGTATAGAGTCTTTTTCCTCTGAATTTGTGCCACGTCTATTGTCTTTACATGGTCTGGAACATGAATGTCTCCAACCTTTGCGCTTTCACAGAATATGTGCAGTTTGCTGCCATGCAATGTTGCTATGCTCTTTCCTTTTGCTCGGAATAGAAACATTCCGTTGTGCTTTTTGACGACAACTCTGGATGTTTTTCCAGATGTTGCTACCTCTATCTCTTGTTTGAGATAATTTTTTGCCGTTGCAATAAAACGGGCTTGAGTTTTGGATTTTTGTGTTTTGAATTTTTGTGTTTTGAATTTTTGTGTTTTGGATTTTTGTGTTTGTATTGTTTTACATTTCATATTTTTTCACCTTCCTTTTTCCAACAGCTGCCTGCAATAGGTAGTGATGATTCTATCCGTAGGTATGCGACGTCGTCACCAGACACAGCTTACGCTGTACGTTAAAAAAATATCAGATCTGGTGTGCGTGTTTCCTCGTTATCCAATCGGGAATCCACGCTACTGTCTTATCCTTTATCGATAAGACACATATGATTTCTATGCGGACGTGTTGTTCTGAACTGTAGTTGTTGCTTTTGGAAAAATTATTTTCTGTAATTATTCAATTACAGTTGTTTCACTCACCAGCCTTCCAAGTTTCAACATGAATGAAATTTCAGTTGAAGTAACACTTGGTTTGTCAAATAGACTAGGCAAGATTTCAATCTGAATTTTTTCCAAGGATAAAATCTTTGGAATAAATTTCAGACTGCGGTCTAATGATCTTTCAATTTTTGAAAGACCCATATCTGACTTTCATTTCTGAAAGCATCTCACATTGTTTGTGGTTTGTTTGAACCTGTGTCAGTAAAAACAGACTTTGTGATCATTGATGTTATTGAAATTTCTCTTTGTGAGATAGATGCCTTTTGCATCTGTAGCCTTTCCCACACCGGCCTGCCTGTCAGTGCACAGTTTTCACTATACATGTTGCCGGGTTTGGAAGGATTGTCAGGTCATAAAAAAATATTTAGGTTTTTGAAAAACTCAGTCCTTGTTTTGAAGTATCTTGATTATTGTGTTCTGAGACTCGGCTATTCTTTCCAGAATTTCTTGGTTTTTTTCCAGAAATTCTTGGTCTTGCCTTCCAACCTCGCGCACTGCCTCCTTTAGGCTTCCGCCGACATCAAACGTTGTCCAGGACATCAACATACCTACAAAGCCTACAATAATAAAGGCTATGCCCTGGTTCAGTAGACGCTGATCAACAGTTTGGCTTGTAGCAATCAGGAACACCCCGACTATTATCATGGCCACGAATATGATCTGCTGTCTTCTTATCAGACTGGTTCTTATTTTGCTTCTTGTGTTTTTTTCTGTCATATTTTTTAGTGCCCTCGCAAGCACCTCTGCCTTTCCCACACCGGCCTGCCTGTCAGTGCACAGTTTTCACTATGCATGTTGCCGGGTTTGGAAGGATTGTCAGGTCATAAAAAAATATTTAGGTTTTTGAAAAACTCAGTCCTTGTTTTGAAGTATCTTGATTATTGTGTTCTGAGACTCGGCTATTCTTTCCAGAATTTCTTGGTTTTTTTCCAGAATTTCTTGGTTTTTTTCCAGAATTTTTTGGTTTTTTTCCAGAAATTCTTGGTTTTTTTCCAGAAATTCTTGGTCTTGCCTTCCAACCTCGCGCACTGCCTCCTTTAGGCTTCCGCCGACATCAAACGTTGTCCAGGACATCAACATACCTACAAAGCCTACAATAATAAAGGCTATGCCCTGGTTCAGTAGACGCTGATCAACAGTTTGGCTTGTAGCAATCAGGAACACCCCGACTATTATCATGGCCACGAATATAATCTGCTGTCTTCTTATCAGACTGGTTCTTATTTTGCTTCTTGTATTTTTTTCTGTCATATTTTTTAGTGCCCTCGCAAGCACCTCTGCCTTTCCCACACCGGCCTGCCTGTCAGTGCACAGTTTTCACTATGCATGTTGCCGGGTTTGGAAGGATTGTCAGGTCATAAAAAAATATTTAGGTTTTTGAAAAACTCAGTCCTTGTTTTGAAGTATCTTGATTATTGTGTTCTGAGACTCGGCTATTCTTTCCAGAATTTCTTGGTTTTTTTCCAGAATTTCTTGGTTTTTTTCCAGAATTTCTTGGTTTTTTTCCAGAATTTTTTGGTTTTTTTCCAGAAATTCTTGGTCTTGCCTTCCAACCTCGCGCACTGCCTCCTTTAGGCTTCCGCCGACATCAAACGTTGTCCAGGACATCAACATACCTACAAAGCCTACAATAATAAAGGCTATGCCCTGGTTCAGTAGACGCTGATCAACAGTTTGGCTTGTAGCAATCAGGAACACCCCGACTATTATCATGGCCACGAATATAATCTGCTGTCTTCTTATCAGACTGGTTCTTATTTTGCTTCTTGTATTTTTTTCTGTCATATTTTTTAGTGCCCTCGCAAGCACCTCTGCCTTTCCCACACCGGCCTGCCTGTCAGTGCACAGTTTTCACTATGCATGTTGCCGGGTTTGGAAGGATTGTCAGGTCATAAAAAAATATTTAGGTTTTTGAAAAACTCAGTCCTTGTTTTGAAGTATCTTGATTATTGTGTTCTGAGACTCGGCTATTCTTTCCAGAATTTCTTGGTTTTTTTCCAGAATTTCTTGGTTTTTTTCCAGAAATTCTTGGTCTTGCCTTCCAACCTCGCGCACTGCCTCCTTTAGGCTTCCGCCGACATCAAACGTTGTCCAGGACATCAACATACCTACAAAGCCTACAATAATAAAGGCTATGCCTTGGTTCAGTAGACGCTGATCAACAGTTTGGCTTGTAGCAATCAGGAACACCCCGACTATTATCATGGCCACGAATATAATCTGCTGTCTTCTTATCAGACTGGTTCTTATTTTGCTTCTTGTATTTTTTTCTGTCATATTTTTTAGTGCCCTCGCAAGCACCTCTGCCTTTCCCACACCGGCCTGCCTGTCAGTGCACAGTTTTCACTATGCATGTTGCCGGGTTTGGAAGGATTGTCAGGTCATAAAAAAATATTTAGGTTTTTGAAAAACTCAGTCCTTGTTTTGAAGTATCTTGATTATTGTGTTCTGAGACTCGGCTATTCTTTCCAGAATTTCTTGGTTTTTTTCCAGAATTTCTTGGTTTTTTTCCAGAAATTCTTGGTCTTGCCTTCCAACCTCGCGCACTGCCTCCTTTAGGCTTCCGCCGACATCAAACGTTGTCCAGGACATCAACATACCTACAAAGCCTACAATAATAAAGGCTATGCCCTGGTTCAGTAGACGCTGATCAACAGTTTGGCTTGTAGCAATCAGGAACACCCCGACTATTATCATGGCCACGAATATAATCTGCTGTCTTCTTATCAGACTGGTTCTTATTTTGCTTCTTGTATTTTTTTCTGTCATATTTTTTAGTGCCCTCGCAAGCACCTCTGCCTTTCCCACACCGGCCTGCCTGTCAGCCATCATACTTTTGCTGTGTATAATGATACTGCCGGGTTTGGAAGGATTGTCAGGTCACAAAAAAAATAATTGTGTGCTGCTTGCAGATCTATGCTGACTGAAATGCTTTTGCAGCTATGGGGCCAATGTCAAGTTTCAAAAAAAACTTGTCATTGCGCATCTTGTTTGTGCTGTGTTTTTCCATAATGTTCACTTTTTGTTTCTTTTCTCACACCAACCCACCGAGTCGGCCATGCATAGTTTTCACTAATTATGATATTGTTGGTTTGGAAAAGTTTGGCTCGGTCACAAAAAAAAAAAAAATTGGGGTTGTGGTTGGTGGTGTCATATGTAATTAACACCGAGACGCTGCCCAGTCGTCGTCACCAAACTCACTTACACTACAGAATCTTGAAAGGATTTCTGCATGCTCATGCTCTATTAGCATCGAATTGAGTGACTTACCAGCAGGCAAACACCACACTTTTGCAATCATTCTCCCATACGAATCCTTTTGTCCATCGTCTATGTCGTACACTACTGTAGACCCTACAGGACACGAACTTCTCGTAAATGCCAGAGCCTCCTCATAACCATACTGGTCGCGTTCTGGTGTATTCACAAGTGCCAGTCTTATACGGATGCCATCTATATCGATGGTATCACCGTCAATTATTCTGGTAACCTTTCCGCTGGAAACTGCAGAGTAATCAACTATACCTGCAGATGAGGTTGATTCGCGATATTTTGCGTAGGCCTCAAGTGGGGATGATGACAGATTTGAGTTGTGGATTTTCTCAATCTTTTCTGTTGTGTTCTGAAATGTCTCTATGGACTTTTCACTGATCTTATCTGTCGTGGCATACAGTATGCTGTCTGCATCAAGCAATGATGGAACAACATATGCATATGACAGTGATGCTGCCACAACGACAATCATTCCCAGTGCAGAGCCAACTAGAGCTCTTTTGAGAAATTGTTTGGGAGTCATTATATTACCTCGTTTTGAGATGTTTCATTTTTCATGGAGTGCATTGCACTTTCGCCCTATTCAGGGCTCATCAGCATGATTGGTTTGAGTAGTTGACTTGGTTGAATCAGTTACAGTTTGATGATGAGGGCTCAGATGTTTGATACCGTCAGAAAATGCATTGAAATACAAAACAATGCATTGCTCTCTGGCGATTCTCTTTTTGAAAGGTGGTGTGCTCATCATCGCCCTCATCTTTGGTTAATTGATTCAATTGAATCAGTAAAGGTCAGCAAAAGTTTCAATGTCAGAATCCTCATCAGGATGGTTCATGTGAAAAAACTGTAATTGGAAAATAAAAAAAATAAAAAAGGGTGGTGGGCTAGTCCACGATGCCTTCGTCTGGATGTAACTCCACAAAGTGTTGTGTAGCCAGCCACATGAAAAATCCCAAACCGAGAAATCCGAGAACGGTTAAGGCGATCCCATCTAGAAGTCCGGCTATGTTCAGTATCGCAAATACGATAACTGCCGTCCCTACGGTCATGAGCACTATCATTGTTACCATAGAGCGCGATTGCGCTTTCACCCTAGTCAGGGCTCATCAGTATGGTTGAGTAATTGATTGGTTAGTTGATTAGTTGATTTAGTTGAGTAATGTTTAGTTGATGTTTTTGATTAGTTGAATAATTGATTCAATTGAATCAGTCGCATAGTGAAAAAATTATCTCAGTAGTATTCATCGGTGTTGTTTTGATATGGTGTTTTATTTTGAAAAAATTGATGTTTTCTGGTGACCTGTGAGGGGTCACCATCATGGTGAAAAATGTTGATTTTGAAAATTGGTATTAAAAATAAGGTGTTTACTAGTGTCGCATGTTTTTTTGGTTTTTTTGTTCGTAATTTGAGTTGAACAACTACAAATGTCTGAAAGGTATTAGCAAGATAAGGATTTTAGATACAGGAAAAAAGTGACCTGTGAGGGGTCACCACGTCATTTCTGGTGACCTGTGAGGGGTCACCGAAAAAATCACCTGCCAGAGCATGGCATGTTTTGGTTATTAGTTCTGAGTTATTTCTCTGATGATGTGTGGACACGTGATAAACACTGAAAGGAAGAAAAGATACATCATGACCCCCTCATCAATTGATTCTGAGGATAGGAAATACATCAAATACAAGATAAAAAAATCAATCAAAAGCACAGTGGATGATCTGGTAATGATTCTAGAGAACAGTAATGACAAGGAACTGATCAGGTTCATCAACAGAGAGGTTTTGCGAGTGGTGGGAAATACAGTTGATGGTGATAGCTCTGATGATGCTGATGAAAAGTCAGAGACAGAAATCTATGAGGAACAGTTCTGGTCAGGTAAGATCAAATTATGATACGATTCCAGAAATTTGCGCAGGAGAAATATACAAAATCGAGAACGTACCAAGATTCTGCTTTACAGTATCAGGGCAAGAAAGCCCACACCATTCAGGGTTGGGATGAATCGCCCAAAGACTTCAAGTATCAAAAAAATATTATGATGTCATTGAACATGTCAAAAAATATTGGATTTGAGATCAACACGAGAATCAGTAACACACATGATTCAGTTCTCATTGGCTCGAATATTAATCAAAATCTAAAAAATGCAAATGTGAACTACCGCCCAACAAGTACGGTGGTGTTCACCTGAAATGCTTAACTGTAAGTAAACAAAAACAACCCAATGAATAAAACATATATCTTCGCAGGAGTTGGTGCAGGCATAGCCGTAATTGCGCTGGTAGTTGCACTGTCAAGCCCAATTGTTATCACAATGAGCCTTGACCAGATACTTGCAAACAGGGATTGTACCGCCCTTGATGAATGGGGCAATGAGAATCTGTTCCGTGAAGGCCTTGATCTTACTCAGGAACAGCGCAGTGGAATCATGAACCTCGCATTTGAATGTGAATTCAAAGCATTGGAAAACATGTTTGGAAGCTAATCACCATAACATTGTGATTCTACTCTTTTTTGTATATTGAAGGAAATGAAGAGATGAATATCACATTCGTGGACAATGATAGACTCTGTTTTCAACAAGAATTCATATGATTGAAGAGGAAATTGGTGAACTACCACCGTACAAGTACGGGGTCTTTTTGCCATGTGATTATAATTTTTCCATTCACCGGAACCGACTCAATTAAAAATTCATGCTTTGTATCTTCGTAGCAATACTTGCAGTATCCGTTCATGACGATGACTTCAATATTTGTCATTACATTAATTAAGATTTGTCAGGGACTGGTTTTTTCAGCACCTGTCTTAACCTCTTTTGGTTCCTCGACTGCACTGGGTTTGGCCTTTTGTTCTACATCATTTCCCCCTGTACTGCCACTGGCTGCAATCTTTTCAAGTCCTCTTGCATTTGAAAATACAGGATCCTCTGGAACCGTAAGCTCCCTGCCGAGTATCTTTTCAAGTGCCTCCTTCATGTGTGGCATCTGCGAACCACCACCTGCAAGAATTATCTCACCTGTAACATTCATCCTGACAACCTCATCTGCAATGTGCTCTGCAAGCATCCTTACCAACCTCTCAGTCATTTTGATGTCTGTCTGAAACAGTTCCTTGTAGTTAACATAGGAATCACGCCTTGATTTTTTTGCAAGCTGGGATATGACAAACTCTGATGCCTTTGGAATCGAGATTCCGTCTATTCCGCCATAATCAATATGGATTATCTCAGTTGTGCCGTGGCCTATGTTGATGACTGTGCCGAACTTTTTGTCACAGCTTAACATCGTTCCAAACGCTTGCGGAATTACCACACACCTTGCAGGCCTTATCTTTGAGTTGACTATCTTTTGAATTTTACTGCGACTTTCGCGTGCATCAAATGTAACTCCAACGGCAATTGACACATCAGAGTACTCTTTTATGCCGACCTTTGCCAGGGCCTCTTTTGCAAGCATTGCAAAGCCGCGATCATTGTATGGGACTCCGTACTTTACAGGCCTAATCAATATGCCGTCGCGACTCCTTCCAATCTCGGATGCATTTTCTCCGACCTCTTCGAGCATTATCTTTTTTTCAGAGCCGGCATTCTCGATTCCCTTCTGATTGGAGTACTTGCATGCGTAAAGCGAAGGGAACATGGCAGTCCTGCCAAGTGCAGAGACCTTTGTAAATCCTGTTCCTACATCAAGCCCTACTGCCTTCATAACCTGCAATTAATAATAGATATTTAAGCCAAAGGGGGTTGGACTACACTGTTGAATCTTAGCGGGTGTGAGAAAAAATCAAGTGACAAAGATACTGTCAATTTAAAAAATCCTCAAAGTTAGATTTGGATGGTTGGATCATGAAGATTGGTTAGGTCAAAAAACAGAACCGGAACAACAAGCAATCTATCTACAAGTGTTGAAAAATACAAATTAATAGAAATTCAATGATTTACTGTTTTAATTCGGTCTATTGCAATGTCCAGATAATCTGTGTTTATATCACAACCTACAACCTGTCTATCATTCATAGTTCCAGATACTGCTACACTGCCAGAACCAATGAATGGATCAAATATCAAATCATCAGTATTGCTACAAGATTTTACTATTCTATCTAAAATAGCTAAAGGGAACTGTGCTGGATGATTCACACGTTCTTTTGAAGATCTATTTTTTCCAGATGTTACTTTAGGTATTTCCCAAACATTAGTAGGGTTCTTCCCTAATGGATTGCATTTTAGCTTCCCATTCTTCTTTTGGTTTGGATATTTCACATTAGGATCTCTTGCTGAATCTAAATTGAATGTGTATCTGTTTGGATTTTTAACATACCAGAGATATTTTTCATTTCTTGGAGAAAAATATTTTTTTGTAGATACTCCAGCTTTGTAATACCATACTATTTCCTGGATTAAGTGAACTACCACCCAACAAGTTGGGTGGCCTCTTCTTGTTTCATTGAATGCTTTACACTCTCCACAAGCGTTACTTCCCCCAGCTCCTGAGGTAGTCTGTTTAATCCTTTGTTTAGGATGTTAATTGATGCGTTGTAGTCCCTGTCCATTGCAAGGCCGCACTTGTCGCATCTGTGAATTCTGATTGCCAAACTTTTTGGTACTGCACTGCCACATCTTGAGCAGTCAACAGTTGTGTTTTTGGGATCAACTTTGATTAGCATCTTGCATTTGTATTCCAGTTTTTGTATGAAAGCGCCCCAGCTTGCATCCATGATTGGCTGTGCCAGCCTGTGATTTTTTACCATGTTGGTCAGCTGCAGTTTTTCAACAAACACAACATCATTGTTTTTGGCATACTGTGCTGAGAGTTTATGCTGGAAATCATTTCTTTTGTTTGCAATCTTTTCATGTATTTTCTGCATTTTGAGAATTGATTTTAGCCTGTTGTTTGAGCCCTTCTTTCTTCTTGATACCTTTCTCTGGATTCTTCTCAGTGGCTTTAGCATCTTTTGCAGGTTCTTTGGGTTGGGTGTCTGGGAATCGTTGCTATCGTATGCAAATGATTTTATCCCAACATCAATGCCTACCGCTTTAGAAAATGAGATCTTTGGAATGCTGGTTGCTGATTCTTGTATGTCTACAGTCAAGCACGCAAACCATTTGCCTGATTTTGATTTTGTTACTATTGCCTGCTTGATGTCTGAATCTTCTGGAATCAGACGGTGTTGCCTGATTTCTATACATCCAATCTTTGAGAGATACAATAGATCAGTGTTGCTGTGTCGCTTGATCTTGAATCCAGTCTGGTTATAGGTAAATGTCCTAAAGGCATGATACCTGCAAAATCGCAAACTCCCTGTCCTGTATCCTTTTTTGGATTTTTCAATTAACGCTTTTTGAGCTGCATCTATCTGTGATGATACTGACTGGAGCATTTTAGAATGGTACTGATACAGCCATGGTTCCTGTTGTTTTAGTTCAGTTAGAAAATAGTTGCAGTCATTTCGTGACACAAATCCATTTCTGCCAAAATCTACAAGCTTGTTGTATACCCACCTGCATACTGCCAGGTTGTTTTGCAATTTCTTTTCCTGAGTGTCATTTGGGTACAGTCTGAATCTGTAGTTTCTTGTTATCATGAAGTTACCCAGCTTTGATATTGTGATGCAATGTTAAATTGCTTGTCGTGAGAACCGCTGCAAGTTCGGCTGTATACAATATCAACTATCATTTGGTATGGTGTCCAAAATATTGCAAGAAGATTTTAGTTGGCAGAACAATTGAGAGATATTCGTGAACAGGAAAAGTAGGCGATTCATCCACCGTACAAGTACGGTGGTCTTCTCGCCGTGTGATGATAAGAAAAATCAATGCATTAATCAACGAAATAGATTACGTGCTAAACATTTGAGTCCGCCAAAGGCGCAGCAGCACCAGAGTTCCTAAGATATTCTCACCTTGCCGTTTTTCTCAATCCTGAATACTATCTTGTCTGGTTCATCAAGAAACTGATCTATTGGCTTTGGCAGTGTCATCTTGACGTCTTTGCCCACACGGTTGACGCTTACTGCAAACTCTTTTGCACCTTTTTTCCATTTTGGCATGGCATGTGTTTCTTCTTCTTTTATTTATATTCTACCTAATACATAAGACTAATATATTCTACCTAATATTATGCATACGTGGGCTGGTAGCTCGAAGGTCGAGCATTCGGTTGTCACCTGAAAGGTTCGGGTCCGATTCCCGACCAGTCCACAATCTTTATTTACAGAATATGTGCAATAGATATTATCGGGTGACAACTGAGTTAGTTCGCCTTTGAACTAGCCTTTTTTCCATTTTGGATTGGTGATGAGAAGAACATCACGTCAAGAAAGTCAATGCACGATGAGCTGATCATGTAGAAAATTTCACCACACATCCGTCTGGATATGATAGCCTATTGGTTTTTCTGTTACTGACTGAAATTATTTGTGCAGGGTTCTTTTTTTCTAAAAATGTCAATATTTCTCTTTTGAACAAGTGAACTACCACCCAACTTGTACGGTGGTAGTTCACGAAATGCACGATCAGAGCATAATACAATAACCGTGTTTAAATATTGAAAATATGCATACCTAAATTAGACAAAAAATGAGTGAGAAAAAAACAATTCCAAACTATACAATTTTGGTTGAAGAGGAAGATGAAGGGGGATTTTCAGGAAGTTGTCTTGAATTACCTGCTGCAATATCTCAAGGAGAAACATTAGAAGAATTACAAAAAAACATGAAAGAGGCGATTGATTTGGTTTTACAAGAAAATTTGATGGAATCAAAACACAAACAAATCATAAAACTTACAGCATAATTGACAAGATTAAAAAACCAAAAATGGATGAGAGTATTTAAAATTCTAGTTAATGATTATGCGTTTTCAATAAGACATTACCAAGGTTCACATATTCTTTTAGGGCATGAAGATGGAAGACGAGTTACAATTGTAAGAGCAAATCCAATCAAAGTAGGAACTCTAAGATCAATGTTAAAGCAAGCAGGGATTTCAGTTGAGGATTTTGAAAAAAGATTATGATTAAAGATATTCTATAGAAAACAGATATCAGAAAACTTTCTCATTCATGTACCATGTTCTGTTACGTCTTCGGTGAACTCAAATGTTTAGCACGTAATCTATTTCGTTGATTAATGCATTGATTTTTTTTATATTCACACGGCGAGAAGGCCACCGTACAAGTTGGGTGGTAGTTCACTCATAAAAAAAGTAGAAAACAATGACTAATTCACTCTGATTTTAATTTATGAATCACCAACTTTCTGAAATAATAAACGAAAAGAATTATGCCAATTATGATAATTGGTATTGGATAAAATGTTTTTAAAAATATGACATATGCATCAAGTAGACCAAGATTATCAGTGATCCAACATTTGTCAATGATAATAATCAATGGAATACAGTTGTAAATTCTCTTCAAACTATTGTTTCAATTCAGAATGGAAACAACGAGATAACAGCACAAACAGCCATGAGTTTTGATGAAACTGATCAACTTAGAGATTTAATCAGAAATGATTTGAATCGACAACAAATTTCAGCAACAATTCAACAAAATGCCGTAGCACTTTCATCTACTAGTGAAGTCACAGCATTATCAGCTGCTTGTGATGCATTGACTGATATTAGCACTCCAGCTTTATTCCAACCAACATTTGACTACAATTCTCCAGACAGTAACGGACTAACAAATGTCTATACTGTAATGTATGAAGGCGCAGCAATTAATCCTTCACTTACTGGAAAATGTGTATTAGAAGTGAATCTGGTTTATGAAGACGAAGATCATCCAAACCCAGCTATTGATGTGATATATGATCAAGTCAGATTATATGATTGGGGAAGAATTGCCGATATTGAAACAATGTATGTTGTAGCAAATGAAGCAACAGGTACTGGTGAGAGAATGTCCTTCGTAGAATTGACTATCTATCCTACTAGTGGAGGAACCAAAGATATAGGTGCCATTTATGATGGTGGTAGTTCCTCTTGGGATACTTTTTATGGAGAACATAATATAGCACAAGTATATCCTGTCTATTCCTACACTGGAAATCCAGTTGTGTTTGTTAACACTTGGAATCACGCATTAGGTGAAGTACCAAATACTACATCTTTTCCAGCATATGCAATTCAATTAGATTTGTATGCAGGAACTAATACAAGACCAGGTGTTGAAAATATTCATTCAACAAATAGTTATGAATCATGGTATGGTGTTAGCCCTCTACCATAATCTTTTTTTCTTTTTATTATAATATCTAGTAAATGTCAATTCCAATTAAACAAATTTTAAAACTAACAATTTCTGGAACATTGTTCTTTTTAGGAGTACTTGCATTTCTATTTGCAATAATTTGGATTTATGAAAATCCATATAGGGAATATCGAGGTATTTTCAATTATGTATTTTTTGTATATACGGCTCTAACTGGTGGAATTATTCTAACAAGTGTCGGAATTGCATCTTTATACATATTTAAAATAATTATCATGAAGTCAATTTGTGTTAAACAAGTCATATTCCTTACAATTTCTGGAATAATGTTCTTTTTGGCATTTCCTGCATTGTTACCTCCTCTCGTAGGATTTTATCAAAATCCCGATGCGATATATTATAATTTTAATACGTTTACGGGATTTGCATATCTTATGCTATGTACTGGCCTTATTCTGACAATTATTGGAATAGTCTTTTTGTATAAATCTAAATTAATTAGAACACTAATTCATAGATATTCCTAACTAAAGACCTCACCATAATAAAAAAAATCTAACCTACAGTTACAAGCTCTAGTTTTCTTCTTTTACTTTTCTTCTTTGACTATATCTCAAGCAATAGCATACAATAATTATTGAACCTGTTAATTGTAACAGTTAAAAATTAATTTTGAGACATATCATAATTATTGAATCCAATAATAAATATAAAATTAATTTTATTAAATAATAATGAGTGGTCCTGGTGCATTAGTAGAAATCTAGAAAAAGGAAACTCATTATCAAAATCTAAAAAATGCGAATATAAGAAAAATCAATGCATTAATCAACGAAATAGATTACGTGTTAAACACTTGAGTCCGCCAAAGACGCAACAGAACCAGAACCAGTTAGAACCTAAAGTTGATCTATTTTAAATATGTGTGGTGATAATTAATTTCATGGACGATACAAATACTAAAAGAGTTAGATCCAATGAAAGTGCACCAGCTCCAGTTCAAAAAAGTTCGGATGCACCTAGACAATTGAATGGTAGTCAAGACGCACCATCAACTAATAGTTCTTCCATAACTCAATCAAAAGGACGTTCAAATCCAAAATCTAGTTAGGAAATTCAAACTTAAATTCTGCTTTTAATTTTTTCATGATATCGGGTATTTCTATTAGAAGGGATTTTTCATCTTTGTCCAATAGTTCATAATATCTAAATGTATTTTTGGGAATTGTGTCACTTTCATCTTTGTCTTGAAGTTCAGATATGTATCTTAAATAATGATTATGGTGTTTAATTTTTTTGAAGATATCTTGAATTTTTTGTTGTAATTCATATCTTAAAAAACTAATTTTTCCAGAAAATATCAAACCATCATACATATCATGATTTAAAAATCGATTTGTAAATGTCATTGTTTTATTATCTATATTTACATCTAAAAGATATTCTGGATATTTTTCACCCTCTAAAGAAATTAAAGCATCACGTAGTTCACCATACAAATTTCTTGAAGCTAAGTTCCTCTCATCTACTTTTTCTTGTTTTTGTTCTTTTTCTTTTTTATCTTGATTGGAAAAATAAGCTATGGGTATTCCCACTAGGGATAGAATAGTTACAACAGAAGCCCATTTACCCAAAAAATCATCTTTCCACATGTATGGCCAGGAGAACAATAACAAAACTACACAAACAAATATTCCAATAATAATTACAGTTGTTATCTGATTTTTACAAATATTCATGGATTTCTAAAAACATAATTATAATTTATGAGTGACGATTAAAATACAATGTAGATGATACATGGTTCTGGTGCATTCTGGTGATCCGATCACCAAAATTTACCAGAACCGATTAGTGTGATTTAAATAATTAATTTCTTCATTGAGATAAATGACAGAAATCTATGTGATCTTTGATTCATCTTTTGCTGACAATATGTTACGGAGTATGATTAAATGAATGCTAAAGAAGATTCTATTCTTGAAAATCCTTTGATGAATCCTACTTCAGAAACCAGAACACTGTCACCGCAGTTTAATGATCTTGACGTGAGAATTAGTATGATGAAGTCTCTTGGGTTAGAGGAATTGCCTTCAATACTTCCTGATTCAATTGATGATTCTTCTGGAATCATCGCAAATGAAACTTCATTTTTGAAAAAATATGATTTTGAAAAACTCTTAGGCGATGCCAGACGTAGGTGAACTACCACCCAACTTGTACGGTGGTAGTTCACTATGACTACCCCAGATGATATCCATGAACAGTATGCCAAAGTAATAAAGCACTTAATTGAAAAACAAGTCTCAGATGAAATGCCTGATTTGGATAAAGAGTTGATAGTAATTGAAATTCAAAACAGATACAAAAAATTAGTTGAAGAGTATTTTAATCTAACAAAGCAATAATTTGTTCCATTTAGCACATCTCAATTCTTATTAAGATCTGTGTAATCAAAAGTAACGATGGGTACCAAACAAGTGTATATGCCTCCAGAGGCAAAAGTTGTTAATCTTTTAGATTTTGATCTAGATAAGATAGAAGAATATTTTCAATATGCAGCATTTGAACGAAGAATTTCTAAAACCAAATATCATAAAATTGCAAACGCAATGATGGATAGCAAGTTTACAGATAATGTACTTAGAGTTGTTGAAAGTCCTGGACCAACAAAATATGAAGTGCTAGATGGACAGCATAGAGTTGAAGCATTACGTTATGCAAGAGAATACTTTGGACTACAAAGGTATGATCTCATCTTGATGCTTTACAGTATCAGGGCGAGAAAGCCCACACCGTTTAGGGTTGGGATGAATCGCCCAAAGACTTCAAGTATCAGAAAAATATTATGATATCATTGAACAAATCAAAAAATATTGGATTTGAGATCAACACGAGAATCAGTAACACACATGATTCATTTCTCATTGGCTCGAATATTAATCAAAATCTAAAAAATGCGAATATAAGAAAAATCAATGCATTAATCAACGAAATAGATTACGTACTGAGCAGTGGAGTCCACCAAAGGCGCAGCAGAACCTAGAATTTATTAAATACCAATTTTACCCAAGTATATTATGACAGGTGAAGAAAAAAAGAAATTGAAAAAATCAGTAGAAAAGAGCCTAAAACAAAACAAGCTAGTCTATGAAATGCTTCATGACCTTTAATGTCATAACATCTGATGAAATTATTTTTATTCATGAAATAATTGAAAAGAACTTTGGGTTGCCTAAAGGGCATATCAAAATTGGCGACTTGGAAACATTACTTGAAAAAAGCAATGGCGTACCATTTTCAGAAAACCGTTATGATTTGTTCATGCAAGCGTCAATTATTTTTGAAGGAATAGTAAGACTGCATATTTTTACAGACGGAAACAAAAGAACTGCATTAGAAGCAACAAGACAGTTTCTAAATCAGAACAACCACGTTTTTATCATTCCACTAAGTGGAACCAATTTCATATACAATGTGGCAAGGAATGAAACCCATGATACTGACGGGTTAGTATCTGACATTTCTGTATGGGTAAAAACACATTCAGCAAAAATAAGTGAATGGTATAAAATTGCAGGTTTACTGTTTTTACATCTTCTACTGCCTTTGAAACTGGTTAATTTTTTCTCAAAGATAAAACTAAATCGAATCAGCAGGTGGATACTATACAGATATTTAGAAAACGAGGATCCAAAAATAACAGAGTTCATGTTTTCAATCTATGAAAAACAGCTCGGTCTTTTTCAATTATCAGCAAAAGAGCATGAAAAACAAGACAAGACACCTTAGTGCAAATTTGCACAAAGGCTCTGTCAATCGATTCTCATCATTTGAACTTCAACTACACAATAGGCGTTTCCTGATATGACCATCCTCGTTCCTCTATGATTTCCTGTCATCCGTATTAATCCTTCACTGTTCTTTTTTCTGAACTGACATGCAGTACGTTCACCTTGTATTGCATCATTTGTGCGATAATGAATTGGCATGTCATTCTAACTTTTCAGTAATTTGTTCATTTTCTTTTAATTCAGACATTACATCCATCACCATTTTTAGATCTAAATCATATTCATTAGCTATGTCACTTGGGTGAACTACCTGACCAATACTGATTTCTTTTAATATAATCTTCTTTACACTTTCTTTATCCAAGTCAAAATTATCCTCATCTTTGCTTGCTTGTGTTTCATCCAATCCATGAATCCTGACCATATCCCACAATGTTTTATTCTCCGTTAACATTCTTTCCATTAACTCACACAATTCACTAGTCAGATATGTCAAACTGTTCATGTCGCTATATTCATTTTTCTGGAATTCATCTTCTCTGCTATGTCTGAATCTATTTTGTCTTTAACTTTCTTTGGAATTTGACATTCAATTGACATCAACTCCAAATCACTAAATACACTTTCTAAAACCTCACTTACGAACAATCATCATCCGATGGTATAATTATGGCATTAGCCCAAAAATTATTAGAAATTGTCACGTTATAAAAACCCAAAAATTAATGTGAATATGAGTGCCGCCAAAGGAGTTATGATTGGCATTGTCGTACTAATTATTATTGGAGTTGCAGTAGCTTCTGCAGTACAAATCGTAGATGCGGGGCATAGAGGTGTTTTACTACATTGGAATGCAGTTGATGTAACTGCTCAACCTTTAGAAGAAGGGCTTCACTTTGTAATGCCATTTGCAGATTCTGTTGTTAATATGGAAGTTAGAACACTAAAGTTTGTAAAATCAACATCTTCAGCATCTAAAGACCTTCAGACAGTTTCTACTGAAATTACAGTAAACTACCATCCATCTCCTGATTCAGTTAACTTCCTCTACAAAGAAGTTGGTCTTGACTATGAGAACAGAATTATCACGCCAACTGTAGAAGAAGTTGTAAAACAAGTTACTGCAAACTATAACGCTGAGGAATTAATCACAAAAAGACCACAAGTAAAATCTGACATTGAAGCACAGATTAACAGTCGTTTGATTGGCTTTAACGTTATTACAGAAATAGTATCAATTACTGACTTTCAATTCTCAGCACTATTTGCACGAGCAATTGAAGATAAAGTAGAGGCAGAACAAAAGGCACTAAAGGCAGAAAATGACCTTAGAAGAATTGAGGTAGAGGCAAGACAACATGCGGCAGAGGCAGAAGGTATTGCTGCAGCAAACATTGCAGAAGCAAACGGTGAAGCCGAAGCAATTAGAATTATTAACGAAGCCCTATCATCTAACCCTAACTATTTGGAATGGCTAAAAACACAAGCATGGGATGGAAGATTACCATTGGTAGTTGGTGAAGGCGGAACACCATTTATTGCAATCCCAACTGAATAATTCCTGTCTAATTCTTTTTCTCAGTATCTGATTTGTCTCTTACAGTGCTGTGTTTCTCAACGTGACTAGTTTATCCAACTAATTCTACCAATCAAGGTTTGGATCAGAACATTTTGTACAATTTTATGAATAGAAATTGGAAAAAATACAACCAATCCCTTGTAAGAAGAGGAGAAATCATGCTCTCCTTTGATGCCATGGAACAGTGGGGTACAGAACTCAAAGAGATGAATCGCAGAAAAGAAGGACACCAGTACGTCTATCCTGAATCTTTCATGGAAGCACTAGGGGAAGTGACACTTGTGAAGAGTGCAAAGCATTCAATGAAACAGGAAGAGGCCACCGTACTTGTACGGTGGTAGTTCACTTTGTATTTGGAGGCAATATCATCAGTCACTCCGCCAAACTCTTTTACATCACTTAGAAACTCTGTTATCATATCTGATCCCTTGAACCGGGGTTTTGGATACAATTCATCCTCATTTTGACATATTAAAGAATACAATTCACCAAATTCGCGCATGGTGATTGGTTTTCCATGATAACAGAATATTTTGTCATTTGGATCCTTTCTTCCCTGAGTCATAGTTATTCCTAATTTTTCAAGATAATCATCATCCAACTTTAGAGCCTCTTTAATTTCATAATATCATGACTTGTCAGATTAATGTGGTTTGTGTTAATTTTAGGCTCAAGTCTAAAAAATAAAAAAGAAAAAAAGTTATGCTGCAACTTGTTGCATAGCATCCTCGAGTTCATCGAGAAGTTCCATTTTGATAATGAGGAATCCTTTTTGTCCAGTCATTCTGCTGTATTCCCCATCTGGACTTTGCTGTTACCCTCTCCATATTTCTTCATTTTAAAAGTAAAATCTTTGAACCACAAATTTATAAAATAATATTTTAGAATTATCTGAGACTTGGGCATAATGATTTACAAAAATAAATCCAAATGATTCTAACAGCAAAGCATTCTCTTTACAATTCTTGGATTCTCATTACCTGCAACACAGTTGTAATACACTGCCAGCTGATACGCCAAGACACAAACCAGAGCAAATGATTTTACATTCTCAAATCCTCTTACTGGCAATATCCTTATGTTGAATATGTCTTTAACAATCTCAAATAACGGCTCGATTGACACCTTTCTCTGAGAGTATAAATCTTGACCTTCTTTGGAATCATAAAACTCTGCCAGCTTTATTCTGTCTGGCGGCGTAGATGGATATACTTTGACTGGACAGATCAGTCTCAGATTTTTCTCATTGCTGCAATGGTACAGGTTGCCATCATCATACGCAGGATCTGCCAATATGTTTTGGAACAGCCCTGCAAGTGAATCAACTAGTGTACCATACGGTTTGCCGTCATGAGCATTTGCAGTGCTGATACAGGCAGACAGTGGAACTATCAGTTTGCCAGTGGAACAACTCATGTGCAGCTTGTATCCAAATGTCCAGCCCCTTGATTTGGAATAACCCCACTTGGCATCAGTGTCAATTCCTGCAATTGGAAGACGATTTTGTTTGATGTCAGATTTGTGCCATACTGGGCCTGCGGCTTGCAGCATTGTGCTATCAACTGATGCAGATGTATCATCTACTAATCTTTCTGAGACAAACAGATTTCCCATGTTGTTGATGATGGTACTAATTGGCAACACTTGGAATCTTCTGTCAATTGTTCTTCTGTCTGGAATTTGCTGTAGCCTGCAGGCCTTGAGCAATTTGTCATTGCCAGATTTGATGAACAAGAAATAGTGCAGCGTGTTATTGCTAGGAATCCTCATCCATGATTTTATGATGTATAGTTGTACCATCAGAATGGTTGGATAAACATACGGTCTTCCACGCCTAATTACATCCTCATACAGAGACAATGCTCTGATCAAATACAAAACACCAATAAGAAATGACTGACATCTTATGTTGCTAGGGATTCTTGTTTGTTTTGGCATTCCAATGAACAAAACATACTGAGATCCTTAGCTTTTTTGATTGCAATAATTTAAGAAATTGATTAAAAATTGGAAATCATTATGCCCAAGTCTCAATTATCTTGTTTGTCTAATCAACATATGGAACCCAAAAGTAGCAAGTACCAAAGCAACCATTAGAAACGCAAAAGATAAGAATTCATCTGGAAATGCAGTATAACTTATTGGAGCCATACTTCAAAGATTTTGAGACAAATGAAAGACTCTTAAAATTCACCCATGAGATGATTAAACACTATGTTGCGACAGCACGACAATTCATGGAAGATCACAAAGAAAAGGTTACAACTTTGCATAACTTCTTTGCTAGATATGCATGGGATGAGTCACTTCAAAAGAATTTCATACATCACGTCATCGTCTACAAAGATGACCTAAAGAAAATTAAAGAAAGTTTCAAGAAAGAAAATAATTGAGACTTGGGCATAATGATTTACAAAAATAATCTCAACAACACAGCATTCTCTTTACAATTCTTGGACTCTCACTTGTTTGCTCATGTTGCAAAAAACAAAACATACTAAGATCCTTAGCTTTTTTGATTGCAATAATTTGAGGAATGTAAGCAGATAAAACAAATGAATGAAGAACGCAGTAAAGATTCGCAACTGCAAATTCAAGCTCGAGGTAGATTTTCTTTTCTAGTAGCCTTTACAAAATAAACCGAATTTAAAGACACTAAATCTAACTGTGATTCTGAAAGCTTTTCTTTAATAATTGCTGAAGAAATTATTGCATCTGAAATTTTTACACTGTTACATCTTAAGGGGTTTTCACCATTTTCAAACGACTGTTACATTCGAGGGCTGAGGTGTTACGTTAGGGGGCTACAGGTTTATTCCAATATTATAGACCAGTATTAGATGAGAATTTATCTAATTTGGAAATATGAACAACTTTGATCCCAGCGTAGTTAAAGTATTAAATAATACAAATCATAATATCATATATGAGCAAACGTGTTACAATCATGATTGACGATGACCTGGACAAAAAACTTAGACATCTTCAAGCAAAAATGATTCATCAGAAACAATCAACATATAGTTATTCCAGAACATTGAATGAAACCCTTCGTAAAGCTTTGAAATAATTATCCAGTCTTCTGAAATTAAATTTTGGAATGGAATGAAATTAAATTTTAAATAGCAAATTAGTGCAAGGCACGGGATCAGAAAAATAAAGAATAAAAATATAAACTACGATTATATCATTACAGAAATTGACTCCTGATTATCATTTAATTGCAACTGATCTCCTAAATGCAGGAATGGGTGATGAAGGTCGATTAAGATTCATCATTGATTGTATTGCTAAAAACAAACCGCTTTACAAAACAGATATGATGTTCTTAGAATCCATGAGCAACCAACTAGAGCAAAAAATAAAGACACTCAAAGGAGATGACAAAAAGCAAAAAGAAACACATCCAAAGACATCGGTTTCTGAAGAACAACTTGGTGGAATAATAGATAAAAACGATCCAAAAAATACAGAAAAAATTATTCCTATAAGAAAAAAGAGATCCCTTTTTGCAAGAATCTTCTTTAGAGAGGTTCTTTCAAAAGATCATTAGATCGCCAACAATAAATCGATCGTACCATTACTAGTTGCAGAGTAAAAGACCTCCCATGATCATATTCCCTCAAGACATGATCTTCCTATTGTTTTGGTCTTTTACTTTATAATCACACGGTGGGTTCTGGTAAATTTTGGTGATCAACACACCCAGACATAGTTTTAGGATCTTCTCTGAATTAGAATTTTGCAACTTTGTAAGAATTTCATATGAAAACAAAGTCAAAGGGTGCTGCTGTAAACCCTGCTGTTAAATTCTGGTGATCAGATCATCAGAATTTACCAGAACCCAGCATCAGTTGTAGAGAACCTACACCGCAATAAAATGAACACAAAAGATATGACTACAGCTTGTGTGTTTTTGAGTGAATCCATAGGAAAGTCAAAAGGTGCTCGCTCTCTTGGAATATCTTCACAAACTCTAAAAAAATATCTTGGGTTTGCAGCAGTTCCAGAGAAGCTACAACAGTTTGTTCCAAAGGAGTTGTCACGTGATGATTGTACCAAATTATATCAAATAATTTCAAATGTATCAAAGGCAGTCAAAGTTGCAGAAAAGATTGTTCCATTAGATCAGAAGTTAAGAAAAGAGTATCTCAGAGTATTGTCTCGTAGTCCAAAGTCATCACATCTAAAATTACTAAAAAAGGCAAAAAGTGGAATGCTCCAACAGAAAGTTATTATTCTATTGAATAAAGGAAATGCTAGAAAATTGAAGAGTTTAGCTACAAGAAAAGAGGTAGAAGTGTCTGATATGGCAGATATGATTGTGTCTGATTATTTGAAGAGAAGGTAGAATTTAGGCACAGAATATATGATTTTAGTAAATGAAAACAAGTAAAATGAACAGTTAAACCAAGCATTACTCAGATGGAAATCACGTAAGACAATGGAAGAATGGATTGGAAAAGCAAAATACGCTATGGCTGAATATGAAAAGGTTAAACGACTTACCTTTTATTTTAATGAAAACGAGTTGCTACTGATTAGCACAGAACCAGATGCAGACCATGAGCTTATCATAAAAAATATTAAAAAACTCTTATCAGATTCAAGTTAATCCAAGTTTACTTGATAACATTTGACATGAAATGTTAGTTTGCGCGAATTATTTCAAAAACGTAACATAATAAAGGAAGTCATCTCAAAACCCTACAATACATCAGAAATGATGCAATATTGAGAAGCCCGAGATAATTCTCTGATTTTCTTTCATATCGAATTATCAATCTTCTAAATCCATTTTTGATCCATGCAAAGAATCTTTCCACAACATAACGAATTTTATTGCATCTGTGTTTTTCTGCATCATCATATTCATCGTCTTGTACTGTTGCGTTGTTTTTTCTGTGAGGAATACAATCTTTGATTTTTCTTTTTTCTAGGTACTCTCTGATGTATTGTGCATCGTATGCCTTATCTGCATAAATCTCTTCGATGTCTCTTGTGTTTCTTCCATGTAACATGCTGATGCTATTAACAACATCACAGAACTGCGTTGAATCATGTCTGTTTGCAGGACTGATGACTACAGATATTGGCAGTCCGTTTTGTTCTACTGCAACATGCACTTTTGTGCCTGAAATCTTTTTGAATCCATCATATCCTATACAGTCACCCCTTTTTTGGCTGGAATAGATGATGAATCCACTGACACTTTTTGCAGTTGCAGCTTAACCTGATTTGCGTGCAGATTTGATTGCACAGACAAGAATCTTTTTCCAGACTCCCTGTTGCTGCCAAGAGTTCAGCCGTCTGTTTGCAGTGGAATCATCACCGAATTTCTTTGGCATGTCGTCCCATCTACATCCAGTAGTCAGAACATAAATTATTCCGTTGATAATCTTTCTGTCATCATCTCTTGGTCTTCCAGTTCTAGCTGGTGGTGGAAGATGTTTATGTACCATCTTCCATTGTTTGTCAGATATTTCTTCAAATTTCATGAAAACTGTTGAGTTACATGGTTGATAGATCCAAATGATCGTCAATTATTTACTAAATTATCAGTTTTGAGATGACTTCAAGATATAAGTTAGATCCAAAAATTAGATATGTATTGCAAGAATACTGGGCAAACTTGGATGGACTAAAAATAAGATATCTTGAATCTGGAAAAGGAAATGAAAGACATATTTTATTTATTCATGGTCTTGGATCTTCATCTGATATGTGGCTTGGCATTCCTGATGCTTTGTCAGCAAATTTCCATACAATAGCTCTTGATCTACCAGGTTTTGGTAAAAGTAGTAAACCTGTAACAATGAATTATACAATTCAAAATTTTAGAGAAAATATCGTAGATTTTATAAACAATCTTGGAATCAATGATGGCAAAACAAGTATTGTAGGCCACTCCTTGGGGGGTTACATTGCAGCAGAAGTTACTATAGGAAACAAAAATCTGGTAGAAAGGTTGGTGCTAATAGATTCTTCGGGAATGCTAAAAAAACCAACACCCTTGTTAGAAGAATATCTCCAAGTCGCAATGAATCCTACAACGGATAAAGTAAGAAAAGTTTTTGAGCAGATGGTTGCCAATCCGACAAGAATTCCATCAAAACTAGTCGAAGGTTTTATCGCAAGAATAAACTTACCAAACGCAAAATATGCATTCAAGTCAACTCTTGAAAACAGTGCCAACACACAGATAGGACTAGGAAGACTAAAACTAATTGAAAATATCCCAACTCTGATCCTTTGGGGAATTAAAGATAAGGTAATCCCTACTAAGCATTCAGAACTCTTCAAAGAAGCTATTATGAATTCGCGTATTGAAATAATTCAAGATGCAGGACATGCTCCCTTTGCTGAAAAACCTGATCGAGTATGTGAAATATTACGTAATTTCTTAACATGAAGGTCATATGAGAACCAGATTCTAAATCAACAATTCATTTCATCCGAAAGTATTCTTTTTCCGTTGGATTTTACCTCATAAGCACGAGAACATCGTTTGCATACAAGTAGCATAGATTCGGTTAGTTCTAATTTGATAGAATGTCCATCATGTAGACATAATGGACACAAATTAGAATTGTTGACGTCAAATATCATCCAACAATATTTTATAATTATCGCATAAACCTTTTTCTCTGATTCGGAAATTACAGCGGAACATTATGCTTGCTTCCATTTGGGCAATTATAGTAATATTACATGACATAATCCTATACAAGATTGTAAGTATTGAATTGTTTATTCTAAAGACTTTAGAAGACGTTTGTCTTCTGGCAGGTATTTTTCAATAACGGTTTTGAGGTATAACTTGTCTGGACCAAAAGGCTTTTTGTCTTTCCTGAGATCAAATAAGATTCGCATTAAAATCTCCTTATCCATTCTGTCATTCTGTATTAGTACTATGATGGATTTCATGAGATCCTCACTCACAAGATTATAAATGAAGTAACAATCTAAATTTCTTTTCGATTGCGGAATTGAACTAACAGAGTAATCCCTAAAAACAAATTCTTAAACGAAATTTAGGAATCATGTTAAATATTCTCCTTAGACTAAAAGATTCATGGGCAAACCAATTTGTAGTGACTGTGGAATGAACATGGGAAAAATTGCCTATGTTAATGATTCAGATGTAACAGACCAAGATGGACGCAAAGTGGGGGAAGTTTCTGAAGGAGAATTTGGTGGTTTTTTTGTCTGTGTGAATTCTGATTGTCCTAATTGTCACCTTAACCATAAAAAAAGATAGTTCAAAACTCTAATGTTCTCAAGGGGGATCAGAGGTTTTAACTAAACTTGTGGTCCCAAGCGAAGGAATTGAACCTTCGACAACCCGGTTTCTGTATGCCTGATATGCTGTTATTCGGTCAGCCATCTAAAGCCAACAACTACAGCCGGAAGCTCTACCAGGCTGAGCTAGCTTGGGACAAGAAAAACGAAGATCTATACTATTAAAAAACTATCGTAGATGGCTTTTAGATCAAATGATCGTAAAACGTAGTATACGCATAAATACTCTGGAAAGTTTTTGAAGCTTAAATGTCAAAGCTAGAACTATCTTATTCTGGATATGTCTGTGCTCCATATTTACATACACATGACTCTATTGAACTAAAAGAATCTTGGATTAATTCAAAAAATATAGAAAAATTATTTTTTGTTACAGGTACATTTTCTAGTGAAAGCAAACCATATTTTTCTGATTCTACTAATCATTATCTTCTAGCAAAATTCAAAGATAGCACACAGATATCAAAAGATTTTTCTGAACACAACCAAGAAAAAACTGCCTTTGTATTTAACATCAAAGACGATCTCTTCCAAAGAGAAGTTCAAGGAGAGACTAATTTTGTCTCAATATACTATATAGAATATGGAGAAGATGCTGAAGACTTGCAAGAAATTGCAAATCTCTTACTAAAAAGAACAAAAATTGAGAAAGCTGGACTTGGAAACATGAATACATATTGCTTAACTCCTTCAAAATTTACATTTCCGTACTCTGACAATATTCTAGTCATTGAAGTTACGAGTGAAAAGAGTCATCAAAGTGTAAAGAAATACTGTGAACAAACACGACGTGATGTTAACAGAAAAGGATTGATATTGACTAATTTGATGAGCCTATCACTTCTTGATCAACTAAAGTAAAAAATTAAATTTTTCCGCTGTATTTTTCTTAATTTTTTCTTGTTTTACTAAATGATGCTCCCAGAATTTTCTTTCTGGTAATTTCAAGTGTCTCGAAAATTACATCAAAGATATTATCTGTCCTATTTCCTAAAATTCTAATGACTAGTCCTGATTCATCTGGAAGAATAGATGTTCCAACAGAAACCACATCTATATTTCTAATGTTTTCGTTTATAGTATTTTCCAGTTCAATTACATCTTCCTTTCTGGTCAAGACATAAACTGTTCCCACTATTTTGTATTTTCCTAATATTCCAAAATCCACCAATCTTTGTTTTTTTGGTTCAATCTTTGTATTTTCTAAAAATCTTATTTCCTTATCTTGGTTCTTGCAGTGTGTTCTCAGGTAACAGATGTCATATTCAAAAGATTCCCCCATAGCAACTCTCCCTGGAGTTAAAATTTCTGAATAAATCAAAGTGGAATTATTGTGTACGTTGAGATTCACTTTTTGATAATATCTAGAGCTCTTGTATGGGATTATTTGATCAGGGATATATTCTAGATAACAATTCTCGTCAACTGTGATGTTAACAATTTGTGATGCAAAATTTGCGTTCATACTGTAAATGCTAGTTGCGCCTTGAGTTGTCATGTGAGCAATGGCCTTATTTTTTAATAATACGTCAGTCCTGTATCTGTCTCCTTGTAAAATTCCTCCTGATGGTGACATGACATAAAGATACGCCATTTCTGGAAGTGAGTTTTCTGGATATAGTACTCGCTGAAATTGTAATGGTACTTGAGAAAATTGTCTTGTAACAACTGTCTTACCGATGCTGTCTTTTTGAAGTTCCAAGTCGAGAATGCCTACTTTTCCTGATTTTCCAACTCCTAACTGTTCTACTTTGGCCTCATAAGTCTGGATCTCCTTTGGTATATCATTTGGTGTATGATATTCTAGTTTATTCAATAATCACACCTCTTGTGTAATTGCTGATTTTGGTGCAGAATTAAACAAAACATCATGAATGATATGTTCGGTTATTTTCATTACCCCTTGATCAGTTTTACAGTTGATAAATTCAAATGGTTTTTCATTTCTAATCTTTTTTGCATCACTTTTCATAACGTCAAGATCTGCCCCTACCATCTCGGCTAGATCAATCTTGTTAATCACTAAAAGGTCACAACTCTCAATTCCCAATCCTCCCTTTCTTGGATATTTGTCTCCACCTGCAACATCAATTATGTAAATAAAATAATCTGCAAGAAGGGGACTGAACGTAGTTGTAATGTTATCTCCCCCACTTTCAATAATTATAAGATCAAGATCAGTGTGCATTGATTCTATTTCTTCGATTACTGAAAGATTCATGGATGGGTCTTCTCTTATTGCAGTGTGTGGGCATCCGCCTGTCGCAAGACCTATGACTAAATTTTCTGGAAGCAATCCTCTTTTTGTAGCTAAATTAGCTCTCATTCTATCTGCATCTTCTTTTGAAATCACATCGTTCGAGATTATGCTTACACTGTATCCCTTTTCAGCCAACATTGGTACCAATCGTTCAATAAGCATACTTTTTCCTGAACCTACAGGTCCCCCAATACCAATTCTTGGAATGTGAGTCATGATGAAAAATCCAATTTTTATGTAATAAACATTTTAGAATTCATCTTCTCATGTGACATCTGAAAAATGTCTACTTGAGGAGCAAATTGCCACATTTCAAAAAGTGATTTATTTGAATACTCTTTGATAGTTTGACTGATAATTGGTTTGATACTATGAATAATTTTTTGACCTTCAAAATGCTGAATTAATCCTAATCGTAGTGCTGCACCTACAATACCCACAGTAAAACCATACAGCATCATCATCGTGCTTTTTTCTTTTTTAATTTTTAATGCATTACAACAAATCGCAAATGACACAGGAAATACACCATGTGCTTTGTTTTTTATTACATTGTTTTTGTATTGATTCAAAATTTTATCATCTTTTACAAATTCTGACACACACTTGATTAACTGAACACCTGATCTTACTGATGCATCACGGATTTCTTTTATTGATTTTGTAGCAAAAACAATACTATCTGCTTCAATTACTTTGTCAAAATCATGTTTGTTTGCACTATCAAATGCATTTGCAAGTGCAACACAATCTGATGGCCCTATCTGTTGAATGATGTTGATTCTAATCATCTCTATCAAATCTGTCATCCCTTGAATCTTTTTTTCTGCAAAAAGAAATTCCAATCCATTTGAAGTAGCAAAAATACCTGTCGGAAAAAACGAGTCTGATAACTGCATTACTCCCAACTCTTGCTCCATCTCATCAATGTTCATGTACATCAGCTCCTGAATGAGGGGAAAATACTCTCTCTTCTACTGTCATTTCAATATGGTTGATAATGCTTTGAAATAATTTTGTGAATACCTCCTTTTCTGAATCTGCTTGAATTGGAAATGAAATCTCATCTCTTTGAATGGATATAGGCCTGTGTCTGTTTCCAATTATGTGTCCTAGAAGCACCATTACATCTGTCATCTTTTCGTTTTTTAGTCTAACAGTAATTATTTTTTCTGGTAGTTGTTCTATAACAATTTTCATGTATCCATTTTTGATGACATCCCCATGACGAAGTTTTACTCCTGGTTCTAAATTCAAACCAATATCTGTCCCACGATCAGTCTTTCTTCTCAAAATTCTTTTTTCTAATTCCATTCGCGAAATTTTGAGCTTTTCAAAATTTCCACTTTTTAGCTCATCAAATTCTTTATCAAAAAAAATATTTCCTACTGGTGAATTAACTTCTAACACAAGTAACTTTATTTTTTGACAAAGTTATACTTTGTTAGATTCTTTTAATGGCTTTAATGATTAAATACTCTAGTACACCATTCAATTCAATGATGCTTACTCCTAGAGAATTAGAAAAGCTAAATGTTTTTGTTACAGCAGAACTTGCTCGTAGAAGAAAAAATCGAGGACTGAAACTCAATCATCCTGAAGCAGTATCTATTATTGCTGATCATATCTTGGAAGGCGCAAGAGATGGAAGAAGTGTTCCGGAACTTATGAGCTCTGGGAAAAAAGTTTTGTCAAAAGACGATGTGTTGCATGGTGTTGCAGAACTAATTCATTCTATTCAGGTGGAAGCAACTTTTGAAGATGGAACCAAACTGGTGACAGTTCATGATCCTATTGTGTGAGAAATATGATTCCTGGTGAATACTTTCTATCCAATGAACCAATAACTGCTAATGTGGGAAAATCTACAACATCCGTTAGTGTTAAAAATACTGGCGATAGGCCGATACAGGTAGGATCACATACACACTTTTTTGAAGCAAATAAGGCACTTGAATTTCCAAGAGAAAAATCCTACGGACATCATCTCAATATTCCTTCTGGAACATCAGTAAGATTTGAACCAGGAGAAACAAGAGAAATTGAACTAACAGAATTTGTTGGGAAAAAAATTGTTTATGGATTTAGTGGTCTGGTAAATGGAAGTCTAGAAGAAAAACAAAAAGAGGCATTCAAAAAAGCTACAGAAAAAGGATTCAAGGGGCTTACATTATGACTCTAGACATTCCAAGAAAAACCTATGTTGATTTGTTTGGTCCCACTACCGGTGATAGGATTCGTCTTGCGGATACTGATTTGATTATTGAAATTGAAAAAGACTTGATCAAATATGGTGATGAGGCTGTATTTGGTGGTGGAAAAAGCATACGAGATGGACAAGGACAAGCAAGTGGAGTATCTAGAGCAGAATCACTTGATCTTGTAATTACCAATGCAATTGTAATGGATCCTATTTTGGGAATTATCAAAGCAGATATTGGAATAAAAGATGGAAAAATTGTAGGTGTTAGAAATGCTGGAAACCCTGACATCATGGATGGAATTGATATGATAATCTCCTCAAACACTGAGATAATTGCTGGCGAGCATACAATTTGTACTCCTGGAACAATTGATTCACATATTCATTTTATTTCTCCTCAACAAGCAATACATGCAATCTGTAATGGCACTACTACAATGATTGGTGGGGGAACTGGTCCAGCTGATGGAACAAACGCAACAACATGTACTCCAGGTAAATGGAATATCCATAGAATGATTGAATCAGTTGATGAATTACCGCTGAACTTTGGATTTCTTGCAAAAGGAAACGACTCTCGTGAAACTGCATTACTTGAACAAATTGAAGCAGGAGCTTGTGGACTAAAATTACATGAAGACTGGGGTTCAACTCCTGCCGCAATTGATTCTGCTTTGAGGGTTGCAGACAAAACTGACACTCAAGTTGCAATTCATACTGATACGCTAAATGAATGTGGATTTGTTGATGATACCATTGAAGCAATTGCTGGGAGAACAATCCATACTTATCATACTGAAGGAGCTGGAGGTGGCCATGCTCCAGATATTATGAAAATTGCAGGTGAAGAAAACATACTTCCCTCGTCCACAAATCCTACAAGACCTTTTACAGTTAACACATTAGCAGAACATCTTGACATGATGATGGTCTGTCATCACCTAAACTCATCAGTTCCTGAAGATGTGTCCTTTGCAATGTCTAGAATTCGAGGGGAGACTATTGCAGCAGAGGATGTACTACATGATATTGGAGTACTGAGTATGATGTCTTCCGATAGTCAAGCTATGGGAAGAGTCGGAGAAGTTACAACCAGAAACTGGCAGACTGCTGATAAAATGAAAAAGATGACTGGTGCTCTACCAGAAGACAATACCCAAAATGATAATTTTAGAGTAAAGAGATATCTTGCTAAAATCACAATAAATCCTGCCATAACTCATGGAATTTCTGATTATGTTGGTTCCCTGCAGCCTGGAAGATTGGCTGATATTGTAATTTGGTCCCCTCAGTTCTTTGGGGTCAAACCAAAAATGATCATTAAAGGTGGTTTTATTGCATATTCACTTATGGGAGATCCAAATGCCTCAATTCCTACTACTGAACCCGTATTGTATCGTCCTATGTTTGGGGCCCTTGGCCAAACAAAACATTCTACTTCTGTAACCTTCACATCACAACTGGCACTGGATAAAGATCTTGAATCAGAAATCAATTCAAAAAAGAAACTGGTTCCTGTGAAAAACTGTCGTTCTATCGGAAAGAAAGACATGTTGTATAATGATCTCACTCCAAACATTGAGGTCAATCCTGAAACATATGAGGTAAAAGTTGATGGAAAACTTGCAACTGTAGATCCAGCGGACAAACTTTCTATGTCAAGACTTTACAACTTGTTTTAAAACTTTTCAAATCCTATGTTTAGTTAAACGAAAATAATTTGTTATCTAATCCGATTGAAAATATAATATTGATACCTACAATGAAAGTTATGCTAGCTATTGCATATCTTAGATATTTGGTGGCTGAACTTATTTTCGATAATAAAATAAATGGTAAACCTATAACTCCACTAGCAACAGTCATGCCAATTATACTACCTATGCCAAATAAAATTAAAAAATAAATCATCATATCAAAACCATTCATTGTAGAAGCAAATAATGCTACAAGACTGCCACTGCCAGCAATACCATGAACACAACCTATTAGATATGCTTTATGACCATGTTTATGATCTTCATTATGGTCATGAGAATGTGTGTGATAAATTCCGTTTGAATGTTTGTGAGGATGAATATGTTTTTGTTTAAAGATACTTTTATTTGTAAATGTAAAAACTCCTAAAGTAATCAGCATAAAACCAACAACAACTTCTGCACTAATAAAAAAATCATCAGGTATGTTTAATGATAAACCAGCAATCAATAATCCAATTAGAATGATGCTAGATGCATGCCCCATTCCCCAAAGTGCTCCTCTTAAAGAAGAGATGATGGTCAGATTTCTTAAGTCCAGTTTTTTTGAACCACTTGTATTGTTATTATTTTTTAATAGTTGTGTAGAAACTGCACTAAGATGATCAGGCTCAAAAGCATGTAATAGCCCAATCATTAGACCAGCGATTATTATTAAAAAAGGATTATTGGCTTGTAACATTCCCATTATTGTGTCAATCAATCACTCACTGCTCCCCTGCTGCCTGTTCCCATTCATAAGAAAATATTGATCAATGTGTATGGGTGTTGTAATAGACATTCGTTCACTATCAGTATCATTTGTCGAAATTGTGAAAGTTAATTTTCTCAAGCTTTCAGGGACGCCAATCATAACTTGGTGCGGCAAAAGAAGTTCTGGAATATGTTTTTGAATTTCACTGATTGTTTTATGTTCATTTAATGAAGTTATGACATATGCAACAAACAACCCAAGTGTCTCGTTTATGTTTAACCGCATATTGTTTAAAAGATGCTTTTTGATTAATTGTGTGGATTCAAAGAAAATTAATTCGTCAGACTTTTTATAATGAAATATTTTGGTAAATGGCTTGATATCAGGGTCTCCCTGTACCAATACTTCAATTTTCATTAATCTCTCTTTGGGATTTTAGACGTTGGATTGCCAAAACTGTATGTGTTTCCAGTACCCATGTACTCATTTGGTCTTACAGGATCTCCTCCATCCAAACCTCTCTTTGTTAATGACAATCCAGCTAGTAGTTCAATAACTAGTCTTTGTCCCAATCCCGATGTGATACCTCCATTGTAAGAACTTGAATCACTGACATCATATGCCGGAGCAATTTCTACCAAATCCATTGCAAATCTATCAGGATCAAATGATTTTGATAATAGACGTATCATTCTAATGCCTTCTCTTGATGTAAGCCCGTTTGGTTCAGGCTCACCTGTGCCTGGTGCATAAGCAGGATCAAAAGAATCTATATCCCAACTGAGATAGACAGCATCTGTTCCATCATTTGCCCTGTCAGCAATTTCCTTTGCAATTACATCAATTCCTAATTCTTCAACATCAAGCATTGTAAACCATTGGAAATCTTGATCTGACATCCATTTGTACAAATCACGTCCTGGCCAATATCCTCTTGGACCTACCAACGAATAGTTTTTTCCTTTTAGACAACCCATCTCCATTATTCTTCTGATATGTGCTCCATGATCATACTTGAAACCCGTTAGTCCTTGTGGAGCGCAATCAGCATGTGTATCAAAATGAATCATACCAATGTTTTTGAATTTTTTCTGAAAAGCTCTAACGTTTGCATAAGTAATTGAGTGATCTCCTCCAAGCATTACAGGAATACCATCTGCCTCTAGCACTTCTTTTACTTTTATTGTCATTCTCTTGTGTGATTCTATTACATCACCTGGTGAAACTATGACGTCACCATAATCTACTGTTCGAAAAGTTCCAAATGGGTCTGCACCAGTTTCAATATTGAAACGTTCGAATGGTGGTGATGGAATTGTAGATGCAGCTCTAATTGCTCTTGGTCCATATCTTGCTCCGGGGCGAATAGTGGTACCAAAGTCAAATGGCTCTCCAATAATTGCAACATCGGGTTTTGCTTCAACTAATTCTTTGTGTGTCTTTACCCAAGGAAGATGTAAGAACGTGTTAATTCCTACAAATGGCGCAACATCTGCACCCTGAAAATCATCACCATAAAATTCCATGCCCATCTTAAATCAAATTCTATTCATGACTTTGATAATTAAAGATTTCAAGTAAAGTACGTATCTTATATTTTAATTATTAATAATCATATATAACAAAAAAAAATCTAATTATGTGTAATATACGATTTAACTATAAAAATAGTATTTGAGTGAAATATCAATATGGTATTACGAAATTCAAAAAATGCATGGTATTTTTTGAATCAAGGTTTAACAGCAGTTTATTACAGTCAATTTAAAAAGGCCATTTCAAAATTTAACAAGGCTATTTCTCTAGAACCTGAAAATATTGTGGCTCAACTTCATAAAGGTACAACATTATATAAAATGGAAAATTTTCAAAATGCTGTAATCTGTTTTGACAATGTCTTATCTGTAGATCCAAAAAATCTAGATGCCTTGTACAACAAAGGTCTTGCACTTGAAAAGATAGAAAAATATGAAGAAGCAATATCTTCTTTCAAAAAATCTCTTGAGATCGATTCACAATATTCAGATTCATTAACATCTATGGGGTTGTGTGTTAGTAAATTAGGACGTAATGACGAAGCTCTGAAAATAATTGATCAAGTTTTATTAAATAATGAAAAAAACTCTGCTGCTCTTTACGGTAAAAGTTTGGTTCTGGGAAGATTAGAAAAAAGTTCAGAAGCAATGTTATTTTTACAAAAAGCTATTGATGAAGATTCTAGACAATCTGATATTCTATATGAAAAAGGACAAAAGCGTACAAAGCAAGGAAAGCATGAGGAAGCAATAAAATTCTACACTAAGGCTTTAGAGATAGATAGTAAAAACACTAAAGCACTGGTCGCTAAGGGATGGACACTTGATTTTGCAGGATTTTCGAACAAAGATATTTTTGTATTTTATGATAAGGCTCTAAAAATTGACCCGAAATGTTTTGATGCTCAATTCAATAAAGGAATAGTTTTGGATAGGACACGTCTATACAAAAAGGCCATTGAGTGCTTTGATAAAATTTTAGAATATGACCCAAACAATGTTAGGGCACTTTACAGTAAAGGTACATCCTTATCTCAATTGAAAAAGTTTGGTAAAGCAAGATTCTATTTTGAATGTGCATTAGAGATTGAACCAAGAAATGTTCTAGCTCTATGTAGTATGGTATGGTTTTTGGAACACTCAAAAAAATATAATGAGGCACTTGAATACTGTGAAAAAGCATTAAAAATCAGCCCAGATTATGTATATGCAATAAGCTATAAGGGAAAATTACTTTTATTATTGAAAAAATATGAAGAATCTCTAAAATGGTATAACAAAGCAATAAAACTTGATCCCAAAAATCAAACTGCGATTTTTCACAGATTTAAAGTACAAGGAGAATTAGATAAAATGAAAAAAGATTCATTTTTAAAAAGACTTACAAAGTTATGAAACTTTAAGTAAAAAATAAAAATTAAATTAGAATATTTTTATATTCGTTCTTTGTATGATTTGGTAATGCAGAGTGTTAGCACACAAGAGGATATAGATAGAGAATCTCATAGAATAATTAATGCATTATATGGTGATGTAACCGACTTTAGAGTCAATGAAACATTTCAAATTCCTGAAAAAGGACCTAGAGTATCTTGGGACGTTCAAGTTAATTTCATGATAGATGGTTTGAAATATACTGTAGACCTTGAAATCCAAGAAAAAGATGGCCATGTTGTTAATGCACGATTAATTGATACAATGACGCCACTATAATTTTTTAAAATATTAAAAAATTTAAATTATAATAAATGAAATTTACAGTGTTAAGATTTCTTTCGCTGCTTTAATCTTTACAAGTAATTCATTAATGTAACTATCTGCAAATCGTTCAAAGCTAGAAATTCCTTGAACATTCTTTTTCTGTTTTTTATACTCTACTTGAAGCCAATTAAAATCTGCTTCCTTTAGACTAATAGAATGGTTTTGAGCATCACTTTTTGATTCAAGCATGTTAACGATAAAATAACTCACAAATTTTGTAAAGCATTTTACATTGTATCTTTCTTCATATTCTTTCCCAAGTTTTTCATGATTTTCTACTAACCACTCTTTAACATCAGATCTAATAGTTATGGTGTTATAGCGGCCAGACAGATCCAACTTTATTTTATGAGATTCAACTGAGTAATACCCTCTCTTAATTTCATTCATTATGATGATTAAGGTGCTGGGTAGAAACATTCCTGGGTAACTCTTATCGGTTGCTTCTTGTAATCTAGTTGTAACTACAGGTTTCATGCCAAAAGTAGAATATCCTTTTCCAGGCATACGAAATAGATCTACCTAGTGCTTATATTATTTTGTGGTCTCTGACTTTTTTTTCAATTCTTTAATTAATCGAATTAATACCCAAAATGTTCCCATTGCTACAATTCCTATTCCAAGACCACTGTAAAATGGATTGGATGAACCAGATTGATTTAAACCGAGTCCTAAGATAATTAGAATAACTGCAATAGCATACTGTTTATCCACGTTATGCCTACGAAGAATAATTTAATAAGATTTTGAATTTTAAAGTCAAGTAAAATTTTAGAAATGAAAATTAATTACCAATTTTTGCGATCTAATAATAATAAATTCATAATTTCATTATTTTACAAAATTTAATACCTTTAAGTTAAATTTTTGTTAAAACTACAAAATTCACACAAATTTTTTTGCTAAATGTACTATACGTATAAATTATTCCTCATAAAACGTACTATACTTGAAAAATTCAATACTAATATAGCTTGATAAATTCATTGAGGTTATGGTGGAGATGGATGGCTTTGGCATTGCTGTTGCCGCATTTATCATCATTACGCTTGTAGTAGGTGTCTTTGCAGGTAAACTAGTCAAAAATAGTGGTAAGCGACTGATCATTGCAGGAAAAAGTTTGCCTTTGTTTATGGTTGGAACTATGCTTGCAGCTCAAGCAGTTGATGGAAATTCATCGTTAGGAAATGTTGCACTTGTATTTGAATTTGGATTTTGGGCCGGGGCAGTTATCCCAATTGGTTTAGGATTATGTCTGTTTGTAACAGCTGCATTCTATGCTAAACCACTAAACAAAATGTCAATGATTACATTGCCAGATTTCTATTTTAGAAGATTTGGAAATGGAGCAGAAGGTCTTTCTGGCATCCTTATGATTATTAGTTTTCTAATTCTTGTTGCAGGTAATTTAGCTGCAAGTGGATTCATTTTGGAAGTTGTTTTTGGTATAGACTATTTCTATGGTATTGCAATTTCAGCTATAGTAGTAGTAATCTATACAGTTGCTGGCGGACTATTTGCATCAGCCTATACAAATCTATTCCAAGTTTATCTTGCAATAGGCGCATTCTGGGCTGGATTCCTTTTCTTTTACGGAGGTTATGCAGATACGCCTTGGGATGTCATTTACAACAATGCTCCACCAGAGTTCATGGACCTGTCTGGATTATACGACATGGCGAATGGTGCGCTGATTAATTGGGGTGCTATTCTTGCACTAGGATTGGGAGATATAGTTGCGCTTGACTTTATGGAGAGGGTATTCTCAGCTCGAAATCCCAAAACAGCACAAAGAGGCGCATTAATGGGTGGCGCACTTACAATGTTTACTGTAATTCCAACTAGCATGTTGGGAATTGTAGCATTCTTCTATCTTCCAGAAGGTACAATACCTGATTTAGCATTGCCTTTACTATCTACAGAAATCTTACCATTTGCAATTGGTGCAGCAATACTGATGGGAGTAGTTGGGGCATCAATGTCTACTGCCAGTGGAGGACTGTTAGCAATTTCCAGTGTAATCTCCAGAAATATGATGCAGAGAATCATCAGAAGACGATGGATGGGCAAACCAAATTGGAGTGATAGTTCGCTACTCCGAGTTACTCGAATTGTGATTATTCCAATGATGATAGTTGGAACGGCAATTGGTTATTTTATACCTGCCCCAGGAATTTATCTCATCTTAGCATTTGACATAGTTTTTGCTGGAGCTTTTGCTCCTCTAACATTTGGTTTATTCTGGAAAAAGGCAAACATGCCAGCAGCTGTTGCATCTCTTATTGTTGGTTCACTAATACGATTCATCTTCTTCTTTACAATGCCAGAAGAATGGGCAGGATTAGATACAATGATACCTCCTATCATTGCATTTGCTTTGTTCTTTGTGGTAGCACAAGCAACCCAAGGCAAGTATCCAGGAAAAGCAAGACACGATGTACGCGACTATGTACCACCTGAAGAAGATGTAATTGCAGGAGAAGATTTGTTACACTTCAAAGAAGATACTACAGCAACAAGTGCAGGTGGACCTAGTTCTAACACACCTGGACCTGATGACGATGTTACAGCTAAGAATGAAACTTAGTAAAATTAAATAGCGTCTAAATTGCTATTCGATTGATTTTATGTTCTTTATTTTTGATAAATTAAATTCAACAGTGAGCACGTTTTAATATCTAAAAGGAGGCTAAAAGTGATGAAATATCCGGGTTTACTTGATCAAGATATTTCACGTATTGGATTACAAGAATCACAAATGTATAATCTAATTTCAGGCAAACTTGTTACTGAAATAGTTAAAACATCTCTTGGCCCACGTGGTATGGAAAAAATGTACATCGATATACTTGGAGAAGATACCATAACAACCCATGGCGGCGCATTTTTGAGAAAAGTCGATGTTGATCATCCAGCAGCTAAATCTGTCATAGAGGCTGTAAATACAGTTGATACTCATGTTGGAGATGGTACAACCTCAGCAGCTATTTTGATAGGTAGTTTGCTAAAGTCTGCTGAAGAATTATTAAAAATTGGAATTCCTGTTGCTACAATTACAAGGGGTTATGAACAAAGTCTAGATTATGCTTTAGAGACATTAGATGAAATCAAGATAAAGTCAAACAGAAGAGATAGAAAAACAATGAGGCAATTACTAACTACATGCTTAGAGGGAAAAGCAATTTTTGATTTACAGGAAAAAAATACAAAAATTATAGATATTATCATCGAGGCGATATGTGACATAGCCAACTTAGAAAAGGGACAGATAGATATCGATGACATTAAGATTGAAGAAAAAATAGGAAATGTTGCAGAAATACAATTGATTAAAGGTACAGTAATTGACAAAACAATAGATAGTTCTACAATGCCTAGAACCATTAAAGACGCCAAGATTTTGTTAATTAATGAATTATTAGAAACAATGAGAACAAGAACAGAGGCAGAGATAAAAATAGAATCACCTGAACAAATGAGTCAATTTCTTAATCAAGAAAACAAAGACTTGCTTGTACTTGTAAAAAATATCGTAGATTCAGGAGCTAATGTAGTGATATCAAGGAAAGGAGTTAATGAGTTTGTTCAAGAAGCTCTCGCAAAAAAAGGCATTATCTCGATGCGGAGAGTAAAGTATAATGATTTATGGTGGCTAGAAAAGGCAACAGGCGCTAAGACCTGTAAAAGTATAGAGAAAATATCAAGTGATGAATTAGGTTTTGCAAAAAGAGTTTATGAGAAAACTGTAGGTGAGGAAAAAATGGTTTTTGTAGAAGGTGGCAATAATCCAAAATCTGTAACTTTGTTATTGAGGGCAAACTCCAAACGATATCTTGATGAATTCCACAGAAATGCTTTAAATGCATTTTATGTACTAAGAAATTTTATTGAAAATCCGTTCATTGTACATGGTGCTGGTTCTGTTGAAGGAATACTAGCACAAAAAATTAGAAAGCGGGCTGGAACTATTGAGGGTAAGGAACAGATTGTAGTAGAGCGATTTGCAGATGCTGTAGAAGAAATACCAATGACATTAGCACAAAATATAGGAATGAATGTTTTAGATACATTAACACAATTTCGGGCAAAATTTGCAAAGTCTAATGGGAAAATAAAATGGTATGGGATAAATTCCAATATTAGAAAAATATCTGATATGTCATCATCTGAAATCATAGAAACAGTAGTAGTAAAACAACAAGTTTTCAAAACTGCAGTTGAGGCAACCAACATGATACTAAACATAGATGATGTGTTCATGAAGAATTTGATTGACAACACACATTGTCATGTTGACGGAACAATTCATGCTCACCGTGATGGCGGAAAAACTCACAATCACTTTGAGCAAGAAGGATTGGAACAAAGACAAATGCATCATCATTTCTAGATGACTAACTGTACAGACTATGGATTAATGGAAATTGTCATTTCTTGTTCCAAGTCTGGATTTTTTTCAATGTTCATTTGATCTTCATTATCTATATCAATCAGGGGTTCTGATTCCTCTGAAGAGTCAAATCCAAAATAGAAAACCAAATTAATAATAACAAACATTATTGCAATGAAAATCAGCCTAGTCTTCATAGATAGTTTTCTTTCAGGACCTGGTTTGTGAGCCATACTGTAAATTCTAATCCCTTCTTTTTATCTATGCCTAAAACAAGAATCATTCCATAAGATTTAAAATTGCATTTGACATTTAAAAATAAATTTGAATGAAAAAAAATTTGAAGAGTATGATGAAATTTTTGATTATATAGTGAATAATCATCCTGATTGGGAGAGATTAGTGGCAGATGGTCATATCAAAATCAAAACAAATCAAGATAAAGTACAATTTTCCCAAATGGAAGAAATTTCACAAAAATTTAATCTTAGGATTACTGAAATTTCTTATTCAGACTATTATGGTATTGTTTTTGAAATTGAAAAACTTAAAACTATTTAGATTTAGAATTTAATCATTTTCTTTCTGATTGATTAGATTTTAATAATCAATATACCAACAAATTTCATTAGATTTTGAGGAACTGTGCAAAAATATTCTTGAATTAGATTCAAAAATATGATTTGCGGGAGTCGTAAACACTAAAGGGGTTCTAATTATTAATTTGGAACAGAAGGGAGTAGAACAATATTTGTCCCCTGATGAATTGAAAATGTCTATTCATTATTCAATGTGGGAATGGGAAAAATCTCAAAATCTATCCCACGAACTTGGTTTTGAGAGATCTTCTGTTTTAGAATATGACAAGGTTACTTTAATCAGCGTTCCAATAGATAATAGCAACTTACTTGTTGCGAATATTGAACCTAATGAAGATTTTTTTAAAATGATTATGAAAATAAAACCATTGATACAAACTGCTTTCAAATAATAGGTTATGATTATAATTAAGACTGTTATCCAATTAGAAAAGTTAAATATTCGACGAAAAACTATTTTTGCATGAGTAAACCCTCAGATCTCGGTTCTTTGAAAATTGGTTCTTACATTCTATTACCACATTCTGATCAACCAAGTGGAGAACCATGCAGAATCGTTGAATATGATACATCAAAACCAGGAAAACACGGTTCAGCCAAAGCAAGAATTGTTGCCACGGGAATTTTTGATGGTCAAAAAAGACCTCATGTAGGACCAGTCAGCATGCAAATTCACATTCCATTGATTAACAAGAAAATAGGCCAAATCATCTCACTTAATGGTGACACCGTCCAAGTAATGGACTCTGAAACATTTGAGACGATTGATGTAAGTATGATTGATGATGAAGTTAAGGGAAAATTAGAAAATGGACAAAATGTAGAGTACTGGGTTGTTATGGATAAAACTAAAATCATGCGTATCAAAAGTACAAGTTAATTAGTTTCACAAAATATCTTCTTTTTAATGGTTTTAAGGCTGGTTCAGACCGAATGGCGTAAAGCGATGTCACAAGAGCATAGATGTTTTAGAAAATTTATCAATTCACTAAATACCGAAACTTCGAGAGAGACATACGGCTACAAAATGCAAAAATTCATGAAGTTTGCAGTTGATGAAAATCTTGCAAAGCATAAAGAAGATTTTGAATCACTATTAGAGTTTGACACTGAAAAAATAACTGATGTGCTAGAAGATTATGTTAATTTCTTGCAGGATAGAGGTGATATATCAGTTGGAACAGATTTAGCTGCACCTGAGCTATTCTTTGAGATGAATAGAAAAATTTGGTACAACAAACTTGTCCGTAAGGGAATACGAAAATTAAATAGAAAAAAAGGTGGTGAACTACCAATAACTGATGATGAGTTATGGTTGGTGTATTCAAGTACAAACAGCCTAAGAAACAAGTGTATCATATCCATACTAAGCTCATTAGGGATAAGACCTGGAGCTATAATTGATCCTGTAATCAGATTCAAGCACCTTGTGCCAGTTGAGGATTCGTATTGTGTGAAAATTTATGATGAATCCGAAGAAGGTTATTGGGGTGTACTAATCCCTGAAGCTCGTAAAGACATAGACAGATACAAGCAAAGCAGAATAAGAAATGGTGAAACAATAACTGATGAATCCCCAATATTGGCAACATTACCATCAAGATGGAATACCAAAAGAGATTACATGACAGATGATAATATGAAAGAGATTTTGGCAAAATTAATTCAAGGTAAAGTAAAGAGAACAAAAACAGGAAACAGGTATGACAAGGCTCTAGTCTACATGTTCCGTAAAAGATTCAACACAAAACTAAAGCTCAACAACGATGTGAACTCTAATATTGCAGAAAAAATGATGGCTCATAAAAAAGGACTTGATGGAACCTATCTAAAACCAACAATGGAAGAATGCTATAATGAAGTAAAAAAGGCAACACCAGAATTAACAATCGATGCTTCCCTGAGAAAGCAGATTGAACTAGATAAAGTAAACAAAGAAAAAGAAGAATTAGAAAAAACTCACGTTGCAAAAGATGAAGTCAAAGAAATGATATCCAGTACTGTTAGATCAGAAATTGAAAAACTAATACTCAAATCTGATTAAGAACTTGTGGGAAAAGGTGAATGTATTTTATGAGATGTAGGCATAATTGGAGATACACGCAAGGCTATTTCTTTTGTAAAAAATGTGGAAAGAGGAAATCTGATCAAAAAGATAGTGTTCTATTCAAAGATGACAATTCTTTTAATTATTACTTTCATTCCCCAAACAGAAAGAAAAATACAAAAAAAGCCATAATTATATTTTCATTCATTTTACTATTCTTATCATCTATACTATTCTTGGATAACACAGGAATTGAATTTATTGATAATATCAATGTTGACTCTGTTTTTAATCTACATGATAGTTTTGCTAACTTTCAAGATTTACCTATTCCAAATTCTGAAAGCATAACAAACATGATTAACAATTCTATATCAAAAGTAATATCTCATGATACAGAAATTAATATCCCTATACGACTTGAATCTGGTTTTGATACATCATTAATTGAAGATTATGTTTATGAATTCACCAATAAAGAAAGACAAAAAAGAGAAATGCCAAGTTTAGATAGAACTACAACAATAGATTCAATCGCTAGAAATCATAGTCTAGATATGTCAAATCGTAATTACTTTGATCATGTTACACCTGAAGGATTAGATCCTACAGATAGAGGAATCAAAGCAGGTTATGATTGTAGAAAACAATATGCCTATGGATTAGCTGAAAATATTTATCAAATGTATACATATTCATCTTACACAGCTTGGGGTGATTCTTTAACATATGATTGGTTTGAGGGTGAACAAGCAATAGCAAAAGAACTCATTTATGGTTGGATGTATAGTCCAGGTCATAGAGAAAATATTTTAAATAAATCTTATGACAGAATTGGAGTTGGTGTAATAATAAACTCTGATGAAGAAGTATATGCTACGCAGAATTTTTGTTGATGCTTCTTGGAAATGCCATATCTTATAGAAATTAGATTAATGGGAGAATCAAAAAATCTTACTAAAAAATTAATTTATGATATTTCTCATAAATTTAATGTTAGAGGTCAGGTAAGAAAAAAACCTATTCCACATGTTACTTTATTTGGTCCATTTGGCTGTAAATCAATAAGTAGAGTGATTTCTGTTATGTGTGAAATAGGTTTGGAGTATTCAGAATTAGGATATGAATTAGATGGTTTTGATTACTTTGAATTAAAGAAAAAATTTTTGTTCATTACAACATCTGCAAAGAAAAATGTAATATATCTTAAAATAATTCCAAGCGATGATCTTAAGGATTTTAGATATGGCTTGGCAAAAAAATTATTGAAATTTACAAATGCTGTAAACAGTTCTCATGATTCAAAAGATGAATTTAAATTTCATGCAACTTTAGCAATGAAAGATATTCATTACAAATTTGATCAGATTTGGGAATATCTAAAAAATTATGATATTAAAACTAAAGGAATGTGTTATAGAATCACTTTATTGAGAAAAAATAAAATCATGTATGAATATGAATTACCTACAAAAAGATTACTAAATCGTAAACAGGTATTAAGACGCCCATCTAGAAACAGTACCTATAGATAATCAGTTTCACATCTTATCGTATTGATCCAGCTTTACAGAATTTTTGTTAATTTTTTTATAATTGAAAAATCTAAACTATGGTATTAATTTACGAAGTTCAATAACTTCATTACTATCTGGATAGTCCGCCTCTAAGTTTTTTATATAAATTTCAGATTCATCATATTTTGTCTGAGATATCAGACACTTGGACATAGCATAAAGTCCAGGACCATACTTTGGATTTTTCTTTAGTAATTTCTTTAAGAGTTTTTGTGCATCTTTTGGTTTGCCGTTATCCATACACTCATGAGCTAGTTGAGTCGCAATCTCTGAATCAAATTTAAAAATCATCTGTCTTTCATAGTCTTTCTCTAATGCTCTTTCCAAGAGACAACCATGACAAATTACAGAAACTGACTTGTCACCCTCACCAAATGAAAATGCTGAATAGTGTTTAATTTTTTGTGTGTGATATCGAAATGTTTGCTCTGTCTCTTTCCCACATCGTTAACTTTGTTTCCCAATTCCACTCTAAACATTCATTCTCAAGACAAATCCCAAACTAACTATGATTCATCTCCTGTTCCAGTACAGCATCAATCATCAAATTGTAAATCATCACCTTGAATTTTATTTCCCTTACAACGTTACACCAAACTCTTGCAGAAACATTCTCTCCTAAAATTCTCTTAAATGTAGAAATTGCAATCTCTACTGTCCAACGTCTGCCATAACCAATATCTTTCTTCCACTGCTTTTGATTCTCTTTTCTTTGTTGCTCTGTTAAACCATCAAACATCTTGATATTTTCAGCATTCATTTCACAATGGCCAAGCTGCAACAATCCCTGCTCTTTTCTTAACTTGCTTCCTTTTGTCTTTGGTGAGAAATTTTTTCTTACTGGAATTATTGGTATGACATTTTTCTTTTCACATTCTTTAAAATTATCGTTGGTGTCATATGCGCCATCAGCACCAACTAACAATTCTTCGGATTTTTTGACATTAGAGGAATTCTCAATGTTGTGCAATGCTTCAGATAACAATCTCTCAAATTCTGGTGCATCGCCTGATTTCTCATCCGTAATTGACACTGCATAAATTTTCTTGGTCCTTGAATCAACCATGATGTGCATCTTGATGAATCCACGTCTTAGATCCCATTTTTCACCCATCCAGTCACCACGACTAGTTGGTTTGAGTCCTGTAGAGTCACCTGCCAAAAATACAATCTCTGTTTTTGTCTTTCCATCTGAGAACCAACTCTTGCCATTATTATCTTCTAGGCTTGTCTTGTTGATTCTCTTCCAAATTGCTGAAAAGTTTGGTGATTTTTCTTTTCCCAACATGTCTTCAATTATTCCCTGCAGTTGTCTGTATCCAGTACCTACAGTGTTTCTGAATAATGCAGTTACCATAAAACACACATCTGAATATACAAACGGATGTCCGACCTTTCCATCATTTAGTTGTTCAACACCTTCTGACATTATATCATCATCAAGATGTAACACATAGAATTTACCACGTGAAATGTATCGCCTGTCATCATATTTTATCTTCTGAGGCATAATTTGATATGAAAATTTTGCGATCCAAATCTTTTTCGATTATATTTTGAGGCTAGATGAAATAATTAGGAAACAAAGTTACATATGGGAGAAATATTCGTCTAGCAACTGGTGACCAGTATTTACGTCCTGCTTTTACATCTCTAACAAAGAATGCTTCATCTAACATTGCAATGGTAAATCCCCTCTTTTTTAGGTGTGGAATTCTCTTTTTCATACGTTGTTGCCAACTGCGCACAGCCGCTATACTTGCATGGTTAACATGGTATTTTTGTGCAGTCTTGACAGACATGTCGTATTGGTGCATTATTTTTCTAACATAAGTTATGTGAAATTTTATTCCAGTAGAGTAAAGTATTGTTTGCTGCAGCAGCATTACAGGTGTAAATAAGGTCAACATGACTCTGGACATTATAGAATCCATTTGCTTCTTTGGTATTGCACTTGGTCTTCCGCTTCTTGGGTGGTCGTAGAGGCCATCAAGGCCATCCACTTTAAAACGATCAACTCATTTGCGTACCCAGTTTGCACAACGGTGCAATGTTTTGGCAGTGTATTGCAAATCCTTACCATCTTTGAGAACCATTAACACTGCAAGCATCCTGACTGCAACTTTGGAATTTTCCTTTTTGTATGCTTGTTCAAGCTGTTCTAACTTATCCATGAATTTCATTGTGGTTGGTGATCAAAAAGTTTTTTGTTTTGGAATGATTTTCAGTTCACGAACTTTGGCTCTTCGCTATACTGTTAAAGCATCCACTCCACCATCGGCATAAAGTTCATGACCAATCTCAGTAATTCTTTTATATTTTTCAGGTATCTCTGCAGAATCTGCATTTTGCAGACAAAATGTCATCAAGTCTATCAATTCTTCTTCTAACATGAAATCCATGTAAAATATGGAATTCAATAGTTAAAAACGATTATTTTGTTAATGGATTTATTTACATTTTGTTACAACATAAAACATCCAAAACTCTTTTTTTAAATTGGAAAATGATAAATCTGTTTAATTTTTTTCGATCATCTTTACAATAATTAAGAAATTCAAGAATTAAAGTTATTTTTAATATTGTCTTTAGAATATTGATGCAGACGGATATTCATCAAGAGATCAAAAATTTGGAAGATGATATTATACAAACAGAGGATAGTATTGTAGAATTTTTGGGGATACGTTATGATGAAGGAATTAAAAGATCACTACATCAACTAGAATCTAATCTAAAATATCTCAGTATTCTTGCAAATGGAGCACCAATTGATAAAAATGAAGATAGGAAAATTATGGATTTTTTGAGAATCCACTATAACCGTCTGCGAAAACTATCTGTTCCTGCATAGTTCTTTAAACATGGTAATACCCCGTCAGTTGGAACAAATAACAAGGAATGTTTTTCAATCACTCATGCCTAAGTTGTGCCTGATGTTGATCCGATCAAACTGGCAAATAGCGTGACGAAAAGTAGGGTCTATTTTCGACACGAAAGATGGCAAGGAAAACGGATTTGTCCACGGTGCCAATGCAGAAACATCAATCATGTTGCCAATAGATACGCCTGTAGAAAGTGCAGATACAAGTTTGATGATTTTACTGGAACATATCTTGCCAAAATCAGAGTTCCCCTAAACACAATTGTGCATCTTCTCTACCTGTTCTCACTTGGAGTTCCAGCGTACAGAATACGATTCTATGCAGGAATAAGCCTCAAAACAATAGAGCATACATTTAGGATATTTCGAGAAGCAATCTATGATTCATCAATGGTTAATCTCAGGTTGTCTGGCAAGCTGGAACTAGATGAGGCAATGTTTGGGGGTTATCGCAAGGGAAAGCGTGGATAGGGTGCCGAAGGCAAGACGCTGGTGTTTGGAATATACAAGAGAAACGGACATGTTATAACGTTTCCAGTACCTGACAGAAAATACGATGCCCTTATGAAATTAATCAAAAAGCACACTCGAAAAGGCTCGCTGTACTATACGGATGATTATACTGCATATGCATCTCTCATAATGAGAGGAAAGCACAAGGTTGTGTCTCACGGGATGGATGAGTATGTCAGAGGTGATGCACATATCAACGGAATGGAAGGGTTTTGGAGTTATGCCAAGACTTGGATGTATCATTACAGAGGAGTTCCTAAACAATACTTTCATCTTTATCTCAAGGAAATAGAGTTTCGATTCAACAACAGAGATGAGAATATCTTTGAAATGTTGGTAAAAATGCTTGTAAAACATGTTCCAAATGAGTAGGTATTACCTTAAACATTTGTTTAGTTTTTTTATAGTTAATCTTATCTAAAATGTATTTCTTATATGGTCAAATGGATAATTCTAAAGAATCAAAAGATCTTTTTGGTGTATCTAAAAAAAATATTGAGAGATTTTTTAATGAGGTTGAAAAATTTACTCCCAAATATCATCAATCAGTAGCAAAACTTCAGCAAGATTACATAGCTGCATGGAAAACTGTGATTAATTCAGCCATTTCTTTGGAACAAGAATATGCAATCAAGGCAGGTTACAAGACGGAGGTACCTGATTCTGTTCTGAGAATTATCCGTGACATTACTGACATCTCTCTTCAATCATATGTACATCAAAATAAAATTGCTGGAGATACATCTGAGGCAACAAGACAGGCGTTTAAAACATTTAATCAAAATACAAAATCGTTTGCAACTCTAAATAAAGAGATTATGGGTTATATCATGTCTGTATTTGAACAGAAATTAAACACCTAATTCTATTTTTTATTTTTGACTTAATAGTAACCTATCTTTTGAATATAATATGGGAAATATGGCAGAGGGGCAAGTATATACTTGCTCAGAATGTGGTCTCGAACTTAAAGTTACAAAGCCTTGTGATGAAGAAGATTGTGACTTAATTTGTTGTTCCAAACAGATGAATCAATCATAACTAAAATTGTATGTAGCTAATTGTCTTTTGATGATTCTATCTAGTGCTGTGTTTCCTAACATGACTAGTTTATCCAACTAATTCTACCAAACAAGCTTTAGATCAGAACATTTTGTACAATTTTATGAATAGAAATTGGAAAAAATACAACACATCACTAGTAAGACGTGGGGAAATCATGTTGTCTTTTGATGCTATAGAATCATGGAACACAGAACTCAAGAAGATGAACCACAAAAAAGAAGGACATCAATTTGTTTATCCTGAATCATTCATGGAGGCACTAGGGTGCTGTCATCTCTATTTGCATCTGCCATTCAGACAAACTGAAGGTTTGATAAAATCTCATCTGCAATCTAAAGTAAAAACACCAACGTATTCTGCAATCTGGAAAAGAGTAAACAAGCTTGACATTAAGATGAATCCAAAACTTGGAAAAGATATTGTTATTGCAATTGACAGTTCTGGAATCAAGGTTGCAGACAGAGGCGAATGGATGAGACAGAAATGGCAGAAAAGACGTGGTTTCCTCAAGATTCATGTGGCAGTAGATGTAAAATCAAAGCAGATTACGGGTCTGGAGGTTACAGATGACAAGTCACATGATTCAAAACATTTTGTATCACTAGTTGAACAATCAAAAGAGTTTGGAAATATAATCAAGACACTAGCTGATGGTGCATATGATACCAAGGATTGTTTTTCATATTTGTATCATGAAGGTGTAATTCCTGGAATCAAAACAAGAAAGAACTCATCAATTACAACTGACTGTTATCCAAGACGAAAAGCTGTTCTGGTTCAATTATTCAATTATGAATTATGGAAGCATAGCGTAAGCTATGGGGACAGATGGATTGTTGAATCAGTGTTTTCTGCATTTAAGAGAATGTTTGGTGAACACGTAACATCGCACAAAAGAGAAAACATGATTCATGAACTGAAAATGAAAGTTTGTCTGTACAACAAGATGATTGCAATGCAATAGAATAATCAAAAATTGATTGTTCAATTAAAGGATGTTAATGATTTTTGCAGTTAGGAAACAAAGCATTATCTAGTACAACACCAAAATTATTTTATTTAAAATTCTAGTTGGATTCATTAACTGAAATCAAAAATAAAAAAGAGATTACTTTAGACGTCTATAGATCTCTTTGAATTCAATTGAAATAGTACATGACAAGTTTAGGAGATGGGCAAGTTGATTCATTGATGTCTTGTCATGTGACAGCTGTCTTAACAGTGTCAAAGCTTTTTGTGGAGAACTTACTGAAAGAGAGCTTTGGCCAGACCATGTTTTAAAGGCCTCTTCAACATCCAAGCAGAAATTCAAAACAAATTCTTTCCAGTGTGGCATAACTTGTAGTGCCTTTTCATTAAGAAGTACTAACGATAATTCACGAAATTCAATTTTCCTATCTGCATATAACATACCAAGGGCTTGATTGATTTTTTCTTCTTTGTACTCTACCGTGTTTAGCATATACATTCCGGCAATACTCATGATGTAATATTCTCATAATCAAAGATAAATCAGACAGATAGTTCTATGAAAATTTGTTTGAGTTTTTTAATTGAAATTAACAAATGTAAGGAATTTAAAAAATAAAAAAAGAGATTAGATCTTATTGGAATGGGTCAATAAATGGACAGTTAACAATATGGTCACTATCCATTGGACGTGCAATGCCAATATCGATCAAACCATCTTCCCTGTATGCGTTCATGCCACCTAATGTTTCTAGCAATTGTGTGCCTCATCAGGATTATCCCAACCTATCATGAAAATTCTCCACATAGAACTTTGTTTCCCAATTCCACTCTAAACATTCATTCTCAAGACAAATCCCAAACTAACTATGATTCATCTCCTGTTCCAGTACAGCATCAATCATCAAATTGTAAATCATCACCTTGAATTTTATTTCCCTTACAACGTTACACCAAACTCTTGCAGAAACATTCTCTCCTAAAATTCTCTTAAATGTAGAAATTGCAATCTCTACTGTCCAACGTCTGCCATAACCAATATCTTTCTTCCACTGCTTTTGATTCTCTTTTCTTTGTTGCTCTGTTAAACCATCAAACATCTTGATATTTTCAGCATTCATTTCACAATGGCCAAGCTGCAACAATCCCTGCTCTTTTCTTAACTTGTTTCCTTTTGTCTTTGGTGAGAAATTTTTTCTTACTGGAATTATTGGTATGACATTTTTCTTTTCACATTCTTTAAAATTATCGTTGGTGTCATATGCACCATCAGCACCAACTAACAATTCTTCGGATTTTTTGACATTAGAGGAATTCTCAATGTTGTGCAATGCTTCAGATAACAATCTCCCAAATTCTGGTGCATCGCCTGATTTCTCATCCGTAATTGACACTGCATAAATTTTCTTGGTCCTTGAATCAACCATGATGTGCATCTTGATGAATCCACGTCTTAGATCCCATTTTTCACCCATCCAGTCACCACGACTAGTTGGTTTGAGTCCTGTAGAGTCACCTGCCAAAAATACAATCTCTGTTTTTGTCTTTCCATCTGAGAACCAACTCTTGCCATTATTATCTTCTAGGCTTGTCTTGTTGATTCTCTTCCAAATTGCTGAAAAGTTTGGTGATTTTTCTTTTCCCAACATGTCTTCAATTATTCCCTGCAGTTGTCTGTATCCAGTACCTACAGTGTTTCTGAATAATGCAGTTACCATAAAACACACATCTGAATATACAAACGGATGTCCGACCTTTCCATCATTTAGTTGTTCAACACCTTCTGACATTATATCATCATCAAGATGTAACACATAGAATTTACCACGTGAAATGTATCGCCTGTCATCATATTTTATCTTCTGAGGCATAATTTGATATGAAAATTTTGCGATCCAAATCTTTTTCGATTATATTTTGAGGCTAGATGAAATAATTAGGAAACAAAGTTCCACATAGGAGAATAATTTGCATCACCAGGAGCTCCTGCAGCTATTCCTGCTTGGAATCCTAATGGGCCAGAACCTGTCAGACCATTTCTGAACTGATACAAGTCTATTGCTACTGAACTTGCAATCAAGCTTGCAGATGATGGTGCACTTACAACACCCATCATTCCAGCAGGACCACTTGGAGTAGCATCTGTTACAATGTAATAGATTGTTCTACCATCTGGACCCCATCCACGATAAGCAATAAAAGTTACAGTCATCTCTTCTGTATCGATATCAAGAACTTGACCACCACCATATGGTGTTTCATCAGTCAAAGTTTTGTCTTCTTTAACCATCATCTGACCATCAGGCCAAATGATTTGTGGCATGTTCAAAACTACAGAAACTTCAGTTAATGTAATTTCTTCGTTGTCAGCTGCTTCCATAATCATTGCATCTGAATCAAGTACTCTTGATGTTGCACCTTCATTCCATGTAACATGGACATGAGAAGCCAATGCGCTGTACATGTCTGCTTGTGTAGGTGTACTTGTAAAGACTTCACCTTGGAAACCATGTACACCATCGCCATCAATGCCGTTGGTGAACATGTATGTTTTTGAAAGTGTGTCGTCAGGAGCATTTGCCAATAAAGGTGCAAGTTCTACTTGCCATCCTTGATTTTTTGTAATTATTTCTGCATGTGTAGGATCACTAGAGTCGGTGATGATAAAATAAACATCTCCGCCATCATAGTATCCTTGGTGCAGTGGAATTACTGCTGGAACGTTTGCTCTTGATAATCTAAGTACAGACCCCAAGTCTGCTTCAGTTACTTCTTCCATCATGGCTTCTTCTTCAGCAACCGATGCTTCAGGAGTTGTCATTTTTTATTGTTCCATCCATGCAGATTTACCGCCTGGAATTTCAGAACATAACTGTAATCCACAGATATTAGTTTGTGAGCCAAACTTTTTGACCGCAACGCCTTGACTTTTGTAAGCTTCAGCATCTGTGAAATAATCAGTTGTCAATCCTGTAGTAAACAAGGGAACAATTGCAAGAAGTGCAATGTATCTTAGACTCTTATTCATTAAAAGAAAAATTGTGTTTATCTTTAAAAGAATTTGCCCAAATCAGACATTTTATACAGAAAGTTCTGAGAAACGATTCCCCACATAATCCCAGTTGACAACATTCCACCATGCATCAATATAATCAGGTCTTTTGTTTTGATACTTTAGATAGTATGCATGCTCCCAAACATCCAATCCTAACAAAGGTATTTTTTGAAGGGTCCAAGGACTATCCTGATTTGGAGTTATAATGATTTCAATTTTGTTATAAGTCTGATTGAAAACCAACCAACACCAACCACTTCCTTGAATTGCAGTTGCTTTTTCGGAAAAAACTTTCTTGAAATTCTCAAAGTTATTAAAATAAACATCAATTGAATCTTCTAGTTTTCCTCCAGGTTTACCATCACTATTTGGAATCATTGTTTCCCAAAATAGTCTATGATTCTCAAAACCTCCACCAAAAAAGTTGATTGCACTGCGTCCTGATTCAGGAATTGATTTTAAATCGGAGAGAATAGATGAGATATACTGAGGATGTGATGCGCTGCCAACTTGTTCAAGTGACTTGTTAAGCCCCTCAACATATGTTTGATGATGTTTTTGATGATGAATCTTCATTGTTTCCGTATCAATGAATGATTCTAGCTCATCATATCCATAAGGCAATTTTGGAAGTTGATAACTAACCATAAATCAAATTATTTGAGTCCACATATATTCTTCAAGAACAAAAGTCGAATCAAGTATTTATTGAAAAAACATTTTTGATTATCATGGAAAGGGTGATAAATCTTGGAGGGCAATACAAAATATGAGAAAGCTAGGTACGGTTGATTTAGAAATTTTGAACTTGGCAATTAAAAAGAATGGCGCGTTTAATGAAAATAATCTAGAGAATTCAGAGTTAAAGAGGTTAGGGGTTGGAAGAATTCTTGATGCCCTTGCCTCACTAAAAGACAGAAAACTGGTATCATTGAATAGTGATGGCTCTTTTTCCATTACAGATCTTGCTCGAGAGATTCTTTGGAGTAATAATGTTCCAGCATGGGCAAAAATCTTGCGTCTTCTTCAGATCAAGTCTTGCAGTATGGAACAGATTGCAGACATTCTTAGAATATCTGAAGATAAACTGATAGAAGACGTGGAGAAATTAAGGAAGGATCAATTTGTTCTAATGTCGCCACAGAGACAAGAAGACAAACTTGTAAAAGTTTACGAGATATTGCATAAAGGATTAGAGAAGATTGACAGAACAGAGGTAGATGGATTTAACAACACCGATTTTGATGAACCCAAGCCACAAGTGGAGATTCTAAGTCTAATTGATGAGATTGTAAAGGAGATTCAAGACTCTCAAATAGACCAATCAAAAAAAGATAGCATTACTGGAAAATTATCTAAATTAAAGGACAGGTTAGAGATTTAGTTATTTTGAGCGAATCTTGTCTTGTATTTGAGCTAAGATTAGCTCTGCTTTGTTCTTATTTTCATAGTTGTCAACAGACTCATCCATTATTGCATCAATCTCAAAGCTCTTATCTACCAAGATGTCTGCAACATGATCATCGAGTGTTCCATTTCCAATCAAATAGTAGGCAAAGACAGTATTTTTCTGACCGATTCTGTGGAGTCTATCTTCTGCTTGTCTGTGGATTGCAGGACTCCAATCAAGTTCTGCAAAGATAACATATTTTGCTCTAGTCAAGTTGATTCCAATATTTCCTGCACGAAGACCTGCAATCATTAGTTTTGATTCTCCATTTTGGAATTTATCAATCTGATCCTGTCTAAATGAATCTGTTTGTCCACCAATTATAGAAACAGGAGAAAACTCGTGGAGACTTTCATGAAGTAGTTTGTGGATTACCCTGTGGTGGCAAAACACTACAACACTTTCTTCAATCTCCATAATATTTTTAACAAAATTAATTACATGAGGAAGCTTTGCAACACCAGCAATTTGTCTCTCACTTTGAATTGCTCGCTGATATGAGGCAGATTTTGAGAATGCCGTTTCTGCATCTTTTTGTTCTTCCTCAAGCTTCTTCCAGATTTTATCAAGTTCTTCAAGATAATAATCAGTATCAGATGCAATGACTTCTTTGTAACGAACCTTATCTTTGAGTTCTTTTAGGACATCAGATTTTTTTCTTCTAAGCATTACATGTTTTTGCAATTCATGTCTAAGTGAGGCTCGCTTGTTTTCTAAAACAATGGCTTTTCCCTTTTCATTGACATAGCAAAAGTACTCACAAAATTCCTTAAAGTTACCAAGGAGTCCGGGCTTTATGATGTCAATTATTGGCCAGATTTCTGAACCACGATTGTAAATTGGAGTACCAGAAAGACCAATTCTATACAATACTGAGGGAAGTGCTGCAAGTTTTTTGACTGCCTTGTATTTCTGGGTGGTTTTTGACCTTAGATTTTGTACCTCATCACAAACTATGGTCCTTATTCCAAGTTTTGACAAATCAGAATTTCTCTTGAAAAGTAATTCATAGTTAATTACATAAATGTCAGTCTTTGGAAGTTGTTGAGATTTTCCAGTTCGAATAAGTGTAACGCTAGGTGTTTCTGATTCTATTATTCGCCCATTCCTACTTTTTTTCTTTAGAAACTTTGCAATCTCTCGCTCCCAGTTAGTCAATGTAACTAATGGTGCAACAACAAGCACAGGAAATGTTTGCTTTTCAGTAGCTACATAAGATAATGTCTCCACAGTTTTTCCAAGACCCATATCATCAGCTAGTAACGCATTACCAGAAGATTTTAGCAAAAAGTCTAGCCCTTCTTTTTGGAAATTCAAAAGCTTTCCTCGGAATTGTTCGCCAGCCTTTGCGCGTTTTAGCTTGTGTTTAATTGGAGGTAAAGTAGGTTTTGGTGCAAAAGTCTTTACAATTTTTCTTTGCCATACATATTTTGATAAAATTTCAAGTGGATATCTATCCATTATTAGTTTGATTTGTTTCAGGTTTTCAGTGCTGTCAGGAATGATCACTTCGTTTACATTTTCTCCATACCAAGCTTCAGGAACTAGTCTTGAGATCATGCTTACTGCACGATCACCAGAAATTTTCCAGCTCCAGATTTTGGAGTATTTGTCAAGAACATACTCCAATGTACCAATGGTTTCTAGGGATGTTTCCATAATTTGTCGATGTGTTATTTTTTTGCCTTATGAATCTTTCATGTCATTTTAGATCATTAAAAAATAAATTAAATCTCACAAGAGTTAAAATATGATATAGCTCTACATAATAGGAAAAAATTCCGACAAAAGATCGTTAGGCTCAATATTGTGTCAATTTACGATACAAAATAACAAATAACGAATCATTACATGTTACTTTAGGCATGGCTGAGCATGGTTTTATGTGGATTTATTTGATATTTTTTCTGATTCCACTCGCAAGAATAATTCCTCGCCTAGTAAGAAAATGGCAAAAAAAAGGTAGCAGTACATTTACTGAAAACCAGTTCGGTCCAGATAATCCAAGAATAGAACTAAGGCAAGAATCATTTGAACGGCTACAAAGGGAGAAATCATCTCAAAGACCACAAAACAAAGAGATGCAAGTTCTAGGAGAGCTAAACAGAGGCATCAAAGATTTCAATAAAATTCAAAAAAATCTAGACATTGATAATGAAAAATTGGAAAAGATTTTGAAAGATTTAGAAGAACAGGGATTGATGAAAGTAATTAAGAAAAAGGGATTTACTGGAATTAAAGTAGAACTTTACCCAACCGATAAAGGTTTCAAAAGATACTATACATAAAATGAATTTCTTTTAATTTTTAATCACAGCATAGGTTTAAAATTCATTACACTTCAGAAAAATTATGGAATTTACACAAGATGCAGAACCAAACGTGGAAAAACCAATTTTGATTGCAGCAATGCAGGACATGGGTAATGTTGGAAGTATTGTAGTAAATTTTATCAACGATTCTTTGAGAACAAAATTATTTAGAATTGCAAAGACACCAAATCCAACATATGTAGTTGACAGAGGTGGATACATTGATCTTCCAAATGAAAGTTGGGAGTACAAGTATACAGACGACTTGATAATATTTGGGGGAGGAAAAGGACAACCTCAGGGAAATAGTGAGATAAACGCTTTGTGTCAGGATGTAATTGATGTTGCAAAAAAATATTCTGCGAAGTTTATCTATACATTTGGAGGTTTTCACACTAACAGAGTTTTAGACAATAATCCTAAGACATACATCACAACAACATCCATGGAGCTGACAAAACAGATGGAAGGACTAAATGTAGAGACAACCCCTCAAAAATCAATAATTACAGGATTCAATGGATTGATTCTAGGGTTTGCGAAAAAAAATGGGATTCATGCTATTGGTATGTATGGAGAACTAAATGAGCCTGAGCTTCCACAATACAGGGCAGCAATTAGTATCATCAAGACACTTGAAAAATTAACCTACAGAAAGTTGGGAGATACAAGTCAGTTAGAAGCTATGGCCCAAGAGATTGAAAGAAAATTCAAGAATTAAGATCAGTGAGATTTTTCAGTTTGGTGAGGCTCAGTGTTTTCATCATGACAATTACAGGCACATAGATGTGTTTTATGATTATTCATGCAATCAATACACTCGTAGTGCTTTCTTGTCTCACATGCAGCGCAAATCATCTTACTAATGAATGAGAGTAGACGAATTTGAATTTTTTCTTATTTAAAAAGAAGAAGAAAGTTAGAGGATAATCAACCAGTGAAGTAGATTCAAAGAATCAATGAACGATTGATAAATTCTACGCGCGTCTTATATTCAAAATCTCATAATATAATTTCATGAAAATAGACATTCCATTATTCTGCCCATCTTGTGGCGGAAAAATGTATTCTATAAGTTATGATTCAGTATTTTCAATCCTAAAGAAAAGAAGTTGGCATCTATGCAAAGAATGTAATTTTGAAAGAAGTTCTGAAGTTTTCAAAAAATCCATCTGCTGTGCATAACAGCATTTTTTATTTTTCTAAACAATTTTTAAGTCATTTCAGGCATTAAAAATGAATTGAAGGTATACCACAAGTTAACATGTATCACTTGCAAAAAAGCAATTACAGAAATGGAGAGAATGAACGCTGATATTGAGAAGCGTGATTTTTTCAAAGACCCATTTTCAGAGACAGAACTAAAAAAGATCATCAAAATGACAGGAAAAAAGCCATCAGAACTTCTCAGAAAAAGAGACAAAATGTACAAAGAACTAGATTTGGATAATAACAAAAAGATGGATGCTCAGCTAATCAAATTAATGATAAAGTATCCAGGATTAATCTTACGCCCTATTGTGATTATAAAAAACAAGGCATTTGTTGGAAAGATTGATGTAGAGTCTAAAATGAAGGAATGTTGAAATTATTATAAACTAATTTTATTACATTAGGTTATTGGGTCTGAAGAGATACGCTGCTACAAGAATGGTAACAATGTTTGGCGTTTTGATGATTACATTATTGATTACAATTACACTTGTTGGCTCTAACATGGATATAATACTAAAACAAGGAATTGTCTTTCAGGTAAGAACTGAGATAACTGAGAATCCTGCAATAGCTGAAAGTTTTTCATCAGTTGGGGAGTTTGAATCATTTGTTCAGAGTCAAATTGACCAGAGGATCAAAGTTTTAGGGCTAGACGAACCGTGGTATTCTCCTCAAAGGGTAGGTCTTACAATGTATAAGATACTGCTACTTGATTTTGGCCATGCAACATTTCTAATTAGTGATGCGGGTTCTTCTGATGTAAAGGACATCATCCTTGAGAAACTTCCAAGAACAATTCTTCTTTTTACAACAGCTACAATAATCATCTCAATTATAGGAATCTTTCTTGGAGCATTATCTAGCAGCAAGGTGGGCTCTCTTATTGATAGAATTACATCAAGTTTTGCAATAATTAGTTCTAGTTTTCCTGTATGGTGGATAGGAATGTTAATGATATTCTTGTTTGCATTTACTTATCAGATATTTCCTGCAAGGGCAACTCCAGACATTCCATCATCAGATCCGGGATACATCGGTGCGTTGTTGTATCACATGACATTGCCATTAATTACAATTGTAATGATTGGTTTTGGCTCATGGGCTTACTTGGTAAGAAACTTCATGGTTGGAATCATGCAAGAAGATTTCATCATGGCAAAAAAGACAATTGGAATCAAGCAAAACAAGATTATCTATACCCATGCTCTAAAAAATGCAGCCCCACCGATTGTAACAATTTTGGCACTTAGTTTATCAGGATCGCTTGGCGGTGCAATCATCACAGAAGCAGTATTTGATTGGCCAGGAATGGGAAGACTATACTTTGAGGCAATTACAGTAATGGATCTGCCAGTAATTATTGGCTCTACATACATTCTAACAGTATTCTTCCTTGTCAGCATATTCATTGCAGACTTGCTTTATGGCTATTTTGATCCGAGAGTGAGGACAGATCAATGAGTAGTATATCATCTCAGGAAATAAAACAAGAATTTCTTAAAAGCAAGATGGGTATTGCAGGCATTACCATTCTTGCAATTCTTGTTGCAACATCAATTATTGCCATTATTGCGATTCCAGTTGAGACTTTTCAAGAGTGGAACAACCCAAGTAGTTGGATTTCATATCCAAAGGTTGCAATTCCAATTTGGGTGAATTTCATTATGGCAGATAAGATTCCAGAGCATAAAATTTTAGAGGCCCCGAACATTCAAACAAATTCAAGAGGAGAAATTTCACTTACATCACATCAGTTTGGATTGAATTTTGATTATGATGACTTTCCAAATGATTTCGTATACGAGTTTTCATCAGAATATTCTGGTTCTCCTTTACTGAAAATGACAGTGATTAGGCCTGATGGTATTAAGCTTGAATTGTTATCAACGTCTCTTCCATTCTCAAATTCAAAAACTATTCACAGTGAGAGAATCTTTTCAACAGATGGAGTAATAAAGAAAAACTTGTCGCTGCAATCAGAACTATTTACATTTACTCTTGACAGACTATCAGTTGAAGACATTGTTTTTTCAAAAACACAAACAAATGATCCTCTAAAAGGGAATTATGTTTTTTCAGTAGATTTGTATGCAGTAAATTCTGAAGCCCAAATTCCTGAATCAAAACTAATCATCGGGGGTAAAGCTTTTGGAGTAATGGGGACTGATGAGTTAAGACGCGATTTAGCAATAGGATTGTTATGGGGAACACCACTTGCTTTGTTTATTGGCCTTGTTGTAGCAATTGCATCAGTGGTTATGGGATTGCTCTATGGAATCTATGCAGGGTTCAAGGGTAAGAAAACTGACGAGACAATGATGAGATTCAACGACGTAATCTATGCATTACCAGCACTTCCATTTCTCATCATACTTTCAGTAACAATTAGTAACAGCATATTTGTGTTGGTGGGGTTTTTGATGATTTTTGGTTGGGTGGGAATTGCAAAAGTGTCAAGAAGTATGTCACTTCAAATCAAGACTCGAGGCTATGTGGATGCTGCAAACATGATGGGTCAAAAAGATTCCAAGATAATTCTCAAACATATCTTACCGCAATTATTGCCTTATGCATTTGCAAGCATTGCAATATCGGTTCCAGCTGCAATCACTACTGAAGCTGGTCTTAGTTTTCTTGGACTGGGGGATCCATCATTTCCAACATGGGGACAGATCTTACATGATGCAAATATTTTTGGTGCAGCAGCAAGAGGATTATGGTGGTGGATAATGCCACCAGGAGTAATGATTGCGATAACAGGTCTTGCATTTGTCTTTATTGGAAATGCACTTGATGCAATAGTTAATCCAAAGTTAAAACGACAATAAAACTAGAGGTCAAATTTTCGAATTAATTCAATAGTGCCATCATTCAATTTTATTGAATAGCATGATGAATTTTCATCCTTGAATGCTGCCAACTTGTTAGCAAATACTTTTTTGCTGTGACCGCCTTCTGATGCTTTGTCTGATTCATCAAAGCAAATGGACATTTGTTTCATGTTTAGATTATTTTTTAGAAGAAAAGCAATGAATTTTTTGTAATTTTCAGTATCAAACCAGTCTATGTTTTTTTCTTTACTTGCTCCAATCCATATCTCAATGGAGTTTTGATATAGGACTTTTTTTCTTAATTCTTCTAATGCCATCTTTCTTTCACGATTAAAAATCAGCACGTTGCATTTTTGACCCACAACGTGGACAAGAGCCACCTTTGTGTTTATTGTTACAAACAAGGCAAACATATCTAACTCGACTTGAGCCTTCTGATGAACCCAGTCCAAAAAATCCTCCACCTCTTGTTTCAGAGTCTCCGCCATAACCACGCATACGGTTCATGTATCGTCTCCTTAAAAATAATGGAAATGCAATAAAGATTGCCAGTGCAGCCCCTAAACCATATGGAAATGGAAGGACCATCTGCAATCCAATACTAATGGCAAGGGATGCAAATAGAAAAACCAAGTAGGATTTGTAATTTAACAATGCATTGAAAGTAACTTAAAAAAGGTTATAAAGTTTTATCAGTTTTTTTTCATTAATTCAAACAGATATTTTACATATTTCATACAATTGAAAGAGGGATAGAATTTGCACTACTATCCCATGCAAAAACAGAATCATCATTATAGGGAGATTTTACAATTAGTGAGACCAACCCAAAGAAGTTATTCGAATCAGTAACAGAAGGTTCAGCTGAGCCACTTGGATGAGAATGAACAATTCCGAGGTAGCTCATATCAAATGGTAAAAACGAATGAGGGAATCCTGCAAACGTAGGTCCAGCTTCACTGAAAGGAGGAATTACAAGTCCATCTATTTTGATTTCTCCATCTTTGGATTTTCCTTTTAGTATCAAAATTGCTTCGTTTGGATGTTTCATTTGACAGTATGATAGGATGCTATCAAGTACATCTTTTTGTATCAATACTTTACGCTCAAACTTTTTCTTCTTGAATAACACAAAAAATCTTCAGTTCTGAACTAATTTAATTTTAAGGTGACAATACGGTATATTTTGTGTTTGAGAATTGCCTTAATTTCTTTTCAGTTTCAGATACAAGTTGTGGAATCTTTGAATCAATCTCATTTATCTCACCTTGAAAAGTTTCAGATTTGAGTTGTGAATCTTCCTTAAATGAGGTATTTTTGGCCAGTTCATGTTCCAAAGATACAAGTTCATCAAGGTTAAGAGAATTCAGATCATTTTTCATCTTTGCACGTTTTTCTAAATATTCTGAAATCTGCTTTATAAATCCATCAAGTGTTTCCTCAGTTTCTGTAATATTAGACAAGGACTTGTCAATGTCCTTTACAGAAATAGAACCAGAAGAAATTCCTTTTCTAACATTTTCCAAAATTACTATAATAGAATCCTTGTTTTGAGGAATAAGGACTTCGAATGGTTCTTTGATTAGTTTGGTCAAGAGATTTTTTTGTTCTTTATCTAAAGAAGATCCATACTCATATCTACTCAGAGGGCGGGAAATTTTTGTAAATTGTGTATCAACCTTGTTTTTTATCTTTGACTGTTGAGTACTAAACACATCTAATGTATTTTTCAAATCAAGATACTTTTTGTAATTCTCTGAAGACTTGATCTCCTCAATTGAATTCTGTATTGACGTAATTTTTTCATCGAGTGACTGTACACTTTGATTTGCGTTGTCAATCTTTTGATTTTTTTCTAGCTGTGATTCCTTTAGAGTTTTAATTTGATTTATTGTATTTATTATTTCGTCAGAAGTTGATTTTGCAGAATCATAATTTTTTAGTAGTTTGTGAATCTCGGAATGGTTTGTGTTCATTAGTTCAAGATTTCCTTTTAACTGATTTACGTATTTTTTTGCAAAGATGTGGATTACTCTGGTTTGTCTTCCCAAAACATCACCAAGTTTTTTAAGAATTTGATTCAGAAGAGAGTTCAGTTTTTTTGCATCATCAATAGATGAGATTTCTGGTAGATGTACAACGTCTTTTTTGATAACATCAATAACCTGCCTTTTGCCTCTGACCACAATAGTTGAAAGATGCTTGTCAATATCGTCAACTTTGAGGTTATCTTTTTCAAGAACGTTTCCTATTTGCATCAGTTCATCCATCAGCGGCTCTGTATTGTTTCTTAGATGATTTATCTCGGAGATGATTTGAGATTTTCGTAATTGATTAAGTTCAGCCATAATTTTGTGAATATCAAAGAGTTGAACCTCTTTTTCCTGAGGAATTTTCTCCACGGGTTTTTCCTTTTGCTTCTTTTCTCCCCATCCAAATACCATTAGATTTTATTATTTTATGGGGATTAAAAATTGTTGTACATCTAAAATTTAAAATTCATCAGATTTTAGGTTATGACATGACAAAAACTACAAAAAAATCATTTCATACAGGTTCTGTGAAAAAAACAATTACAATTAAAACATCAAAAGATAAAGTTTGGAGAAAGGTTAGTAACATTATAGGATTACCAACTTGGTTAATTGATGTAAAAAAGACAGTTTATCTTTCTAAAAAGAAAAGAGGTGTTGGCGCAATCAGACTAATTACATTTGCAGATGGAAATAAAATAGAGGAGCATGTTGTTGCATGGAACGATGGAGAGTATTTCACATACATTGCAACTGAGGGCTTGCCATTAAGGGCATATGTTGCAACAATTTCAATAAAGGTAAAATCAAAAAAGATTGTTCAAGTAACTTGGCAATCTTATCTTAACAGCAAAAAGATGTCTGAGAAACAGTTCTTAGAATTTCTTGCATTTATGGGTTCATTTTATGAGGCATCACTAGAAAATCTCAAAGCATTACTTGAAAAATAACACAAAGATTTTCAGACTAAAATGTAAATATGATTAATCGAGAAAAAAAGCATGGGCGATATGAGATTTACCATAATTGGTATTGCATTAATCTTTGTAGGATTTATTATTCTTGGAGTATTTGGACATAATTACCAGGCAGCAACTCTGGAATCAAACGAGTTTGGAACATGTTTTGAGTATTCTAATGAAAAGGCACCAGTTGAGATCAACTGTTCATTTAAGATATTTAATCAGACATTATTCTTTGCATTAATTATTGGATTTATTGGTGCAGGAATCATTGCATTAGTTAAAGGAGTAAGAGGAAACTGGGACAACAAAGTAAAGCCTGAAGATATGGTAGGTCCAGGCAGAAGAGAAAACGAGAATAATGAAGATTCTGATAAGGACTAAAGAAACAAGGTTATGAGGATTTTTTAGATTTTAGTTTCTCATAATCTTCAGGATCGTCTTGTTCTAATCTTTGAAAGAATACTTCTTCATATGGCATTTTTTATCAGTGTATTATTATCAAATTTACATTTAAGTTTAAGGAATGATTTGTACTTTTCAAGTATATGTTAATGTCAAAGATTAATTTCAGATCAAAGTCTTAGGCGTCAGATTCAATAATATTTTTCATTGTAACTATCATCTCACCAATTTCAGATATTCTTTGATCAAACTGGTCATCAGATAGCTCATTAGGTTTGTTCAAAGTAATTACAACTTCAGAAAAATCACCACTGGCAACCACACGCATTGGAACATTCCAAGATGATTCCTCATCAATATACTGATGATCTAAGATTCCAAGTGACTTGTTTTCATTGAATTTGAGTCTAGCTTTACCATAAGGACCAGTAAAAAACCACCAACCATCATCGTTCATTTGTGCATCAGGCATTATCTTTGGAGGAACTTGTAAAATTGCATCAAATGCATCACCTGTCTTCTTTTTCATAATAATAGAGATAGTTCTAGATCTAGTCACAGTAAAAAGCTCAAACAGTGATTAAAAAAGATTTAGTAGTAATCATATGGAACAATACTTCAATCTATTTGTTGAGAAAGTCTCTGATTTTTTTTAGATTTGTTACATTTGATTCATGAAACATAACCATAGATTCTGACAGGTAGTTTGGCAAGACAGTTTTTAGATTGGCAACTAATTCATCACCACTAATTATCATATTATCAATGAGTTTTTCAATCTCGTTTTTCTCATCAGTCATTTAAATTGAATAGGGACTAATCTTAATTATCTTTTTTTATGAGGGTTGAAGTAGAACGCACTTTGGGTAGTGTCTGAATATTCCGTGAAACAACCTCTCTTATTTTTTCAAAATTGTCTGCTTGTAATTTTACTAACATATCATGAGTTCCAATTGTCTCGAAGATATCTGCGACTTGTTCAAGTTCCTTGAGTTTTTCAATAATCTCTGCCTCTACACCTAACTCACAGTTCAGCATCACATAGGCATCAATCATGAACTTAACAAATATCCATGATTATTTAAATCTGGAGAATTTTAGGTATAGCTTACCAAGTTACATGAACTAGATCTTTGAGGTTTCGTCTTGGTTTTGGGAATTTTGTTTGTTCTGGATATCCTATACATAACACAGAAGATGGAACCAGATCTGTTTCAATAATATCCATTACCTTTTGTTCATCAAGCATACCAATCCAAATTGAGCTTAATCCTAATGCTTGAGCTGCAAGCTGAGAATATCCTGCAGCTAAAGTTGCGTCTTGTATGGCAAATTTTTTAAGAACATAATCAGGAAAATCAAATTTAACTCTTGATGGGTTTTTACAGAAAATCAACACAACTGGGGCATCAACATAAGGTTGTTTGTTACATGCTTCAACTAGAAGTTTTTTCTTCTCTGGACTTTTAACATAAAAGATTTCAAATCCCTGATAGTTTCCAGCGGTAGGTGCAGTATCAGCTGCCGCAATAATCTTGTCTATCTTTATAGTTTCTACTGGCTTGTCTGAAAATTTTCTTGTCGAACGTCTCTTTACCATCACAGCAAACAAGTCAGTATCTACAACTTCAGAAGGTCCAGACTTTAAGATAAAGTCAAGTAGGTGATTTCTTATATCATGATCAGGTGATTCTGGAGTTTCTTGGGGTTCATAGCCTTGAGGATAGATTTTATCTCCAATGTTTTTTGAATCCACAAACAATTTACTAAATTTATCATATTAAAGAATTGTAAACTAAATCATTCAGCTTCAAAACTGTCACAACCAGAATTGCATGGCTTGTTCATTACGCCTTCACATTTTCCTAATTCGTTGTGCATTATTCGGTGATGCCCACAAATTTTGCATTTTTCCCTAAAATGTGCAATTAGTTCAGCAGTTGAGATTCCGGATTCTTGTATCTTTGATTCTGTTTCCTTGGCCATAGTCTCATTTTATCGATTATCATAATTTTTTTTATTTTTTAGTATTTTAATGGTTTTATTTTTCCATGAGAAAAAATAGATTTTTCAGGTACATTTTCTTTAACTACTTCGTTTACTGCAATAACTGAATCTTTACCTATTTCTATACCTCCAATTATTATTGCATTTGCGCCAATTAATGTACCGTCACGTATCACAGGAGATGGTTCTTCAGTTGCATCCCATCCACCTGAACGATTTCTTTGAGCATGAACCATTCTTCCAAAATGTCTTACCCCACTTCCTATGATAGTTCTATCAGGTGCATTTCCGCCAATTATCGAATCATGTCCAACTGTAACTTTCCAATGTACTCTAGCATCATACAATAGCTTTGTGTTTTCCCCAATTGTAGAATTACTATCAACTCTACTGCTTTGTTTCCTAACTGCAAAAATCATTAACATCCTTTAATTGAACAATCAATTTTTGATTATTCTATTGCATTACAATCATCTTGTTGTACAGACAAACTTTCATTTTCAGTTCATGAATCATGTTTTCTCTTTTATGTGACGTTATATGCTCTCCAAACATCCTCTTAAACGCTGAAAACACTGATTCAACAATCCATCTGTCCCCATAGCTTACGCTATTCCTCCATAATTCATAATTAAAAATTTGAGCCAATACAGATTTTCGTCTTGGATAACAGTCAGTGTTAACTGATGAGTTCTTTCTTGTCTTGATTCCTGCAGTGATATTTTCATGATACAAATATGAAAAATCACTTTTTGTGTCATATGCGCCATCAGCAAGGGTTTTAGTTACATTTCCAAACTGTTTTGATTGTTCTACCAGAGACATAAAAGATTTTGAATCATGTGATTTATCATCTGTAATGGTAAGACCTGTAATTTGTTTTGATTTTACATCTACTGCCACATGAATTTTTAGAAAACCTCTTCTCTTCTGCCATTTTTGTCTCATCCACTCACCTCTGTCTGCAACCTTGACTCCAGTGGAATCAATTGCAATGATGATGTCTTTTCCCAGTTTTGGGTTGCACTTGATATCGAGTTTGTTGACACGTTTCCAAATGGCAGAATATGTCGGTGTTTTTGATTTTTCTTTCAGGTGTGATTTTATCAGTCCCTCTGTTTGTCTGTAGGGGAGATGCAGATACGCATGGCAATACCCTAGTGCTTCCATGAAACTCTCAGGATAGACGTACTGGTGTCCTTCTTTTCTGCGATTCATCTCTTTGAGTTCTGTACCCCACTGTTCCATGGCATCAAAGGAGAGCATGATTTCTCCTCTTCTTACAAGGGATTGGTTGTATTTTTTCCAATTTCTATTCATGAAATTGTACAAAATGTTCTGATCCAAACCTTGATTGGTAGAATTAGTTGGATAAACTAGTCATGTTAGGAAACACAGCAAACTCTACAATAGTATTCTAGTGAAACATTTTTTTCAATTACACTACCCATGGATATAACACAAAATGCACCAATTGAAACATTATCCATTATTTTTAATTCAGATTCATCTTCATCAGGATAACCAATACAACTACCATGGCCTATGGTTACATTTTTTCCAAAAGTTACTCCTGGATCAATCCACATTTCATTGCCAATGATTTTTGGTTAATTTTCACTCATGTATTATCGCTAACCAAAGTAGAAACCTTGAAAATTTAAACATAGTTACCCTATCCCCAAAAAACTCATAATCTATAATATTAATTTCAAAATTTCTGAAAACTCTTAATTCATAGTAATTATGATAATTTAGCATTGCAATATGACATTGTAAAGTGAAGATAATGAAAGATACAGTAGTGAATTTTACTAGTTTTGACAACATCAACTTACAAGGAACATTTAGAGAGCCACAAGGAGAGATAAAATGTGCAGTATTATTGATACACGGTATAACTGTAGATAGAGAAGAAGATGGATTTTATACAGAATTTGCTACACATCTAGAGCAAATCAGTGCAGCTTCTCTAAGGTTTGATCTTAGAAGTCATGGTAAAAGTGACGGCAAGTATGAAGAGTTAACATTAACAGGAGTGATTAATGACATTGGTTCTGCTCTAAAGGAACTCAAGAAAATAATACCTTCTAGAACCCCAGTTAGTATTATTGCTACAAGTTTTGGAGGTGGACTTGCAGCACATTGGATTTCAGAGCACCAAAATGAAATTATGACTCTTGTATTACTTAATCCACTATTAGATTATGCACGTCGCATGCTTTTTCCGAAACCTTTTTGGGATAATGGAAAATTATCATCAGAAGGTGCTGAAACTCTAAAAAAACAAGGATGGCTTCCTCATGGAGAATTTAAAATGGGCCTAAATTGATAAATGAATTATCATTCATAAAACCACATGAAAAAATTGGCGGCCTCTCTATTCCTGTATTGACCATACATGGAGATCAGGATAGTATGGTTCCTTTTGAAATAGCTAAAAAGTATTGCAGCACAAACAATCAACGTTTGTTTGTTACAATTAAAGGTGCAGACCACGGTTTTACAAATCCTGACGATGATGATTTTACACATCCAGATACAATTCGTTTTAGAAAGGTTGTATTTGAAAAAGTTCTAAAGTGGATTAACAAGAATGGAAAATAATGACAAAGAAAACAATTAGAATTTTTCTGTCATATGCATTTACATCAAAACAGAATGCTTATTCACAAAGTGAAATTAAAGAAGTATTACAAAAAGCAATAAAATCAGCTAAGAAAAAGATTGGAAACAAAGCAAAGGATCTCAATATCCTTGAAGATTTTGAATTAACAGAATATGGAGGAGTGTTAAAAGCTGAGCTTCTCGCAAAAATAAGCGCAGCAGATATTCTAATTGTAGATATATCAGACAATAATCCAAACGTATTTTATGAATTAGGTTACGTTGATGCAAATAAAAAACCTGTAATTATTATGAAATCAAACAAAGGAAAGAAGCTATACAAGATCCCTTCAGATATAGCAGACAGATTCTACCTAGAGTATGAAAAAATATCGTCTATAAAAGAAAAATTAGCAGAATCCCTGAAAAAACGTATCGAAGAAATATTAAAAACGCCGAAGTTGTCATTGGCAGAGATTCAAACTGTGTGGTTTCCTGAAAATATCACAATAATTAATATAATTGGCCCACCTAGCCAAAGAAAAACTTTGTTTTCAAAAATTCAATCTCCAAATTACGTGTATTTGGATAGATTGGGGGACAAAGATGCAATGATAGAGATAATGATATTACTTTCTCGTCTTTATCCATCTGCAAAAATTCGAAAAATTGTGGCAAATGATTTTCCAGATGAATCACTAGATGAAAATTTGGTTATTGTTGGTGGAGCAGGGACAGATGAAGAACCAGGAAACAATATTTGCAAAACAATTACAGAAAAAATAAACACTCAAGTCTCATACATAAATTTTGAAAAAATGAAAGTTAAAGGAAAAGAATTTCTGGCAGAATACGACAAAAATAAAAAAATTATTGCCGATCATGGATATTTTGCAAGAATCCCAAACCCATTAAATCCACGTTCAACAGTAATAATGATTCATGGAATTCACACCTATGGTGTTCTTGGAGCATCTAGAGCTTTAAGCGACCAACCATTAGCAATAAAAAATATTCAGAAAATACTTGACAAAATAGGATTAAACCCATATTTTGAAAGTTGGTTTCGTGTTGATGTTCTAAATGGAATTGTCAAAATTCCAGAAATAAAGAATTTCCATATTTTATAGGTCTTGATATAATCTTCTGGGAGAAGTTGAACAAATCTTGTCTTCATTTTTTACAAATTAAGTGTTAAAAATCCTCTTCTCTGCAGCAGCAAGTCCATATACAAATAATATAGAAAACTTTGCAGGATTTTTTATAACTTAGTGCTTCTTCTAATTGGATCCTATCTATGCTCTTAAAATTAATTAGAGATTCAATCATGTTACTGTATTCTCTTTTAATGTTACAAACTCCAATGATTTCCTAAGATGCTCGCATAAAACATCGTCTTGAATAATAGATAAAAATGCAACATATCGTTTACTCAAATCATTAAACCACAAATTAACGTGAGATTGAATATTTGAATTCTCAAGACTGTTTCTAGCCTTTTTTATTTCATTGAGCGAGAAAGTTAATTCTTGCTTTTGTAATTTAGAATAAGTTTCAATATGTTTTTCCACATTACCTATTAGAGAATCTAATTCATCTAGTGTTTCATTAATGACATTATTTGATTTTATCTGTGCCTCAATATCTTTTAAGGTTGAGGAATTATTTGGTTTTCCAATTTGCAGTATAAGATCAAAAATGCATTCTCCTATTATTTCCCACAAAATTCCTTTTTCTTTTGGCTTGAAAAAAGATGATGGAGAATGAAATGCTGTCAATTCTGTTTTATGGATTTTTGTTTCATGCAAGAATGTCTGTAGAAGACACCAATTCCAATCTTTATTGTAGCCAAATGGAAAAGGAATCACGGAATTTGGGTTTAGTTTAAACGCTAATAATCCAGCACTCGTATGAGTTGTGGATTCTTCAGTAGAAGTAGGGGAATCAATCCAAAGAGGATTTTCTTTAAAATTCCAATCCTTATCGGAATAACTAAGATCTCTATCTTGTTCAAAAATTGAATTCATATTATGATTTATCATATATGTAAATCTCCCAATGTAACTCTCATCCAAAATACCCATCAATGTAGAGCCAATGATGCAGTTCTTAGAGGCATCATAATTTTTTTGAACATAATCAAAAAAACACATGTCACTGTTACTAGAATCAACACAACTAACCATATCATCATCAATAAAAAAAGTCAAATCAGATTTAAAAATAAAATTTAAAAATAAACCAAGATTTCTGAGTCCAGATATGTCCCTGTGATAAGATTTTTCAAAAATTATTTTATAGTCTTGATTTAATGTATATGTAGAAATAATTTGAAAAATTTCTAATTGTTTAGAATTAGTAATGTGAGTTATGTCTAACCCTGAACTTGCAAATTCTTTTAAGACATCTGAATTTTGTAGTGTCTGTTCTGTGTTAGAATCATCAATTACTATCCAACATACATTAGAAGCAATTTTGCTATGTTTTATTGCAGTAGAAATACAACGCTTCAAAATTTTTGGGCGATTATGTGTCAATAATACAATGAGGGTCTTAGAAGTCATACAATATCATGATATTCTATACGATATGGGGATTAAATTAAAAGATCAACGCCGGGAAAGGGATTCGAGCCCCTGCACGCTTGCGCGTAGCCGTTTTCGAGACGGCCGCCTTACCACTTGGCTACCCCGGCATCTAATCTGAGATTTTCTCCATAATAAAACAAATCAAATGCAAAGGACAAACACAAAATAGCATAAATTACAACAGAATTTCATGGGACTAAATCTAAAGGACTTGATAGTAAGAGAAAAAACAAGTCTAGAAGCATTTTCAACCAAGATAATTGCAATTGATGCATACAATGCGATCTATCAATTTTTAGCAAGCATTAGAGGCCCAGATGGTTTACAGTTATCAGATTCTGAAGGAAGAATCACAAGTCATCTTAGTGGTCTACTTTACAGAAATGTCAACTTTCTGTCTTTAGGGATAAAGCCAGTTTATGTCTTTGATGGTAGACCACCCTCGCTAAAGACAGCAGAAATTGAACGCAGAAAACAGATCAAAAAAGATGCAACTGTGAAATATGAAAAGGCAATCGCCGAAGGAAATATGGAGGATGCAAGAAAATATGCACAGCAGACAACTAGCATGAAAGATGGAATGGTGAAAGAATCAAAACAACTTCTAACATATTTTGGTATTCCATACATAGAAGCACTATCAGAGGGGGAAGCAACAGCTGCACATCTAACAAACACTGGACAAGCATATGCTTCTGCAAGCCAAGACTTTGATTCTATTTTATGTGGTGCAAAAAGATTGGTAAGAAATTTCACCAACAGTGGAAGAAGAAAATTACCAAATAGAAACACCTACATCGATATTGTCCCAGAGATAATTGAGACCCAAAAAACACTTGATGCATTAGGATTGGCAAGAGAAGAACTTATTGATGTTGGAATTTTAATTGGAACCGATTTTAATCCAAATGGTTTCGATAGAATTGGTCCAAAAACTGCACTAAAAATGATAAAACAACACTCAAGATTAGAAGACATTCCACAAATTCAAGAACAATTACAAGAGATAGATTTTCAGCAGATACGAAAGATCTTTTTGAAACCAGAAGTAACTAACGTCGATGAGATTGTTTTTGAGAAAGTAGATTATGAGTCGATTACAAACTATCTGGTAAAAGAGAGAAGTTTCTCAGAAGACAGAATCCAGTCAACCCTAAACAGATTGAAAAAAGCGCTTGAGAAAAAGAGCCAGAATTTAGACCAGTGGTTTTGATAATATTTCAATTTAATAACTAGTCAATCTAATTTTAAAAAATGCATCAAACTGAAGCAAGAAAAACTCTCAAGGATGCTCCTGTAATGTGGAGAAGGATAAATTCAATTGGCATAATTCTTGATTGCAATTCCACATATGCTGCAAACCTGGGATATGCCAAGTCTGAGATTCTAGGCAAGCCAATCTTCGAACACGTGCCTAAGGAATCATGGGAGATCATGAATGACTCTCTAAAAACATGGTTTGAGACAGGAGAAGTAACCGACAGAAAGATCACATTCAAAAGACAGGATGGAAGTACTTTTCTAGGATTGTTGCAAGCAACAAGTATTTATGATGAAAATAAAAATATGCTTGGAAGTAATACAGTGATTTTTGATTTAACACAGATGACTGATGAAAAAATAATTGGGTATGAAAAATTTTTCAGTGAAGCAAACAACAGACTAGATGAAATCAAAGAAAAAGAATATGATCAACTAGATAAGAACTCAAAATCAGAGTATGAGGGACTCAAAAAGATGTTTGATATGCTTGCTACTGTTAATTTAAGAGAATTAAAATAAATATAGTAAATTATTTAGATTTTTCTTTAATTGTTTTTTGAATCTCATCAAATACACTTTGAACTTCAGTTACTGCTGTACCATCTTCTAGTGTACTTACATCACCAATTTTTTCGTTGTTTGCAATTGCTTTTAGTAATCTTCGCATAATTTTTCCACTACGAGTCTTTGGAAGTTTTGAAACAAAATAGATTTGTTTGGGAATTGCAATTGCACCAATATCATTTCGTATTTTATCTGAAAGTTCTTTTTGTAAATCATCAGAATTTTTTGTCACTCCTTGTTTTAGAACAACAAATGCAATTATCACTTCTCCTTTTAGATCATCAGGAATTCCACATACTGCAGATTCTGCAACATGATTATTAGATACAATATTGCTCTCGAGTTCTGCAGTTCCAATTCTATGACCTGCTACTTTTAGAACATCATCTGCACGTCCAAGTAGCCAAAGATACCCATCCTCATCTTTTAGTGCATAGTCACCTGAATAGTAGTAGTTCTCATATTTTGACCAATACACAGTCTTGTATTTTTCATCATCACCCCACAATGTCAAAAGCATTCCAGGCCAAGGATTCTTAATTACAAGGTATCCCTTTGTGTTTGGAGAAACATCAGTCCCATTTTCATCAACTACTGCGATATTTACGCCTGGAATTGGGCGTGTTCCAGAACCAGGCTTTAGAGGAATTGTCTCCAATCCAGGTAATGGAGAAATTAGCATTCCTCCAGTTTCAGTCTGCCACCAAGTATCAATAATTGGACACTTTTCTTTTCCGATGATTTTGAAATACCATTTCCAGACTTCGGGATTGATTGGCTCTCCTACGGTTCCAAGTAATCGTAATGAAGAAAGATCAAAAGAGTTTGGAATCTCATCTCCAAATTTCATAAACATTCTAAGTGCAGTAGGTGTTGTATAGAAGATTGTGACTTTGAATTTTTGTAAAATATCCCACATTCTTGAGACATTAGGATAATCAGGTGCACCTTCATACATTATTTCAGTAGCGCCATGCAGTAATGGTGCATAAACAACATAGCTATGACCTGTTACCCAACCAATATCTGCAGTACAAAAAAATACATCGGAATCTTTAATGTCAAATGCCCACTTGAAAGTAGAATACAAATGTATTAGATAACCACCAGTTCCATGCAAAACTCCTTTTGGTTTTCCAGTAGTTCCTGATGTGTATAAAATGTAAAGTGGGTGAGTACTATCTAATTTCTCTGCATCACAAGAATCAGACGCATCTTTCATCAAGTCATTCCAAAGTTTATCTTTTAATGTCATTGAGATTTTATTTTTTGTTCTTTCAAGAACTATAACGTAGTCTACAAAATCAAAGTCTTTGATTGCCTCATCAACTACTTCTTTGAGTTTGACAATTTTTCCTCTTCTATATCCGCCATCTGCAGTAATGACAACTTTGGATTTAGAATCATCAATTCTGTCTTTAATTGATGTCGCACTAAAACCTGAAAAGATTACTGTATGTATAGCACCAATTCTTGCACATGCCAACATTGCAATAGGTAATTCAGGTACCATTGGCAAATAGATAGTAACTCTATCCCCTTTTTGGATACCCAATGACTTTAGAACATTTGAGAATTTTTGGACTTGAGCCAACATATCACGATATGTTATTCTTCTAGATTCGCCATTTTCTCCTACCCATAATATAGCAGGCTTGTCAGCCTTGTAATCCTGATGCACGTCAAGGGCATTATATGAGGCATTAATTGTGCCTCTAACAAACCATCTAGCAAAGGGAGGATGCCATTCCAAGGTCTTCTCCCAAGGTGAAAACCAGGAGAGGTTCTTCGCCTGCTCATCCCAAAAAGATACAAAATCAGAATTAGCTTTTTTTCTTATTTCAGAGTCATTGTTTCCAAGGCCAATATTGTAGGTCTTAGACATCAAAAAGTGTATGAATGTAGATCTATCTAAATGTTAAAAAAATAAATTAAAAAAATTATTGTACTTCCATTCTAGCAAGCCAATCATTATCGTTGTCTTCTTTTGGAGTTTCTGGGTTCACCTGTTTGGGTGGTTCTGGAAATTCAGCTGAAACTTCAGATGGAGTCGTAGATTCAGGTATTGGGAGAGTCTCTACTTTAATTGGTTCTGAAGGTTGAATTGGTGATTCTGTTGGTGCTTCTGGAAGTATTGTCTGAACTACTTGTTGTGGTTCAGAAGTCTCCAGATATGAAACGGCTGATTCTTGGACATTTGGTTGTGGAGGATCGTCTATTTCTTGCATTTCCAATTCAAGATCTGCAATTCTACTCTTTACATTTGTGATTTCTGCTGTTTCGTGAGTAACACGCTCAATTATCTCATTTGTGCATGATTTCACGGTATCAAATGTTGCATCAGAGATTTCATTGCTCTTGCGTTGTACTTTTGCATCAAATAATAACATCTTTGCAGACTTCATCTCTTCCTCTAACTCGGTCATTCTTTCCTCAAGTTTGGCTTTGATTTCACTTTCTGTTTCATCCAATGTTACAAGTTTTGATTTGTATTTTTCATGAATGATTTCTGCATCTGCTTTCATGTGATCATTTTCAGAAACAATATCAATCAATGCCTTTAGACGACGTAGAGTTAGTTGTTTTTCACGAATGAGTCTTTGAGAGTCAAGTCTCCATTTTGGAATGAAAATAACAGCATCGTTTTGGACTACTATTTGTTCATATTGGATTTGCACTAATCCTTGAGAACCGCAGTCAACACCAATTGATTGGATACTACCATCAATGTCAGTTATTGTTCCTATGACTTTACCCATGAATGTTCCGTACATGTCTTTGACGTTCTTACCGATAATTTTGATATCGTCGTTTGTCATATGAGATAATTATGAGGTTTGTATAACCGACAAAGTGTAAGTAATGTTTTTAGTTTTAGTGAGATTATTTTCACTAACTCAAAATCACTTAATTTTCAGTAATTTTAAAATTTAGAGGTATAATAACAGGCTCATGATTCAAAGAGAAGAACTTGAGCAAATTTTGAATTTTGTCGCAAGTAGATGGATAGAACTTACAAAAGATCCTGACAGCAAAAATCTTGATAATTTACCAAGTGACTTTTGGATGAATTCTGTTGGCGGGAAAACTGCAAAAAAGGGATACTGGATTACAACATTGATGTATACAGAAAACGAAGCAGATGCAGCAGCTTTCAAAGAAGTACTGTTAAGATGGCAGGCCAAAGGAAATGACAAAGATAGAGATAGAGGTCCCGATCTAATTCAAATTGGAAAAAAGAAATAGACTATTAATATTTGAAAAACTGCACACTGGTATTGTCAGAGTTTTCAATTAAAGAAAAAAAGATTCTATCAAAACATTTTTCAAATACTGATGGGAATGTCTTTGCAATAATTACTCCTAGACAAGTTGATCGTGGTGCACTGATGTCAAGATATAGTAGAACCAACAAAAGTATGAGGCGAATTTTTCTAGATGAGTTTTTGAAAAATAAAAACAGGGGTGAAGAATTTTACAATAGAGTTCTTTTAGAATATGGTGATGATTCTGTTGCAGAATTAGGTGAAGCACAAATTGCAATTGAAGGTTTGTCGAACATTGCAGTGAAAAAAATTGAAGATAGAAGAATTGGATTATCCTACTTGGAAAAATCGTCAAGATATGTTGCATGGAATAAAAAAGAAAAAGGAAAATACAGATTTTATAGAGATCCTGAAATTATTAAATCAAGATTTGCAGATATATATGAAGACACTTGTAATTTTTCATTTGATGTTTATTCAAAAAACATAGAACCGATGATAAACTATGTCAGAGAAAAATATCCTATAGAAAAATATAGTTTTAAAGATTCAACAGATGGAAAAGAAAAATCATTTTTTAAATTAAAAAACGAGTTAGATATAAAATCTGCCAATATGATTTACAAAGGTTCAACTAAAGCTAAAGCACTAGATATTCTCAGAGGGTTACTACCTGCGTCAACTTTGACAAACGTTGGAATTACAGGTAACGGCCGTGCGTTTGAATATCTTCTAACAGTTTTAGGCTCATCTGAACTAAGAGAGGAGCAAGATTTAGCCTCAAAAATCAAAAAAGAGCTTGACGTAACAATCAAATCATTTGTTAGAAGAGTAGATGACAAATACGGAAAAGCATTTCAAAAATATCTCAGAGATATTAAAAATAAATCAAAATCAATAACTGCAAAAGAAGTTAAACCAAAATCAACTACAGGAATGATAACAAATCTTGTTGATTATGAATCAGAAAAAATTGCAATGGACAAAATTATTACTAGTATAATTTATGAACAGTCACCAAGTACATCATATCAAAATATTTTGCAACAAGTAAAAAAATTTTCAAAAGAAAAGAAAATAAAAATAATTAATGAATTTGCCAAACTTCGAACAAACAGACGCCATAGACCATCAAGGGCATTTGAAAATGTTTACTATACATTTGATTTATGTAATAACTTTGGAATGTTCAGGGATTTTCATAGGCATAGGGCCTTAACTTTAGAAAGACAACTACTAACAGCTGATCATGGATTTAATGTTCCAAACGAAATTAAGATTCTTGGAATTGAAAGAGACTTTAAGGATTGTATGTACAAAACCAAAGAAACATTTGAGAAAATCAGAAAAAAATATCCTGAACAAGGACAATATATTGTAAACTTTGCATACAATTATCCGTATTTCATGAAATTCAATCTCAGAGAAGCTTGTCATCTAATTGAATTAAGAACCGTTCCACAAGGACATGTAGATTACCGACTAGTGGCACAACAAATGTTCAAACATATAAACAAAATACATCCTAATTTGAGTAAAATTATGAAATTTGTGGATTTAAAGAAATATGATTTAGAAAGATTCGAATCAGAAAAGAGAACAGAAGAGAAGAGAAAGAATCTAAAAAAATAGAAAAATATTCTAATATCAAAAGAAATTGAATAGATTATGACAGAGAAAATTGTAAAAACACCTGAAGAATGGAAAGAACAACTAGATCCTGATCAATATGAAGTTTGTATCAACCATGGAACCGAACCACCATTTTCTGGAAAATACAATAATAGTAAATTGGATGGATCTTACAAGTGTGTATGCTGTGGAGAAGAGCTTTTTTCATCTGATACGAAGTTTAATTCGGGTTCAGGCTGGCCAAGTTTTTGGAAACCAATCTCAGAGGATAGAATAGAATACATTTCGGATACAGCACACGGAATGGTTCGTACAGAAGTTAACTGTAACAAATGTGGAGCACATTTAGGTCATGTATTTGATGATGGACCAAAACCTACAAACTCTAGATATTGTATCAATTCTATTTCATTGCAACATGAAAAAGACAATAATTAGTAATCTTGTTCACGTTATTGGAAAAAAATTATTTTAGAAATTTTGTTATACTGCATCTACGCCGGTTTTCTTATCTCTGATCTTTATAATTTTGTTAACATTATAGGTAAATACTACTCCATCTCCTTTTTCACTGGTATTTGCAGATTTCTGTATAGTGTTAAGAATTTTTTCTTCATCATTATCGGCACAAAGAATTTCTATCTTTGTTTTAGGAATGAAATCACTAGTCTTGTTTCTCCATCCTTCGTGACCTCTATGAATTCCTGTGATTTGGACTTAATACGCTGAAAAAGTTGGAATGCCTATTTCAGCTAGAGCGTCTTGTATTTCGAAGTCATCTCAAAACTGATAATTTAGTAAATAATTGACGATCATTTGGATCTATCAACCATGTATAGCGACGATCAAAAGTTCGTGAACATCTTTGCAGGATTTCTAAAAACATAATTAACAACATCAAGCTTGAATTTTGTTATCCTAAAATATTCAGAAACTACCTTGTTCATTATTACAAACATTGCATAATATTCTAATACCAACAACACATGCTTACTTATTTTCCAACACTGCTCTATCATATTCAGTACTTGGGAAAGTAACTACCCAACATCCCCCAAATAATATTCTGATTTGATTTTTCTAAACGAATCAACAATAATGATTCCAAATATACACTTGAGAATCTCAATTGTAATGATTGGATTTGTATGTGAAATGGAATGGTTATTTCTCAACGTACAATTTGCAATTATCCATGCATTAAACAAAATCAAAGGATAAAAAAAGTATAAGAATCTTACACAATGATTCATACTGCACGTTCTTGGCCTGAATTTTTCCACACATGCATAACCTGTTTCTATTCCCCATCTTTTGCGATACTCTTCTGGAAGAGTACATAGATTCCAAAATATCTTCTTTATTCTAAGATTAGTTGCAAACACCATATACTGATCCGTAAGATTTGATTTTGTTACATTTGGGTTTGGAAGAATCACTAGAGTAAATGATTCGATATGCTTTGATGTAGAATGAATTCTATATTCTGAAATTGATTCTCTATTGCCTGCAACATATTGGATGATTGCCTTTTTGATTCCAGGTGTTTTTCTTGCTGGCATGATAAATGTATCGTGGTTTTGTTTTATTTCATGAATTACTGCAGTTGAGAAAAATTCTCTATCTAAAAGAACTAGACGTGTCTTGATACAATTTCTGCTACAATCAGACAGTAATTTACGCACGATTACTCCCTTTGAATCACCTTTTCTGATTGGGACAGCACCAATTTGTGCCCTACACTGCTGCTTATCTACACATTGTATTGTCCCATATCCTTCAAATGCGTCAGTTCCATTCTTTGGTTTTGATTTTACCAGATATGGAGAATCTGTTTTGTCATATCGTGGGATGAAATGCTTGTCAATTGCAACAGTCACTGGTTTGCAAAGAAATCCCATCTTTTTCAAATGTAAAATGGTTTGATCAATTCCACCATACAGTGAAAGTAACATCTTTTCTTGAGGTATCTTTACAATGTGTTTTCGAATCCAAGATCCAGATGGAATAGAGGCATTTGATTTTATTTTTAATCTCTTTGCAGTTGATTCAGAGTAACAATTCTCAATACATGAGGACATGATAAAACGATGTGCATCATCTGAATTGTATTTTGCATTACTTTTTTGTGAACAAGAAAATAACAATGTGGTAGACATTATTTTAGCAATATTTGCAAATGCGGTACATGTAGAATGTTTAATGTGTGCAAAAGTAACATTAGAATAATTCACAATTGATGGAGCCGCACACCTCCATCAAGCTTTTTCTATCATCATTATTTTATCAAATGATCAAAAACCAGTTTCTGATGAATAATTGTGTTACTTTCCCAAGTACTGATTGTCAGAATAACTAACATTGCTTGAGATTGGCATTGATTCTTTGTAGTTTGTCAAGACTTTTTTGAGAACCAATGTCACGTCGGTACTCCAATGCGCCTTTTGTAGATGCTGCAACATGTGTGTCAATTGCCTTGTTTATCATTGATAATGCTGCTTCTATGCCGTCCGAAACTGCACTAAATGCAACTACTCGTGATTTTTTCAGGGTTTCATATTGATGTATCCCTGTTTTGATACATGATGCAAAGAATATTTTTATGCCCATCCCAGTTATTGCGTCTTCATCAATGTTAAAAGATGTTACCTTGTCACTTTGTTCAGGGTACTCTTTTGCTACTAGATATTTTACAACACTTGCTTTTTTGACAAATGAAACGACATCTTCAGACAATGTCTTGTTCCAGAGATGTATCTGTGAACTACCACCGTATTTGTATGGTGGTCTTCTCGCCGTGTGATGATAAATGATATTCTGAAACTGCATGAGTTTAGCTGGTTATCTAATGGAAAGGATAGCTGTTGGATGAAACTGCTTTCCTGATCAATTCATGCTAAATTCTTTTTACAATCTGATCATTTGTAACTGTCTTCTGTTTTTGGTGTTACGTGGTCTTGTCCTTAGTGCAAAGTTGCAACACGGGCAGTGCTTACCATCCCACCATACAAAAATATCACATACTAAGCACATCTTTTGCCCTTGAATGTAGCGATTAATTCCATGAACTCTTTTTGCCTTGTACTGTGTGCAGGTTCCTTTGCATACCATGATGGAATTATACCAAAAAATACGATTTATGAATCTTAGAAAGTTATTTCATTTGATCCATAGTTCAAACACCCTACGTAACATATCACCATCCGAATGTAACACTAGTTCAAAATCGACAAAATCAGTGAAAACGACCTAAGATGTAACAGTGTAAAATTCTTCTACCTGTCAAGGATCGGGACATAGATTATTGACTAAAATTAGGATTGGTTTTGCTTATATTCAGAAATTACTCTGTTAGCATATTGTAATGAGTTTAGTGATATATTTTGTGTGTTTATTGTATTGAATTTAATAATTGCAGATTTTATCGGTTTCTCTAATTCTTTTGCATTTTCAGAAAATAATTTCTTGTAGTAAGGATCTAATAATCTGGATTTTGAACTTTGTATCATTGAGTTTATAAAAGGAATATACACTAGTCCTGATAACACCATCGCAAAATCACTGTATTCCCTGATAGTAGTCATTTCAACATTAACCAGTTCTATTGATTCGTTAATCACAAATTTAAAATATTAATTAAGGGTTTGTTGAGCACTTGTTATGCTATTTTCTATGTGGATGAATGCTGTAGATGTTGATTGAATATACTTAGTAGCAATAAAAAAAGTTATCAAACCTATAGATAAATCCAAAACTAATATTGTTAAAAAATATACAGTGTCAATTATTTCAATTTGTTGAAGAGCCACAAGTAAAACTGAAACAAAAACTACAGAAGATAAAACATAATTACGTTTATTGGTAATCTTTGTTACTAACTCTTCACGAATTTTAATAAAATCATTTTTTAATAATTGAAATTCATCAAAAACTACTTTGATAGTTGTATCTAATCTTGAAATTAACCATTGTTTCTCATCTACACTCATATTTTTTGCTTAACTGAGTTTTGAATTAAAGTTATCCATTTGTTAATTCCTTTAACATCAATACCACAAGCTTCAGCTGGAGTTTTACCATTCAATCCCATATGAGGTCGTACATAATTGTACACTGTTACATCTTAGGTCGTTTTCACTAAATTCTCTCAGATTCAAACTAGTGTTACATTCGGGTGGTGAGGTGTTACGTTAGGGTGGTAACTGTAAATACCTAATTACTCCTCATGAATGGTATTGGGAATTTTAAATCAGCCTCATTCAGCAACAATTGGTACAGAATTAAAGAAAATACTTGAAAATAACAAAGAAAATGTCTTTCAAACATTCTATGTGATTGTAGCGTATGTCAAAAGGGTTCTGTAAAGTCTAGGGTTGCTTTTTTTCTGTAAAGACTAGGGTTGTGCTTTGTTTCCTAACTGCAAAAATCATTAACATCCTTTAATTGAACAATCAATTTTTGATTTTTCTATTGCATTACAATCATCTTGTTATACAAACAAACTTTCATTTTCAGTTCATGAATCATATTCTCTCTTTTGTGCGATGTTACATGCTCACCAAACATTCGCTTGAATGCAGAAAACACTGATTCAACAATCCATCTGTCCCCATAGCTTACGCTATTCCTCCATAATTCATAATTAAAAATTTGAGCCAATACAGATTTTCGTCTTGGATAACAGTCAGTGTTAACTGATGAGTTCTTTCTTGTCTTGATTCCTGCAGTGATATTTTCATGATACAAATATGAAAAATCACTTTTTGTGTCATATGCGCCATCAGCAAGGGTTTTAGTTACATTTCCAAACTGTTTTGATTGTTCTACCAGAGACATAAAAGATTTTGAATCATGTGATTTATCATCTGTAATGGTAAGACCTGTAATTTGTTTTGATTTTACATCTACTGCCACATGAATTTTTAGAAAACCTCTTCTCTTCTGCCATTTTTGTCTCATCCACTCACCTCTGTCTGCAACCTTGACTCCAGTGGAATCAATTGCAATGATGATGTCTTTTCCCAGTTTTGGGTTGCACTTGATATCGAGTTTGTTGACACGTTTCCAAATGGCAGAATATGTCGGTGTTTTTGATTTTTCTTTTAGGTGTGATTTTATCAGTCCCTCTGTTTGTCTGTAGGGGAGATGCAGATACGCATGGCAATACCCTAGTGTTTCCATGAAACTTTCAGGATAGACGTACTGGTGTCCTTCTTTTCTGCGATTCATCTCTTTGAGTTCTGTACCCCACTGTTCCATGGCATCAAAGGAGAGCATGATTTCTCCTCTTCTTACAAGGGATTGGTTGTATTTTTTCCAATTTCTATTCATGAAATTGTACAAAATGTTCTGATCCAAACCTTGATTGGTAGAATTAGTTGGATAAACTAGTCATGTTAGGAAACACAGCATAGGGTTGCTTTTTTTCTGTAAAGATCGGTTGCTTTTCATCATCCTCTTATGCGGATAGTTGAATAATGTTACTTTTTTGATATTTTAGCATGATTGGGATCTAGGTCTTCCCAAATCACATCATAGCCCATTTTTGATAGTAAATCAGCATGACATGAATCGGGGATTTTTTGTGATGCCAATATCTTACAAGCCTCTACAAACTTAGAAATTCCATCAAGGTCATCTTCTATGGAATTGATTTTCTTTTTTGAAATCAAATATGCACCTGCTGTAACATAATCATCAGGATGATCAGCGAGAAGAATCTTCAATGTTGCTGCCTCTGGAAGGAAATTTTCAAGGGCAACTTGCTTTATAGAAATCAAATCTAGATTTTTTTCATCCAGTTTTATTTTCGTATGAATCTTTTCTTCAATTATTTCAACATCAATTTTTTTTAAATGTTCTAAAATAGGTTTGATTGAAACGTCTTTTTGAAAAGTAAAAATTCTATCTTTAGACATTGTTTCAATCTGTGATGAACATGCCAATTCTGAATTTACTGCTACCAACAGATCAACATTTTTGTTGTTGCTATCAAACAATACTTTCAGTTTAGCAGCTTTTCTCTCAAGATATTCTCTTGTCCAAAAACCCACAATCTCAAAATACACTTTTCGTCCAAATCTTTCAAAAAGAAAATCAGGGATCATGGCTTTGCCATCTGCAATTAATGGGTCAGGTTCCCTGGAAATTTTCCATCCAAACTTGTCATTCTGATCAAAGTGTTGATGGAATCTCTTTGCAAATGCGGCTTCCGTAGAACTGTCATAAACATAATCATCATCATTTTGATGGGAGGAATCTATTGTTGAGCGAAGAAATTCCTTAGTGTTTTCATTTGATAACTCAAATGAATAGATTTTTTGTCCATCATCCGTCTTTTTTACTATGGAACCACTGATTTTCCAAGTTGGCGTGCCTACAATTGATGGCAATAATTTAGCCATTGATGTGCCATATCTATCAGTCATTTTGAAAAGGCTAAGTGGTCCTTCTAGAACACATTTGATGGGATCTTCTCCTTCGTTTGAGTTATTCTCTGCATAGTATTCCAAATTATACATTAGCCCATATTTTTTGACGTTACGCAAAACTTGCTTCCAATATAGTCCACCTTTTACATAAAATTCCAATTTAGTACATTTGAAAAGGAGTGTTTGAAACAATGAAAGATTATACCACAAAATTAGATCTTTTGGATTGATAACATCAAATTGTGTCAGTATTAGATTCTCATCTTTATCACTCCACATTATGGTTTCAATGTTCTCTGATGAAATATGCATCTGATTTGCAATTTTCTGGATGATATCTTGCCTTTGTGAATTAGACAAAGCCAAACCTTGCTTTGAGGATTCCTCAAACAATTTCTGCCTTATCAGCATCGGTGTTGCAATTGATGATGATGTGTTTAATCGTTCAAAAACAGAACGACGTTCTAACAATTCATAAAATCCCCTTACTACCTTGTAATCGTATTTGGATTCAAGTAATCCTATTTTTTGTAGTAAATCCCCTTTACATTGTCTGTCTTTTTGGGCATTTGTGAAAAATACAACAAGCTTGTTGACAAGTTCATAATCTGTACCATTACCAAAATTTGTAGTACAAAATAATGGTGTTATTTTACCTCGATTAATTCTGGTACGCAAAAGTTCAGATGAAAACATTAGAACATAACCTCAGTTGTTTTTGTTATTTTGTTAAACATACTATCAATTCCCATATGATGATGAATCACCATTAGTAGCAGAAGAATTTCTTTTCAGTGCAGTTATCCTTCTTGCACTGGTGTTTGTTTCTCGTGTATGTTTTGATACAAGTTCAACCAATCTTGCCTTTCTACCATCTTGTTTTGGTCTTAGAATCCTGCCTAATCTCTGTGTCAATTCTCTTCCACTACCTGTACCACTCATAATTATGCTTAATTCTGCATCAGGAACGTCTACTCCTTCATCTAATACTCTTGAAGTGACAACTGCATTATATCTGCCAGATTTGAATCCCTCTAAAACATCTCGTCTTTCTTCTTTTATTGTCTTGTAAGTAATATGTGGAATGAGAAATCTGTTTGAGAGATTATAGACCATTTTGTTATTCTGGGTAAAAATTATTGTCTTTATGTTTTTATTTTGTTGCAGAATTTTTTGTAATTCATCTATCTTTGCTTTGCTGTTTAGCGCAATCTCATTTGCTTTATTTCTTGCAAGCATTGCTTCTCTTGCAATCTTGTTTTTGTTTGACATCATGATTAATCGTTTGAGATTGTACATAGATGGAACTTTGAATCCTAACTGTCTAAGATTTGTTAAGAATTTTGTATGGTTGGCTTCGTATTCTTTTTGCTCTTCTGGAGTAAGATTAACTTGTATTCTATCTATGGTATATTCTGCCAAATGTTTTTGATCTGAGAGTTTTTGTGATCCAAGACGAAACACGACTCCGCCAATAAGATATGGAATTAACTCGTGTAATTCATCTTCTCGCTCTATTGTTGCAGTTAAGCCCAATCTATATGGTGAAATGAACTGCTCAGCAATTGAACGATATCCAGATGCAGGTAGGTGATGTACTTCATCAAAGATTATCAATTTGAATTGATTCCCTATGGTTGATGCCCTAAGATATGCAGAATCATATGTTGTAACCGTGATTGCTTGAAGATTATCTTCCCCTCCACCTAATCTTCCAATAGGAATGTCTTGTGGATTTTGATTATTGATTGATAGATATTTGGAAATATTGTTTGCCCACTGTTCCATCAAATCAATTGTTGGAACTACCACTAGTGTTGATGCATTTACTTTTTGTATCGCCTTGATTCCTATGGCAGTTTTTCCAGCACCAGTAGGCAAAATGACACATCCTCTCATGGATGATTTTTCCCAATTTTGTATGGCTTGCAGTTGATAATCTCGCAGTTCTAAATCTCTCATTTGAAATACAGGAGATGATATGAAATCAGGCACATTATCAACAAAATCCAAATCACTTTTTTTCAGATATTCAATAATTTCAGAATAGTTCAGACCATAGGATCTGAGAACTTTATTTCTATCATCATATTTTGTGCCTGGAATCCGGATTAGTTTGCTATCTTCAATACGAATGGTGCCCTTGTCAAAGAATAGTTTAGGAATTGACGATGAGTTAGATGACAAATCTACTCCTTTTTTGTCAATATCACTATAATCACTTTTTGATTGTTGATTGTATTGCACTGGTCAATAAGGAACTATCTTTACACTGTTGTTACATTTTAGGTTAAAATTTTGACTGAAAAAGATTAGCTGTTTTGATAAGCTCTGTCAACTTATCTGAATATGGATCAAATTTTTTTGCCTGTAAATAATCAGGACATATTATTCTTGGAATAATGAATCCAAATCTAAGATGATATCATTCAATAATTTATCTTCATTTAAAGTAGATTCATTACTTGCTTTTTGAATATACTTCTCACGCATATGACTGATGATCAATTCCATTTTTCTCTATGCTGGCCTTACTTTGACTATCTGAATAGGATTTTTGTTCAAGTGTATGTGTTAAATCATCTTCTAATTTTTTTATTACTTTATCTATAAAAACAGGATTCATACTATTAAAATAATTATTAGCAAGAATTGGGTGTAAGCCAGTATCAATTGGTTTAAAATTAGATCCTTGTGAAAATGCTAGAGTCCTCTCTCCATACATACAATTAATGTAATTATCTGCAGCTTTTCTACAATTATGATATTCCTTTTCAGATATTACTTCTTCACATTGGTCTGGACCCCTCTAGAATAGGACCGGTACCATACATACACTTTTTGAGCAAACTGGGAGGCGTATTCCCATGGTAAAGAGCAAGTTTACACCAGCAGAAAAATCAAGAATAATTCTTGAATCACTAAACACCAACATTGGAACTGCAGAACTGTGCAGAAAGTACAACATTTATCCTCAGACATTCTACACCTGGAGAGAAAAGTTTGTTGATGGGGGTAAAGCATCACTTAACGGTGCACCAAATGGAAATGTCTGCAAGAATTTACAAAGAGAAAATGATTCCCTAAAACGACTAATCGGTGAGATTACAATTGCCAATGATATTTTAAAAAAAACGTTGGAGAACCAGAAAAGATGACTGCAGTAAAAGAACTGAGCAAACACATCAGTTTGAACAAATCACTATCACTTGTTGGGGTATCAAAGACTCGATGGTACTATTCCAAGTCTCCTAGAATTACTCCAACGGATCCTGTAGTGACTGATGTTGTTCAGAAAATTGGCAGTATCAGACCAACCTATGGAACTAGACGTATGGCAGCCCAAGTGTCAAAAGAACTAGATAAATCTGTAAATCGTAAACAGATTCGCAGAATATTTCATAAACTAGGCTGGATTGAGCCTCGCAAATCTAAAAATGACATAATCAAATCTGCCATAATACTCTTCAAACCGGCTGGCCCAAACCAACTGTGGGAGACTGACATAACGTATGTCTGGTGTGGAGTTGATGGTTGGTGCTACTGCTTTAATGTTGTAGATGCATTTAGCAGAAAATGGATTTAGTATTCCTTTGATATGGCAGCTCCCAAAGACACTGCAATTGACAGTATCATCAATGCGGTATCTATCGCAAAGCCTGATTACTCCAAATTAATTCTCAGAACAGACAATGGTTCACAATACAACAGTCGAGATTTCAGAAAGGCAGTTATTCTACTTGGAATAAAGCACGAGTTCATCTGGCATCACACACCAGAACAAAATGGGCGTGTTGAATCGTTTCATAAAACTCTCAAAAAAGAATATCTGTGGCCACACGAGTTTGCAAACTATCAACAAGCAGAAATGGTTCTAGAAAAAACACGTGCAGATTACAATGGTTCTAGAATTCATTCTGCATTGGGATATCTTACTCCAGATGAATTTATGGAGTTATGGGAGATGACACATAAATGAAACTGACTGTATATAAAATCATGCAAAAAGTGGTACTAAAAACAGGGGTCCACTCCAAGTTCTTCTACATGATCACTTGGTAAACCATCATATGGGTTCATTTTTACAGTAAAGGCAAGAATTACTATAACAGTAACAATTGCAATAATTATCAATACTCTAGTTTTCATTTTCTTTTTCTCCAAATAATAAAATTTATTCCAATAATTATAGTACTAATAATTCCAAATGCTACTAAAACTACCACATACATCATACTATAATCATAATCAATTGATGGAATCAAAACAGAACCACGACCATATTCTCCAGTTATGTACCAAATTTCTTTTTGTATTGTCCCCCATTGAGAAACTACTATCAACGACACCGTCAATAGAATTGTAAATACAATAATTATCAAAAGTCTAGTTTTCATTGACACGAAACCACCAACAATCGTCCATGATATTCTTCGACATGATCTACAAAGATTAATTCTGTAAGTGCTTTGACGATATCTGGTCGGTCTTGTTTTAACTTCCATGAACCATCCATTGAAATTTTGGTTTTATTTTTCCCCATATCTGTTAGTAAGATGTCTCTATCTTGCATATCATATACTACTCCAAACTTAGCAATCTCATCTAGTAAAATTAATTTTAGTAATTCTTGGTCTATCTTTTCTTTTGTTTTTACAATCAATTCCGTATTGCACCATTTGTCATTTTCAGGCACATCACCAGACCATTTGTTAATTGAATTAGTTACAGGACCTACATATTCCCAACCACATTCATTCTCATCCCAATGATGTGTTGAATTGCTTTTGTTCAGGTTGCCTCTAGAGTCAAACCCATCTGCGCCACAAAAGGAAAATTGGAATTTAATCCAATCTCTTTGAATTAATTTTGATTTTGATTCAGATTTTATACATGCAGGCATATTATCAGATTTTTTGATGACTTTCACAAGATCTTCCTTGCATTGTATTTCACCCACATACAATCCAGATTCAATCTGTTTGAGTGGAGCAGGGTAAACAACATCAAGTTCAGTTGATGTATCATCAACATTATTGTTAAGGACTTCATAAAGCTGTTGCAGTGTTATTTGTTCCCCAGCTTGTGAGATTGCAACATCATCATTTATGACAAATGATCCTTCAAACAACGGATAGTATCCCCCACCCATAACAGCAGTGTTCTCTTCATGATCCAAAATCAATAGAATTTTTTGCCCGATTCATAACTAAAAAGAGGATTATCAAAGATGAATTTCCCTCGTAAGTTATCTATTGTTTTTGCCCAATACCCATAATATCGAATTTCCAACGTATCAGAATTTTTATTGTTTTTGAACCATTTGTCTACTTTGACTTTGGCAGTATCTACAATGATATAATCATCAAATGGCCTTACATCAATTCAAGTACTCTCTATAGTTCCAACTGCAATTGCATCAGATCTTTTGCTCATTTCTTCTACAGTCAAGACTTCACGTAAAGCTTCACTGTTTGGAATTAATGCAAATGATGACAAGAAACCAACGAATACAAATATTATCAAAAGTTTAGTTTTCATTTTCTTTTTCTCTAAATCAGATAGTCATAAAGTGTTCTAGTCAATGATTCATGTTTCTTTATAAAGAAAATAGGCAGGCATCTAACTAATTTCACAAAACTCGCCCCCGGTACACATTAGGCATTGAACTAAAACTGAGTTATCCCACTAGATCTAAAAAGAATAAGAGCCTTGAACTAATTTGCCAAGTCACTTCGAGGGCTTTTGAGTCTTAGCCTGATGCATATATGAGTAATTCTAATTTAGTTAGCATTCCAAGAATATTCAGCATCAAAAGACATTTCACCTGAAGCAGTTATTTGAAAAAATTTTGTGAGAGATGCTGCAGCCCCTGATTCTAGAAAGATTGATCTAGAAAATGTGACTGAATCTAATTTGAAATAACCCTGATCCCCCTGTTGAATTTTTTTAGGAACTAAATCTAATGACTTTCTCATGAATTCAGTAAATAATGTAGAAATGAATTGTTCTATTTGTACAAGTAATTTTTCGAATTTATCTTGTAAAACGGCTTGGGCTTGGGATAATGTTGATTTTACAGAATTAACTACATCAATTTTTTCTTTACCATATAGTTTGACTTTTCTTAACCCATCAGAAATTTTGTTTGTTATTTCTTCGAAAAATCCTTCCTCGGATGATTCAGTAGATTCTAAAAATCTTCTTGTAATACCTGGTTTTTCTAGTTTAAATTTTTTTTAGTTATAGTGATTACTTCATCAATCTCTTGTAAGGTCATTAGTGAAGAATTGATTTTAGTCATGTGATAATAATAGAATGTGAATCAAATTTAAATTTTAATTCCAAATCATACTATTTTTTCCCAATAATCAAATCTACTTTATAGTTTAAGGTAGCACGCGGATTAAGTTTTAAATTCCAAGGAATATAAGATGGGTTTTTTGTTTCTGATGAAATTTTAAACCCCAAATTCCACAAATTTGTGCGTAGTGTCGATTCATCTATGGGTTTTCTAACAGAATTTGTACCTCTATCAAAATCATATGGATCAGAGATCACAAAATAGCCAGTAGAGATTTGTTTTGATACTTGTTTTAGCAGCTCAAGAGGTTCTATTAATTCTAAAACATTTAATGCAAGTATTAAATCAAATTGCAATTTTCCAAAAACTGGAGATAACGAATCAGCTACAATGTAATCAAGATTGTTTTTTGAAGATTTTTTTGCATATCTAAGTGCACTAAATGATCTATCAACTCCAAACACCATATCATGACAATCAGCCAAAGACGATGTAATAATTCCAATTGAACAACCATACTCCAAGACAAGTTTTGATTTTGCAATAAAATTAAGATTCTTTTTTATCACAGAATAGAATTTAGAACTTTTATTGTTTTGATATATTTTAGACCATCTTTCCTCAACTACAGTTCTATCACCATTGATTCGTTTGGTTTGTGATAATGAAAATTTTAAAAATTTTTTCATTTTTCCAGTATTAGCTAATAGATAGAGTTTACCACCCAAAACTTTACGAGAGGAAAGGTATTTAGAAAAATCATCCCACAAAATAGGAATTTTCTCAATAATTGGAAATGCTAAATTGCATTTTTTGCATTCTAAAATTCCTTCTTCAATTTCTTCATCAAGTTTGAATATATCTAGTTCTAGTTTAGATCCACATCTAACGCATTTCAGGAATTTAACACTAGATTCTAGCATTTCTGATAACAAATCAATTATTTGTAAACTAATAATTTCTTTGTTACAAAAAATCAATAGTGTGTTGCATAATTCCTCCTAGTACATTACCGTGAATATCCCCACTCCGTCCGAGACCGAAAAAGCTAAGGATCAGTAGATCAGATACAGACTGATGATGACTGACAACGAGAAATACGTCAAGCGCGGCCAAGCGTTGATTATCCGGGACGATCCACAAAGGCATGAGGAGGTGATGGTCGCCAACAGGAACAAGGTGGGCGCGCCGTTCCGGTACGCCGAGTCACTGTTTGCGGCCTTGGCGGTGGTAAAATCGATGACGGGGCTGCCGTACAGGCACCTGCAGGGAATGCTGATTGAGACGCTCGGTGACTGGGACACGCCTTGCTACGCCACAATATACAGGAGGTTCCAAGCATTGGAGGTCAAAAGGAATGGCAGCGTGTTTACCGTCACGGGCGGCGGGACAGTGCCAGTCCGCCTCGCAGTAGACTCCACCGGCCTAAAGCAGCACAACAGGGGAGAGTGGATCAGACACAAATGGAAGATCCGGAGAGGTTTCGTCAAGCTCCACGTGATGGTGGACGTGGACACGAAGAAGATACTGGCAGTCCAGGTCACCGACGACAGAACCGGGGACTCGCCGATGCTCATTCCGCTGCTTGATGAGGCCTTGGAGGTTGTGACACGGACAGGTCAGACGCAGGATTCCGCCGCCGGGCCGGCAGACGCAGGATGCTGCCTGTACGGGGATGCTGCTTATGCTTCCAGAAACAACGTGACTGCATGCAGGGATCGTGGCGTGGATTCACGCATCAAGCTCAAGGTAAACTCAATGGCGCGCGGGAAAGGGATCGGCGACGCATGGGGGATCACAGTCAGGAAGCAGCTTGGCGGATCTGCTGACAGCCACGTGTGGAAGATGTTAGATGACGAGAAAAGGCGCTTCCGGGAGGAATGGAAAAAGAAGGTCGAGTATGGCAAGAGATGGCTGGTGGAAATCGTGTTTTCTGCATTCAAGCGGATGTTCGGCGAGCACCTGTACTCGCTAAAGTGGAAGAACATGGTGCAGGAAGTCAGGATCAAGGTGGCCACGTACAACAAGCTGGTAGACATGGGGCAGGAGCGGTGTAGTCCAAAATATGCAAGGCCCGTGCATGTTCTAAGCGAGCAGTGGGAATTATGCAACACACTAAAAATCAAGATAATGTTAAATGTAGTATTTTTTGATTTTATGCAAATTGGGAGAATATGAAGAGTTTGCCGAAGCCCTATTTGGCCAATTATCAGTTGAAATTGATGAAGAAAAAGAGATTACACAGTTAGCAATCAAAGCCAAAGAAGGCCTCGCAGATAAAGTGCAATTCAAAGAATTAGAAGATATTGCCAAAGAAATTTTTCCAATTTTCAAAGATAAGGTAGAAGACTTTCTTGGTGTTAAAGTTCCTGATGATCTACAGTTAAAATTTCCAGAATTGGGAGATTTAAAAAAAATGAAAGGAGACAAAGTATTTGCGGATAAAGAGGCAAAGAAGTTTGTTACAGAATTATTTAACTTGGTTGCAAAAGAAGATCTAAAAAAGATTGCAGAATTGATGCAACAAGATACTCCAAAATATTTGGTATATTCAACATATGCAATTCAGTACATATCTAAAATTACAACAACATATGGAGATTATCTTGATTCTGTAATTTATCTAAACAAATTTATTTTGTCAAAATATCCACAGATAATTCTCTATAAACAAGGAGAACCGTATGAATCAAGATTTGAAAATGTAAATTCTGGCTATCTAGGTGCAGTGAAGATGACAGTATTAGAAGAATTAATTCACTCTGCACAAGAAAATCTACAACAAGTAAACAAGAATGCTGCGATGGAGGTAAACAAAATCAATGAAGAACTTGCAAATATAATTTTGTCGCTTGATACTGAAACTATCAACAAGCTTTCAGAATATTGCCAGTTACAGACAGTGCCAGACGATTTTCCATTTGCAAAAAAAGCAAATCTATTTTTCTTTTTGAATCCAGACCATTTCTTAATTGAACAGATTGGATCTGATGTTATGACATTCACACATGTAGAGATAGATCCAAAGATAGAGGAATCAATTCCACAACTTTTAGATATTTACAAGAGATGGCTTGTTCCAATTCAACAACACCATGCAGCATTTACAGCAATGGAAGGAATGGCTAGTTTTGCAATTGAAAATATCTTAAATGATGACAAAGATTTTCAAAATTATCTTACTACTTTTATGGGAACAGATTTTTCATCATATCAAGTCAGAAAAAGTATGGGAAAAGACTTTACCAGAGCAGTATATGAAAAATTGGGTAAAGACACCTTCAAAAAAATAATTCAAATTCCTCCAAACACAAGAGAGCTCAAGGATCCTCAATTATACCTCAAAAAGATGAGTTTGTAATAATTGGAAGAAGAGTTTGATCCATTTGTTGCAGAATGGTCTTCATTTGTTAAAAATCCAAACTTCAACCTAGTTGAAAAATGCCTAAAATTTGCCCAAATTTTAGAATATCCTAATCTAGATGTAGATGAGTACATTCAGAAGATAAATCGGATAGGGATGTCTCTAAAAGAGTCAATCAATGATGTTAAAAATCCAACATATCTAATTTCAATGTTAAATGAACATCTCTTTGAAAATTTAGGCTTTAGTGAGATGACGATGATTACTTTAATCCAAAGAATAATTTTCTAAATGAAGTTATTGATAAAAAAGTAGGTCTCCCTATTACTATCTCAATTCTTTATGTTGAGGTTGCAAAGATTATTGGATTAGATCTTAAAATTGTTGGATTTCCAAGTCACATTTTGGTTAAATATAACGAAGAGATGATTTTAGATCCATTTTATGATGGAAATCTATTAGATTTAGACGACTTACAGGGAATATTAGATACTACTTTTGATGGACAATTAAAATTTCAATCAGAATTTCTTGATGAGATAGAGTCAGAACAAATTCTTGTAAGAATGACTCGTAACTTGAAAAATTCCTATGTACAATCATTTGCTTATGATAAAGCACTGCGATGTACTAACATGGTTTTGGCAGTTGAACCTGAATCCCCAGAAGATGTTAGAGATAAGGGAATCCTAGAAGAAAGATTACTAAATTCTGAAACTGCATTGAAATATTTGAACAAATATTTAGAAATCAATCCAAACGCGGAAGATATAGATTTTATTTTAGAAATGATACGAAGTATAAAGGCAAAAAATTAATCAATGATAGAATTAATTTCCTGACCTTTCTTGATCATTGATATTTCATGACGGGCAATTTTATTTCTAAATGTCTTTTTGAGAATGTCAACTTCAGTTCTAAGTAATGCAATTTCATCCTCAAGTTTTGCAACTCTTTCATAGATAGTTTCAGCTTCTGAACTCATAATTATCTATCAACAAAAAATTGTCTTAAAAAGCTATGGGTGGATATTTTGATGTGCAGGCTGGTTTTTGAGCTATAATTCAAACTCTTGGCGACATTTTTCGCATTTTCCTCTTTCTTTTCCAGGTGGACCAAGAAGGAATACTTTACCAATTGTTCTACACATTGGACACATTCCAGTTGTTGCATTTTTAGGACCAGTTCGAATAATTTTTTGAATTTTTCTTCGTCCCATTGAAAAAACTTCTTTAATCGGTCTATTAAGTTTAATTTTTAATAGCGCGAGGAGGGGGATTCGAACCCCCGTGTCCTTGCGGACATGGAATTAGCAATCCCACGCCCTACCAGGCTAGGCGACCCCCGCATAAAGATGCCTAGAATTAATCTGTAAATAAATTCATTCTTCTCCAAATTGACTGTAATTAGTTACAATTTCATCAATATGGAGTCTTTTTCCACCTACAATTTTAAGATCTACTTGTACCTTTTTGTTAGAAACGGTAAGAATGTTGTAGGTGTTTTCAAACAATCCACGAACTCGTTCAGACGTGACAGTTCCAGCGTTAACAACTGTCAGTTTTCCAAAATTCCAAGCCCAAGGTCTATGTTTGTGTCCACACAAAACTACATCAACTTGAGTATCCAAAACTGTTCTTAGAATATCACCAGCATCAACAACAGTAAGCTGATCAGAACCAGTATCAGGAATGGGGATTAAGTGATGATGCATTGCTACAATCTTTACCTTGTCTTTGTATTTTTTCATAGTTCTCTCCAACCACAAATTTTGTCTATATCCAACTTCACCTTCATTTCTATCAGGTCTAGTAGTTCCAACGGTTATTAAAACAACATCATTATCTAACTCGTTAACTGTTTGAAATGGAAAGAATTTTTTGAACAACAAATAACCTGTGTTTCTATAATCATGATTTCCACTAATTGAAATAATTTTTTTTGTGTTAAATTTTGCCAACAGTGATTTACATTTTTCATATTCTTTCATCAAACCTTCATTTGTTAGATCACCAGTAATTACAATGACATTTGGATTTAACTCGTTGACCTCTTTGACTACTGTTTCAAATACTTCCGGTAGAAACTGAGAGCCTACATGAAGATCTGAGAGCTGTACAATGATCATCTTCTATCAAAATGAAATCAAATTATGTTAATAAATTACTCCTATAGAAAACAACCATAAAAAAAATCAGGTTATTTGACAAGGGTAGAATTAAATACGCTCAATCGACAATTCTCGCTGAAATGGGTAAAAAAGCAGCCGTGATTAATGGTGATGGAACTGGTCCCGAATTAGTTGATGCTATGATTCATGTCTTGGAAGCTTGTAATACCCAAATTGAGCTTATTCGCTGTGAAGCAGGCTCAGAACAGTGGAAAAAAAATGGTGGAGTCACATACATTCCTGATGCTACATTAAAAATCATGGAAGAAAGTGATGCCTGCTACAAAGGTCCCACTACAACTGTACCATCACCTAATACTCCAAGAAGTGTAGCTGTTTCTACACGACAAAAATTTGAGCTGTATGCAAATGTTAGACCCATTAAAACATACGACAGATTATCACCAAATACAAAGCTTGATTTTGTATGTTTTAGGGAAGCAACAGAAGGATTGTATGCAGGAATTGAGTTTAATACATCTGAAGATTCTGCTATAGCAATTAGAAAAATAACAAGAAAAGGTTGTAAAAGAATAATAGATTCGGCATTTGAATGGGCAAAAAAACATGGATTAAAAAAAGTAACAGCAATTACAAAAAGAAACATTCTAAAAAGAACTGATGGAATTTTTTGGAGCGAAGTAGAAAGAGCTGCACAACAAAATTCAGGAATTGAGATTGAAGAATACTATATTGATAATATGACTCAGCAATTAGTAAAAAATCCTGAGAGATTCAACAATTCTGTTTTATTAAGCACAAATCTATTTATGGATATCATATCAGAATGTGCTTCTGGCAATATCGGTTCAATTGGAAATGTTTATTCTGCAAACATTGGTGATAATTATGCCATGTTTGAACCAGCACATGGAAGTGCACCAAAATACAAAGGAATGGATAAAGTAAATCCTACTGCTGCAATTTTATCTGCAGCATGGATGGTAGAATATCTTGGTGAGCCTGAAATTAGAGATGTGATTTTCAAAGCCACAGATGAAGTAATTAATGAAGGAAAATTTGTAACGTATGATATTGGCGGTAATGCAAAAACAAGTGAAATGTCAGATGCTATTGCAAAACGTTCTGCGGAATTATTAAAAAAATAATCACTTTTTTGCTTCAATGATCATTAATTGCTCAAAAAATAATTTCTTTTTTGCAATAACTTTTGCTGTTAATCCTTCTTTTTTTGTTACATCAATTAATATCTGATAATTTGAAAGCGAGGATGTTACAAAAAGAAATTTCCCTGATGCGTTTAGGCACGGTATAGCTGATTTTATTATTTTTAGAGGTATTTCAAGTCCTTCTGCACCACCATCTGTTGCAATATCCAAGATTTCATCAGTTGCAAGATAAGGTAGGTTACATACAATGAGATCAAATTTTATGTTTAATGCATCTGAACCATTACAGCAAATGAGATTTTTTGTTTTGTAGGTTTGATGTTTTAACACTTTATAGTTAATGTCAGTTCCAACAACAAAAGAAAAGTTCTCAGAGAGTAATTTTGTTAGATATCCAGAACCACTTCCTATATCTAATGCAAAATCTCCTTTTTCATTTTCAATATTATCTGCCATGAAAAAAGTATCCTCAGAAGGAGGATACTCGTCATTTTTCAAGGATTTGATTTGCAAGGTGGATTATTTCATCTCCTGAAAGATCATCTACTCGTTTATCTATTACAATTTCCTTGTTGAATTGTTTTAGAATGTTTTTGACAGTTTTTCGTCTATATGAGAAAATTCTGTTAATTGTTTGAATAAGATCTTTTTTCATAATATTTTTTTGGGTTATTTTTAGAATTACAGAATCAATTTTTGGAGGAGGAGAAAAATTATTTTTTCTGACCTTAGAGATCTTCTTAATTTCAAAGGCATGGTTGGCAATAATGCTTACTGCTTTTCTCTTTGATGAGTTACCAAGTAGTTTATCAGCAAATTCTTTTTGAACCATTATTACACCATGCGAGAAAGAAATTTGTGCAAGCCATTCTATTACATCTTTACTCTTAGAGTATGGTAGATTTGATACAAAAATAGAAAAGGAGTCTTTTTTCTTAAAGCCATCACCTGATTTTAAGGTAAGATTGTCAATATCAGAGAATGCAGATTTTGCGTTTCTAACAAGGTTTTCATCAACATCAACTGAGATTACTTTGTTTGCTTTCTCACAGAGTAATGGAGTTAAGATTCCCAATCCAGTTCCTAACTCAAATACAATATCTTCTTTTGTAATTTTGGCCTCTGAAACAATTGATTGGGCTATTGAGTTTGAGTTAAGAAAGTGCTGTCCGAGTTGTTTTCGTTTTATCATCTCTTTACAAAGAGATTCATTCTACTTTCACCAGTAATTTCATCCATAATTCGTTCTGAAATGTGTTTTATTGGATCTTTGAATCCAACTCTCTCTTGTAAATCTTGGTAGCTTTCAAATTTTTTCTTTTCTCTTTCTTCAAGCATCATTTTCATGTAGGTCTTTCCAATTCCTGGAATTAACTCAAGTGCATGAATTCTTGGCGTTAATGGTCGTGCATTGTTTAGATATTCAACAAATTTTGATTCATTGACAGTCACAATATTTTCTACTACTGCTGTTAATTCACTTTGAGATGATGATGAAATGTTATCATATTCCATCTTTCCCAAGACGGATAGAACTTTAGTTCGTCCTTCTTTTCCGATATAGATTCTCTCATCTACCTCAAATGTAGAATTAGGAACTCCAAGAATTTCTAAAAGAGTTAGATGATCTTCTCCAATAGCGGTAACTATGATTCCTTCTCTGCCTCTTACAGTGGTTGATTTTCCTCTAGGGTTAAAATCTAGAACATGAGCATATTCCTCATATTTTCTAGGGGTGGATTGTGCCCTGTACAAAATAAAATACTCCTAAAAAGTTACGAGTGCTCCTTGATTATCTTAAGTATTTTTTCTAGAGTCTCAGCAAGAATTAGTTTTTTCCAGCCAAATGTAAAAGAACGTAGTTCGGCTAAACTTGTTGGTCTGATGTTTACAATTTCAACAGCCTCGTCTTCTGTTAATTCACATTCTTTCATGAGTTGTTTTTTCATTTCTTTTGCATCTTTAGGTTCAATTGATACAAATTTTGAAACATAGTCATAGGTCCAACGTTGGATTTGGTCCATCTCTTCAACATCTACTTTACCCAAAATTTCTTTAACTTCTGAAAGAGAAACAGCTAGTTTCTTTTTTACTTCTTCCATCTCTATACACCGAATGGTTTGATATGATCCAATCTAGTGATTAAGGTTTTCGATTTATTACCTAATTTCACATCAAGTGTTATAGCACGTCTACCAACGTTTGTGATGACACCCACTTTACCGTGGTATCGTCTGTGTGGTAATCCTTTGTGCTGTCTAGGATCAATAATGACAAGTGCTTGTTGACCTTCCTGGTATTCACGTAACAAGAATGAGACCCCTCTTGGAGCCCTTTTCTTCATAACAGATCTTGATTTGTGTTTAAATCCATGTGAACGACCATGGGATTTCTTAGTTGCCATGTAGTGTAGAGCCTCTAAAAGCCCTATTTTAGTTGTAGTTTTCTTGATTTTTATTTTATAGAATTATGATGATTGTGCCTAGTTTTATCTTCTCTTCAGATAACCTGACAATATCTTATCTGCCATATCAGACACTTCTACCTCTTTTCTTGTAGCTAAACTTTTGAGTTTCCGGGCATTACTCTTATTCAATAGAATAGTAACTTTCTGTTGGAGCATTCCACTTTTTGCCTTTTTTAGTAATTTTAGATGTGATGACTTTGGACTACGAGACAATACTCTAAGATACTCTTTTCTTAACTTCTGATCTAATGGAACAATCTTTTCTGCAACTTTGACTGCCTTTGATACATTTGAAATTATTTGATATAATTTGGTACAATCATCACGTGACAACTCCTTTGGAACAAACTGTCGTAGCTTCTCTGGAACTGCTGCAAACCCAAGATATTTTTTTAGAGTTTGTGAAGATATTCCAAGAGAGCGAGCAGCCTTTGACTTTCCTATGGATTCACTCAAAAACACACAAGCTGCAGTCATATCTTTTACGTTCATTTTATTGCGATGCAGATTCTCTACAACTGATGCTGCCTTTGCATCTTCTAGATCATATCTTGTGCTATTGGCAAGTAACAAAACAGGAATCTTTTTTGCACCCAATCGTTTCAGTGCAGCAAGTCTTCTCTGGCCAGACATTAGTAGATACGAATTCTTTGATTCCCTTTGGGCCATTGGAGGATTTTGTAACCCTTCATTTTTGATTGATTTGGCAAGCTCTGCAATTCCCTCCCTGTCTAATTTCCTTGCCTGAGCATCCTTCCATATTTTGATCTGCTTTATGGGAACCTCCTTTAGCCTGTAATTAATTGGTGACTGATATCTTTTAGCCAAGTTCTACTTTGATGATTATACCATTTTTGATAAAAGAGTTAGGTGTCATTACATTGACAAAAAAAGAAAAAATAATGATTGGGATTTCTAAAACTCTATTACAGAGCCCGCCGAAATTGTATAGCTTTGATACACTGTTGAATCTTAGGGGGTTTTTGCTGATTTGAGATCGCTGTCAAGTTAGGTGGCTGGACTGTTAAGTTAGAGTGCTAGGATTGCTCACAAGTTAGACAAAATGTAGATTCAGGAAAATCTTGTTTTATCTGGTCACATTCATAAATAGAATAAAACGCATATTCTTGTTTTGCAGATGATTCTCCAAGTAGTTCATCATCAGGTTTATGTAATTCTGCATTACGTTCAGGATTAAAGCATTGACTAAAGGTTTTATGGATTAGTGTTTTCTTAGTAGGAATTTTTCTTTTTAGTACAATATATCCTGAATGCTCTAACTGATCTTTTAACTCTCTTACTGTGTTTAGATTAATTGGCATAAAATAACCATGTGAGTAAAAGTGCTGTGTTTCCTAACATGACTAGTTTGTCCAACTAATTCTACCAATCAAGGTTTGGATCAGAATATTTTGTATGATTCCATGAATAGGAATTGGAAAAAATACAACACATCACTAGTAAGACGTGGGGAAATCATGCTGTCTTTTGATGCCATGGAACAATGGAGTACAGAACTAAAAGAGATGAACCACAAAAAGGAAGGACGTCAGTATATCTATCCTGAATCATTCATGGAGGCACTAGGGTGCTGTCATCTCTATTTGCATCTGCCATTCAGACAAACTGAAGGTCTGATAAAATCACACCTGAAAGAAAAATCAAAAACACCGACATATTCTGCAATCTGGAAGCGTGTCAGCAAACTCGATATCAAAATGAATCCAAAACTGGGAGAAGACATCGTCATTGCAATTGACAGTACAGGAGTCAAGGTTGCCAATCGTGGTGAGTGGATGAGGCAGAAATGGCAGAAAAGAAGAGGATTCTTGAAGATTCATGTTGCAGTGGATGTGAAATCTAAACAAATCACAGGTTTAGAGATTACAGATGACAAGTCACATGATTCAAAACATTTCATATCACTAGTTGAGCAATCAAAAGAGTCTGGAGATGTAATCAAGACACTAGCTGATGGTGCATATGACGCCAAGGATTGTTTTTCATATTTGTGCCATGAAGGTGTAATTCCTGGAATCAAAACAAGAAAGAACTCATCAGTTAGCACTGACTGCTACCCAAGACGAAAAGCTGTTCTGGCTCAATTATTCAATTATGAATTATGGAGGAACAGCGTAAGCTATGGAGATAGATGGATTGTTGAATCAGTGTTTTCTGCATTCAAGAGAATGTTTGGTGAGCATGTCATGTCTCACAAAAGAGAGAATATGATTCATGAACTGAAAATGAAAGTTTGTCTGTATAATGCAATGATTGCAATGCAGTAAGATATCCAAAAGGATTCGTTTAATCAAAGAATGTTGATGATTTTCAGAGTTGGGAAACACAGCAGAGTAAAAGAATAAAACAATTTAGAAAGTTGATGTGTATGATAAAAAATTAAGTTTTATTTATTGGTTTGATTCTTCCTTAGCTGGTTCTGGTGTTGATTCTTCCTTAGCTGGTTCTGGTGTTGATTCTTCCTTAGCTGGTTCTGGTGTTGATTCTTCCTTAGCTGGTTCTGGTGTTGATTCTTCCTTAGCTGGTTCTGGTGTTGATTCTTCCTTAGCTGGTTCTGGTGTTGATTCTTCCTTAGCTGGTTCTGGTGTTGATTCTTCCTTAGCTGGTTCTGGTGTTGATTCTTCCTTAGCTGGTTCTGGTGTTGATTCTTCCTTAGCTGGTTCTGGTGTTGATTCTTCCTTAGCTGGTTCTGGTGTTGATTCCAGTTCTTCCTTTTTCTTTTTGCGGAATAAGTTAAAGAATCCCATTAGGATTTATTTATCATTCTATCTGTAATATAATCTTCTTGGTTGTCTTAGGTGTGTCTATTATCCTGAAATTAGTTCACCCCATCAGTTCTAGACTAAAATCAAGATACGTTTGGAACAGAGGTAAAAACCATCTAGTCATGCAGAAACTAGATCCAGTCAAGATATCATGGATAATCAGACAAAAAGAGAATGGAGCAAAAAATGCTGATGTCGCCCATTCCATGAATATATCTACACGTTGGGTACAGAAACTATACTCGCAATATCGTAATTCAGAAAATATTCCAGTATTGGGAAAACCAGGAAGGCTAAAAAGAATCATCACAGAAGAGATGAGAGAAGCTGCAGAATCAGCATTTGAGAAATTCAAATGTTCTGCAGTATTTCTTGAAAAGATACTTGATGCAGATGGAATCCATATACCTCACAACACAATACACCAAATACTGAGGAGTAAGGGATTGGCAGAAGTTCAACCAAAGAAACGAAAAAGACGAAAATGGATAAGATTTGAGAGGACATATTCCAATTCCACGTGGCATACTGACTGGAAGCAGTTAGATGATGGCAGATGGTTTTTGTGCTATCAGGATGATGCCTCACGATTCATCGTACATTACGGAGTGTTTGCTGAAGCTACAACAGACAATGCACTTGCAGTTCTCAAAGAAGCAATTGCAAAACATGGCAGACCTGCATCAATTCTGACTGACCATGGTTCCCAGTTTTATGCAAATCAGGCAGAATACAAAAGAAAAGGTGCATCACGCTTTGAACAAGAACTAGTCAGACTTGGAATAAAACACATCATGGCAAGAGTGAATCATCCTCAGACAAACGGAAAGTTAGAACGATTCCATGGGGAGATTCAGAGAAAACAAAAATGGTTTGGTACAGTAGATGAATTGGTTCATTGGTATAATCATACAAAACCACACATGTCACTTGACTGGGACAATCTTGAAACTCCAGCCAAAGCGTTTGTAAGAAAGATGCCAGAGAAAGGAAGCACAGTTATTGATGAGCAAACAGGAGAAAAATATCATGTGGAATAAAAGACGAACTAATTTTGGGATACCACAACATCTTTTGAGAATTCCCAAATCACAAGCACGTTTAATTGCATGTGCAATTCCTACTTTGGCATTTTTTTCATCCTTGTACCTTTGTAATAATTTTGCCCTATGTTTATCAAACAGCGATCCAGATGAGATAATTTCTCCCACAATAAACAAAGACAATACAGCCTTGAACCTTGGCTCCAGAGCATCATTTATTTTTGATATCATTGTATATTTGGGACTAACCATGCGTAAATAGTGTAATTCTATTAAATAAATATGGTGAAAAGTACTGATTAAAGCCCTATTTTAACACTTAGAACATTATTTTAGAAAATTTATCCAACAATGTCTGTTCGAAGTTGACCACATGCAGCTGAGATCTCAGTACCTTTTTCTACGCGAACAGTACAATTTACACCAGCATTATACAAAATTCGTTCAAATTCATGAACGTTATCTTGTGTTGGACGCTGAAAATCACCAGCAGTTGGATTGATAGGAATCAGATTTACATGAGTTCCATTACCTTGTAAAATCTTAGCTAGTTCTGCTGCAATTTCAGGTGAATCATTAATTCCTGCTATAAGCGCGTATTCAAATGTCACACGACGACCAGTTTTTTTGAAATATCGTCTACTTGCTTCAATAATCTCTTCAACAGAATTAGGTCTTGCTGTAGGAACTAGTTTTTTTCGTAATTCATTATTTGGAGCATGAAGAGATATAGCAAGACCAACCTGTAGACTTTCTTCAGCCAGTTTATCTATTCCAGATATAATACCTATAGTAGAGATAGTAATATTTCGTTGGCCAATTCCAAAACCTCTATCATGTGTTAAAATTCGCACAGCACGAATCATCTCATCATAATTTACCATTGGTTCACCCATTCCCATAAAGACCAAGTTTGTTACATGCTCTCCCCGTTGCTGCAAAATATCTGCAAAATGAATTACTTGAGCTACAATTTCTTCGGCTTTAATATTTTTTTCAAATCCCATTTGGCCAGTTGCACAAAACACACACCCCATTGCACATCCAATTTGAGTTGAAACACAAATTGTTGATCTTGGATGACCATTAATTTTTGATGAAGGATATTGTATTAGTACGGTTTCTATAGGAGTTCCATCAGTAAGATTGAGTAGTAGTTTAGTTGTATCTCCATCATCACTAACAACACGATGAATTTCTTTTGCAGAACCAATAGTGTATCCAGCTTCAATGAGTTCTTCTCGCATTGTCTTTGTAAGTTGTTTTAGCTCAGAGATATCTTTAGGAAATTTGTAATAAAGTGGATATAGAATTTGGTCTGCTCGATATCTCTGATAACCCATATCAATTACTAATTGTTCCATCTCTTCTGGAAGTAAACGATAAAGATCTGTCATGATGTTTAACAGATTCTCAAATATATTATAATTTAATTGATGATATTGAAAATAAAATAAATTTCAAAAAAAGTTAAAAAATTAGAGAAAAGAGAATAATTACTCTTCTGTTGGTTCTGAATTATCTGATTCAGTATCTACTGCAGATTCTACTGTTTCTGCCTCAGATGTTTCTGCAGGAGTTTCAACCGCTGGAGTTTCAGTGATTTTTTCAACTTCAGATGTTTCTACGATAGTCTCTACCTTAGGCTCCTTTGCTTTTTTAGTAGTTACCTTTTTGGTAGTCTTTTTGGTCTTTTTCTCTGCCTCTTCAGGATCCATAATACCCGCTTCACCTAGAGCAAAGACTACTTCCTCTTCAGGATGATGAGGGCTATCCACCATTCTAGCAATTCGTTTCTTGCCTGATTTCTTAAAGTATATTCTGTAGGTACTTGTATGTGCAACTACGTTTCCACCAACTGGACGGGTTGGATCTCCAAAGAAGACATCAGGAGATGCCATAACTTGATTGGTTGCAAGTGCAGCACAATCATATGTTTCTGCAATTCTTACTAACATATGAACAAAGTGATTTAGTTTTTGTTGTCTGATTGATAATGTTCCTCGTCCAAGATATTCAGCACGGAACAATCCAACTGCAGAATCTACAACAATTAGTTTGATATTGTTCTCTTCAATGACAGGACCAGATTCTTCTAGAATTAATGTTTGGTGTGAACTGTTATATGCACGAGCAACGATGATGCGGTCTAAAACTTTATCTGGATCCATTCCATGAGCTTGAGCAATTGATACAATTCTTTCAGGTCTGAAAGTATTTTCAGTATCAATGTACAAAACACTGCCTTCAAGACCACCTTCTTCTTTAGGTTTTTGAACCATTACAGATAGAGTATGAGCAAATTGTGTTTTACCACAACCAAATTCACCATAAACTTCTGTTAATGCCTGAGTTTCAATACCACCATCAAATAGAGTGTCAAGGCAATTTGTACTAGTTGTGATTTTACCAATACTTTGTCTTCGTTTGTAAATTTCACTTGCACTAACAAAGTCTTTGGCAAGTAATCCTCCTTCAACTAGATGTTGTCGGGCTTTGTTGACAATTTTTGCTGCGGTATCTTTCTCCATTCCAGTTATTTCTGAAATTTCGACTGGACCTCTAACGATGAGATCCATGACGTTGTGGATACCTGCATCTGATAATTTTCTTGTAGTTACAGGACCGACGCCCTCTAAACTATCTAATCTTAAATCTTCTACCATACCGTATGATACGGTACAAGTACTTTATAAGAGTGTTGTTTTAGGGTTCTGTCAAGTCTACGTCGGAAATTCTCTTTGTCAAAAATCGTCGGATCGGCTCTTTGAGTCATTTGATTAATCATAAGATCTGCCTTTTCAACCATTCGTATCAATTCTTCCTTTTTGGGTAATGTAATGTTGTATTTTTCAGAATATTTGATTAGCCAGTAAACAGAGCCTGAAAGATGTTGCATTAACTCTTCATTCATGTTTTTTAATTTTACTGCATCATCTGAATCAGCTAACGCTTTTTTCATCACATCTATTTCATTCAAGACTAGTCCTCGATGCTTTGTTATTACGTCTATGCAACCATTTCATATCATCACCATATTTTGTAAATTTAGATAATACTCGTTTATTTTTAAACAATTCTTTATGGAGTTGGTTTACCGTATGTTTGAATTCCATTTCTTTTTGTTTTGGATGTGTAAACAATGAATCATTTACCTGAAATGATCTTTTTACATTGGTTAGATTATCAAATTTTGTTTCCAAATCAATAACATGTTGAAGCAAAACATTTATCATCAAATCCTGTTTCATGATTTTTATAGATAATTTTTGAATTGGGGTTAAACGATACCATCTCTTTAATTTATGATTTGTAACATCATCTAACATTTCATGCATATATGGATATGCAAACATGTATTGTTTATTGTTAAAACATTCCTCAAAATTCATTATGATGTTATCTACTGAAACATTTACAACATCTTTTTCAATTTCATCTTCCATTTCTTCAAACTCTTCATCATGAATTTCTTTGAACATTTTATCTTCCCAATATTTTCTATCATGATATGTATCATATTCTGACCAAAGATAATCATTTTCAAGATCTAAGTAATCTGGTTTTTGATACGGTTTATTAATAGTTCCATGCAAAAAATGAGGTTCAATATCAATTTGATCATCATTACATGCCATATTCAAAGTATCAAATGAATTATCCTCAGGTAACGAGAGTTTGTCATACTTATCTATTGCTTCTTTTTCAGAAATATTTTTTTCATTCATTAACCGTGCAACACGCCATGATTTATCGGATGTAAAACTCAATCGTCTAAATCCTCCATCTTTCTAGATTTTTTCATTTTCATTAATTCTTTAGCTTGTTCTAATTCTGCCTTTTTATTCCAGTAGGGAGTTTTGCAACCAGCACATCGAAGAGGTTTGTTACCGTCTCGTGACAACCATTCATGATTACAAACATCACATTTCCACACCAACTTTATTCCCATTCCCATACTAGTAGTGTACACTATTAGTATATAAATTTAAATACCACTAGTGTACACTACTAGTGTATGACACAAGATAAACGTCAAGAAAAGGGAAAACAAATCGCACTCAAAAGCGATCTAATCAGGGTATCAGACTATCACTATCATGTCCACTCACAAACCACAAACAGGGATTATGATGTTATCTTAGTTGGGAATAGATGGACATGCACATGTGCAGATCACAAGTTTAGTCATCAAATCTGTTGTAAACATATTCACGCAATAGAGTATTCTATCAAAATTAGAGAGCAAGTTAGAAAAGAAAACAAGATTACAATAGCTCCGATAGTGTCACAGGATTGTATTCATTGCAAATCATCAAATATTGTAAAAGATGGATTACGTCACAACAAGAAAGGCGACATACAAAAATGGTATTGCAAGAACTGTAATTCCTACTTTACTATCAACATAGGATTTGAAAAAATGAAAAATGATCCTCAAGGGATCACTATGGCTATACAATTGTACTTTTCAGGTGAATCTTTGAGAAATGTAACTAAAGCCTTGAAGTTAATTGGAGTTGAGGTAACACATCAGACTATCTACAACTGGATTGTAAAATACACCAAACTAATGAAGAAATATCTCAACAAGATGAATCCTAGTGTCGGTGATGCTTGGCGAGCTGATGAAGTATTTGTTAAGATTCGTGGTGAGTTACGTTACGTATTTTCTGTAATGGATGATGAGACACGTTTTTGGATTGCACAAGAAGTTGCAAATAGAAAGGAAGGACACAATGCAAGAGGTTTGTTGAAAAAAGCAAAAGAAGCTACTGGAACTAAACCTAAAGTATTTGTCACTGACGGTTTAGGTTCTTATGCAGAAGCTTATCGAAAAGAGTTTTGGACTGTAAACAGAGAGGATAGAACTTTGCATATCAAACACATTCACTTACAAGGAGACATGAACAATAACAAAATGGAACGTCTTAATGGTGAGTTTAGAGATCGTGAAAAAGTTGTCAGAGGAATTAAGAAAAAAGATTCTGCAATTATAGATGGATACCAGCTTTATCATAATTATGTTAGACCACATATGGCACTAGACGGTAAGACACCTGCTGATATGTGCGGTATTGATGTCCAAGGCGAAAACAAGTGGAAAACCCTGATAGAGAACGCAAGTCAAAAGTGAAAAAAGTGGTGAAATTAGGCGTGAAAATCGCTTGGGTAGCTGTTAATTGGTTAGTTTAAAATTATTTTATTGCGTACAATTACATAAAATTATGATGTTACATAGGGTTCTATGATGTTATAGAGACCCAAAACATGATAGACCAATCAGTCAGAAAGTATCGGATTTAATGCATGAATGCTCTTCTGCAATATTTCTATTCACCAAGGATGAAGAAACAAAAGAAACAGATGGTGAAGTATTTACCAAAATGAAATTTGAATTTCCAATCCATCTTAAGATTAATTTTTTGTTTCAAATTAAGATTAATTTTTTGTTCCAGGATGCAAGCTCTCTCAATTGTTTTAAAGTTAATTTTTCTTCTTTAAAATTAATTTTAATTTTAATTTGTTAATGACAAGTCAGATTTGATTTTTTTAGATGAAGCAAAATATTTTGAGTTTGAGAGGATTTCCACTAGCAGTAATTACAACTATTGATTGAGTTATACCAAAAAATACGATTTATGAATCTTGGAAATTATTTCATTTTATCCATAGTTCAAACACTACCATATATTTATACTCTAGCACCCTAAATGAACACTAGCTTGAAAATTAAGAAACTCTCTAAGGTGTGACAGTATAATAGTACGATTTTCATACTTTTGAGAATCTTTATATTATCGGCAATATCTAATAACATGAATACCACAAAAACAACTTCAATAACTTTACTCGCAATTGCATTTGTATTTGCAATACCTACAGCATTCGCACATGATTCCAATTCCAGCATACTGAACTTGGCACCATTTGGTACAACAGACACAACTCATGATCTATATTATGATACTAGTGATTTGGACAATGTCACCTTAGATGGAACAAGCAATGGTGCAGGTCTTAGATTAATTGGCGAAGTTGGCAGAGCGGCAATAGATGCAACGGATTTCGCATTAACTGAAGATACAACTTTAGATTATGGTGATAGTCGTCTTGATGCAAGATACTATTCAGGTACAAACTATTATGGACAAACATCACCATATGGTTCTGGTAGCAGCTATTACAAAGTAATCTGGCTCAACACCAATGACAATCTGGATTACAAAACAAGCAATGCGTGTACAACTCCTTGGAATGAACCAAACCCACGATATATCATAATGCATGAATTCGGGCATTGGGCAGGTCTAAACCATCATTCTTCATGGCCATTTAATGATACTCATACAGCTATGAAAGGTGGATGCAATCCGGGACAATACGATTTACGAACTGAAGACAAAAACGACATAAATGATTACTATAGTTAGGAGATATTAAAATGAACAAACAAAAATTACTAATAACTAGTGTTTTGATTGCAGTAACAATATCTTTAACATCTTTGGCAATCCCTACTTCAGAAGAACAAGTAATTCTACAATCTGATACTGTGGAAGAATACTCCTACATACCATCAGACATCACCAAAGCAAACCCTAACCTCATAATGGGTGCTGGGGGTTATTCCATGAATAAAAATATGGAATTAACAAAAGATACTGTGGTTCTAACATTATCTGGAACCGTGTTGTCTGTAGGTGATTTAGTCCAATGGAATTATGAAGGTGATAGTTATGGATCAGTACCAATCACTATCGAAGTAGATAAAAAAACTAAAGACAAAGATGCCGACCTGAAATTAAAGAAAGGTGATTCGTTTACATTCTATTTACTGGGAATATATGAAAATGATTCTCATTACATAGATGCATATGAACCACAGTTTGAGATCGGTGAAAAAATAATCGTTCATGTGGGCAAATCTGATCAAGGTCCAAATGGCCCTGATGGTGATAATTACTTTGTCGAACTTGGTAAATACGGAAAATACAAAGTTGTTGGAGATAAAGCATACAATGAAAAACACACAGATGGCAAATCATTAGATAAAGTATTTAATGAAGCCAACTAACTTTTTTCTCTTTTTTATTAAAAACCAAATAATAAAATTTGTATTCATCTGATGGATTCTGACATTAGTAAGGTAAATTAAATACATGTTAGGATTATTTTTCGTCATGATCCGACGATTTTTGACATCAATAAGATCTGACGAAGACTTTACAGAACCTGTTTTAGGGCTCTGTCAAATCTATGGTTGTTTTGTTGACCTGTAAATTTTCGGTTGATGAGTTTGCGAGGATACCAAATCTCGCCATCAAATAACCATAATATTTTGCCTTCAATTCTATAATCGGTAACTTTTTTGCATTCATGAGATTCTAATTCCTCAAAAATTAAGGATCTGCCACACTTTACACATTTTGATAGATTCATTCTCTTTTGTATGAACCACTTTCATAGGATTCGATAATGTGTTTTCTGTCATTTAATTCGTTTGCCAAATCAACATTGTGACTACGAAGTTCAGTATTTTTAGATTCTAATTCTTGAATACGTTGCTGTGATTTTTCCAATTCTTGTTCTAAATCAGAATCATATAACTTACCAATTATTGCGCCTCGTACTTTTCCTTCTACATAATTATGAGATGTTTGGCGTATAGCTATACGTAGTTTCTCTTTTTATTTTGTATCAAGATCATTTTGTTGCTGTAGGTTTATCATAGTAGTTATAGAATCATAAATTCCTTGTGAGGCCTTAAGAGTATATCGTGAGGGATCAAGAGATATACTTCCACGTAACAAGTTATCCACAAAAAGTGTTGCTAGTTTTTCTTTTTCGTCTATTAACATATTATTTACCTCGAAGGTATTTTTTTATTAATTTCTCAATAACATCATTTTTCTTTCTACCACCATGTTCTTCGATCACTTTGATTGAAAATTTCTTCCAAAGTTCATCAGGTAGATCAATAGTAGTTTTTACCATATTTGTATAATATACAATCAATCTTATAATCTTATCTCCTTCTAAGCGGTAATACTTATATACACTATTAACCTTATAGAAGGGTAGAAGGAAATAACATGATAGAAACAAATCCAAGACAAGAAAAAGGAAAACAAATCGCACTCAAAAGCGATCTAATCAGAGTATCAGACTATCATTACCATGTTCATTCTCAGACAACCAACAGAGATTATGACGTTATCAAATCAGACGGCATTTGGCATTGTGACTGTCCTGACCACAGATTCAGACATGCTTGCTGTAAGCACATTCATGCCATTGAATTTTCACTCAAAATTAGAGAGGAAGTACGAGAAAGAAACAAGGTTACAATCGAGCCTGTATCAGTTGATTCATGTAGATTCTGCAAGGGTAAGAATCTCAAGAAATACGGTATCAGAAGAAACAAGCATTATGCCATTCAGAGATTCTCATGTTCTGATTGCCACAAGACATTCTCAATGAATCTAGGCTTTGAGAGGATGAAGCACAATCCTAAAGGTATCACTGCTGCAATGCAACTCTACTTTTCAGGAGAATCATTAAGAAATGTGGCTAAATCCTTGAAACTTCTGGGTATGGATGTAACTCACCAGACTGTCTACAACTGGATTAACAGATATACAAAATTGATGAATCAATACCTAGACAAGATAGTTCCACAAGTCGGTGATGCTTGGAGAGCAGATGAGGTTTATGTAAAAATTCGTGGTGAGTTGAAATATGTATTTGCGATGATGGATGATGAGACAAGATTCTGGATTGCACAAGAAGTTGCAGACAGAAAAGAAGGACATGATGCAAGAGGGCTGTTACAAAAATCAAAACAAGTTACACAGACAAAACCAAAGGTGTTCATTACAGATGGATTAGGATCATACCATGAAGCATACAAGAAAGAGTTTTGGACAGTAAAAAGACAACATAGAACTTTACATATCAGGCATATTCACTTGCAAGGAGATATGAACAACAACAAGATGGAACGACTTAATGGTGAAATTAGAGACAGAGAAAAAGTAATGCGAGGAATAAAAACAAAAGATTCAGTAACACTAACAGGTTATCAGTTATATCATAATTACCTAAGACCACATAGTGCATTAGGAAATAAAACACCTAGTGAGAAATGTGGAATTGAGATTAAAGGTGATAACAAATGGCTTACTATAATCCAGAACGCATCAAAGTCAGTCCTTGATACCTAAGGCTTCCTTGGAAATCGATATACTATGTCTTTGTCATCCTTGACATAGAAATATTTCTCATCCCATGCAAAATTTTTCATACAAAATAAAAGATTGTAGTGTATTTTAGAATTAAATACCTAGTTTTCGTCTTACTTCCTGTGGCAATTTATCTTTGGATGTTTCTCCTCTAGAACCTGGTACGCCAGGAAAAAACAATGTCATGTTGCTACACAACTTACAGATTGCCACTTTCATTGAAATCTCGTCTATATTGATGTGTGTCCTTATCTTGTCTGTCTTGCCACAAAAATACCCGACACTTGACACGGATAAAATTTCTAGCTAACACCCGCTAACTTGACAGAGCCTGTTTTTGTACACTGGAAAGTTCGAGGTGGTTTTGAGTGATTTCTGAGATTTTAAAGAACTGTAAAGATAGGCGGGTGTTAGGAACAAAGTAAGGATATGCATCAACTGTTTTAACCGGACTTATCACCGATTCAAGCGATGATTTCTGGACAGGCGATGACGATGAAGGCAATGCCTACCTACGAAGTCACATAGTTGTTGACTTTGAAATGGCTCAAGGTGACAGTGGTGGTCCTCTCTATAGGACCTCAGATAAGGATCTGTTTGGAACCATGAGTTCCTATGGTGGCGGCCAAACATGGTATTCTAACGCCTCTAGAATCAGCACCGTAGCTAGTAGTATTTCATGGGACTTTACTTAAGCCCACTGCTTTGTTTCCTAACCCCAACTAATCATTAACATTCTCTAATTATTTGAATTCATTTGATTTTTCTATTGCATTGCAATCATTGTATTATACAGACAAACTTTCATTTTCAACTCATGAATCATGTTTTCTCTTTTATGTGACGTTATATGCTCTCCAAACATCCTCTTAAACGCTGAAAACACGGATTCTACAATCCATCTGTCCCCATAGCTTACGCTATTCCTCCACAATTCGTAGTTGAAAATTTGAGCCAGAACAGTTTTTCTTCTTGGATGGCATTTAGTGTTTACAGATGAATTCTTTCTTGTCTTGATTCCTGGAATTATTCCTTCATGGTACAAATATGAGAAGTCATCTTTGGTGTCGTATGCACCGTCAGCTAATACTGTAATCACATTTCCAAATTCTTTTGATTGCTCAACTAGTGATACAAAAGATTTTGAATCATGTGACTTGTCATCTGTAACCTCCAGACCCGTAATCTGCTTTGATTTTACATCGACAGCCACATGAATCTTCAGAAAACCTCTTCGTTTCTGCCATTTCTGCCTCATCCACTCACCTCTGTCTGCAACCTTGACTCCAGTGGAATCAATTGCAATGATGATGTCTTTTCCCAGTTTTGGGTTGCACTTGATGTCAAGCCTGTTTACTCTTTTCCAAATGGCAGAATATGTCGGTGTTTTTGATTTTTCTTTCAGGTGTGATTTTATCAATCCCTCTGTTTGTCTGTATGGCAAGTTCAAATAGAGATGACAATATCCTAATGCTTCCATGAAACTCTCAAGATAGACGTACTGATGTCCTTCTTTACCATGATTCATCTCCTTGAGTTCTGTACTCCACGAGTCGATTGCGTCAAAAGACAACATGATTTCTCCACGTCTTACTAGTGACTTGTTGTATTTTTTCCAATTTCTAGTCATGGAATAATACAAAATATTCTGATCTAAAGCTTGAGTGATAAAATTAGTTGGATCAACTAGTCATGTTAGGAAACACAGGCAAAAAAGATACAAAAAACCTGTAATTCAAGATTGTTGGATAGCAGAAATTAAACGATTTCATGGAACTACAACACGTAAATCTTGGCAAAGTAGACCTCTTGCGTAATTATTAACAAAACGTGTCGTCTAATCGAATCAATTCATCGTCGTCATGGAATCACAACAAAATCCTCTTTCCACCGTATCCTGAAATTGATCAGGCCGCATATGATGTCGCTGATACAGTCATAACGGCGCAGCCTGTTCCTGAAGACATCCTGCATTATCCTGAACTTCTTTATCTTTGAGATTGTGTGCTCTACTGTAATCCTGATTCTGGACTGGTTCCTGTTGAACTCCTTTTGCCTTACAGTCAGTTTTCTGCCTCCTTTGCGCTTGCATGGCAGACCGGATTGAACTCTGGGAAATTATTCCTCATTCCCTCGTATCCCAGGTTTACAAACGTCTGTAGTCCATCTGGCAGTGTAGGATGCTTGGCCTGAAACATCTTGTAGTCATGCGGCCTGCCAGGAGAGTGTGGAGGCTTGTGGACTATCTGGCCATCAAGGTTTACCGTATACTGGTTCTTGACTGTGTGCATCCCTTTTTTGCCCGAGTAGTGCGTCTTTCTCTTCTTTTTGTTCTTCTTTGGCCTTGGGATCTGCTGCTCTGATGAGTCAATCATCACGCAAAACCCTGGAAAGTACCGTTCAAGCTCCTGTATGGTCCCTATCTTTTTGGATTCGGCGTACATCATCTTCTGGGGGATTGGTATTGAGCCTCGCACGGCAGGCTCGAGGTATTTGATGTTCCTGCAGACGTTGCTCTGGTCAAGGCAAAAGAGGTACCCTGCAAGCTCGTATGTGATGTACATCCTGTAGTATACTAGAAGCATAACTACCCTGTCCTTGATGGGAAGCTCAAACTTGCGTCCAGCTCCGACTCTTCGTCTCCTCTTCTTAGAGGAGAGTCTCTTTTTCTCTGTGATCTTGTATTTCTTTTCTATCTCAGATGACAAAAAATCAAACTGTTCTAGGCTAATCCCAGTAAATGACTGGAACGCTCCTCGGTTTTTTGGCTAGTTTCTTGTATGTTAGCATGAAATAACGAGGATGTTCTCAGCTTTGGATCTTGCTGTGAGTGAATTTGCATGCTTTGATCAAATTGTGTTAATTGCGCAAGAGGTCTAGTGTAAAATAGAATGTATTCAATTTATCTTTTCAAAACTAGATTCTGTAAATATATACGCCTCCCGTATTTCTCTTGAGTTAAATAATTGACAAAGAAACAAAATCTATGAACTTTGATGTTGTAATTGCTGGAGGAAGTGTTGCAGGGTTATTGTGTGCAAGAGAAGTTGCTTCAGAGGGATTTTTAGTACTTGTGATTGAAGAAGATTATGAGATAGGGACTCCTGAACATTGTGGGGGATTAGTCAGTATAGCGGGTTTAGAAGAACTGGGAGTAATCCCATTTAGAAAAACTTTTGATCATATGATAAAATCCGCTGAAATCATAGCACCAAATGGGAATAGTTTTACAATTAATTCAGAGAAGCAAAAAGTAGTTGAAATTAGTCGAAGAGAGTTAGATAAACAAATAGCTTTTCAAGCTCAGAAAAACGGTGCAGTAATCAAAGTGAGAACAAGCTTTCAAGAGATTACAGACACAGGGATTAGAACAAATGAAGAGATGATTGATTGTAAGATTTTTGTTGATGCAAGAGGAGTTTCGTTACTTGTACACAAAGACCGAACTGGAATTTTGTTATCAGCTCAATACGAAATTTACGCAAATTGGATCAAGAAAGGAAAAGTAGAAGTAGTTTTTGATCAAGAAAAATATCCAGGATTCTTTGCATGGGTTATTCCATCTAATGAAGGGAAAGGCAAAGTAGGAGTTGCTGGAAGAGGAATCAACATAGCTGAAACATTAGATAAGATTCTTGAAGAAAAAGGAAATTATTCAACAATTAGAAAAATTTTTGCCCCAATCTGGATTAAGGGTCCTATTGCAAAGTTTGTAGAAGGAAAAACAGTAATTGTTGGAGATGCTGCAGGACAGGCAAAACCAACAACTGCTGGAGGAATTTTTACTAGTGGAATGGGAGGGGTGTATGCTGGACAAGCAATATCCAAATTTTTGAAAACAAACAAAAGATCAGATCTTGAACAATATCAAAAAAAATGGACAAAAAGATTTGGCAAAGAATTTGAAAAACAGGTATTTGCAAGAAAAATTTTAGAGCGAGTAGACAATAAAACAATCAATAAACTATTTGAATCAATAACACCAGAGATCACAAAAGAAATTTCAGAGAAAGATGATTTTGATTTTCATACTAGCTCCATTATAAAATTACTAGGAATGAGAGGTTCGATTAAAACTGCACAAACTCTAATTGGTGGAGAGTTGAAAAAATTACTGAGATAAAATGTGCTCAAATTCTAAGGAAAGTATAAATGATGTTGACAGAAAATCGGTGTATGTCATCTACGATTTCATTACCAACATGTAGCTGTTGTCACAAACATATTATGCCTAATGATAAATGTGTAAAATTCAATTGTCCTGATTGTGGCGCTGATTTAATTTGGAGATGTAAAAGTTGCAGAGAAGCAGCAAGAAACTACACTTGTTCTTCATGTAATTTTCAGGGGCCTTAAGAAAATGACTCAACTACTGTTAATCACAAAAATTCTTCCTAGTGACACTGAGGTTGACCTAGATAAATTAGCAGAATCTATCAAGTCATCACTAAAAGAAGGAATCACGATGAAAAGACATGTCAAAGAACCATTGGCATTTGGATTAGAATTTCTAAAAGCAGAATTCATCTTAGATGATAAGGAAGGGCAAATGGATTCATTAGAAAATTCTGTTAAATCAACTGAGGGCGTCAGTGAATTAGAAGTCCTCAATATGAGTAGAATGTCAGTTGACATGAAATAGGTGATTTTTTGGTACGCAAAGAAGAGCCTTTGCAAATGCGGATTGGGGAAGCAAAGCAAAGAGATGTTGGTAAAAAACGGGCCAGAATTGGACCTGAAGCCATGGATTTTCTTAAAGTTACTCCTGGCGACATTATTGAAGTGATGGGTTCAAGATCTAGTTGTGCAGTCGTTTGGCCAGTTGATGAAGATGAAAAATTTCCAGATATCATTCGAGTTGATGGACAAACAAGAAAAAATGTTGGAGCATCACTAAATGATATTGTAAAAATTAGAAAAGTAGCTTCAAAGATTGTAAAAACAATTTCCCTAACACCTGTAAATGATTCTGTTACAGTAGACAAAGAATTTACGGATTTTGTTAAAAACAGATTGAAAGGATTGCCAATTATTCATGGTGATGAAATTTCTGTAATGATATTAGGAAATTCTATGGACTTTAAAATTACAAAGACCACTCCAAAAGGAGTAGTTAAGATTGATCGTTCTACAAACCTTAACATTTCAGCAGAAACTGCAGTCGATAGAAAAGTTCTAGTAACATATGAAGAAGTTGGAGGACTTGGGCAGGAAGTTAAAGCAATGAGAGAGATTGTAGAGCTTCCATTAAAACATCCTGAACTGTTTTCAAGATTAGGAATTGAGCCACATAGTGGAATTTTACTTTACGGGCCTCCAGGATGTGGAAAGACGCTGCTTGCAAAAGTTCTTGCCAGTGAATCAGAAGCTAACATGTTTTTAATTAACGGTCCAGAGATTATGAACAAGTATTATGGTGAAACAGAAGCAAGAATCAGGGAGATTTTCAAAGAAGCTAAAGACAACTCCCCAAGTATAATCTTCATTGACGAGATTGATGCAATTGCACCAAAAAGAGAAGAAGCTTACGGTGATGTTGAAAAAAGAGTTGTTGCTCAATTGTTAGCATTAATGGATGGTCTTACTGACAGAGGAAATGTCATTGTACTTGGTGCCACAAATAGACCAGAAAGTGTTGATCCGGCACTTAGAAGACCAGGTAGGTTTGATAGAGAATTTGAGATATCTGTACCTAATGAAGATGGACGACTAGAGATTCTTTTAATTCACACAAGAGGGATGCCGGTAAGTGACGATGTAGATCTGAAAGACTTGGCATTGGAACTACACGGATACACAGGCGCAGACATTAAATCGCTTTGTAGAGAAGCAGCAATGAAGTCAATCAGGAGATACTTGCCAGAAATAGATCTTGAAACAGAAAAGATTCCTTCTGAAGTATTGCAATCAATGCAGATTAAGTTAATTGACTTTTACGATGCAATGCATGAGGTAGTTCCAACAGCAATGAGGGAATTTTATGTTGAAAGACCAAAAGTGTGGTGGGGAGATGTTGGAGGATTAGACGATATTAAAAAAGCATTAACAGACAATCTCATTGTAGCAATGAAAGAGCCAATCAAGTTTACAAAGATGGGGGTCAGACCACCAAGAGGAGCTTTGATTTATGGACCTCCAGGATGTGGAAAGACACTGCTTGGACGAGCACTTGCTACTGAAACTGGTGCAAATATGATTTTAGTTAGAGGTCCTGAGATCCTTTCAAAATGGATTGGGGAATCTGAAAAAGCTGTTAGAGAAATATTCAGAAAAGCAAAAGCAGCAGCACCATGTGTAGTAATTTTTGACGAACTTGACTCACTAGCACGTTTTAAATCAGGAGAAGGAGGAGCAAGTGAAAATGTTCTAAGTCAATTGCTAACAGAGATTGAAGAAGGTATTTCTTCACGAGTCGTAGTAATTGGAATTACAAACAGACCAGATGTTTTGGATAATTCCTTGTTAAGAACAGGAAGACTAGATTTAGTTCTATATGTAGAACCTCCAGATGAAAAAGGACGATTAGAGATTATCAAGATTTTAACAAAAAAGATGCCATTAGTAAATGATGTTAAATTACAAGAGATTGCAGTAGCTACACAGAACTATACTGGTGCAGATTTGGCAGCACTTTGTAGAGAAGCAGCAGTTCAAGCGATGAGAAGCAATTCGTCGAAAATTTCAAGTCAAGATTTTGCAAATGGTTTAAAACAAGTTAAACCATCTATTACTAAAGAAGTTGATCAATGGTACAACACTATAAGAGAAAGCATATCTAACGTTGTACCTGAGACAGGAGATAAAACATTCTACGGATAAAAATGACAATTCCAATACGAAATACAGTATATGACAAAGTCAAGGAGGCAAATTCTTTAACAGATGTTAAGCTTTTTAAAATCTTAATAAAAGAAGGATATGCGCTTCCTGAAGACAAATTCAACAAAATACTTTTAGATTTAGAGATTCTTGGTCTTATCACAGTAGTATGGATTACAAAAGATGAGCGTAGGATAGAAGCAGTTGTTGTTGAAAAAGAGATAGACAAAATTGAAGAACAAAATAAGGAAATGATGGAAAAAGATTATGAAGCAAGTTTCCCAGGTTTTGAAAAATAATTACTTAGAATAGAGGGAAATGAAATGCGGCATCCAATGCAACTGCTACAAAAATTATTGTAAGATATGGAGCAGTGACTTTGTATGCTTTCCAAGCAAATTCAGAGGTAGGATTCTTTGTTAGCTTATAGTGATATGCAAGCATCAATCCACCAGAGACTAGTGCAATTACTGTGTAAACAAGTCCCATTCCATTTGGAATAAATGAAAGTATCAAAGAATAAGGAATTAAAATTATTGTGTTTCCTAAAATGTACTTTGATGTTTTTTGCATACCAATTACAACAGGCAACATTGGAATCTCAGCTTGTGCATACTCATCTTTAATCTTCATTGCAAGGCACCAAAAGTGAGAAGGAGTCCAAACAAAGACCAAGAATCCAACTAAGAATCCTAACAAATCCATGCTGCCAGTAGCTGCAGACCATCCAGCCCAAGCTGCGGCACTACCAGCAATTCCTCCAATTACGATGTTTGAAGAGTTTAGACGTTTTAGCCAAACTGTGTAGATGATCACATAAGAGAAGATACCAACAGCAATAAAGAAAGCAGATATGGCATTTAGAGCAAAGTAGCCATAGATTACAGATACACAGCTTACAACAAATCCATAAATGAAGACATGAGATGCGGCCATTCGTCCAGATGGGATAGGTCTTGTACTAGTTCTCTTCATTTTAGGATCAATGTCTTTGTCATAATAGTGATTCAGAGCACTGGATCCTGCAGATGCCAATGCTCCTGCAATAATTATGTGTAGATATAACCAGTTATCAAATTCAGGGATACCATCAACTAGTTTACTAGCTGCATACATGGAAGTAATTGCAGTAATGACTAGAAGAACAACTATCCTGGGTTTGGATATCTCCATTATTTCTTTAAATCCCAATCTCATTCTATCCTATTCCAAAGCCATTTAATTTCTTCGTCTTATGTGATCCGTAATGTTTTCTATTATCCTGAAATTAGTTCACCCCATCAGTTCTAGACTAAAATCAAGATACGTTTGGAACAGAGGTAAAAACCATCTAGTCATGCAGAAACTAGATCCAGTCAAGATATCATGGATAATCAGACAAAAAGAGAATGGAGCAAAAAATGCTGATGTCGCCCATTCCATGAATATATCTACACGTTGGGTACAGAAACTATACTCGCAATATCGTAATTCAGAAAATATTCCAGTATTGGGAAAACCAGGAAGGCTAAAAAGAATCATCACAGAAGAGATGAGAGAAGCTGCAGAATCAGCATTTGAGAAATTCAAATGTTCTGCAGTATTTCTTGAAAAGATACTTGATGCAGATGGAATCCATATACCTCACAACACAATACACCAAATACTGAGGAGTAAGGGATTGGCAGAAGTTCAACCAAAGAAACGAAAAAGACGAAAATGGATAAGATTTGAGAGGACATATTCCAATTCCACGTGGCATACTGACTGGAAGCAGTTAGATGATGGCAGATGGTTTTTGTGCTATCAGGATGATGCCTTACGATTCATCGTACATTACGGAGTGTTTGCTGAAGCTACAACAGACAATGCACTTGCAGTTCTCAAAGAAGCAATTGCAAAACATGGCAGACCTGCATCAATTCTGACTGACCATGGTTTCCCAGTTTTATGCAAATCAGGCAGAATACAAAAGAAAAGGTGCATCACGCTTTGAACAAGAACTAGTCAGACTTGGAATAAAACACATCATGGCAAGAGTGAATCATCCTCAGACAAACGGAAAGTTAGAACGATTCCATGGGGAGATTCAGAGAAAACAAAAATGGTTTGGTACAGTAGATGAATTGGTTCATTGGTATAATCATACAAAACCACACATGTCACTTGACTGGGACAATCTTGAAACTCCAGCCAAAGCGTTTGTAAGAAAGATGCCAGAGAAAGGAAGCACAGTTATTGATGAGCAAACAGGAGAAAAATATCATGTGGAATAAAAGACGAACTAATTTTGGGATACCACAGTGATCCGTAATGTTTCAAAAGGAATAAGTATCTCAGTCCTACCAGCTACCTTGAATGAGTAATTGGGACCTCATGATGCCAGGAATGGGACTAACAGCCATAGGCTTGGCTGGTGTTGTGTTATCTTATGCTGGAATTGCACATACGTTCATTGATGGTTTGCATGCCTTGAGTGGACTTGTCATGTTTGTAGGACTGATTTTCTTAGCAGTAGGTATCTTAGATGGAGGTATTTCAACCAGCAATAAAGCCAAGGCAACGACTTTGGTAGTTTTGGGAATTTCATTATCATTTGGAATGTATGCTTTAGCAATCATGAATTCATCAGACTTTACAATCACGTTAGCAGGAATTTTAATGGCAATTGGTTTCCCAGCAATCATCATAGCATATCTAGCAATGAAGCATCCAACCATAGTAAAACCAGTTGGTTCCATCGTTGGAATGGCAGCAGCAACAGGAATTATTATGTGGTTTGCATTTGGATTCGTGAGTCCTGATGCATACATGATTCCTCAACAAGTTGGAGTTGAAGAGTCAACCGAAGAAGTTATGCTAACAGGACCAATCTTTGTAATTCAAATTCTAGAAGGATCATCTGAAGAAGGAAATCCCGATTACAAACCGGATGTTGCAGTTGTTACACAAGGACATACAATTGAATGGGTAAATGTAGATTCAGTTGCACATACAGTTACTAGTGCAGTAGACTTTGGAGACACGTTTGATTCTAGTATAATGAATGCAGGAGATGTCTTTATGTTAGATACAACTAATTTGGAAACAGGGGAATACGAGTATTTGTGTATTATACATCCTTGGATGGTTGCAACATTAGCTATTGAAGAACCAAAAGAAGCAATCAAAGTAGCAATTCCGGAAGGTGCAGCAATTCCTGAAGATGATCAAATCTTTTATGATCCAGAAGTAATTGATGTAACAGTTGGTACCACAGTTACCTGGGAAAATCTAGACAATACATTGCACACAGCAACTTCAGGTAATCCAGATGGAGGGGCAGATGGAGTGTTTGATTCAGACATAATGTCAGCAGGAGATAAATTTGAATTTACATTTACAGATGCAGGAAATTATGATTATTACTGTATTTTACATCCATGGATGGTTGGAACTGTTAGCGTAGAATAGATTTGCAGAAAATCACCTTATCACAATCAGACAAAAAAATTCTAACTGAGCATGCAGAAAATGAAAAACCCAATGAATCATGTGCTATACTATTTGGCAAAGACAATATTGTCTCAGAAGTCTTTTTGACAAAAAATATCGAGGAATCATCAGTAAATTTTACAATTTCAAATGGACAGTTAATTGAAGGATACAAGATTGCAGAAGAAAAAAAGGTAGAAGTAATAGCCATCTTTCATTCACATCCAAATTCAAATGCATATCCATCAAATACAGACAAAAAATTCATGCACAGCAATCCAGTGGTATGGATAATTTATTCTGGCATTAACAAGGATTTCAAAGCATACTTTCTTAAATCGGACATAATAGAAATTCCAATTGAAGAGAAATAATTCAAGATTTTAAGCTAAAAGTTGCACTTTTACCATCTGCGTTATTTAGAACAGATTTGTCCGGTGAAATAATTTTGCCAAGTACATTTACAGGGGATGAAGGAGTAATTTCTCTTGGTTTCCCAATAGGAGTGGAGCCATAAAACAAGCATATTGCTTTTCCAGTAGGCCAATATGCAATATCATTTAGTTGAACCGGTGACTTTGCGTTTTCTTCGGGTTGTGTGATTGGAGCCTTTTGCAATTCCATGATTTCTAGAAGGTCTGGCCTTGATCTCAGGTGCGACTCCATGGAACGGTAATCAAATCCAAACTTTACTTTTAGCATTGCGCACATCACTTTGGCTTTTGTCGGGAATGCACGGCGTCCTCCCGTCTTTGGCTTTCATGGCGCATCCATGTTCCACACAGTCTTCTTTACCTTCTCTAAAAATAGAATCTCTTCATCTTTGCAGCACAGGCCATATACCTGCCAGTCTCGTTTTGACTTTTTGTTTTGCATAAATGCTGTCAAATCATGCGATCAATATCTTGTAGAATCAAGCAATTTTGTCATAGTTGTTTACTTTTCGGACACACCCTGTACACGGCACGATCAAACTATACGGTACTGGCACATTAGACTCTGGCGAGTCCTTTAGAATAATTCTAAGAGGTCACTATGCACCAGTCAATGATGAGCAAGGAGCATTTGTTATGGCCTTTAGTACAGCAAAAATCCAATTCATGGAAAATGGTTTACGGATGCCATTGATTCAGAGTGGAATAGTACATGTTGAAGCAGTAGATCCATCAACAGACGATTACTACAAGTTCCTTGAAGAATTTACATAACAGTAATTCTTCCTTTTTTATTTTTTTAAGTAGACTTTGTTGCAATGTCTTGTTCTATGAGCCTGAAGTAAATATACCTCGTCTCACGAGGATCTTTGAATTAAATATCCCTTTTTTTAATAATAATCATGGAAATTCACGTATACGATACATATGTCAAAGCAGCAGACGGTCATACTATGCATTTTGATGTTATCACTGGTGAAAAAGATCACGATAAAGCCCTCACATATGGCAAAGAGTGGTTAAAGTCAGTTGGTGAAGAAAATGCAGAAATGACAACAAACGAATGTCAGTTCTGCCATTCACAAAATGCACCAGAGCCTGTTGAACAAGCAATTAAGGAAAACGGCTACTTTATCCAAAAAATGGAAGGCTGTCCTTAAATACTTTTTTTTCTTTTTCTAAAAGGCTATATTTTTTAGATTAATTGATGTAGATATAGCATGTCAGAACACAAGTACTCAAAGTGGACAGTGGAAGGAGACAAGAAAACAAAATGGATTTGCGGGTGTTTTCAAACAGCAGATGACTATTTCAAATTCTGCAATACACATGATGAGACTTTGAAAAAAGCAATTCATGCTCAAATTGATGAATTAGATATGACACTAATTGTTGAAGATAAAGATTAGATAGCAAGGATTGCGACAAAGGCAGATACAAAGACAATGGCGATTGTATTGAGCAATTTAATAACAGTATTAAGTGCAGGTCCTGCAGTATCTTTGTAAGGGTCACCAATAATATCACCTACAACTGAAACTTTATGTATTTCAGAGCCTTTCTCTCCTTTCATTTCAATGAGTTTCTTTGCGTTATCCCATGCACCTCCAGTGTTTGCCAAGTGATATGCCAATAGGATTCCAGTAATAACTGCACCCATCAATAATCCTGCTACTGCAGTTGGGCCTAACAACACTCCCAAAATTATTGGAGCAGTAATTGCAACAATGGCAGGTTTCCAGAGTTCTTTAATTGATGCAACTGTGGCAATATCTACACATTTAGCATAATCCGGTTTTGATGTTCCTTCAAGAATTCCAGAATCTGCTTTGAATTGTCGTCTAACTTCATCTACCATTTTTCCTGCAGCCCTTGAAACACCGTTAATGAGTTGGCCTGTAATGATAAATGGAATCAAACCACCAATTAGCAATCCAACTATAATAGCAGGATTTGTTAAACTGTAATCTAATTCTAATATTCCTTCAAATACATGAGCTGCTTCAAACTGAAATGCCTGAATCATGGCCAGAGCAGCTAATGCAGCACTTGCAATAGCAAATCCTTTGGTAACCGCTTTAGTAGTATTTCCAACTGCATCAATTTCATCTGTAACTTTACGATTTTCTTCGCCCATTCCAGTCATCTCAACAATACCACCTGCATTATCTGCAATTGGACCAAATGCATCAATACTTAGAACAATTCCTGCAAGACTCAACATTGCCATTGCAGTCAAAGCTGTTCCAAAGATTCCATAGAGTACTGGGTCTTCACCTTCTGGTGCTGCACCAGATGCAATACTATAAGACACAATTATTGCGACAACTAATGCAATCATAAATGGTCCAGTTGATTGCATGCCTTTGATAATTCCCATTAATGTTAATGATGCATATCCCCATTTTGCAGAGTCTGCAATTTCCTTTACAGGATTTTTTTGGTAACTGGTGTAATAGTTAGTAATTTTTTGAATTACAGGAACTAAAATAACTCCAAGTACAGTAGAACCAAACAAAGCATATGCTACTGGAGATTCACCAATGAATTGTGTAATAAATACAAAGTTCAATCCAATTGCAATAACTGCTGAAACATAAAATGAACGACTAAGAGGCTTCATTACATCTGTAATATTCTTAGAGCCAACAATTACAACACCAATAATTGATGCAATCATTCCAGAAGTGCCAATTAGAAGTGGATAGAGGAAAAAGTTTGGAGCACCAATTAATGCTGCAATTAGTAGTGCTGCAAGTACTGTAATAATATAAGATTCGTAAATATCAGAGCCCATTCCAGCAGCATCACCAACATTGTCTCCTACGTTATCTGCAATAGTTGCAGGATTTCTAGGATCATCTTCAGGAATATTTACTTCAACTTTTCCTACCAAATCTGCACCCATATCAGCTGCTTTTGTAAAAATACCGCCCCCAATTCTAATGAATAATGCAATAAGACTAGCACCAATTCCAACTCCCGCTATTGTGATTGGGTCTGGATAAATCATGTAAAGACCAGTAATTGCCAATAACGCCATTGCAGGAACTGCTAGTCCAACTGTAGCTCCACCTCTAAAGGCCATAGCAAATGTTTTTCCTAATCCACTGCTACTCAAATTTGCAGCCCTTACTGCTGCTTTTACTGTAATTTTTAATGAAATTATTCCTGCAACTGCTGAAAGTGTTGCTCCTACGGCAAATGCAATTCCGTTTGAAGGTGTTAAGAATACACCAATGATTACAGTTAGAGCAATTGCAACCGGAATTATAATTTTTATTTCACGTTTTAGAAATGCAGCTGCACCTTCTTTGACAGCATTTGAAATATCCATCATTTCTTTTGTTCCAGAAGGTTGTTTCATAATCCATGTAACTAAGCCGCCAGCGACTAAAAATGATACAATGCCTGCAACAAATGGCAGAATTTCCGGAATCTCCATGTTATACTCAGGTTGCCCTAATCTGGGAAATATAAATCAATGAGGAAAATTTACTTTCTTTTCTTGTATGGTGAAAATGTTTTTCCTCTAAGTCCTTGCCTTACCAATTTGTTGAATCTTTTACCATGAGCAAGATATGGGAATCTCATGTGGATTAATTCATGAACAATGGTGTTTTCTAGAGTTTTCTCATCAGGTATTTTTCTGATATTAATAAAAACTAGATTGTGTTGGAGGTAAGATACACCATAATATTTGTAGGCAGAGGTTCTACATCCTTCTGTCATTTCACGTGGCATGTTAAGTACATCTTTTGTAACAAACAAGATCTTGGGTTCTAGAATAGAAAATCTATTGGAATAAATTCCAACTTTTTCTAAAATTTGCAATGTAAGGTCAGGATCTAGCTTCACATAAGAGCATCATGAAATATGCGTTTATCTGGAAATGTCAATTGTTGTAAGATATTTGGTTTATTTTGATTCTTCAAAATTATGAATTAATAGGGTCAGAGGTTTTAGTAGTGTAATCATTAATCATACAGCCACCGTCTCATCATACCCCAATTATTCCATTGAATCAAGTAGTTTTTGTGTTTTATTTCTAATTTCTGGAGTGATTTTGACTATAACTAACCCTTCGTTTGGTTGGCCATACAAAATTATAGCATTTTCAGGAGCATAAATACAAACGGGTATCACCAAAAGATCTTCTTCACCATTAACACTAAGTCTTACGGGGGGTTGCATAGTAAAGGCCTTTTTAATAATGTCTATACTTTGAGGAGTAATTTCTGCTGCAGGGTTGTCTACAATCAATTCAGTAGCATTTGCTAGTTTTGGAGGTTCTCTTTTTGCTCTTTTTTCCTTACTATCAATAATTTGCAGAGAGGGAATCAAGTCAAACTCAATCATTTTTTCAGTTGTTCGGTCACCAACTGTAATTACATAGGAATTTTCTGAAAAATATTTTTCGATATTTATTTTATTAGCTTGACTTTCAGGTAAGAGTATTCCTAGAGGAATTTTCAATTGGTCTCTTAGAGAATCAGGTAATTTCACAAGGATCGTGGCTAGTTAGAAGTACTTGCCTCTGGTGTTTGTTCTTTTTCAGATGCTTCAGATTCCATTTCTTCTTGTAGTTTTGCTGCAAGGATACTACATTGTGCTGCAATATTTTTTGCACTTGTTCTAAAAGCATTTGCACTTGGAGAATCAGGATCTGTAATCATAATTGGTTTACCTAAATCAGAACCGGACATGATTCCAGAGTTTAATGGAATTTCACCTAAGAAAGGCATGTTAAATTGTTCACTAATTCTCTTTGCTCCTCCTTCACCAAAGATATAGTGTTTCTCATCACAATTTGTACAAACAAAGTGACTCATATTTTCAACAACTCCAATAAGTGGAACATTTAGTTTTTCAAACATTCCAACTGCTTTGACTGCAACATTACTTGCAACATCTTGTGGAGTTGTAATAACAAGAATGCCAGTGATTGGAATTGTTTGTGCAAGTGTTAATGGAATATCACCCGTACCTGGTGGAAGATCTACAATAAGATAATCCAAGTCAACCCAATTAGTATCAACAAGAAATTGTTTTAATATTCCAGAGATAATCGGGCCACGATAAATTGCTGCTTGGTGTGATTGCTCTGCAAAGAAACCAAATGAGACAACTTTTAGTCCATTTGATTCAGCGGGTTGAAGTTTGTTTTCTACTACTTCCATGAATGCATCTTTCATTCCAAGCATCAATGGAATGCTAGGGCCATAGATATCAGCATCTAACAATCCAACTTTAGCTCCTGTTTGAGATAATGCCAAAGCTAAATTCAACGAAACAGTTGATTTTCCTACACCTCCTTTTCCACTAGCAACACCAATGATATTTTTGACAGTTGCCATTCCAGTATCTGCATCAAGCGAACGTCCTTCCATGACTTTTGCAGTTACATTCATATCAAAATTTTTCAAGTCAGAAATTTCATCAATCACTTTTCTAACATCTTCCTCAATTTCGACATTGAAAGGGCACGCAGGTGTTGTTAATTCTAAAGTAAATTTCAGATTACCATCGTTAAGTTCTAGATCCTTTATCATACCCATAGATACGATATCTTTTTTCAAATCAGGATCAATGACCGTACTTAATTTTTCAAGAACTTGATCGATTCCAACCATTGTGTGAAAAAGTCATTTTACATTATTTAAACATAGGTTAGACAACAAAAGAAATTAGCAATTTTATGGAAAATCAGTAAAATCTTTGGAAATTTAAGCCTAAATCATCCAAAGATTCATAAATTGAAATTCAAAAAAATAATACAGTTGTTTTCTATATCTACCTTACTTGATGTTGTTAGGATTCCTCCAAGCCTGTTTGGAACTACACTCAAAAAGGCTGCAGTAAACATTCTCAAAGAAAAGTACGAGAGCATGATCAGTGCAGATTTGGGTTACATCATTATGATTTTAGATGCTAAAGTTGATGAAATGGGAAAGATGATTGCAGGTGATGGTGGAACATTCCACAAAGTTGAATTTGAAGTATTAACGTTTTATCCAAAATTACAAGAAATTGTCCTAGGAGAAATTGTCGATATTACAGACTTTGGGGCATTTGTAAGGATTGGCCCAACTGATGCGTTACTTCACTTGTCACAAGTAATGGATGACTATCTTAAGAGTGATGTGAAATCTGGAATGATTCTAGCTAATCAAAGTGGCAGAACACTCAAAGTTGGTTCTACACTTCGTGCAAGAATCACTGCAGTCTCATTAGGAAAAGCTGCTTCAATGGGCAAGATCGGAATTACATGTAGACAACCATTTCTTGGAGCAGATGCATGGATTGCAGAAGAGATTAAGAAATCTGGCAGTGATACAGACAAGCCAGTAAAAGAAGCTGAAGTAGAGGCAAGTTAAGATGGCACGAGAAATGGCATGCAGAAAATGTAAATTTGTAACAATAGGAAAAGTTTGCCCAATTTGTAAATCATCAGACTTGACGCCAGATTGGAATGGAATTGTACTTGTAGTTGATCCAACAAATTCAGAAATTTCAAAAACTCTTGGCATCACTCAAAAAGGTAAGTATGCTATCAAAGTAACATAAAATATTTCTAAATCTTTAAAATTACATTAGCAGGTTATCATTATGTTGTCGTTTAATTCTAAAAAACAATTATCACAATTTCTTGCTGAAGATATAGGTAAGGGTGATATTACAAGTGCTCTTTTACCCAAGATAAAAATTTCAGTTAGAATTATTTCAAGAGAAGATGCCATTGTTGCAGGTACAATATATGCAAAAGAAATTTTTAAACTCAAGGGATGTAACTCTAAAATTTTAAAAAAAGACGGGTCTAGAATAAAACCAAATCAAACTGTAATGACCATTAGTGGAGATGCAGGAAAGATTTTGACATGTGAAAGAACTGCACTAAATCTTCTTACAAGAATGAGTGGAATTGCAACCCAAACAAATGAACTTGTGAAAAAAATTCCAAATAAAACAAAAGTGTATGCAACAAGAAAGACTGCCCCAGGTCTTCGATACTTTGACAAAGAGGCAGTTGAGGTAGGAGGAGGTAAAAAACATAGAGTCAGGTTAGATGAAATGGTGATGATTAAAGACAATCACATTGCTGTTGGAAATTCATTATCATTCATAATTAAAAAAGCAAAGAGAAAATATAAAAAATTCGAAGTAGAGGTTGAAAATACTTCAGATGCAGTTCTTGCTGTAAAAGAAGGAGCAGCAATAATTATGTTAGATAATTTTTCTCCAACTCAAATCAAGAGAACAATTAAAGTTCTTAAGAATCAGAAATTACGAAACAAAGTATTGCTTGAAGCGTCAGGAGGAATAAATTCTAAGAATATATCCAAGTATGGTAAAACGGGAGTTGATATTATTTCAGTTGGTAGCATTACAAATTCTGTAAAAGGAATTGACATGAGTTTAGAAATTTAAGAATTCAATCTTCTAAAAATTCAGAAACTGTCTTATTTTTTGGATCAATTTCTCGAATTTTGTCATAACATTGGATTACTCGTTTGATTTAGTCTAATTTTTGATTGGAATGTGCCTTCAAAAGCAAGACATCAATATCACGAAAACCAATTTCAAGAGACCTGTAAAAGTAAGAAATAGCAGTCTTGTACTCGTTTTTTATATAGTAAATTCCACCTACAATAAACAAAACATCATGATGGTTAGGAGTTTTTTTAAATATTCTGTGCCTGATTTTAGAGCTACTGTATACTTTTTTTTCTTTGACAAGTTTTTTGAGTTCTTTGAACTTTCGAACACTATCTTTTGTTTGAGGATCTTTTGGTGCTCTACTAAATAACCCAACCAAAATAGTCACGCAGTTTATTTGATTTCAAGCATTCTATTAATTGCCAGACGAGCCTTATCGGCAATTTCTTTAGGAACAGTGACAAGATATTTTTCATTTATCAATGCATCATACACTTTCTCAAGTGTAATCATCTTCATGTATTGACATTCAGCTTTATCTGATGCAGGAATGAATGTTTTTCCAGGATTATCTTTTCTCATTCTATACAATATTCCAGTTTCAGTGGCAACAACAAAGTTCTTTGATTTTGATTTATGGACATGTTTTAGCATTCCTTCTGTAGAAAGTATTGAAACTTTTTTGTCATCATAACTTCCATCTGCAACATCATAAATCATTGAAGTAGTACAACCACACTCAGGATGAATAACAAATTCAGCATCATTCATTGAATCTAATTTTTTATTAACATCTTCAGGGGTGATTCCAGCATGAACATGACATTCACCTGCCCATATGTGCATATTTTTTCTTCCAGTTATTTTTGCAACATAAGAGCCAAGGAACATGTCAGGTAAAAATAAAATTTCCTTATCTTCAGGAATTGTTTTTACAACATTCACAGCATTTGATGATGTGCAACAATAATCAAGTTCTGCTTTAATTTCTGCAGTGGTATTAACATAACCCACTGTGATAGCACCTGGATGTTGTTTTTTCCAATTTCGTAATTCATCAACAGTGATTGAGTCAGAGAGTGAACACCCAACTTCTAAATCTGGAAGTAACACTTTTTTTTCAGGGCTAATGATTGCAGCAGTTTCTGCCATAAAGGTTACGCCACAAAACAGAATTGTTTTTTGTTCAACTTTTGCTGCTTGTCTTGAAAGACCCAAAGAATCTCCTGTAAAATCAGCTACATCCTGTACATCAGGAATTTGGTAATTATGTGCCAAAATGACCACATCTTTTTCTTGCTTGAGTTTCAGAATCTCATCTTTGAGTTTTGAAGCCTGTTGTACTAGCATAAGCCATAAAAAATTGAGTCGGTGAGGATTTAAAGAATGGGAAGGAGTCTATAATTCTCTAAAAAACTACCAAATGTGGCAATTATTGCCATATTAGGTACCAATCTGAATCTCATCTGAGCAATATTTTCTCAGAGTTTCTATTGCAGATAAGATTGCCAACCTACTTGTTTTTGGATTATTAACATCTGGAAAATTTTCTATTGTAAAGGTCATCTTTCCAAATTTTCCTGAAGATTCAATGTGATGAGTATTTTTATCGGTATTTGGGTCGGCGACAATTTTTACACTTGTTTTTTCACTGCCTATTCCTGACAATGATAAAAGTGCAGCTACATTGATGTTGGCAGGAAATAAAGAGACAGCTTCTTTTGCAGTTCCTTCAAAGATTGTTGTAGGAGAGATAATTGCGTCTAAATTAATGTCAGAATTTTTAAAAAACTTGGCACCTTTAAGAGATCGAGGATGTTTTGTTGTAGTAATAGATAATGATTCTAATTCATCTTTGATTGATTTTATGCCATCCAAGCCGGCAATTGCGCCAGAAGGGAGATAGATTGTTTTTTTGAAATCTTTACAAGCATCTGACAAAATTTCGTAGATGGAATCATCAAGTAATGCACCAACACTCATAATCATCAAATCACGTTTATTTTGCAAAACACTTAGTGCAATATCTTTTACAGCATTCTGAGAAGCAGCTTCAACTACAATGTGTACTGGATGTGAAGATAGAAGATGAAAGTTTTCAACAATTTCTGGCTTTACATTTAATTTTGAAACAAGTTTTTCTGAAGCTTCTTCAGAGATGTCATAAACATGAGTTAGAATAGCAGGTATTTTTCCAGAGTCAATTGCAAGAGCAATTTGAGTACCTATTGCTCCACAACCCAACAAGCCAATTTTTTTCAATTAGCAATATTAGAAACAATCACTTAATTAATTCTAGGTAATCCATCAGACACAAATGAAAAATTGGTCGGAAAGCAGAATAGAGTGATGGTTTTGATGGATCAGTTTTGTCAAAGTTCATTATAACCTAAAGAATTTATTCAATCCAACTAACTATTGTTGTGCTCAATACTGTATACAAAGATGCTATCATCAACAGAGATAAAATGTTGTCAATCCTTAAGGGTCCTAAATTTGAGCAGATTTTACAAAAAGCAAGTGGGAATTGGGTAGAATATTTGCCTACAAAAGAAGAAGTAGTTACAGCAGGAATTGATAGTAGTTTTAACAATACAAAATTTCAAGGAATTGAACTTTGGGCAACAACAGCAGTTTCAATCAAATCTGATGGAGAAATTCTAGTAGATTTACATGATTCAGGACTAGGTTCTGATACAGATCTTTCAAGAATTGCAAGCAAAATGGAGATTGATGCTTGTGAAAAAACTATAGATTTAGTGGACTTGGTATTGATGGATGGTTCGTTACACTCTCAATTTATGACAAGACAATCATCTCTAGATACATTAGTTGTGAAAACAATGAAAAAAAGAGATAACGTGATATTCATTGCAAAAACATCAAATACAAAAAAACAATTTGAAAGTTTGGGTTCTCTTGCTGGAGATATTTTTTATTACAATCATGTAACAGCCAGTCCAGGATTTAGCAAGATCTTTGTAGAAAAAAAATATGGTACAGATAAAGTAATTTCCTCAACATTTGTAAGATTAAGTGATTCAACTCCAATAATCAAATTAGAATTCCTTGGAGAACAACATGATAATGATGAGATAAAGTCAGTAATGAACAAATTATACAAGACTAGTGTGGGCGGATATCCATATGCACTGAAGCTTGCACATAATAACTGTAAAATATCAGATAAGGAACTTGCAAAAATGGTTAGTTTGTTAGGATTAAGTAATGAAATTGGTTCACGGGAGGTATTAGGTTGAGTTTAGGTTTTGTGATAGGGGAATCAAAACCCACATTTGTAACAGCAATTACTTCAAGAGCGTTATCTGTAGGTGAATATATCAAAATAGGTTCAGAAGAAGGAGAAATTCTTGGATTAGTTGAAAGATCTTCTGTGTCAAGTGCTGCTTTTACGGATGTCAGAAATTTTGATGAAGCAGTAGAAAGTACTGAAATTGCAGAACTCAACAAGAGAGACAAAACTTTCACTGCACATATTGGAATTTTAGGATTTTTAGAAAATTTGAGAAGAGGTCAATCAATCATACCTGCAATTCCAGCAATTCCAGGCACGGAAATAACTCAGCCAAGTAGACAGGATCTTGAAGAAATTTTCAGTCCGAAAAATGAAGGATGGATAAAGATTGGAAGTCTTTTACGAAACAAAACAATCGATACCAAAATAAATTTGGATAAGATTGTTTCAAGGCATTTAGGAATTTTAGCAATGACAGGAATGGGGAAAAGCAATCTTGTCTCGCTAATTACAAAACAAATTTCAAAATTAAAAGGAACTGTAATAATTTTTGACTACCATAATGATTATACAACTCTAAACATTCCACGCATCAATGTAATTGATGCAAAAATAAACCCCAGATTGTTAGATGCAGATCAACTATCAGAAGTATTAGAGATCAGAGACGGGGCAAATGTTCAGCAACGAGTTTTAAGAATGGCATTTACAAGACATGTCAAAGAGTCAAAAGAATTTTGGAGTAAATTAGAAAATGAAGTTGATTTTATTATAAATTCAGAAGACAAAAAGCTAAAAGAGATTCGAACATCTGCATATAGAGTTCAAGATATTATAGAAGAAGCTCAGAGAAGATTTGAAGATATACTAGATCCTGATATGGGTGATCCAATTAGTTTCATCAAAGAGGGTCGTTCAAACATTCTTAACATTTCAGAGTTGTCAGAAAAACAAGCCAACGTTGCAGTTGCATTTTACTTGCAGCAATTACTTAAAGATAGAAAAGATGCCAGTATTGCAAGACATGGGAGAACAAAAAGAGAAATAAATTATCGATTTAATTCACCTATTTTTGTAATTATAGAAGAAGCACACGTATTCATTCCGAAAGATCATGACACCAGTGCAAAATACTGGGCTGCAAAAATTGCAAGAGAAGGAAGGAAATTTGGATTAGGTCTAGGAATTGTATCTCAGAGACCACGAAGTATAGACCTAAATGTACTCAGCCAGATGGGATCATTTGCCATAATGAAGATTATTCAAGAAGATGACCAGCGTCAAATAGCCTCAGCAACAGAATCCACTAGCCATGAATTGATTTCTCAATTGACCTCGCTTAATGTAGGAGATGCAGTCCTTGTTGGCCAATGGACAAATCTACCATCAATGGTGCATGTTGAGGAAGTGAAGGAGAAAATAATGGGCGCAGACCAAAGTGCAGTTAATGCTTGGGCAAATGCAGATAAAATGAAAGAAGTTGCAATCGAATCAACACAGGGACTTGTTCAAAAAGATTTGTTATTAGACTAAATGTTATTTTCTCACATTTCAGACACACACTTAGGATTAGTACAGTATGGGTCAGAGGAACGTGCGCAGGATGTGTATGATGCATTTAATCAATCAATTGACATATCAATAAAAGATCATGTAGATTTTGTAATATTTGCGGGGGATATTTTTCATGTACCTAATCCAAATGGAACAGCAATTATTCAAATGGCAAATGGATTAAAGCGATTAAAACAAAACAGTATTGATTCATTTTTTATTTTAGGAGAACATGATATCAGCAGGATTAGAACTACGCCAATACCATACGTATACCATAATTTAGAATTTTCAAAATATATAGGCCAAGGAAAGCCAATTGAATATAAAGGGATACTACTTGCTGGATTTGATAAAATTAGAAAAGCAGAGATTCCACAATATGAAGAAAAATTTGCAGAATTAGATAAACTTGTACAAAACTATTCTGGACACAAGATTTTAGTGCTGCATCAAGGAATTACAGAATTCAATAAGTTTGCTGCAGAGATACAATCAACGGACTTGCCAAAAAATTTCACATACTATGCCATGGGGCATCTTCACGATAAAGACATCAAACAATTTAATCATCTAAATGGACCAGTTGCATATCCTGGTTCCATTGAATTAACAACCAGTGAAGGAATTAAAGATACAAAAAAAGGATTCTTTGAAGTAGATATTTCTGGAGAAGATACAATCCCTAATTGGATTCAAGTAGACACAAGACCTCAATTTTCATTCAAAACAGAATACAAAGAATTAGCAAAAACAATTGATGAAATTTATGAGAAAATAGTTGATTCTAGAAAAAAACCGATTATTGAGGTAAAAATACAAGGCGAAAACATAGAAACAGACCATATCCAGGCACAAATCGCCAGGCTGAATTCATTAGTTCTCAGGTGTTTTTGGAGAATAAGCCCTAAACAAGTTTCTGATTCATCTGTATTCTTAGACAGACCAAGTGTCATTGATGATGAAATGTTAAGACTATCAGTTGATGCCTTAGGTTCTGAACAAGCTGCAAATTTTGCAATAAAGGAATTACTTCCAATTTTAGCATCTGGAGAAATCAAGGAGGCATCCCAAATAATTATTGAAAATTTTGAGAAATTCAAAAAGGAGAAAAAACAATGATTACATCAATAGAATTGGGAGATTTTCTAGCACATTCGGATACAAAACTAGAATTTGAAAATGGAGTCACAGTTTTTGTAGGAGATAATGGTGTAGGAAAATCTAGTATAATTGATGCAATAACATTTGCGCTGTTTGGACAACATACAAGAAAATCAAACAAAAGTTTAATTAAACGTGGCTCAAATCAAGGGTTCGCAAAAATAGGATTCTCGATTAATGGTAAACAATACCAAGCAGTAAGAAAAATAGACAGTAAAGGAAGTCTTTCTGCAAAATTTTCTGAAATAATTGGAGATGATCGTATTGAACTTGCAGCAGGAGAAAGGAAGCAATTTGGTGAATCAATGACTCAAGAAATTGAAAAAACTATTGGTCTTGATTTTGAAAAATTAAAGATAGCATCAATTGTTCAACAAGGAGAGCTAAATACAATCATCAATGCAAAACCAAAAGAATTCAAAGAGTTGCTTAATGCAATCATAGGAATTGACAAGCTTGATGTTGCATCAGAATCGATGAAGACAGTAAATAAAGAATTTCGTGAAAAAATAAGAGAAAAAATTGGATATGATGATACTGAGATTGAAAAGATATCACTAGATTTAGAAAGATATCAAAAAGAAATTGAAGAGGCAAAACCTGAAAAAAATCAATTAGAGTCAAAACAGGGAAAATTACAAAATGAAGTTGATGATCTAAGAAAAAAGGTAGAGATTGAAGCCCCAAAAATAGATAAAATCAATCAACTGGAATTAAGAAGAAAAGATCTCATAGCATATGCAAAAGAAGCAATCCATGAAATTCAGCATGAAATTAATGAAAATGAGAGTAAAATACGTGATTGTGAGAGTTGTTTTGAGCATGCTAGCATGAAAGAAGATTTAGAGTCAAAAATTCAAAAAGTGGAGCAAGCAATAGAAGACACTTTAAAGAAAATCCAAGAACTAACAAACCTAACTGCATCCTTACAAGAAAAACAATCACTAGCATCAAAACTACAGCTAAAAGATAACAAATGCCCAGTATGTGATTCACATGTTGAAAAACTAAATCCACTTTTCCAAGAAAAACACCTCAAACGGGAGATGGTGTTGTTAAAAGAAAAAACTATTTCAAAAGAAAAAGAAAAATATGCGTATAATCAAAAAAGAAAAGAATTTTCAGAGAAATTACAGAATGCAAGAGATGCAGAAGCAACGCTTAGAGCTTATTCCATTAACAATAAAGAAGAATTAAAGAAAATCCAAGAAGATGTAGAGGTAAAGAGACAAAACATACAGAAAATTCCTCTAACTACTAATGGGAATTTGTTAGAAATATCACAGATAGATTCTCATACAAAAATGATTTTTGAAAATATTTCAAAATTAGAAATGGAAACTAGTGGATTTAATGAACAAGAATTTTTAAATCTTAAAAAATTGGTAAATGAAAAACAGATGAATCTCTCTCAAATAGATCAACAAATTGGTGCAATTTCAGAAAAGATTTCTAAAGGAGAAGAGCAAATCGACATAATTCAAAGTGCAATTTCAGAACTAAAGATTGTAAAAGAATATGTAACAAGTCTTGATAAAATTCAAACAAATATTTTTAGCAGAGATGGGCTTGTTGCTACAAGTCTAAGATCATGGGCACTGAATACGATATCTGTCAAAGCCTCAGAATATCTCTCACTACTTAATACAAAAATTCAGAGGATTTTATTATCAGAAAAAACAAGAGACGTTTCCATTACTTGCTATTCAAAAAATGAGGTATTAGAATTGGAATCTCTTAGTGGAGGTGAGAAGGTTAGTGTTGCACTTGCTTTACGATTAGGTATGGCAAGCCTTCTAGGTGCATCAAATCTCAATATTATGATACTTGATGAGCCTACAACTCACCTTGATGCTGAGAGGAAAAAATCACTAGTAGGGGTATTATCACAGTTATCGAACATTTCAAATTCAGAAACATCAATGCAGTTTCTAATAATTACACATGATGCAGAAATATTTGACGATTCAACTGTCGAAAGAATTTACAAATTTGAATCATCGGAACAAGGAAGTAAAGTTACTGTCATTTAACTAACATGAACAATTCCGGCCATCCAAGGATGAACAAAGCAGTAGTAATCAAAAGTTCCAGCATCACTAAATGTAAATTCAAAAGTTGAGCCAGACATGAATACACTAGAATCAAATAATCCATCATGTTCTGGAAAATTTCCACTTGTTACAGTATGTGCAGCGACATCATCATTATTCCATATTACAGTATCACCAACTTTAACTTCTAGAGAATATGGAAAATAACATTTGTTGGTTTCTTCACATCCGGGAGCTCCAGAACCACTAGGAATCTCAACAGTATAGACCTCTTGCGCAATTAACATAATTTGATCAAAGCATGCAAATTCACTCACAGCAAGATCCAAAGCTGAGAACATCCTCGTTATTTCATGCTAACATACAAGAAACTAGCCAGAAAGCCAAGGTCATTCCAGTCATTTACTGGGATTGGTCTAGAACAGTTTGATTTTTTGTCATCTGAGATAGAAAAAGAGTACAAAAGAACAGAGCAAAGAAGGCTATCCCGCAAAAAGAGGGAGCGAAAGATTGGGGCAGGACGCAGATTCGCTCTTCCAGTCAGGGACAGGCTTATGATACTTCTGGTCTACTACCGGATGTACATCACGTACGAGCTTGCAGGACACCTCTTTGGTTTGGACCAGAGCAACGTGTACAGGGACATCAGGTATATGGAACCTGCCGTGCGAGGCTCAATACCAATCCCCCAGAAGATGATGTACGCCGAATCCAAAAAGATAGGGACCATACAGGAGCTTGAACGGTACTTTCCGGAGTTTTGCGTGATGATTGACTCATCAGAGCAGCAGATACCAAGGCCAAAGAAGAACAAAAAGAAGAGAAAGACGCACTACTCAGGCAAGAAGGGGATGCACACAGTCAAGAACCAGTATACAGTTAACCTCAAAGGCCAGATAGTCCACAAGCCTCCACACTCTCCTGGCAGGCCGCATGACTACAAGATGTTTCAGGCCAAGCATCCTACGATGCTGCCAGAAGGACTGCAGACGTTTGTCGACCTGGGATACGAGGGAATGGCAAGGGACTTTCCGGAGTTCAATCCGGTACTTCCATGCAAGCGCAAAGGAGGCAGAAAACTGACTGCAAGGCAAAAGGAGTTCAACAAGAACCAGTCCAAAATCAGGATTACAGTAGAGCACACAATCTCAAAGATAAAGAAGTTCAGGATAATGCAGGATGTCTTCAGGAACAGGCTACGCCGCTATGATTGCATCAGTGACATCATATGCGGCCTGGTCAATTTCAGGATACGGCAGAAGGATTTTGTTGTGATTCCATGACCTGATGAATCAGTTTGGTTAAATGACGCGTTTTGTTGGTAATTACGCAAGAGGTCTTATGAGTCTCTTGAGATTCAGACGTTGATGTAACTAGTTCTGGTTCTACAACTGCTGTAGATTCTGAAATAGATACTGTTTCTTCGATTTCGACCACTGGAGATTCTGACTCAGGTTGTGCAACCACACACTCACCTTCATAATCTAATTTAACATCAGCAGCATTTAACATACACAAATTACCGTAAGTGTCACCATCTGCTGTGTTTCCTAACATGACTAGTTTGTCCAACTAATTCTACCAATCAAGGTTTGGATCAGAATATTTTGTATGATTCCATGAATAGGAATTGGAAAAAATACAACACATCACTAGTTAGACGTGGGGAAATCATGCTGTCTTTTGATGCCGTGGAACTGTGGGGTACAGAACTAAAAGAGATGAACCACAAAAAGGAAGGACGTCAGTATATCTATCCTGAATCATTCATGGAGGCACTAGGGTGCTGTCATCTCTATTTGCATCTGCCATTCAGACAAACTGAAGGTTTGATAAAATCACACCTGAAAGAAAAATCAAAAACACCGACATATTCTGCAATCTGGAAGCGTGTCAGCAAACTCGACATCAAAATGAATCCAAAACTTGGAAAAGACATCGTCATTGCAATTGACAGTACAGGAGTCAAGGTTGCCAATCGTGGTGAGTGGATGAGGCAGAAATGGCAGAAAAGAAGAGGATTCTTGAAGATTCATGTTGCAGTGGATGTGAAATCTAAACAAATCACAGGTTTAGAGATTACAGATGACAAGTCACATGATTCAAAACATTTTGTATCACTAGTTGAGCAATCAAAAGAGTCTGGAGATGTAATCAAGACACTAGCTGATGGTGCATATGATGCCAAGGATTGTTTTTCATATTTGTATCATGAAGGTGTAATTCCTGGAATCAAGACAAGAAAGAACTCATCAGTTAGCACTGACTGTTATCCTAGACGAAAAGCTGTTCTGGCTCAATTATTCAATTATGAATTATGGAGGAACAGCGTAAGCTATGGGGACAGATGGATTGTTGAATCAGTATTTTCTGCATTCAAGAGAATGTTTGGTGAGCATGTCACGTCTCACAAAAGAGAGAACATGATTCATGAACTGAAAATGAAAGTTTGTCTGTATAATACAATGATTGCAATGCAGTAAGATAATCCAAAAGGATTCGTTTAATCAAAGAATGTTGATGATTTTTAGAGTTGGGAAACACAGCAAAGTGTTGACCAATGGTTTCCAAACATCCTAACAACTGGTGATTCCCCATACTGTGAAGAACACTCATGGGAACGAAATGTGTATCTTGATATTGCACGTATTTGGGATGGTCAAGGATGTGTTTCCAATCTCGATGTATACTGACGGGCGAAAGTCTTTTACATAAATTATTTTGATCGCAGCACTATTTGATCACCACATCCAACACTGTACATGGGGTTCTGGTAACTTTTAGTGATCGGATCACCAAAATTATCCATGTGAATTGTTTTTATACATTTCTTGCTTTTTCAAACATCAGGGCATTGCTCTCGCTAGAGAAGAATTCCAATCAAAAGATGGCAGACATGTATCCATACGAGACTATTCTCTCAATGCTATCTTCATCCTAGTTAGGATTATTCGCAGTTAACAGGCGAGGCTTGTCCCTCATAAATTTTAACGCGACTTGTAGCCCTAACTATAATTTTGTACAAATTCTCTCCTTTCTTTTAACATCCAATAAATCACTCGCAAAATCTTGGATGCAGCAGCCACTGCAGCTTTGGATGTTCCTCTCTTCTTTTTTATTCTATTGTAAAACTTTGTAATGTCACTGTTCTTGGCATGTATTGCATGAGTGTGAATGCATTCTGTCAGAACCCATCTTAATGTCATGCTTCCTCTTTTTGTAATACTGCCATGATGTATGGTATCAGCTGAATTTCTGACTGATGGTACGACTCCTGCATATGCACACAGTTTGTGAGAGTCATTGAATCTTTCAATGTCCGCAATCTCGGATGCAATGACTAGTGCAGAATAATTGCCAATTCCGGGAATCGAGTTTATCAGAATTGCATCAGGATTGGTCTTTACGGCAGCGTACACTTTTGAATTAATCTCTGCAATCTGCAAATTTAGATGGTTTATCTGTCGTAGGAATCCGTCTACTCTATAATCTCCTAATGCCCTGAGTCTTCTACAGTATATTTCAGTAAATGTAACTCCAGGAATTTTGATTCCACCCTGTAACAAAATCCCATGAATGGAATTCTTGATAGCAGTTCTCCACTGGATGAGTTTCTTTCTGTATCTTACTAACTGGCGTTGTTGTACTATCTTTTTGTTTGGAACATAGCATTTGGCAATGTATCCACCACGTAGGAGATCTGCCAATATCCTGGCATCAATTTTATCTGTCTTTTTCTTAGATGATGCAATTGCTTTTGTCAGATATGGGTTTGACAGTGTCACATTTTTATATTTTAATTCATCTGTCAGAAATCTATATGTGTCATACCAGACTGATGAGGATTCCATGACAATATTGGCATGAAGTGGTATGTCTGTAAAATGTTTCTTGATCGATTGGTGAGTGTTCTCAACTTTGTTGTTTTGTAATACTTTGCCTTCATTATTCATTATTGCTACTTGAAGGAATTTCTTGTGCAGGTCAATGCCCACATACATGGTCTTCTTTGATTTGGTCCTAATCTGTTTCTTTGGACTTTTCTTGGATGATGCACTATAAGTTTTGGAACTATTAGATTCGTCTGTAACGCTGTCTGATTTCCTTGCCTTGGTATTCACATATAGTTAACAGCAGGGTTTGAAGAGTCATTTTTTTGACTTGGCAAATCCATACTATTGCAAAATTTGATTTCAGAGAAGATCATAAATCTGTGTTGAAGTGCATTGATCACTAAAATCTACCAGAACCGAAAATCATAAGGAAATGTTAAAGATCCAAGGTAATTTACAGGCAAAATCTGGAGAGTTTACTTCAATGGATGATGTGATAGCCAAATTAGTAAAATCATTTAGAAAAAAGTCGCGATAACTATTTGGGATTCAATAATCATTGAATCAATTATGGTTGGTAAGAGTCAAATTTTGGTTCTGTGTAATATGCGAGACCTAAATTCTTCTGTGTAATGTTGAGACCTGCGTATTCTGGAATCTTCATAATAAAAAAAGAAAAAATGGATGATTTAACCAGTTCGTTTGAGCTCTTCATCCATTCCATCTACAAGATTATTAGCCACAATGCAAGACTTGAGATAGCTCCTAAAACCACCATAATCAAACACATTTTCTTGTTCAGCATATCTTTTCTAGACATTGAGTACATTATTAGAAAAGATGCCGTTGCATGTATTATTATAAAGTCGACATGCCCAAGACGTGATGTAAAATAATATTCTAAATCAAAAAACCTATCTTCAATCGTTAATATTATTATCTGACTCAGATAAAATGACCAACCAAAATTTGTTATGAACAGTCCAAAATATGCTAAAGCTTTCCATTTAGAAAAAAAAGAAAATATGGGTGAAGTTACCAACTTCCATACCAAGTATCTGCTTCTAATGTAAACGTACCTGTGTTGGAACCATGTGAGAAGGTGTGGCTGCCAACTCTGTAATCAGTACTTGGGAAAGTAACTACCCAACATCCCCCAAATAATATTCTGATTTGATTTTTCTAAACGAATCAACAATAATGATTCCAAATATACACTTGAGAGTCTCAATTGTAATGATTGGGTTTGTATGTGAAATGGAATGGTTATTTCTCAACGTACAATTTGCAATTATCCATGCATTAAACAAAATCAAAGGATAAAAAAAGTATAAGAATCTTACACAATGATTCATACTGCACGTTCTTGGCCTGAATTTTTCCACACATGCATAACCTGTTTCTATTCCCCATCTTTTGCGATACTCTTCTGGAAGAGTACATAGATTCCAAAATATCTTCTTTATTCTAAGATTAGTTGCAAACACCATATACTGATCCGTAAGATTTGATTTTGTTACATTTGGGTTTGGAAGAATCACTAGAGTAAATGATTCGATATGCTTTGATGTAGAATGAATTCTATATTCTGAAATTGATTCTCTATTGCCTGTAACATATTGGATGATTGCCTTTTTGATTCCAGGTGTTTTTCTTGCTGGCATGATAAATGTATCGTGGTTTTGTTTTATTTCATGAATTACTGCAGTTGAGAAAAATTCTCTATCTAAAAGAACTAGACGTGTCTTGATACAATTTCTGCTACAATCAGACAGTAATTTACGCACGATTACTCCCTTTGAATCACCTTTTCTGATTGGGACAGCGCCAATTTGTGCCCTACACTGCTGCTTATCTACACATTAGACCTCTTGCGTAATTATTCCTAGGCGTAAATTCTGAGGAAGAGTATTTCCAAAAATTCCCCAATATTGAATTTTTAGGCACAAATCTGATCAAAATTCAAAATACTGTCAAAAACCCTTCTAATTGCGCAAGAGGTCTATTGTATTGTCCCATATCCTTCAAATGTGTCAGTTCCATTCTTTGGTTTTGATTTTACCAGATATGGAGAATCTGTTTTGTCATATCGTGGGATGAAATGCTTGTCAATTGCAACAGTCACTGGTTTGCAAAGAAATCCCATCTTTTTCAAATGTAAAATGGTTTGATCAATTCCACCATACAGTGAAAGTAACATCTTTTCTTGAGGTATCTTTACAATGTGTTTTCGAATCCAAGATCCAGATGGAATAGAGGCATTTGATTTTATTTTTAATCTCTTTGCAGTTGATTCAGAGTAACAATTCTCAATACATGAGGACATGATAAAATGATGTGCATCATCTGAATTGTATTTTGCATTACTTTTTTGTGAACAAGAAAATAACAATGTGGTAGACATTATTTTAGCAATATTTGCAAATGCGGTACATGTAGAATGTTTAATGTGTGCAAAAGTAACATTAGAATAATTCACAATTGATGGAGCCGCACACCTCCATCAAGCTTTTTCTATCATCATTATTTTATCAAATGATCAAAAACCAGTTTCTGATGAATAATTGTGTTACTTTCCCAAGTACTGTATACTTGACTAATTTTTCAAGATGACAGATTATTTTCTGAAACATCATTCACGCCATAGATCATGCGTTATAAATCTAGATAAAATTAGTCGGGACTAAATCTTTTATTCATCACATCTAGGATAAGCTCATTTTACTTCACTTATCCTAAAGAATAATCATTCCATCATTTTTAGAGTATCAGAAGCTGTAATAATTCCTACAATCTTTGATTTCTTTGAAACTAGAATGCATTTTGTGTATCTAATTAACGGAACAAGAACATTTGCTGGAGTATTATAGTCTACTATTGGTGGAACGGGATCCATTGTGTCTGCTAGTTTAGCTTTTTTCAACTCCACTTCTCCTATATCTGCCAAGTGTTTTACAATTCCATCTTCAGATATTACTCCTACAATCTCTGAATTATGAAAAACAGGAATCTGACTAATTGACAATTGATGCATCTTTTTGATTGCATCATGAAGCGTATTTGTTGGCTTTAGCTTTACAATATCCTTACTGCAAAAATCTCCAGCAGTATGCAAAGATGATTCGCCTTCTAGTTTTGTAAGATTATCAAAAATTTTTTTTGCTGTCTCATAACTGGGTTGGCTTCTTCCGGATTCTATCTGATTAATCATTGAGGTACTAACTCCTGTCATTTTAGCAAGTTTTTTCTGAGTAATGCCTAACTTTTGTCTTATCTGCTTGATAGAATCAATTCTTGGAAACAATTCGTTTAGGAATAGAACTAATTGGTTTTAAAATGTATTATTTTTTCTTTGATCTTGTCTTTTTTGGTTGCTCAATTGCTGCTTGGGCTGCCGCAACAATTGCAATTGGAATTCTATGTGGTGATGCACTTACATAACTAAGACCTTCACCATGACAAAACTTGATAGATTTAGGATCTCCTCCATGTTCTCCACATATTCCAATCTCCATGTTTGGTCTCACTTTACGTCCCATACCAATACTGATTTTCATTAAACTACCAACACCATTCACATCAATTGATTGGAATGGGTTTCTTTCAAGCAATTCTTTTTCCATATATTCGGGAAGGAATTTTCCTTCTACGTCTTCTCTACTGAAACTAAATGTTCCTTGTGTCAAGTCATTTGTACCAAAACTAAAGAATTCAGCCGTATCTACAAGCTCATTTGCAGTCAATGCTGCTCTTACCACTTCAATCATAGTTCCAAAGTTAACTGTTAGTTTCATTTTGTGCTTGATTTCCATCTCTTTTTTGATGGAATCGTAAATTTTCTTAATATGATTTAGTTCAGCAATGCTACTGATCTGTGGAATCATAATCTGTGGATGTGCTTTCACTTTCTTCTTCGTTAATTCCACTAGTGCCTCAAAGACTGCACGAATTTGCATCTCATAAATTTCTGGATATGTGACTCCAACTCTTACTCCTCTATGTCCCATCATTGGGTTTATTTCTGCAAGCTCTCTTGCTCTTTTTAGAATATTTTTTGCTTCTTTAATTTCGCTTGTTGCTTTCTTTAATTCTAATTTGTGAATCTTTTCTGCCAGTTCTTCAGGATTTGGCAAGAATTCATGTAATGGTGGATCTAGCAATCTAATCGTAACTTCGTATCCTTCCATTGCCTTTAGAATTTCAATAAAGTCACTTTTTTGCAGCTGGCCTAATTTTTTTAGAACTTCGGCTCTCTCCTTTATGTTTTCAGCCATTATCATATCAACAAACAAACCAATTCTATCGCTCCCGTTGAACATTCTTTCTGTTCTACACAAACCAATTCCTTGACCTCCAAACTTTCTTGCAAGTTTTGCTCCTTCTGGAGTATCTGCATTTGCTCTAATTCCTAATGTTTTTGTTTTTTGTGCCCATTCTAAAATTTGCTCAAAGTCTTTTGTGACTTTTGGCTCTACCGTTGGAACCTCTCCGATGAAGACTGCACCTACACTACCGTCGATTGAAACTGTTTCTCCTTCTTTAATGGTCATTCCATTTGCAGTGCATGTGTTATCATCATAATTAATTTTTAATTCTGCACATCCTACTATACATGGTTTTCCCATTCCTCTTGAGACAATTGCTGCATGAGACGATTTTCCTCCTAAACTGGTCAAAATCCCTTCTGCTGAGAAGAATGCAGGAACATCTTCTGGTTTTGTTTCTTTTCTTATTAGAATAACTTTTTTTCCTGCTTCTCCTAATTCTATTGCTTTTTTTACGTTAAATATTACAATTCCACTTGCAGCTCCTGGAGATGCTGCAATTCCTTTCGCTAATTGTTTATAATTTTTAATCTTTGATTCATCCATTGTTCTATGAAGTAATGCTTCTAATTGTTGTACAGGAATTCTTGTAAGTGCTTTATTTTTATCAATTAACTTTTCTTTTACCATATCCACTGATGTTTTTACAAGTGCAGCTGCACTCATCTTTGCAGTTCTTGTTTGTAATAAATAGAACCTACCTTGTTCAATAGTAAATTCAATGTCTTGTGGCTCTCTGAAATGTTTCTCTAATTTTGTGCATGCATTACTTAATTCTTTGTAAGATTTTGGCATCTCTTTTTTTAATAAATCGATATTCTTTCCTGTTCTAGCTCCTGCAACAACATCTTCTCCTTGAGCATTAATTAGATATTCACCTTCCATCTCTTTTTTACCATTATTGCCATTTCTTGTAAATACAACTCCTGTTGCACTATCATCTCCCATATTTCCAAATACCATTGTGACAACATTTACTGCAGTTCCATTAACAATGTCTTTTGTTATGTTATTTTTTTCACGATAAACTATTGCTCTTTCTCCCATCCAACTTTTGAAAACGGCCTCTATTGCTAATCCTAATTGTTCGTTAGGGGTATCTGGAAATTTTCTCTTTGTATGCGTCTTACAGATTTTTTTATATTCTGATACAATTTTCTTTAATGATTCAACATTTAGTTTACTGTCCTCTGTTACTCCCTGTTTGGTTTTTGCAGAGTCTAAAACATGATTAAATTTTTCATCATTTACTCCAAAGACAACTTTACCAAATAACTGAATAAATCTCCTATACGAATCCCATGAGAAGCGTGGATTTTTTGTCTGTTCAGCAAATCCTTTTACTGTTTTCTCATTTAATCCTAAATTCAAAATTGTATCCATCATCCCTGGCATTGAGATAGCTGCACCAGAACGCACTGACACTAATAGTGGGTTTTTTGTTGAATTCCATTTTTTACCTGTCTTTTTTTCCATTTTTGCAATATTTTTCATTACTAACGGCATCACATCTTTGGAAAGTTTTCTATTGCTATCATAATACTTGTTACAAACTTCAGTTGTAATGATAAATCCTGGTGGCACTGAAAGTTTTAGTCGAGTCATCTCACTTAATCCAGCACCTTTTCCGCCTAGAAGCATTCTATTTTTACTATCTGCTTCTTCAAATGCATAAACTGATTTTGTTTTTGACATACAAAATTTTGTAAATTTTTTGGCTTTTTAAACCAATGCCTTTGCAAATTCAGAAATTATATTATTCCAGTTCTTTGCCTTGATAATTCCGCTTGCAACAAGAATTCCTTTAGACCCTAACTCTACTGCTTTTGTCACGTCTTCTCCTGAAACAATTCCTGCACCACAAAGTAGTTTGGTATTGTTTTTTGCACTCTTTACTGCCTCTGCAGCTTTTATAATTAATCCTGGTTTTTCCTTAGATACTGCCTTTCCTGAACCAATTAGTTCTGGTGGTTCTATTGCAATATAATTTGGATTTAGTTTTGCATATTTTCTTGCTTCTGATACATTCTTGACACATAATACTGAAATCATTTTTAGTTTTTTTAATTTTGAAACAAGTTTTATAATTTCTTTGCTTGAAATTCTGTGTTCACTGTGATTGATTAATGATCCTTTTACTTTTGATTTTTTTAGTAATTCTGGAATTACAAAACCTGTGGTACTTCCTACTTTGGAATCATCAATATGTTGAGCTAAAATTGGAATTGAACTGTTTGCAACTAGTGCAATGAGATGTTGTGGTGGTGCAATTGCAATTTTTACTTTATATTTCTTAGATACTTTTTCTACTATTTTTACAAATTTGATGATTCCGTCTCCTGAAATCTCTTCATAATTTTTACAATTTATTACAAACATCTTTCTTTGAACCTTTTTGCATTTATTTAATCCTTGATTAGGCTTGGTTTGTTTTTGATATCTTGTCGTATCTTTTTTTCATTGTTAGTACTGTCATCATCAGAACTATTGCTGCCATATTTGTGGCTATGATATATATATCTGATACTATTATTCCATAAATTAACCACAAAATTGCTCCAGCAGAGATGAAGATCATTAGAAATTTTGAAACGTCTTTGAGACTCTTTGTTTTGTATCCTTTGTAAATTTGCTCTACCCATCCAGTAAGAATTAAAATTCCAGCTGCGGTTCCAAGTAGGGTCAGTAAAATTCCATCAATTTCCATATTTTACACTAACTCCAAAAGAACTCGTCTAATCCTGTTTGTTTTGGCTTTCCCAAAATTGTATTAAAATCCAAGTCCATTGATGATGTTATCTGCTCTAGTGTTGATTCCAAAAACTCCATGTATTTTTTAGAATCAATCTCTTCTTTTTTTGCCATCTCTGCTGGCTTTACTCCTGGTTTATTTTGAATTTTGATGTACGAAATAATATCACCTTTCTTTACCTCTCTAATCGCTTCTAATTGCTTTGCAGCCCTGATGTGTTGAGGAATTGTCTTTGTATATTCTGATACTGCCTTGCTAAGCATTACATTGAATGTTAGGTCTTCGATTGGTATTTCTTTTGCTTCTACCTTTTTACCACATGTTGCAATCTTTTCTGAGATTTCTTTTTTTGCATTTTTGAAATCTTCCATTGTTTGGACTTTGGATAGTACATCAAGCAAGTCATAAAACAATTTTTTGATAAATGGAGGTGTGTGTGACTTTTTTCCTGTAAGCCCTTTAACATCCACCTTTCCTTCCTTTGTTACGCCAAGATAGTTTTTCTTTCTATTACTTAATACACAATACCTGTATGTCTTGTCAATCTCTAAATCTACTCCGTGGTCTTTCTTTGCTTGCTCTATTACTTGTTGAATCTGCTCTTTAGTTGGATTTTTGATAAATAATGAATCTGTGTCTCCATACAGAACTTCAATTCCTGTTTCTTCACATTTTTTTATTGTCTCTAAAATTGTATGTCTGCCAATTGCAGTTGTTGCCTCTGCTGCTGGAAGAAAATACAATGGGAATATCTCTGCACCCATAACGCCATAACTTGCATTTAGAATCACCTTGAGTGCTTGACTGACTACAGTATATTGTTGCCTTTGTTCCTCAGTGAGGGTCTCTTTTTTGGATAGATTCTTGTAGTAATTTACTCTCAAGTCTCTTAGCGAGCCAATAATCATCGATGCTAACCCATTTTTCTTTGAGCAAGCCCAATGATTTGTTTGTGGAATTGTATTTTTCTTACATTCTTCATGAGGGCATCTCACTGTTTCATATGATATGTTTCTAACTTTGATAATGCTTGGATATAGACTTGCAAAGTCCATGACCACTACGTCAAAATGAATTCCTTCTTTAGGTTCAATAACAAGACCGCCTCGGAATTTTTTATCTTTTATTACTGCATCTGATAGAACTCCTTCTGATTTTCTTTCAAGCTCTTCTCTTTTTGGAATTAAACAATTTCTTTTTCTGTGTTCATAATATAACAAACTTCTAATCCATTGAGATACTCCCATCCTTGCAATATCGTCAATTGGCATTCTTCCAATCCTTGCAATAATCACAAGCAGGTTCATTAGCAAATCATTGTTAAAACTGGTAAGTTCGTATGTCAGAAGAGCATCATTGTAACAATAATTTGCAGTTTGATAGAGGGTTAACTTATCAAACTCTAATCCATAATCTATCTTTTCTTTGCCAAGCAAAGCCTTTGAAACACTGTTTAGTGAAAAGTTTGTATATTTTTGACTGAATGCGTAGATTTGAAATGAACGATTTGAAAGAGTTCTGTACAAATCAAGATGAACTCCCTGTTTTAGTGTTGCAGAGTTCCTCATCATGTAAAGGGGGTTCACATAGTTTTTGATTCCAAGTCTTTCTGCCCTGTTGTAAAGATATGGCAAATCAAATTCATCCCCATTATATGTAACAATAAATGGAAACTCTTTGATAATATCAAATGCATCTTGTATCATCTCTTTTTCTTTGTCTAAATCATAGAAGACAATCTTGACACTTTGATCCAGCTCGTTAGTCCCTTCTTCAGTTCCTTCTGTTTTGAGCACAAAAATCTGGTCAAATCCGTCAGAACCTTTGAGTCCAATTGCAGTTACTCTTTTCTCTGCAATTTTGGGATCTGGAATTCTCCCAACTTCTGATTCTACTTCAATATCTACACCTAGTCTTTTTATTTTTGGAATTGGTTGATTTAGTAAATCTGCCCACTCTGAAATGAATTTCTTGAATTGTTCAGCATCAACCATATTTTCGCTGTCTACTTTGTCCCATAACAAACTCTTCAATGCAATTTTAACTTCATTAGAAATTTCCAAATCATGTTGTTTTATTTTTCCATCCTTAACTTCGTAATACTTTCCAACGATTAATTTTCTGTCATAAAGATAGTTTTCATAATATTTGATATCCGATTCCCAAGTTTCAATTATGTTTCTAATACTTTTGTCACCTGCTGTTCCTCCAATTGCCAGAGGATCTGCTACTGTGATTTTTGACATGTCTATTTCTTTATCTTTTATCAAATCATATCGTTGAACAGTTTTGATTTCAAGAACGTCATCTCTTTCTTGAAGGAAATCTAATTCCTCTGGCGCTAATCTTGAGTAGCAGTAAGGTTTGTGGCCTGTTTCATCTTTGTACATGAAGAGTTTCTGTGATTTTGGCTCATAGAATTTTAAAATAGCAGATTTTGAAATGTTGTCATATGCAGCTGATATCAACATTGATGGTGGCATTGATTCAATTTTTTTAGTCTCTGTTACATTTACTTGCATTTTCTCACGCAGAATTATTGTACTTGCCGACTAGTTCTTTTGCCCATTTTGCAATATTGTTTTTATCAAGCTGAACCACTTCTACTTTTGCCTCTTTTATCAAGTCAAAATCAGTTTCTGGATAAGAATCAAGGCAAACAAATTTTCTAATTCCAATTGTTATTGCCATTTTAGTGCATTCTAGGCACGGAACGAATGTTGTATACAGTATTGCTCCATCTGATCCTGCCTCAATTCCTAAAATTGCACAATGCATTATTGCATTTGCTTCTGCATGATTACAAAGGCATCTGTCAAGTGATGCCCCTGACTCTATCTTCCCTTCCATTCTAAGTTGGCATCTCTTACAGCCTCCTTCAAAACAATTTTTGATTCCAGGAGGTGTCCCATTATATCCTGTTGCCAATTGTCTGTGGTTTCTAACAATTACTGCACCAACTTGTCTAGTCATGCAGTTTGAACGAAGTTTTGCCAACTCTGCTTGTAGCATAAAATATTCGTCCCAATTTGGTCTATCAAAAGAACTATCCACACAAATCCTGTTTGCCTGCTCAATATATGGTTCACGCTAGCTGAAATTTTATTGTTTTATGGATGTTGATAATTGAGTAATAGATAGCATTTTGCTATACAAAAGCATAAAATCAATAGATTCTGATTTTTCTTTGTAGAATGATTCAATACATTGAGAAAAAATATGTTCAAAAAAACTCTATAGAAAAACGAGATTATCAAGTAAATCTTGCAAATCAGGCAATTGAAGAAAATTGTATTGTAGTTTTACCTACTGGTCTTGGGAAAACTGCTATCGCACTACATGTAATTGCAGAATATCTATCAAAAGGAACAGGCGGAGCATTGTTTTTGGCTCCAACCAGAGTTTTGGTAAACCAACATTATGAATTCCTTAAAGCGAATCTCACTTTAGATGATATTTCATTAATTACTGGCGAAGATCCTATTCAAAAACGAACCAAACTTTGGGGCAATAGTGTAATTTGTGCAACTCCTGAAATTACCAAAAATGATTTGGATAGACGAATTGTATCTCCTGAACAATTCAATCTTGTAGTCTTTGATGAAGTACACAGAACTGTTGGTGACTATGCTTATTCAGGAATTGCAGAACGATTTGAGAATTCTTCTGCTAGACTTATTGGAATGACTGCAACCCTTCCAAGTGAAAAGGAAAAAGCAACTGAGATTCTAACAAGGCTTAGAATTTCAAGTATAGCAGAAAGAACAGAAGACAGTCCAGATGTAAAACCCTACATTCAAGAAACCAATACTGAATGGATTAATGTAGAACTTCCACCAGAACTAAAATCAATTCAAACATTATTGAAATTAGCATTAGATGAGAGATATGCTACTCTACAAAAGAATGGTATTCGTCTAGCCGAACAACAATCCCTTTCTGCTCTGCTTAGAATTAGGCAGTTTGTGTTATATCATAATAGACGTTCAGCAAAACCCCTCTTTACTGCTATTAGAATTCATTATGCGTTAAACATACTTGAAGCTCATGGAATCACTCCTTTTCTAAAATTTTGTGAGCGTGCACGGGCAAAAAAAGGTGCAGGAGTCAAAGAACTTTTTGAAGTTGATCCTAATTTTACTAGGGCGGTACATCTTGCCAAAGAAGCTCAGTCACAAGGAATTGAACATTCAAAGATTCCCAAACTAAAAGAAATTCTTGAATCTGTTCCTGGAAAAGCTCTGATTTTTACGAGTTATCGAGATTCTGTTGATTTGATTTTTAATAAACTAATTGAGATGGGTGTCTCTGCAGGAATTTTAATTGGTAAAGCAGGTGAAACCGGGCTAAAACAAAAAGAGCAGATTGAGACTGTGCAAAAATTTAGAGATGGAATTTTTCAAGTATTAGTTGCAACACGTGTTGGCGAAGAAGGATTAGATATTGCTGAAGTAAATCAAGTAATTTTCTATGATAACGTACCAAGCTCTATTCGATTTATACAAAGAAGGGGAAGAACTGGACGAAAAGACAATGGTAAACTAGTAGTACTCATTGCCAAAAATACTATTGATGAGCGATACTATTGGATAGGAAAAAGAAAGATGTCAGCTGCCAAATCTATGGGTGATAACATGACTAAAGTTTTGGAGAAAAATCAAGGAATTGAATCTGAAAAAACAGGACTAGATGCTTTTCTCTAATTTTTGTATTGTTTAGAAATTTGGTCAAAAATCATTTGCTTTCTCTGAATTATTTTGTTTTTCATTCCTGATTCTAAATGATGAATGCTGCTGCTTTTTGCAACAAGTAAATTTTCTAGTCTGATATTAAACTGGTTTTGAAGAAAATTTTGTGCTCCTTGAAATCCTTCTTCGAATTCTAGATTCTTAAATGTCTCTATTGCTAAATTGCTAATCGATTTCTCCAAATATGACAGAATCTCCTCTAGTGTTTTTTCTGTTAATAGTGTCATACCTACAATGAAATTATGCAAATCTTTTGATAATGTGATATCCAAATTCTGTTTTAACAGGTTCTGAAATTTCTCCAATTTGTAGTTTGAACGCAACTTCCTCAAACGACTTTACCATCATACCCTTTGTAAAATAGCCTAAATTCCCATCTTTTTTTGCACTACCAGAATCAGTTGACAACTCTTTTGCCAATCTTCCAAATTTTTCACCCTTTTTGAGTCTCTCTGCAATAGCAAGTAATTCACTTTGTTTTTCAACTAGAATGTGAGAGCATTTAATCTTGACAGGCAATACAGTTTAGGATTTTATTTCTGTTTCTTAATTGTTTTCTTTGAAATCTATTCATTGAAAATTCGTTCTCTTATCTCTGGTATGTGTTTGTATATGATATCTCTGACTTTGATTTGGTCTTCTTCAGTTGGCATTTCTTTTTGTGCACTCATAATTGCACCACTCATGCCAAGTGCCATTCCCATTACAATCCCATAAACAAATTCCTGAGGATTCTCTACTTTGAATATCTCTTTATTTTCTTTAATTTCTTCTAGATACGATGGTATTGTTGCTACTGCGCCGTTGATAGTTTGGATTATTAGCGTCTCTAGTTGGTCTTCACTCATGTGCATCTTTCTGAAAGAATTCTTAATAAATTTGTGCCTAAGATTTTTAATCAAGACTTTCTGAGCAGATACATGTTCATGTTTTTTACTACAAATGAGGCAAATGAGGCATTACCTGATGTGATTAAAAAATTTGAGTATGCTTTAGCTAAAAAGAATGAAGTAACAAAACTAGAACAACAATTACAAATGAGTCTATCTACTACAAACTCTTTTGAAGAATACGTAACTCTAAAACAAAAGCTAAATTCTAAAATTACCAAATTCTATGAATCGGTTGAGATCCTAGAAAATACTGGTGTGGTGGTCAAAAGTATTGAGCAAGGCTTACTTGATTTTCCTTCAAAGAGATTCAATGAGGAAGTTTGGTTATGCTGGAAATATGGTGAGACTGAAATTAGGTTTTGGCATGAAAAAGATTCTGGTTTTATGGGCCGAAAGCCTATAGAAGTAAGTGATGAATCGTTAGTTTAATTTTTTATTGTTTTGCTAGTCTTTTCTTATCTCTACAAATCCCGCAGAGATAATTTCTCTTAAAATTCTCTAATTCTATTTTAAATTCTTTAGTTTGAGAATACTTTTCTCCTGCCTTCAACCCTCCTGGTACTTTTTTACCACAGTTAGTACAATGAATTTCAACATTAAATTTCACCTTCTTTTCATTTTCTGAAATTTTACCAATTATCATAGGCATGTTTGATTTAGTTTTGATATAAATAACAAGCTGAAATCAAAACTCATGAATATTATACTGAAAAATTGATACTCTTTTTGATGCTCTCAGTCTGGCTTCGTGTGATTCGTGTAAGATTTCTTCTTGCATCTGTGATTGCAGTTTCTGTTGGTTTGGCACTTACTTGGCGGCAAAATTCCTCAATAGACCCACTTGATGCAATTTTGATATTTGCTGGAGTGATGGCACTTCACGCAAGTGTAGATTTGCTAAATGATTTTTGGGATTTTAAAAGAGGAATTGACACAAAAACTAAACGAACTAAGATGAGTGGCGGAACTGGTGTATTACCCAAAGGATTACTCAAACCATCTTCTGTATATCGTGCAGGAATTGTATTTTTGATTATTGGTTCTGTAATTGGAGGTTATTTTGTAATTACAGATGGTATTATTATTGGAATAATTTTGGGATTTGCAATTATATCTATCTATTTTTATTCAACAAAAATTGTTGATTCTGGTTTAGGTGAATTTTTTGTTGCAGTAAAAGGCTCTATGATTGTCATAGGTACTTTTTTTATTCAATCAGGAGAAATCACCATAGAATCAATTCTTGGAGGTATTGTTGTTGGAGTTTTATCTTCATTAGTACTTTTTATTGCTTCATTTCCTGATCACGATGCTGACAAATCTAAAGGTCGAAAATCTTTGGTTATTGCAGTTGGAAAAGAAAAAGCTGCAAAACTTTTTTGGATTTTTCCACTAGTGTCATATTTTACAATAATAATTGGTGTATCTACAAATTTGTTTCCTCCAATATCTTTAATTTGTTTTTTTAGTCTTCCATTAATGATAAAATCTGGATTAGGATTAAGGAAAAATTTTGACTCCATTGAGAATCTGGTTCCATTCATGTCTTCAACTTTGATGTTCAGTAGAATTACAGGAGCTTTATTTGTTGTTAGTTTTTTGATTATACTGTGAGGCTTTAGACATAAATTTAGTAATTTATGAGAATTTGTATGATTTCAGGCTTTGCAACTTCTGAAGGAACCAAAAAATTTGCTCAAAATTCAGGTGTAAATCAAGCTAATTTTAAAGAATTTGTAAATCTTACTCTCTCTAATGTAGGGATTGGAACATATCTTGGTGATGCAGATACCAGAACCGATGATTTAGTTACGAATGCTGTAAAACAATCTATTGCCTCTGGAATCAATGTTGTAGATACTGCAATAAACTATCGATCTCAAAAAGCAGAGCGCTCAGTTGGAAAAGCTATTTCAGAATTAATTCAAGAAGAAAAAATTTCACGTGATCAGTTATTTCTTAGTACTAAAAATGGATATGTAACAAATGATGCTGATGTTCAGTTAGGTTTTTGGGAGTATGTCAAAGAAGAATATTCTCAAAAAGGCATCATCAAAGAAGGCGACGTTACCTCTGGATACCACTGTATGACCCCAACTTACCTTTCTGATCAACTAGATCGTAGTTTGAAAAATTTGGGTTTGGAATGTGTTGATTTAATGTATCTTCATAATGCCGTAGAAGGACAAATCAAAGATGTTTCCAAGGAACAATTCTTAACGAATCTGAAATCTGTCTTTGAATTATATGAACAAAAACGTGATGAAGGAAAAATTAAATTCTATGGAATGGCAACTTGGGAATGTTTTAGAGTTCCAAATGATAATCCTCAATATCTATCATTTGAAGATACTGTTAATATGGCTAAAAAAATTGGAGGAGAAAATCATGGATTCCGATTTATCCAATTACCATTTAACTTGCATTATGATCAAGCATTACTTGGAAAAAATCAATTACTTGGAACTGAAAACGTATCTGTTTTAGAAGCAGCTGTAAAATTAGGAATAGGTGTATTTACTAGTGTTCCACTGATGCAAGGTCGTTTATTGGCACCAGGTGTAATGCCTGATTTTGGTGAACTAAAACCCTCTTTACGTGCTTTACAATTTATACGCTCATCTCCTGGAGTTTTAGCTCCATTAGTAGGTCAGAAATCCCCTGACCATGTTTCTGAAAATCTTGAGATTATGAAAATTCCACCTATGTCTGAAGATGAATTTCTAACACTAGTCAAGAGACTTACTTCTTGACCTGGATTTTTCATTATCACGTTCGAAATTTTGTAGAAAGATAATAAATGGGATATCTTTAGGAATAAAGAGTAATTTGTCTTCCAAGATTTATGATTATACTAAAATCTGTAATTCTATCTTGTCTGTTGATCCTAAAATTCGATTTGTAGGGGTAATTAATGAAAGAGGACGGTTGATTGCAGGTGGAATGAAAGAGAATGTTGAACCCCTAGAAAATGAAAAGGATGACGAAATGATTTTCATGGAACTTGCATTACGTGTAAAAATGAGAAAGGAATTTGACAAACAACTTGGCCCTGTGAATTTTGCTTTAGCCTCTCGTGAGCGTGCTCTTGCAATTAGCGTAATAATTAATGATGATATTTTGTATGTAGTGTCTGAATCTGATGCAGATTATGGAACTCTTCCCAAGAAAATTCTTGAAATAATCCATTCTTAACTTCTTCCAGTTTTGGGACTTTTTGGTGGCACATGCAAAATTCTCCATATCTATAAATAGAATTTACATATGAAAAATTTGTGCCAGTAGATCCAGTTTGTGGAATTGAGCTTGATGAAGATTTAGCATTACTTCATGAGCATAATGGAAAAAAATTCTATTTCTGCTGTAATGGCTGCAGGAGAATTTTTGTCAAAAAACCTCGTAAATACAAAAATAATGTTTAGATGGGAAAGGCCCCACACATTCTACAAAATTTTGAATTTTCAACTTTATGCTTACAATAATGACAAGTATTCTCCACCTGACTATCAACAGGAGATCCAAATAATTTCTTAAAAATTTCATAATAATGCATTGATTCTCTACTTCTGATAATCACCCCATCTTCTTTCTCAGTGATTAGTTTCTTTTCAACAAATATCTCTTCATTAATTATCGAATTAAACAAATTTGTTAGTCCTGCAGTTCCTGAACCCTCTTGCATCGGTGATTTTTCTCTCCATGCAATTTGATGTGGGATATATTTTTCAAATATCTTACGTAGAATCCATTTGCCATGTCTTTTCTTCTTTTCATTTCTAACTTTCAGATTTACTGGAATTTTTTCAGCTAGTTTCAAAACTGCATCATTTAGAAAAGGCGATTCAATCGTTATTCCCAATGCTTTCCCCATTTTTTGTGTTGGAAAATGCATTATTGAGCAAATTCTCTTGATCTCTTCTTCTAATTTCTCTTCTGGCTTGTTTATTAGAAAACTGTATCCCGCAAATAACTCGTCTGCCCCATCCCCTGTGATAATTGATTTTTCGCCATTATCTTTTGCCCATTTTATTGCTAGATACATCACAACATTATTACGAATTTCAATATCGTTGAAATTTTTTAAAATCTTAATTGTATCTTCAATTGCCTCGAGAATTGTAGCAGTTTTGACGTTGTAAATTGATAAAGGCAATTGCATTTCTTTTGAAACCATTTGACAATAAGTTAGATCTGTTGAAACAAAATCTTCAGTAATAACAGCAATAGTATTTGGTTTTCTTTGTTTTAGAAAATATGCAATGATAGAGCTATCTAATCCTCCAGATAATGAAATTAAATTTGATTTACAAGAATTGCAGGATTCTTCTAAAATTTTGTAAAGGTTTTTGGAAACTTTATCCAATGAGAAATACATGTCTTAGAAATTAAAATAGCTATGCCTAATGATTTTCCTTCTAATAATTACTCTTTTTATTGCAAACTTTAAATTCTTTGTAGAATTCTTGAGAATTAATGCTACTACCTGCTGAAATTGAATCAAAAACTCTAATCCCTGCATTACGAGCAATTCTTGCTAAAAAACTTGCAGAGGATCATAACATTAGAGAAGATGAAATTTCTAAAATGCTTGGTGTTACTCAAGCAGCAGTTAGCAATTACATTCGTGGAACAAGAGGTGATCCATCTTTGATTGCAAAACTTTTAGCAGAAAAACAAGTTGCAATTATGATAAATGAATTAAGCGATAGTTTTTCATCAGATATGGCATATACGCCATCTAATCTTTCAAAATTCATTGGACTTTGTAATTATATCAAATCTAGTTTGTTAATATGTGACATACATCACAATTTAGAATCAAACATAGATGAACAAGTTTGCAAAGAATGTGAAAATATGCTTCTTAAAGGCCCTGGCAGTATTTACTAGATTTTATTTAAAATAATCTCAACAGTTGATGTCATACTGCCAATACCTGCAGCTGACTCTGTATCTACAGTAATTTTTTGAACTTTCGAATTTCCTTTTAGCATTTTTTCTGTAATGATGTTTGCGACTGCTACTGCATTTGGAATTGAGTTTCCCTTTGCTCTAAGAATAACTTGATTTTTACTTCCCAGTACAGATAGAACTTCAACAGCTAATAGCATTACGGGGTCGTTTCCAATATTTATGATGGCATCCTCAGACTTGTTGGTCTGCTCCTGACCATATTGTTCACTTGACTCGTCCATGAGCATTATTCAACAATCAACAATTTTTTGTTCTTTTAAGTTTTATCGACCATTGATTCATTTTTCAAAATAGTCAATTGGGATATTCTGGAAGTCTCCATTTGGAAGTGCTCTTCTGATAGTGATTGGGATCACTCTTTGTTCAAGTTCTTCCATTGAAATATCCAATGAAATTCTTGCAGTTTTTGGAATTGGAACAAATGGCGGTGCTCCTAGAGACAACTGCAATGCCCTTGCACCCATAATTCTTGCCTTTTCAAATCTTGTTAATGTTGGTGGTCCGATTGTGATTTTATTTTTTTCACAAGGAATCTCTACTGGATCATGTTCTTTTATCTTTTCAACGACTTCTCTATTTTCAATTTCTTTGATTCTCTTTTCAAGATTTTCTTGTTCTTTTTCAGTTAATGGTTCTACTAGATCTTTTCTATCAATCAATTTTCGATAAGTGTCTAGTGCCTTATTTAGCCCAGCATTTTCTTCTAATTCTAAATCAACAACTTGTTCAGTTTCTGAAGCTGCTACCAATTTAGTTTCTTTAGTATTAGACAAGTAACAAAATTTTCTTAAAACGTTATATAATCTAATCATTTTAAAATATAAATTGAGTGCACAATCAGTCTCACGAAAACAACTAATTTTGGAAATTCAGGGAAAATCAAAGATTCCTTGTGATCTTAAACGTCATTTGTCTCCAAGAACTGTTGGAACTATAATGAGATCTTTACCATTAGAAGGACATGCTCATCTATTAGGACAAAGTACTTTGTATTTTGAAACCGCTATTGATTCTGGAATTGAGAGAGCAAGAACTGAATTCAAAAAAGGCGATGTTGCATTTTTACCTTCATCTGGAAGCATTTGTTTTTTCATCATTGATGTGACATCTGGAAAAACTATGACGCCTATTGGAAAATTGAGTGGTAATGTTGATGCATTAAAGGATGTTAAATCTGGTGATGCATTTCGTATCTATGAAGAAGTTGCCTGATACAAATGATGTCCTGAATAACCACCAACTCGTTTCACAGCCCCTTTATTTGCAGATTCTCTTAAAAATGCGTTTGTAGCAGAAATTTTGGTTCCTGTCTGTCTTGCAAGATCTTGAACTGTAATTACTTTGGAGTTTTGAATAATTTTCATTGCTTGTTGTTCGTTTACTGCAACTACGATCTCTGCCTTTCTTGGTCCGCCTTCCCCTTTGTCTTTCTTTCCTTTCTTTGAATCTTTAGTATTTGCTGGCTTATCTTTTTTGGCAGCAGTTGGTTTTTTTGCTCCACCCATAATTTGAGAAAAAAATATTCCACTTATAAACGATGAATAGTATCTTTTTGAGCTATTATTTATCAAAAGTTCAAAAAAAAAAACTCGAATTATTTTCAAATATAAATAACATCTTGCTTGGTTGATGATATGGGAGTCGTGTCAAAAGGTGCAAAATGTAATGTTGAAGGATGTGATCAAGATGGTGCTCGTTCTCTTAATACTGGTAAAGTTGAACGTGCAGGCCTTCGCGTGAATTCTACAGGCAGAAAGACAGTTCTTTGTAAAGAACACTACAAAGAATGGAAAAAAGAATCTAAAGATGACCGAGACCTTGAGCGTGCTCGATATGACAAGTTTTAGTTTCTCTTTTTTGATTTCTTAACATTGTTTATTGGATTTTTGAAATAGTCATCACTCAATTTATCATATAACTTGCCCAATTTTTTGTAAAGTCTTTTTGGTTTTCTTGTCTTTTGGTTAGTTAGAACGTATAATGCAAGAATTGGAAATACAATTGTTACATCAGCATAAATTACAACCATTCCATGATGTGCATCTTGAACTTTACCCCAGCTCTTCCCTTCTTGTAGTGTTGCACCCGACAACCCTCCAGTATCAGGTCGTGCATCTGTAATTTGAATAATATAATCTTGTCCTCCATCATTTCGTCTTAGAATCTGGTCTAATAGAGGGCCTGTTTGCTGAGCTGTATTCTTTGGAACTCCTCCCCCTAATTCTAAAATTCCTGATTTCTTTGAACCATAAAGAATTGCTGCTTGTTCAATAATCTCTCTAACAAAGTCTAGATTGTATGCCTTATCTCGTAGTCTATGAACTACCAAATTCAATGCTAATGACGAATCTTTTATTGTGGAAATGTATACTGGAACATCATATTCATATGCAGTTGTAATGAAACTCTTTTCAGGATACTTTGCATTTTCTTTAGTCATCTTTCCCATTAAATTACAAAATTCTGCAGTTGTAAATGATTTATCTGGAAAGTCTTCTCCAAACATTTTCTGAATAACTTGATCTTCTGCTTCCAGTGTTTCATAAAATTTGATATAGACATTTCTTATTCTAACAATTTCATTTTCATATAATTTCCTATCATCAACATCAAAACTTCCTTGTTTAACAGGCAAACCCCACGCAAAATGATCTTCGTGATAGACATTAGCTCCTGTTGTAATAATCCAATCAACAAATCCTCGTTCGATTAACGTTTTAATGATTCCTCCAAATCCAACAGGTGTCAATGCACCAGAAACTGTAAGACAAATTGTTGCATTTTCTTTGATCATTTTAGCATAAAGTTTAGCTGCCTCTCCAAGACTTCTTCCATTGAATCCTGAACTTGCAAACACATTGACTAAATCTTCGATAGTCATTTTTGGGTCTAATTTTATGTGAGGAATATCATTACCATGAAATTTGTGTGGATCCACTTTTACAAATTAATTTTTTGTAGTAAATAATACTTCCGCAAGGATTCTTTGTGCGGAATGTATAATTGTGAATTTTCAAACAAATATTACTTATTTAGGAATGATCTGAAATAATACCAAATGAATATAGTTGATTTACATGATCCCCAGCGAGTAAACAGAACGCCTGATGGTGTTGAAGTTTTGTTCTCCTCTGGGAACTTTGTTCAAGATGGTTTCACAATTTCTAAAGTCGAATTACGTCTTTACAATGAAAGAACTGATGAAAAATTGGGTGATTATTCTTTGATAACTTCTTTTGTTGAGACTAACAAAGGTTCTGTTGAAATGATTTATGATGAAGGATTCCGTGGAGAAGAGGCTCTTTCAAAAGCAGCTGAATTTCTGACTTCAAATTTAGGAATATCTGGCTTAATTTTACGCTCAATAATTTCCTTACGTGAGAAAGCAACATAAAAAATTCAATATTTTACACTTTTAGTAAACACTTAATTCAACTGTGTTTTCTGTTTGAAGACTCACTTAATTGATATTTTACTTTTGTATTCTTCATAGCTCTTTGTTTCATGTGAATAATTTTCCTTTGTTAAATTGCAATTACATGCATAAACGAGCATCATACAATTTCTACACCAAATTTCATTGTAAGAATTAATCTGGTCTCACCATACATTTTTCACATTTCATATTCTACAACGCTTTATCAATATCCCATGATTAGAAATAATGTTGTTTGTATTTCTAGAACAAACAAGTCATGGGTGAGTATCTATGATGGCCAAATTGGCAGAATTTAATATTAGGAAATTAAATATAGAGTAAGATAAAATCATACTCATTCGTGGCTAGAGATCATATTTGTAAACATTGTAACATTGGCTTTTCTAGTGTTACTTTGTTACAGCGACATTGTCGTACAAAACATAAAGGCAAAATATAATTCCAATACTCATTTCCGTTTTTGGCAGGGCATCTTATAAGACAAAGTATGATTTTATCTTTATGGGCAAGCAGAAAATCAGTATTACTATATCATTCGATCTTCTCAAATGGATAGATTCAATGGTAAAGAAAAGAATATTTTCTAGCAGGTCACACGGTATTGATTATTGTATTAATTTTTGCTGTGTTTCCTAACATGACTAGTTTGTCTAACTAATTCTACCAAACAAGCTTTAGATCAGAATATTTTGTGTGATTCCATGAATAGAAATTGGAAAAAATGCAACGAATCACTAGTAAGACGTGGAGAAATCATGTTGTCTTTTGATGCTATAGACTCATGGAACACAGAACTCAAGGAGATGAACCACAAAAAGGAAGGACGTCAATTTGTTTATCCTGAATCATTCATGGAGGCACTAGGGTGCTGTCATCTCTATTTGCATCTGCCATTCAGACAAACTGAAGGTCTGATAAAATCACACCTGAAAAACAAATCAAAAACACCGACATATTCTGCCATTTGGAAGCGTGTCAGCAAACTCAATATCAAGATGAATCCAAAACTGGGAGAAGACATCGTCATTGCAATAGACAGTACGGGAGTCAAGGTTGCAGACAAAGGTGAGTGGATGAGGCAGAAATGGCAGAAAAGACGTGGTTTCTTGAAGATTCATGTTGCAGTAGATGTGAAATCTAAACAGATTACAGGTTTAGAAATAACAGATGACAAGTCACATGATTCAAAACATTTCATATCTCTGGTACAGCAATCAAAAGAGTTTGGAAATATAGTCAAGACACTAGCTGATGGTGCATATGACGCCAAGGATTGTTTTTCATATTTGTACCATGAAGGTATAATTCCTGGAATCAAAACAAGAAAGAACTCATCAGTTAACACTGACTGCTACCCAAGACGAAAAGCTGTTCTGGCTCAATTATTCAATTATGAATTATGGAGGAATAGCGTAAGCTATGGAGATAGATGGATTGCAGAGTCCGTGTTTTCTGCATTCAAGAGAATGTTTGGTGAGCATGTAACATCGCACAAAAGAGAGAATATGATTCATGAGTTGAAAATGAAAGTTTGTCTGTACAACAAGATGATTACAATGCAGTAAGATATCCAAAAGGATTCGTTTAATCAAAGAATGTTGATGATTTTCAGAGTTGAGAAACACAGCATTAATTTTACAAAAAGTAAGATGAAAAAATAATCATAAATCAAGTCTAGATTTTTGTAATATCTATAATGATATGGCCTTTCTTAGATTTGAAAATATATTTTGGGTCTAAATTATTCAAAAATCATGCTCTACAATATCCTAAGGGTTTTAAAGTAAACTATTGAGTTGAATTACATGCGTATATTGCAATTACACTGTGATAGTATTGAGTATACTCCAACAAAAAAGGAGATCAAAATAGCTGAAGATATTGAAAACCTTGAAACCAAAAGATTTGAGGAAATTGTAGTTGCATTTGTTGCAATAGAAGACGGTGATGATTCTTCAGTAGCACAAAATGCAATATCTCAGATAAAAAATTCTATGGAAAAAATCGGCTGCAAGAAATTATTACTATATCCATATGCTCATCTTAGCTCTAGTCTTGCAAAACCATCCATTGCTATGACATTGCTTAAAGAGATGGAAGATAACGCATCTGATCTTGAAGTATCTTATTCTCCATTTGGCTGGACGAAATCTTACAATGTACAAGTAAAAGGACATCCACTAGCTGAAAGCTCCAAACTAATCACAAAGGATTCAAAAGATACAGAAGAAATTACATCTGAGGCCCTAAAAGGTGAGTCCAAAATCCGCTCTTATTGGAAGATAATGTCTCCTGATGGAACAATGACAAACATAGGTGATTTTGATTTTTCAAATCATAAAAAATTAGAAAATTTGGCAAAATATGAATCAATAAAACAACGTCATGTAGATGAACTTCCGCCACATGTTGCATTAATGAAGAAAATGACCATTGCAGATTATGAACCAGCTTCAGATTCTGGTAACTTGAGATTCTACCCTAATGGCCGTCTGATAAAGTCTTTGATTGAATGTTATGTCACTGATAGAGTAAAGGAATATGGTGGCTATGAAGTTGAAACTCCAATCATGTATGATTCAGAACATCCAAGTATGGTTAGTTACTTTAACCGATTTCCAGCAAGGCAATACAATATTGATTCAGATGGAAAAAAACTCTTTTTGAGATTTGCTGCTTGCTTTGGACAATTTTTAATGGCTAATCAATACCAATTGTCATATAAAAACTTGCCATTCAAACTCTATGAATTAACAAGATACAGTTTTAGACGAGAGCAATCAGGTGAACTTGTTGGTTTGAGACGACTCAGAGCATTTACAATGCCTGACTGTCACGCATTCTGTAAAGACCTAAACCAGGCAATTGATGAGATTAAGATACGATTTGATCTATCTCAAAGTGTTCTTCATGAACTAGGAATCGATGAATCTGATTATGAGATGGCAATTAGATTCACTGAAGATTTTTACAATGAAAATAAATCCGTAATTGAGGAACTAGTCAAGAAACATGGTAAACCGGTATTAGTTGAAATGTGGAAAGAGAAATTCTTTTACTTTGTTCTAAAATGGGAGTTTAACTTTATTGATAATCTAGGAAAGGCATCTGCTCTCTCTACAGACCAGATTGATGTAGAAAATGCTGATAGATATGGAATCGAATTTGTTGATGAGAATAATAATACACAACATCCTATAATCTTACACAATTCTCCTAGCGGGGCAATTGAAAGAATTATCTATGTATTATTGGAAAAAGCTGCAAAAGACTCCAAAGAAGGAAGAAAGCCACAATATCCACTATGGCTAGCCCCAACACAAGTTAGAATAATTCCACTAAAAGAAGAATTTAATGATTTTTGTGAAACCTTGACTGATAAAATTTCTGCCAATAGTATTCGTGTAGATATTGATGACAGAAATGAAAGCATTGGAAAAAGAATACGTGAAGCAGAAAAGGAATGGATTAGATACATTTTGGTTATTGGTGAAAAAGAAGTAAATTCTAAAAATCTTAGCGTTCGCGACAGAAAAACAGGCAATGTCAGAGAATTATCCTTTGATGATTTCTTAAATGAAATTAATAAGCAAACTAAAGGAAAACCTTTCACTGGTTTGAATTTATCACAACATCTCTCAAAAAGACCCCCATTAATGGTGTAAAAAATGAGCTATCTTGATTTGTACCTAAACAATACTCCATTGATTACCTCCTCTGATGAAGACTCTGAACCTGTAGCAACTGTAATTGGCATCCCCTTTGATGCTACTCATTCTTACAAACCTGGTTGCAGATTTGGACCTGATGCAATTCGTGATTCATTTAATAATATTGAGATTTTTCATCCTGAACTCCAAATAGATTTAGAGACTGCAAACATTGAAGATTTAGGAAATACACGTCATACTGTTGTTGCATCCGAAATGATTGATATGGTAAAAAAAATTACCGCCGAACTTGTAGCAAAGAAAAGACAACTTTTCATTTTAGGTGGAGAGCATTCTATCACTTATGGTACCTATACAAGTTTTCCAAAAGAAACTGGTTATATTGTATTTGATGCTCACTATGATTTACGAGATGAATTTGCAGACATCAAACTAAGTCACGCTTCGTATCTTAGAAGAATCGTTGAAGAAAGAGGTTCTGAAAATATTTTACATGTTGGTGCTAGGGCATTTGTTAAAGAGGAACTAGAGTTTCTAAAAGAAAATAATATTAAAACAATTTCTGATAGAGAAATTCGAGAAGGTAAAGGACCACAACTCCTAAAAGATTATGTATCTACTTTTGATTCAATTTATTCTAGTTTTGATCTTGACGTACTGGATCCAGCATTTGCACCTGGTGTAGGTAACCCTGAGGCTGTAGGAATTACATCTAGGGAATTATTTGACTTGATTCACTCTTTTGAAGAAACTAAGGTTACTGGTATAGATATTGTTGAGCTTAATCCATACCATGATGATGGCTCAACTGCATCTCTTGCAGCTAAGATAATGTCTACTTTGATTGCACTGAATTTATCACAAAATTCACATCATTAACAATAAGGCTAGTTTTGTAAATTTTGACTCCATCTTGCTTCAATTTTATCTCTACTCACTTTATTAGCTAGTATCGTTGGGATTATCACGTGTTAAATAATCTACGAGACACCCTCAGCCCTACACTTGAAAAGATTGGAAAGGGATTTGCATCAACAGGATTATCTCCTAATTTTTGGACTTGTGTGAGTCTTGTGTTTGCATTGATATCCGCAGTAGTATATGGTCTAGGAGTTGAGTTTGGATTAGTACTAGGAGGAATTTTGCTGCTTGTTTCGGGATTCTTTGATATGGTAGATGGGCAGGTGGCAAAAGTTACTGGTAAGACCTCAAAAAAAGGATCTTATTTTGACTCTATGTTTGATAAAATTGCCGAAGTTGCAATATTTTTAGGAATATTAATTGGCGGATATGTTGAACCTTACCTAGTATTACTTGCAATAACTTTGTCATTACTAGTTAGTTATGCAAGAGCAAAGTCTGATGCTATTAACATAAAACTTCAAGGAGTAGGTATTGGTGAAAGGGCAGAAAGGCTTTTGGTAATTGCAATAATTGGAATAATTGGTTTCATGGAGTATGCAGTAATAATTGTGGTAATAATTGCCGGAATTACTTTAATTCAAAGAATGGCTGCAACTGCAAAAAACATTAAGGAATAACACTATCGAAGTTTTCCACGTTTTCTTCTACTATCTGCAGATCTGATTTTGAGAATCTTAAAATGAATTGCACATGAAATACAATACCATTTTAAAACTGTTGGCGATGCAATGTATGCCCCTTGTGCACGTAGCTCTTTTGCTAATGTATGTTCCACTAGATTTAGTCTTGCTGTGACTTTTTTTGCCTTATCTTTTGGTACAGTTTGTCCACAGTTAATACATTGGACTGTTCCGGATGAACCTTTTCCCCCTTTAGTACGACCTCTACTTGCACGTTTAAGTGGCATGAACGTAAAACCAATTTGCCTACTTATATTCTTGCGGATTTTCAGAAATGTCTATGAATAATTTAGCATTATTGAATCCAGAGTATTTTCCTGAACGGTTTGAATTGAATGAGGGTTATTCATTATTTTGTTTTGCTAAAAAATCCATAAAAAACTCTCCTTCATACTCTACATAATTATCTATGACCTCAGTTCCCATGTCCGTTAGAAAATGATTGTACACGGTCTCACGCTCATGCTTTAAGGGTGGTGAACAAAAACACATCTCAGACCATTGGATTATGTTTGGTTCAGTGATTTTAGCACGCTTCATAGAATGAACGATCTCTTGACCATCCGGTTTCTGATTCTGAATTGTACCATCGGTTAGTTTTTGATAAAACTCTCCCATCTTTTTTTCAATGTATCGCGCCCTAACGGAATAAATCACTATGAACTATTTTTTTGCAGGTTTATATTATTTATTTTTCAAATTTTTTGATGGCATCCTTGATTATTGCTCAAAATATCTCAATTAGACCCCCCATGTTTTAATTCTAGATCGAATAATTTCTATTGATAGTAATGCGTGGTCTTTGTCACAGTTGCTTTAATTCTGGCGTTGAACTGGTGATGCTAAAAGGAAAGATTCTCTGTCAGAACTGCTTTGATAAAAGCAATGCAAAAAACTAAATCTGTTATTATAAGAATGAATGAAAATGAAATTAGCTATTTTTTCTCACTGTGCAATCGATACAATTACAATTGATAATTATAATTATGAACAAATTGGTGGGTCTGCTTGTTATTGTGGAATTACAGCAAGACAGTTCAAATTTGATGTAGACTTGTTTACAAAGTTTGGTCCTGATTTTCCAACACAATATCTTACTGAACATAAAATAAATTTTGTAAATTCTGAATCAGAAAAAAATACCACCAAATTTACTATTTCCATTAACGGATCAGATAGAACTCTTAAACTTGAAAATGAATGTGATCCAATAGATTACTCTGATGTTAATGCTGATGGACATATTGTAAGTCCCATCTATCACGAAATTTCTGATGATGTTTTAAGGAACATTAAGAGTGATTCGAATTTTCTTTTGGTTGATCCTCAGGGTTTTTTGAGACAAAAAGATTCTCAAAACAATATTACCTTGAAAAACACTAGTCTTGATTTATCAAATGTTAATGCAATAAAGGTTAATCCTGAAGAAGCCCAACAAATTGTTACTGGTTCTTATGATGAAATGATGTTGGCATTACAGAAAAAAGGAATAGAATACGTATTACTTACAAACAAAGCTGATGTATCTCTTTTGGTAAAAGACAAAATCTATTCTATTACCTTGCCAAATAAGCGAATTCATGATACAACTGGAATTGGTGATATTTTTTGTTCAGTATTTTGTTGTACCATGCTAAAAGAAAATGACTTTTTATGGGCACTTTGCTTTGCAGGTGGTGCTGCTCAAACAGCTCTTGATTCGAGGAATGTTGGTTTGCAAAAAATTCCAAAAAAGGGAACCGTTCAGACAAATGCTTCTTACTTTTACAATTTGATAAAATTTAGAGACTTGTAGTCCGTTTTGAACACAAATTCCTTTAACATCTCTTTTGGTTTTAACAAATTACAACATGATTGGAATAGGATTAGCACTAACAATGTTAATTGTTGGTTTAATTATTGATGTCTGGAAAAGAGAAATTCACGATTATTATTGGATAGGATTTGGAAGTGTAGGACTTGTACTTTTGTTTATAGATCCTGATTTTGTTTCCAATCTACTGATAATAGGATTTGCATTAATCATAGCACCGTTTGTAATATTGATGTGGAGAATGGGTTTCTTTGGAGGGGCAGATGCATTTGCGCTAATAGCATTAGCAGTTATTGCACCATTAGCTACAATTAATGAGAATCCTGTAACACCGTTTTAATCCCCGATGTTCTTACATTTTTATTTAACAAAACAAATATTTTGTGCCTAGCTTTGCATCTTCATATAATCAGACAGTAGACCTCTTGCGCAATTAACACAATTTGATCAAAGCATGCAAATTTACTCACAGCAAGATCCAAAGCTGAGAACATCTAGTTATTTCATGCTAACATACAAGAAACTAGCCAAAAAACCGAGGAGCGTTCCAGTCATTTACTGGGATTAGCCTAGAACAGTTTGATTTTTTGTCATCTGAGATGCTTTGTTTCCTAACTATGAATTTTTACCTAATTCTGTCATAGTTAAGAATATTTGAATAAAAACAACTGTTAATTTTTGATCCTAATGTAATGATTTTCGGTATATCTTAACGAAAAAACATGTTAGGAAACACAGCAATCTGAGATAGAAAAGAAATACAAGATCACAGAGAAAAAGAGACTCTCCTCTAAGAAGAGGAGACGAAGAGTCGGAGCTGGACGCAGATTCGCTCTTCCAGTCAGGGACAGGCTTATGATGCTTCTAGTTTACTACCAGGATGTACATCACATACGAGCTTGCAGGGTACCTCTTTGGTTTGGACCAGAGCAACGTGTACAGGGACATCAAATACCTCGAGCCTGCCGTGCGAGGCTCAATACCAATCCCCCAGAAGATGATGTACGCCGAATCCAAAAAGATAGGGACCATACAGGAGCTTGAACGGTACTTTCCGGAGTTTTGTGTGATGATTGACTCATCAGAGCAGCAGATCCCAAGGCCAAAGAAGAACAAAAAGAAGAGACAGACGCACTACTCTGGCAAGAAGGGGATGCACACAGTCAAGAACCAGTATACAGTTAACCTCAAAGGCCAGATAGTCCACAAGCCTCCGCACTCTCCTGGCAGGCCGCATGACTACAAGATGTTTCAGGCTAAGCATCCTACGATGCTGCCAGAAGGACTGCAGACGTTTGTCGACCTGGGATACGAGGGAATGGCAAGGGACTTTCCGGAGTTCAATCCGGTACTTCCATGCAAGCGCAAAGGAGGCAGAAAACTGACTGCAAGGCAAAAGGAGTTCAACAGGAACCAGTCCAGAATCAGGATTACAGTAGAGCACACAATCTCAAAGATAAAGAAGTTCAGGATAATGCAGAATGTCTTCAGGAACAGGCTGCGCCGCTATGATTGCATCAGTGACATCATATGCGGCCTGGTCAATTTCAGGATACGGCAGAAGGAATTTTGTTGTGATTCCATGACCTGATGAATCAGTTTGGTTAAATGACGCGTTTTGTTGGTAATTACGCAAGAGGTCTAGTGACTGAAACTTTGAGATTACAAGCAACTTGTAGTAATTGTTTCAAGAGATGGTGGCCTTTTGGTCGATTCACTCCTATGCAAATACCTCATTTTCAAAAAATTCAATGCCCTAAATGTGGAAATATTGAAGAATTTACATGGCATGATTCTGAAACGAGAAGAGAAATAATTCAAAATAATTTAGCCAACACAAATAACCCTGAACTTCAGTCTAATCCCAGTGAACAGGATAAACGTGTTGACAATTTAGAAAATCAGATAAAAATTCTAGAAAATAAAAATGAAACTTTAGAAGCTCGATCTGATGCAGATAGAAAAGAACTTCAGAATATGAGACAGCTAATAGATCTTGCTATACAAAATGAAATAAAAAATCTGAAAGGAAAGGCATCTGATCATGATTTTAATCTCAATACTTTACAAAGCCAAATCACAAAACTTGAAGAACTTTTGACTAAAATCCGTAATTGGCAGGATAATAAAGATGGAAGATAATCTGCTAAAACTAGAGATAGACAATCTCAAAGAATTACTTCGTCTAAAAGGTCTAAATGACGAACTTTTGGAAGCCAATTATTTACTTTTGGACAGGCTTGTAAAAATTCACCAAATTGAGGGCAGAGTAATGGAACCAGAAATTACAGCAATGTTGGGCAGAATAAAGCAGATCTTACGAGATATGAAAACAGAGCCAATTCATAGGATTTTTTCACATCAACCTAAAGGTAACACGGAGAATATCAACTCACAAGGTAACAGTACCCATTTCTACATTTGATGCGTGGCTTGATGATATACAGATCTATTTTTGTGATGCAGATTGCTGTGTTTCCCAACTCTGAAAATCATTAACATCCTTTAATTGAACAATCAATTTTTGATTATTCTATTGCATTACAATCATCTTGTTATACAGACAAACTTTCATTTTCAACTCATGAATCATATTCTCTCTTTTGTGCGATGTTACATGCTCACCAAACATTCTCTTGAATGCAGAAAACACTGATTCAACAATCCATCTATCTCCATAGCTTACGCTATTCCTCCATAATTCATAATTGAATAATTGAGCCAGAACAGCTTTTCTTCTTGGGTAGCAGTCAGTGCTAACTGATGAGTTCTTTCTTGTTTTGATTCCAGGAATTATACTTTCATGATACAAATATGAAAAACAATCCTTGGCGTCATATGCACCATCAGCTAGTGTCTTGATTATATTTCCAAACTCTTTTGATTGTTCTACCAGAGACACAAAAGATTTGGAATCATGTGATTTATCATCTGTAATGGTAAGACCTGTAATTTGTTTTGATTTTACATCGACAGCCACATGAATCTTCAAGAACCCTCTTCGTTTCTGCCATTTCTGCCTCATCCACTCACCTCTGTCTGCAACCTTGACTCCAGTGGAATCAATTGTAATGATGATGTCTTTTCCCAGTTTTGGGTTGCACTTGATGTCAAGCCTGTTTACTCTTTTCCAAATGGCAGAATAGACCTCTTGCGTAATTACCAACAAAACGCGTCATTTAACCAAACTGATTCATCAGGTCATGGAATCACAACAAAATTCTCTTTCCACCGTATCCTGAAATTGACCAGGCCGCATATGATGTCGCTGATGCAGTCATAACGGCGCAGCCTGTTCCTGAATAGAGACGTTATGCCTAATATATCACGATTACCATGATATTACCATGATATAGTGATTTTGTTTTCCTCAGGTATAAGCTCCAGGTATAAGCTTTCTCACCAAATATCACCACTCAGGTATAAGCTATTTTACGTCTCAGGTATAAGCTAGATGTTTTCCTCAATCTTGTGAGCCCACCATTTTGAAAAATCATCCTCAATCACATTTTCACGCTCACCATTTGCCAATAAATGACCTCATAATTGGGGTGTACACCCACCCTTTTTCCTCAAATGTGAGGAAACCATCACCACTTTTTTTGAGGAACTTGATTACAAGTTATTGTGTTGTTACCTTTTGTATTTTGTCAGTGGTGGCGTAGGGATGCAGAGCCTAGCAAATTTTTGACGAAAATGACAAGGTACATCACCTACACCATTTTGATCATATTCAAACTCTCTATTTTGTTGTACATGCCAAAAAATTATCAAACTTAAGATTGAAAAAATTGACTAGCAAAGGTTATTTGCATCTTTGCGGATGAATATTTGACGAAAATGACAAACGAGACATTAAGCCTAGAATTAGATATTTTTCCAATAATTCAGGCTCAGCCTTACACCTGTTGCTCGTCTGGAGCAACAGATTTTGTCTAATTTAAGAAACCTATCAATTTCCCAAAACCGAAACAGATTACATGGACTGCTAGATACTAACTATGAAAACAAGGCATTAGAACTATTCAGGATTCACAAAACCCTCAAGGCACAACACCTAGCTGATGAATTCGGACTATCAAGGGAGCATTGCCAAAGAACCATCATCAAAGCATTAATCAAATCTGACAAAATCAAACCTGTTGCTGGATCTAAAGGATTCTACCAGCTATCAGAATCACAAATCCAAAAATCAGATATGACAAAGGAATTATACTCAGAGTCTGAAATATTCGCAACAGAATTATACAAAAAATGGGAAAAGAAGAACCTAGCTAAAAATGAGATAGAGCGAAAAACAAGGTTTGCCAACATCTGTCTAGGACTTGTAAACCCAAAATTCAAGATTAACCCCGATTCAATCACTGCAAACAACTGGAAAGAAATTGTACCTAACATTGTAGATGCAGTTTTGGAAGTTGCCAAATACAAAATTCAAAACAACGAACCTAGCGGTAACAACAGACAGGCAATAAGACACGCAATAAAATACGGACTTGGAATCGACATCTCAGAAGCGGAAGGCAAGGAGCTAAGAATATCAGGTGACAAACAGAAACCAAGAAACGCAGAACTTGAGATAACAAAAGAGCAAACTATCTTATTCAAGACAGAATCCAAAAAACAATCATTAAAAGAATTTTCCAAAGACGGATTCAAAATATGGACAGGTTGTAGACCATCATCTCTGTATATCGTAGAAACAAATGATTTAGTTTTCTATTACCGAACCGTACACTACATTGAAGTTAATGGTGAGAGATTTTTCAAAGACGGTGAAATCAGACTTGCAAAACTACTTTCTGCAACATCGCCACAAATGCAAAAAATAATTGAATTCAAGTCATACACTCACAGGGCGTGTAAGATCCCAAAACTTCACGAACACAAACAGGATGAAGATTTCAAAAAATACATTTGGGATGAGGAATTTGTTCTAGCTCTGGAAAAATACCACAAGCAAAGAAAATTCCAAAAGAAGAAATACCTATTTTGGGAAGATAACAAAACAGAATTCACTTTTGGAAACTATGATACTATAGTAAAACCAGAAGTGACTAAAGACAACGAAAGGCTAAAGAAAATTCTACTTAAAATCGGATTCAAAAAAGAGGACTTTGGGTTTTACTTCAGTGCAAACTATGGCATGAGACACTTCTCAATTCAATCTTGGCTCAACTCGATGAACTATAACTATGATGTCGTTGGTCGTATGTTCCATCAATCAAGCGAAACAACAAAGACTTGGTACGGTGCAATGAATGACGAATACGCAGAAAAGGAAATGAATCAGGTAGTGAATGTTTAATGAAGTGTGCAGTATGTGGCAAAACCACCAAACACGGTTCTGGTAACTTTTAGTGATCGGATCACCAAAATTTACCAGAACCGTTCATTGTATCACTCCAGTAATGAGAAAAATCTGAGACTGATCTGTCCACTCAGAGTATATCCATCTACACCACCAGACAGAATAAAGCTGGCAGAGTTTTATGATTCCAAAGAAGATCAAGAGCTGTACTCTCAGAGAAAGGTGTCAATCGAGCCGTTATTTGAGATTGTTAAAGACATATTCAACATAAGGACATTGCCAGTAAGAGGACTTGAGAATGTGAAGTCATTTGCCCTGGTTTGTGTCTTGGTGTATCAGCTTGCAGTGTATTACAACTGTGTTGCAGGTAATGAGAATCCAAGAATTGTAAAGAGAATGCTTTGCTGTTGAAGATAATTTGGATTTATTTTTGTAAATCATTATGCCCAAGTTTCAGATATTTCTTTTCATAGTGATAACTTCCTTCTTTACTTCGTCTGAAAATTCTGTAGGGCAAGAATTACTTTCTAGAAAAGACATGATTTTACTTAATTGCTTCTCGCTTAGCGGTTCTGGACAAAAAATATAGTTTGTTGCAGAGCTAGCACAAATAAAAGGCTCAGATTTTACACAAGATAGATGAATGTATTTAATGTCACCATCGTTATTCAAGTCAACTGAAAGGTGTACATTTTCACTCCCAAGATTGTAATGCCGAGTACCAGAATAAGGCATAATTTGTTCTGTAGCATTTGGATATTTTTCTTTAAACGCTTTTACAATCTCGCTTTTATCCACCCAACTTCTCATCTTCTCGTCATTTGGAATGAATAATGACCACTCATTCCAAATACTGAGATGTTCCAAAGAGAAGAGAAACATAAAAGAAGTAAAAAAACCTAGGAGTATAATTAGTATTATTTTTTTCATAACAAAAAAAAGAAAAAAAGGTTATGGAATAGAATCTAAGTTTAACTCAGAATCTACACATTCATAATCAGCGATCTCTTGAGCATAAAAAACTTGTTTTGTTTCTCCTCTCTTTTCATCATCAACAGAAGTACATTGTATTATACTAGCAACTTCATCATCTGAAAACAAATTAAAAATATTTAATGTTACTATTCGTTCAGTATTCCAATCCGTAACAGACAAACTTACTACGGTGTCAATAGACCTCTTGCGTAATTGACACAATTTGATCAAAGCATGCAAATTCACTCACAGCAAGATCCAAAGCTGAGAACATCCTAGTTATTTCATGCTAACATACAAGAAACTAGCCAGAAAGCCAAGGTCATTCCAGTCATTTACTGGGATTAGCCTAGAACAGTTTGATTTTTTGTCATCTGAGATAGAAAAAGAGTACAAAAGAACAGAGCAAAGAAGGCTGTCCCGCAAAAAGAGGGAGCGAAAGATTGGGGCAGGACGCAGATTCGCTCTTCCAGTCAGGGACAGGCTTATGATGCTTCTGGTCTACTACCGGATGTACATCACGTACGAGCTTGCAGGATACCTCTTTGGTTTGGACCAGAGCAACGTGTACAGGGACATCAGGTATATGGAGCCTGCCGTGCGAGGCTCAATACCAATCCCCCAGAAGATGATGCATGCAGGCTCCAAAAAGATAGGGATCATACAGGATCTTGAATGGTACTTTCCGGAGTTTTGTGTGATGATTGACTCATCAGAGCAGCAGATCCCAAGGCCAAAGAAGAACAAAAAGAAGAGAAAGACGCACTACTCGGGCAAAAAAGGGATGCACACAGTCAAGAACCAGTATACGGTAAACCTTGACGGCCAGATAGTCCACAAGCCTCCACACTCTCCGGGAAGACCTCATGACTACAAGATGTTTCAGCTCAAACACCCTACACTGCCAGAAGGACTACAGACGTTTGTCGACCTGGGATACGAGGGAATGGCAAGGGACTTTCCGGAGTTCAATCCGGTACTTCCATGCAAGCGCAAAGGAGGCAAGAGACTTACTGCAAGGCAAAAGGAGTTCAACAAAAACCAGTCCAGAATCAGGATTACAGTAGAGCACACAATCTCAAAGATAAAGAAGTTCAGGATAATGCAGGATGTCTTCAGGAACAGGCTGCGCCGCTATGACTGCATCAGTGACATCATATGCGGCCTGGTCAATTTCAGGATACGGCAGAAGGATTTTGTTGTGATTCCATGACCTGATGAATCAGTTTGGTTAAATGACGCGTTTTGTTGGTAATTACGCAAGAGGTCTAATACCTCTCAAACTCGTTGTTTTGAAATGTTCAGGGTATTTTTCCATAAATGCAGTGGCTGTTTCTACAGATTGTAATTGCTCAAAATAATCTTCTTGTAAATAAGGATCAGGATTAACAACAAGATATGCTTGGTTTATCATCTTAATTGCATTGGGTATTGCTGTGTTTCCTAACATGTTTTTTCGTTAAGATATACCGAAAATCATTACATTAGGATCAAAAATTAACAGTTGTTTTTATTCAAATATTCTTAACTATGACAGAATTAGGTAAAAATTCATAGTTAGGAAACAAAGCATTGGGTATAATTAATAGAGATGCTATAACGATTATTCCTATTATTAATCCTGTCTTTATTTTCTTATTCATAATTATTATTATAATTTTATTTTACTGATTAATTAAGTTCACATAGCAAAAAAAAGAAAAAATGGCTTAAGGCCATAAAATGTCTACCATTGGCCAAGAATTATCCATGTGAATCATTTTTATACATTTCTTGCTTTTTCAAATATCGGAGCATGGCTTTCGCTAGGGAATGATTCCAATCAAAAGATGTGCAGACATGATGTATCCATACGAGGCTTACCCTCAATGCTATCTTCATCCTAGTTAGGATTATTCGCAGTTACCAGACGAGGCTTGCTCTCAACAATTCTAACGCGACTTGTATTAGTCCTAACTGTAATTTTGTACAAATTCCCTTCTCTCCTTTAGCATCCAATATATGACTCGCAGTATCTTTGATGCACCAGCTACTGCAGCTTTGGATGAGCCCCTCTTCTTTTTGATGCGGTTGTAAAATCTTGCAATGTCACTGTTTTTGGCATGTATTGCATGGGCGTGAACACACTCTGTGAGGACCCAACGCATTGTCATGCTTCCTCGCTTTGTTATGGAACCATGGTGTATTGTATCAGCTGAATTTCTAACTGATGGAACAACCCCTGCATATGCACACAACTTGTGGGAATCGTTGAATCTTTCAATATCTGCAATCTCGGATGCAATAACTAGTGCAGAATAATTTCCAATTCCAGGTATTGAGTTTATCAATATTGCATCAGGATTAACTTTTACAGCAGCATATACTTTTGAATTAATCTCTGCAATTTGCAGATTAAGATAGTTTATCTGTCTCAAAAATCCATCCATTCTGTAATCATCTAGTGCCTTGAGTCTTCTGTTATATGTCTCAGTGAACGTAACTCCTGGAATTTTTATTCCACCCTGTAACAAAATTCCATGAACAGAGTTCTTAACAGCAGTTCTCCATTGAACAAGTTTTTTTCTGTATCGTACTAACTGGCGTTGTTTTACTATCTTTTTGTCTGGGACATAGCATGTTGCAATGTATCCTCCACGTAAAAGATCTGCAAGTATCTTGGCATCAATCTTGTCTGTCTTTTTCTTAGATGCAGCTATCGCTTTTGTCAGATATGGGTTTGACAGTGTTACGTTTTTGTATTTCAATTGGTCTGTCAAAAATCTATATGTGTCATACCAGATTGATGAGGACTCCATGACGATGTTGGCAGAAATTGGGATATCTACAAAATGTTTCTTGATTGATTGGTGATTGTTTTCAACTTTGTCATTTTGTAATATGTTTCCGTCATTATCCATTATTGCTACTTGAAGAAACTTCTTGTGCAGGTCAATGCCCACATACATGGTCTTATTTGATTTGGTCCTAATCTGTTTCTTTGGGCTTTTCTTGGATGATGCACTATAAGTTTTGGAACTATTAGATTCATCTGTAACGCTGTCTGATTTCCTTGCCTTGGTATTCACATATAGTTACCAGAACCCCCTGAGAAGACAATACGCAGACTACGATATCCAGATTAACTATAACAGCATTAATAAGATATGCTAGAGAGTGGTGGTGAAAAAACACAACCAGTGCCACAAAAGCAGCGCAAAAATGCATGCATGGCAGTGTTGCTCCTAACAATAGTAATTGCAGTTGGAGGTTGTGTGGGGGAGATGGGATTTGATGGTATAATCGGCGGTGGTCATATGATAAATAATGCATATGCCGAGGAATCAGTTCTTTTAGTTACAAATGAGACTGCAAAGCTTACTGCGAGCGATGGTGCAAATAATGACTACTTTGGCCGTTCCGTATCCATCTATAACAATACTGCCGTAATTGGCGCATTTTTAGATGATTCTGGCTCTGCATACGTCTTTGAGTACAGCAGCGGCAACTGGACGCAGAAACAAAAGCTTACTGCAAGCGATGGTGCAGAAGATGACCGCTTTGGCTACTCCGTATCACTCTATAACAATACTGCCGTAATTGGCGCACATTTTGATGTTGATAATGACATCATCTCCGGCTCTGCATATGTCTTTGAGTACAGCAGCGGCACTTGGACGCAGAAACAAAAGCTTACTGCAAGCGATGGTGAAGGAGGTGACCAATTTGGCCACTCCGTATCAGTCTATAACAATACTGCCGTAATTGGCGCATATGGCGATGATGATAACAGCAAAACCGACTCCGGCTCTGCATACGTCTTTGAGAAGAACAGCACCGGCCACTGGATGCAGAAACAAAAGCTTACTGCAAGCGATGCTGCAGCAGGTGACCGCTTTGGCTGGTCCGTATCAGTCTATAACAGTACTGCCGTAATTGGCGCATTTTACGATGATGATAACAGCAAAACCGACTCCGGCTCTGCATACGTCTTTGAGAAGAACAGCACCAGCGGCAACTGGACGCAGAAACAAAAGATTACTGCAAGCGATGGTGTAACAGATAACTACTTTGGCCACTCCGTATCCATCTATAACAATACTGCCGTAATTGGCGCATTTTACGATGATGATAACAGCAAAACCGACTCCGGCTCTGCATACGTCTTTGAGAAGAACAGCACCAGCGGCAACTGGACGCAGAAACAAAAGCTTACTGCAAGCGATGCTGCAGAAGATGACCGCTTTGGCCGTTCCGTATCAGTCTATAACAGTACTGCCATAATTGGCGCATCTAGAGATGATTCTGGCTCTGCATACGTCTTTGAGTACAGCAGCGGCAACTGGACGCAGAAAGAAAAGCTTACTGCAAGCGATGCTGCAGCAAGTGACCGCTTTGGCTGGTCCGTATCAGTCTATAACAGTACTGCCATAATTGGCGCATCTAGAGATGATTCTGGCTCTGCATACGTCTTCACCATACTCCAGGCTCCAACTGCACATGCAGGAGATGACCAGACGGTAGACGAGGGCGGTATCACTGTAACGCTTGACGGAACCGGCTCAGCTGACCCCAACGGCGACATCATCACATACGCATGGAGCCAGACCCAGGGCCCCACAGTCACACTCTCCAGCAGTACATCAGAGTCTCCGATGTTTACCACCCCAACAGTCACCTCTGAGCAAACCCTCACATTCTCCTTAACGGTAAACGACGGAGCAGTAAACAGCACGCCTGACACAGTAGACATTACCATCCAAAATACAATCAATGAATCTCCAACCGCACACGCAGGAGATGACCGGACGGTAGACAAGGGCGCCGACGTAACGCTTGACGGAACCGGCTCAGCTGACCCCAACGGCGACACCCTCACGTACGCATGGAGCCAGACCCAGAGCCCCACAGTCACACTCTCCAGCAGTACATCAGAGTCTCCGACGTTTACCCCCCCAACAGTCACCTCTGAGCAAACCCTCACATTCTCCTTAACGGTAAACGACGGAGCGGTAGACAGCACACCTGACACAGTAGACATTACAGTATCAAATGTCAAAAATGAGACTGCAAAGCTTACTGCAAGCGATGGTGCAGCAAAGGACTACTTTGGCCGTTCCGTATCCATCTATAACAATACTGCCATAATTGGCGCATATGGAGATGATTCTGGCTCTGCATACGTCTTTGAGTACAGCAGCGGCACATGGACGCAGAAACAAAAGCTTACTGCAAGCGATGCTGCAGGGAGGAACTGGTTTGGCCACTCCGTATCAGTCTATAACAATACTGCCGTAATTGGCGCACATTTTGATGATGATAATGGCAAAAGAAGCTCCGGCTCTGCATACGTCTTTGAGAAGAACAGCAGCGGCACATGGACGCAGAAACAAAAGCTTACTGCAAGCGATGGTGCAGAAGATGACCGCTTTGGCCGTTCCGTATCAGTCTATAACAATACTGCCGTAATTGGCGCATTTTTAGATAATGATAATGGCAAAACCGACTCCGGCTCTGCATATATCTTTGAGTACAGCAGCGGCACATGGACGCAGAAACAAAAGCTTACTGCAAGCGATGCTGCAACAAGGGACTGGTTTGGCTGGTACGTATCAGTCTATAACAATACTGCCGTAATTGGCGCATTTTTAGATGATGATAATGGCCGCAACTCCGGCTCTGCATATATCTTTGAGTACAGCAGCGGCACATGGACGCAGAAACAAAAGCTTACTGCAAGCGATGGTGCAGAAGATGACCGCTTTGGCACCTCCGTATCAGTCTATAACAGTACTGCCGTAATTGGCGCAGTTTACGATGATGATAACAGCAAAGCCGACTCCGGCTCTGCATACGTCTTTGAGAAGAACAGTAGCGGCACATGGACGCAGAAACAAAAGCTTACTGCAAGCGATGGTGCAGCAGGTGACTACTTTAGCATCGTATCCATCTATAACAATACTGCTGTAATTGGCGCAGTTTACGATGATGATAATGGCATCAACTCCGGCTCTGCATACGTCTTTGAGAAGAACAGCAGCGGCAACTGGACGCAGAAAGAAAAGCTTACTGCAAGCGATGGTGCAGAAGATGACGCCTTTGGCACCTCCGTATCAGTCTATAACAATACTGCTGTAATTGGCGCAGTTTACGATGATGATAATGGCATCAACTCCGGCTCTGCATACGTCTTCACCATAAGTGCAAACCAGACTCCAACCGCACATGCAGGAGCTGACCAGACGGTAGACGAGGGCACCGACGTAACACTTGACGGAACCGGCTCAGCTGACCCCAACGACGATGCCATCACATACGCATGGAGCCAGACCCAAGGCCCCACAGTCACACTCTCCAGCAGTATATCAGCATCTCCGATGTTTACCACCCCAACAGTCAACTCTGAGCAAACCCTCACATTCTCCTTAACGGTAAACGACGGAGCGGTAGACAGCACACCTGACACAGTAGACATTACCATCCAAAATACAATCAACGAATCTCCAACAGCAAACGCAGGAGCTGACCAGACGGTAAGCGAGGGCGATAACGTAACACTTGACGGAACCGGCTCAGCTGACCCCAACGACGATGCCATCACATACGCATGGAGCCAGACCCAAGGCCCCACAGTCACACTCTCCAGCAGTATATCAGCATCTCCGATGTTTACCACCCCAACAGTCAACTCTGAGCAAACCCTCACATTCTCCTTAACGGTAAACGACGGAGCGGTAGACAGCACACCTGACACAGTAGACATTACCATCCAAAATACAATCAACGAATCTCCAACAGCAAACGCAGGAGCTGACCAGACGGTAAGCGAGGGCACCACCGATATACAGCTTAACGGAAGCGCAACGGATCCAGACACCGACGACACCATCACATACTTGTGGAGCCAGACCCAAGGCCCCACAGTCACACTCTCCAGCAGTACATCAGCATCTCCGACGTTTGATGCCCCAGCAGTCAACTCTAATCAAGCCATCCTCACATTCTCCTTAACGGTAAACGACGGAACAGTAGACAGCACACCTGACACGGTAGACATTACAGTACTCGACACCGACGATGTCCTGCTTACATCTTCAGGCAGTCCACTTGGAAGCAGTGGAGGCGGAGGCAGCGGCAGCAGCAGTGGTATAGGCACCAGCGGTGGAGGCGGAGGCAGCGGCAGCAGCAGTGGTATAGGCACCAGCGGTGGAGGCAGAGGCAGCTCAACCTGGGTAGATAATGTCTACCTAAAGTCAGTATCATGGGACTGCAACGCAGGAACCATCAAGATAATCGCAGGACCTGACTCAGACTATATCTCGGTGGCTGTGCACACTACACAGCTTGGCATACATCAGGCATCAATAGCAGGTGATGACATCCCCGGATACAGGGCATTTGTTTCCCCGATGCACAAGACTGAGGACTATATCAACATAAAGGCAGTGGCACTCTCCGGCAGAAATCTTGTCACCATCAGCGAGTCAATTGATGTAGATGCCTGTGTGGGAGAAAGGACATACCACGCCCCAGATGATTCCACTACCACCACGATAAAGCAGCCGGTGCCAAAGCAAGAAGATGACAAAGACAGGCTGGCAGACTTTGTAGACCCCAAAAAGAACCCACAGTACTACATCGACAGGTACAACAATGAAATAGAATACAGGGAGTGGTTTGATGAGAATTACCCCGGCATTACAATTTACGATGCAGTCGGACTGCCAGTCCCTGATCCAACTTTAGAACCAGCAGTGGAACAAGAACCTACAGCAGTAGAACAAGAACCAGCAATGAAACAAGAGCCCGAACCAATATGCGACCCCAGAGCAGAACTCGTGGATGGCTTTTGCATACCAGTAACGCCAAGGCCTGAAGAAAACGGAGGCGGATGCCTGATTGCCACAGCGGCATATGGAACGGAGCTTGCACCCCAGGTGCAACTCCTAAGGGAGATTCGCGACAACACGGTACTGCAGACACAGTCAGGCTCTGCATTTATGGACTCATTTAACTCATTCTACTATTCATTCTCACCATCCATAGCTGACCTGGAGAGACAGAATCCCGTATTCAGGGAGGCAGTAAAAATGGCAGTCACCCCGCTGATCTCCTCACTTGCGATTCTAGACTATGTTGACATTGATTCAGAGTCAGAGATGCTGGGATACGGCATTGGCATTGTTGCCATGAACATAGCAATGTATGTCGCACTGCCTGTCTCTGCCTTGTACTATGTTAGACGTTTAGTGGCGTAATGTTTGCTAAATATGGATACTGTTGTCTTTTGGTGGGTTCTGGTAACTTTTGGTGATCAACACACCCAGACATAGTTTTAGGATCTTCTCTGAGTTGAGATTTTGCAACTTTGTGAGAATTTCATATGAAAACAAAATCAAAGGGCGATGCTGTAAACCCTGCTGTTAACTATATGTGAATATAGAGAGAAGGAATTCAGATAGCATAAGAAATGAATCTAATTCTAAGATTCAAAGTTCATCGTATTCCAAGAAAAGCCCAAAGAAACAGATTAGGAATAAATCAAAGAAGACCATGTATGTGGGCATTGACCTGCACAAGAAATTCCTTCAAGTAGCAATAATGAATAATGAAGGCAAAGTATTACAAAACAACAAAGTTGAGAACACTCACCAATCGATCAAGAAACATTTTACAGACATACCACTTCATGCCAATATTGTCATGGAATCCTCATCAGTCTGGTATGACACATATAGATTTCTGACAGATGAATTAAAATATAAAAATGTGACACTGTCAAACCCATATCTGACAAAAGCAATTGCATCATCTAAGAAAAAGACAGATAAAATTGATGCCAGGATATTGGCAGATCTCCTACGTGGTGGATACATTGCCAAATGCTATGTTCCAAACAAAAAGATAGTACAACAACGCCAGTTAGTAAGATACAGAAAGAAACTCATCCAGTCAACTTTGTTTCCTAATTATTTCATCTAGCCTCAAAATATAATCGAAAAAGATTTGGATCGCAAAATTTTCATATCAAATTATGCCTCAGAAGATAAAATATGATGACAGGCGATACATTTCACGTGGTAAATTCTATGTGTTACATCTTGATGATGATATAATGTCAGAAGGTGTTGAACAACTAAATGATGGAAAGGTCGGACATCCGTTTGTATATTCAGATGTGTGTTTTATGGTAACTGCATTATTCAGAAACACTGTAGGTACTGGATACAGACAACTGCAGGGAATAATTGAAGACATGTTGGGAAAAGAAAAATCACCAAACTTTTCAGCAATTTGGAAGAGAATCAACAAGACAAGCCTAGAAGATAATAATGGCAAGAGTTGGTTCTCAGATGGAAAGACAAAAACAGAGATTGTATTTTTGGCAGGTGACTCTACAGGACTCAAACCAACTAGTCGTGGTGACTGGATGGGTGAAAAATGGGATCTAAGACGTGGATTCATCAAGATGCACATCATGGTTGATTCAAGGACCAAGAAAATTTATGCAGTGTCAATTACGGATGAGAAATCAGGCGATGCACCAGAATTTGAGAGATTGTTATCTGAAGCATTGCACAACATTGAGAATTCCTCTAATGTCAAAAAATCCGAAGAATTGTTAGTTGGTGCTGATGGCGCATATGACACCAACGATAATTTTAAAGAATGTGAAAAGAAAAATGTCATACCAATAATTCCAGTAAGAAAAAATTTCTCACCAAAGACAAAAGGAAACAAGTTAAGAAAAGAGCAGGGATTGTTGCAGCTTGGCCATTGTGAAATGAATGCTGAAAATATCAAGATGTTTGATGGTTTAACAGAGCAACAAAGAAAAGAGAATCAAAAGCAGTGGAAGAAAGATATTGGTTATGGCAGACGTTGGACAGTAGAGATTGCAATTTCTACATTTAAGAGAATTTTAGGAGAGAATGTTTCTGCAAGAGTTTGGTGTAACGTTGTAAGGGAAATAAAATTCAAGGTGATGATTTACAATTTGATGATTGATGCTGTACTGGAACAGGAGATGAATCATAGTTAGTTTGGGATTTGTCTTGAGAATGAATGTTTAGAGTGGAATTGGGAAACAAAGTTACCGTGGACAAATCCGTTTTCCTTGCCATCTTTCGTGTCGAAAATAGACCCTACTTTTCGTCACGCTATTTGCCAGTTTGATCGGATCAACATCAGGCACAACTTAGGCATGAGTGATTGAAAAATATTCCTTGTTATTTGTTCCAACTGACGGGGTATTACCATAAATAATTAAACATCAGTGGATAAATCCGATTCCAACAAACAAAGTTCTGGTTTAAAGGATAGATATTTTTGATATTGGTAAATGTATTTGAGACTTGGGCATAATGATTTACAAAAATAAATTCAAATTATCTTCAACAGCAAAGCATTCTCTTTACAATTCTTGGATTCTCATTACCTGCAACACAGTTGTAGTACACTGCAAGCTGGTACACCAAGACACAAACCAGAGCAAATGACTTTACATTCTCAAGTCCTCTTACTGGCAATATCCTTATGTTGAATATGTCTTTGACAATCTCAAATAACGGCTCGATTGACACCTTTCTCTGAGAGTATAAATCTTGACCTTCTTTGGAATCATAAAACTCTGCCAGCTTTATTCTGTCTGGCGGCGTAGATGGATATACTTTGACTGGACAGATCAGTCTCAGATTTTTCTCGTTGCTGCAATGGTACAGATTGCCATCATCATACGCAGGATCTGCCAATATGTTTTGGAACAGCCCTGCAAGTGAATCAACTAGTGTACCATACGGTTTGCCGTCATGAGCATTTGCAGTGCTGATACAGGCAGACAGTGGAACTATCAGTTTGCCAGTGGAACAACTCATGTGCAGTTTGTATCCAAATGTCCAGCCCCTTGATTTGGAATAACCCCACTTGGCATCAGTGTCAATTCCTGCAATTGGAAGACGATTTTGTTTGATGTCAGATTTGTGCCATACTGGGCCTGCGGCTTGCAGCATTGTGCTATCAACTGATGCAGATGTATCATCTACTAATCTTTCTGAGACAAACAGATTTCCCATGTTGTTGATGATGGTACTAATTGGCAACACTTGGAATCTTCTGTCAATTGTTCTTCTGTCTGGAATTTGCTGTAGCCTGCAGGCCTTGAGCAATTTGTCATTATTACATTTGATGAACAAGAAATAGTGCAGTGTATTGTTACTTGGAATTCTCATCCATGATTTTATGATGTATAGTTGTACCATCAGAATGGTTGGATAAACATACGGTCTTCCACGCCTAATTACATCCTCATAGGTTCTGGTGCATTCTAGTGATCTGCTATACAAAACATGAAATGTGGATCTTCTCTAAATTGAGATTTTATAGTTTTGAGACAAGTTTGTTCAGAAATTATGATATGAAATAATGTGTCAGAACCCTGCTGGTGGATTTTGGTGATCTCAGGATAATTTGGTTTGAGATGAATTATTTCCGATTACCAGTGTAAAGATTATTGACTAACACCCGATAACTTTACAGAACCCTGAAGAAAGTCTTTTTTCTTCTTAGATTCAAAAATAATGTTTGAGTTTTAATTTCAAGTCATATTTTCATAATTAATGCTGTAATTATTATAAATACAATTCAAGAACGTCTAATTAATTAATCCCCTTTCATGACATGGTGTATTAATGACTACAAATTATCCATTAATTGATATGTTTTCAGGTGCTGGATGTGCATCGTTGGGATTTAAAAGAGCTGGGTTTGATATTGTAGCTGCATTGGAAATCAATCCAAGCAGATGTGATGTCTATGAAAAAAATTTTCATTTTAGACCCATTCAAAAAAATGTATTAAAAGTAAACTCATCTGAAATATTAAAGAAAGCCAAGTTAAGAAAAGGTTCAAAATTTTGTGTTGTTGGTTGCCCTCCATGCCAATCATTTAGTAAATTATCCAGCACTCGAATGATTGACACAGTTAATGATCCCCGCAGTAAATTTGTGTTAAAATTTGCACAGTTGATGACGGATATGATGCCAATGGCAATAATCTTTGAGAATGTGTCTTGGATGATACGTGGACCTGGAAAAAAGTTTTTTCATCAATATGTAAATAGATTAAAAAAAGCAGATTATCATACAGTCTATGATATCGTTAATGCGTCAAATGTAGGAATTCCTCAAAACAGAGAAAGAGTGGTGGCAATATCTATACGTAAAAAATTTCTCAATAAAAATAAAATCAAGCAGTTAGAGCAATTTCATAGAATAAAATCTAAGCAGATTAGAACTGTGCGTGATGTTATTTCGGATTTAAACCCATTACAGGCAGGACAAACTGATGCTGATGATCCATTACATTTTACTAGACAACACAGTCAAAAAGTACTTGAAATGATTAAACATGTACCAAAAAATGGAGGTAGTAGAAAAGCAATGCCAAAACGATTATGGTTGGATTGTCATAAAAAATTAAAAAATGGCGGTGCTGAAACATCTTATGGTCGTATGTGGTGGGACAAACCATCTCCTACGATGACTTGCAGATGTACGACTCCTGCATGTGGTAGATTTACTCATCCTACACAAAATCGTGGAATTACATTACGTGAAGCAGCTAGATTACAAACAATTCCTGATTCGTTTGATTTTGGAAATAGTTCTGTGGATGGAATTCAAAGTATGATTGGGGATGGAGTTCCAGTAGATCTAGCAAAACACATTGGAAAGCATCTTAAGAGAATTTTAGCAAATTAATAACATCTTTGCCAATTTCTTCATATTTCAACCATATTTTTTGAAATATCTATTTTTTTGATGTCATAAAATATAATACATTTGATCATGTTTTCAATATATGAAATCTTCACGTTCTTTGACAATGAAATTTGCAGGGGAAGTGGTTAAACATCTAGGGCTTCAAATGTATGCAGGACCTGTACCTGCAATTGCAGAATTAATTTCCAACGCATGGGATGCCAACGCAGAAAAAGTCCAAATTAATATTAATTTTGGGAAAAAAATTTCATCTGCCAGTATAATCGAAGTACGTGATGATGGTCATGGAATGAAATGGGAAGACTGTGATTCAAAATATATGGTTATTGGAAGAGATGCTAGAAAAGAAGATGGTAATTTTACCAAGGGAAAATTTAAACGAAAAAGAATGGCACATAAAGGTCTAGGCAAACTAGCTGGCTTTGGAATCGCTAAAACTGTAGAAATTATCACAGTCAAAGATAAAAAACGTACTAATTTTGTGTTGGATTATTCAGTAATAGAAAAACTAGAACATGGTGAAGATTATCAGATTATTCCTGAAGAGGATAACACACCGACTGATGACGATGATGGCACTACTATAATACTTCGAGATTTAAAATTAAAAAATTCAATTTCAGAAGAAGTCTTTATGCGAAGTATGGCTAGAAGATTTTCTGTATTATCTGATAAATTTCAAGTAAAAATTAATGATAAACTACTAAAGAAAGATGAAGGTCCATTCCAAATTTATTTTCCTAATAATCGTATGAGATTTGATAAAGAAAAAATTATTCATAAAAAAGGAGAATTCCAAATTCCAGGAGCTGGCACTGTTGTTTTTTGGATCGGATTTACAGAAAAACCAATTCATGATGATGAATCGAGAGGTATTGCAGTACTTTCAAGGGGAAAATTAGTTCAAGAACCTTGGTTTTTTGCTATTACAGGTGGAACATATGGTCAACATGGAATGCAGTATATGACGGGTGAAATCGAAGCAGATTTTCTTGATGAAAAAACAGATTTTGTAACTTCTGGTAGAAATAGTGTTATGTGGTCCATGCAGGTTCCAAGTTTACTACAAGAATGGGGAAAGGCAAAAATTATTGCAGTACTTTCTAAATGGGCTGATGAACGTGGGAAAATTAAAATAAAAAATATCCAACGTGCAACACCATACATGGAACGTATACAAAAATTTCCCAAACGTCAACAAAAAGAATTAACTGCAGTAGTTACAAAAATGGCATCAATTGAAACTATTGAGGATGATAGATTGATTGAATTAGTGCGTTCTTTAATTCATGCATATGAAAATAAAGAACTTACCCATATGATTGATGAAGTTTCATCTTTATCCCCTGATGCACAAGCTAAACTATTTGATATTTTACAAGAATTCAAAGTTTTAGAATCTGTCTCACTTGCACAGATTGTAAAATCTCATATTCGAATCATTGAAAAATTTGAAGAAATGGTAGCTGCAGGAGTTCCTGAAAAACCAAACATGCAAAATTATCTACGAGATTATCCATGGTTAATAGATCCTACGTATATGGGATTATCCCACGAAAAACGATTAGAGACAATCCTAAAAGAAAAATTTCATACAAAAACAAAGAGAAAGGATAAAAACAAAAGAATTGATTTCTTTTGTTTAGGTGAATTAGGAAGGGCTTTTGTTATTGAAGTTAAACGACCTCAAGATAAAATTGGACGTACAGAGATACAACAACTGACAAGATATGTTGATTTTCTGAGACAAGAAAATAATAAAATTTCAGAATTAGAAAGTAAGAAAACTTTCTTTGGATATCTTATAGGTTCTAATTATTCTGAGGATGCACACGGTGAAATGGGGAGAGCACAACGGGATGGAATATACACAAAAACTTGGGATACTTTGCTTGATACTGCAAAAAAGTCACATCAAGAATATTTTAAAGCGATAAGGAAAAATGTGCCTGATGATGATCCAAGACTAGAAGATTTTGATGATTGACACAATCAAACGATTTGAAATTAAAAGATATTCCAAATTTGCAATCAAAAAGGTCTTAAAGGAATAATTCCTGATCGCATAAATGAGCAAAATAGTTCCCAAAACCATTGCGCGCTACTATCCAAAAAGTGATGGTGTCATTCCATCAAAGCCTAATTCGTGCTACTGTGGAAATGGGGACAATTTCACTAAAATTACAATTTCTGACAAAAACTCTACGCGTTACATGTGCAAAAACTGCAAGAAAAGTTACATCATAAAAAATCCACAGACCACCAAGACTAGACTAAAAAAGATGGGTGGTATTTTTGACAATATTATATTTGGAATGAGTTCAAGGGAAACATGCCTTAGGATGTTTATAGAATGGGGAGACATAGCAGACCACACAACAATACTGCGATGGTCAAACCAGTATTTACAATATGCAAAAATGTTTACAGATGATATTCTATGCTGTTTGGAATATGGTACAGTCTGGGGAATAGATGAGACAATAATTAACATTCAGGGCACATGGCACAATGCAGATGTTACACTGTTATCTGAAATGCAAAGCATTGAAAAGAAAAGAAAAGATGGAGGATTTCTCAATGACAAAGAATTTAGAAAAGAATGGGAAAAACTTCGTGCCAGAGCAGAAAAATCAAAAAGAACCTCAAAGAAAAAATATCTTACTGCAATAATAGACATCAAAACTAGAATTATAATTTCACATGTTATCACGGATTCAAGGCCTGATAATCAATCAATATACAAACTAGTCAAAGCTGCAATCGTTGTTGCAGGATTTCCTACCGACATTATCACAGATTGCTACAAGGCATACAAGCCAGCAATGAACAGAATCTCAAATGACATCAAAAAACACAATGGCAATAATTTGAATCACATTCTTGTCCGCTCAAAAGACCAGTCAACATTGCATCTCAAACCTGAAAAATCAAAAGACGGTACACCAAGACACAACAATAACATCGAAAGTACATGGGCCAAGATAAAGAGAAACATGCACGTTTTATCTAATTACAAATACAATTCAGACAGCATAATTCATTACAACATCATAAACTATAATTTCATTAGGCCGCATTCATCTCTGGATGAAATTACAGTAAATAGACACAATGTCAAAAATAAGATAAACATGACTCCTGCAATGGATGGCGGATACCCTCAATGGTTTGCAACATTTGAGGAATTATTATCAGAATCCTGGGGGTATGACAAGTCATTTGTGTTCAAATTAGGCTCAAAACTAATGGAGATGATAAAAATTGGAATCAGAAACAAAAAGACTGTAGTAATTTCTGCAAAAGAGAAGACTCCAAAAAGCAAGATTGTAGAACTTGATAGAATTCTTCAAGTTGAATGCGGATTTGTAAATACAAAGAAAAACGAGTGGAAAAAAGACATGCCATCTATTCTTAACATGAATAGGAGAAGAGAGGAGAATGTTGGGGGCATGATGCCTGAACAGACATTTGAAGTTTGTAACAAATGTGGAATTACTGCAATCACTACACAGACAGTATCAGAAATTATAGGGTATAGAAAGATCAATGGAAAAATCATCACGCAACCAAACTGCCACAAATGCAGAGCCAAACTATCAAAGAATCCAATAAAGAGAACAGGACCAAACCAAAAATCCATGATTAGAAGTTCATTACTTGTTGGTAATTCTCAAACCAAATTATACTGAGATCACCAAAATGCACCAGCAGAGTCTACATAGAACAATTTACCACAAACCATTCAATACAAAATAACAAAGTCAGATAAAATCCAATTTGATGAAGATCCATATTTCATGATTTGTGTATCAGATCACCAAAATGCACCAGCAGGGTCTGACACATTATTTCATATCATAATTTCTGAACAAACTTGTCTCAAAACTATAAAATCTCAATTCGAAGAAGATCCATATTTTATGTTTTGTGTAACAGATCACTAGAATGCACCAGAACCTCCTCATACAGAGACAATGCTCTGATCAAATACAAAACACCAATAAGAAATGACTGACATCTTATGTTGCTAGGGATTCTTGTTTGTTTTGGCATTTCCAATGAACAAAACATACTGAGATCCTTAGCTTTTTTGATTGCAATAATTTAAGAAATTGATTAAAAATTGGAAATCATTATGCCCAAGTCTCATGTATTTGGTTTTTGTTTCTATGGTTTTTTGAGAATTATCTGGACAGTATTTTAAGTGCCGGAGGCGGGATTTGAACGCGCGATAGCCCGGTCTTCAGCCGAGTGCTCTCCCAGGCTGAGCTACCCCGGCACTGAGAAAAAGGCATTCAAATGAGGAATTAAAGTTTGTCTTTTTGGATCTTCCAGAGAATATCATCCCTGTCTTTTCGTTTATTGATTAAACGACACATTACAAAAAACAAATCAGACAATCTATTCAGATATTTGATACAATTTGAATTGATTTCATTGTTTTCACTTAATTGAACTACTTGGGTTTCTGCTCTTCTCACAACAGTTCTAACATAATGTAATTGTGCTGCAGCTATGTCACCACCAGGCAAAATAAAATTTGTTAAAGGAGAAAGTTCTGATTCAAATTTATCGATATTGTATTCAAGTCTTTCAACCATGTCTATTGCAACTCTATTTTTCATATCATCCAGATTTGGATTTGAAAGATCTGCTCCAACTAAAAACAGATCATTTTGAATATCTGTTAAAATTTTTGTGATATCCTCATCCAATGGATTTACTAGAACCACACCTAGCGCTGCATTTGCTTCATCTACAATACCATATGATATGATTCTTGGATGAGATTTCGCTATTCTAAAATTTCCTTGTAACCCAGTATTTCCCCCATCCCCCGTTTTGGTATAAATCTTCATCAACTAACCCTAACAAAATTAACTATTATGTTATTCGCAATTCTATAGCTAAGAGACAAAGTTCGTGAGTATTGACAGTCTCTTTCCTGTAGTGCATTTTATGATCTCTAGACGTAGAATTAATCATATCCCTTATTTTGTAATACTTGTTACCTCATGAACTTTATCTCTTAGCTATACAATATGAAAATTCATTAAGAGAAAATATTATACAGGTTATAATAAAATGATCTTGGATTTTTTCAAAACAGCTGCAAATCTCAAAAAAATCTCTAGACAGGGGTGGATAGACAAACTGTCATTAGATACTACTGAATCAGTTGCTGACCATTCTTATTCAATGGCAGTGATAAGTATGGTAATTTCTGATTTAGGAAATTATAATTCTGAAAAAATCATTAAAATGGTTTTACTACATGATTTAGCTGAATCAAAAATTGGAGACTACACCCCTAAACAACTCAACAAGGAAAAAAAGAATAAACTAGAAAATAATGCGTTTAATGAAATTATTAAAAATTTACCAGATTTAATTAAATCACAGTATTTACAAATTTGGCAAGAATACCAAGAAAATACTTCTCTTGAATCAAAATTGGTGCACCAAATTGATAAATTGGAGATGGTGCTTCAAGCTAATATCTATAAAAAAGATGGACATTCTCAAGAAAAACTAGAGCCCTTTTTTAAATCTGCAAAGATGGATATCATTGATCCTAAATTAAAAGAATTATTTTCAGAGATTGTCAAAGATGGACAGTGAAAAATGTCTGAGAAAAGCAAAGATGAGTTAATTGATGCGCAAAAACAAGTAATAGGAATATTGTTTGAGGTAATCAAAAGACTTCAGGCAAATAATGATTTGGATGAAGAATATTTTCAGATAATTGCAAAAGATAACAAAAACGAAACTCGTCTAAAAGAAATTCTTAACGAAAGAACAGAAAATGCAAAAATTGTTGGACGGTTACTAGAAAAACTTGAAACTTAGTTGTCACAATTACAATCATCATCAGAAATGATTCTTAGATGAGCTGTTTGTTGATATTTGTCTTGAATGTAACTTGAAAGGTTTGTAATTCGGATTCGAGATTTTCTAGTTGTCCAGCTTCCTTCATTTTCAAACCAGAATTCAATTTCATCAATGTTGTATCTCTCCCCACTTTCAACAATAGTTTTGAAGATAGATTTTATTTCACCAACTTCTGATTCAGATAGTTTTGACTTGTCCTCAACTATGGTAGTTATTTCATTTAGTTTGATTATCACATTATTTGTTAGAGGCATAAGTTCAGAAATCTGAGATTCTATAACAATCTTGTGCAGAGAGACTATTTTTATAATAATCCCATTATTTGGGAAACATGCAATATTTCCAGGCCTTAAAACTAGGTCAAAAAAGAGTTGCAGAAGCAAGAGAATATCTCAATAAATTGACTGAGGGTAAAGCAATGCCGGCATTAGCCTTAAGAACGAATAAATCAAATATTTGGGAAGTAGTAGGTGAAGAAAATCTGTATGCATTTGTTGATGAATCAGCAGGTTTTGTTTTGACTGACAATAGTGGTTACATTCTTGCAATCGTTGACAGTAAAGGGTACTCTAAAACAATTGTTCAAGGAGTGACAAACGAACAAAAAGAAAAATTGGAGAAATCATTCGAGGTTGATAACATCCCAAAATTTGAAGGCAAGGTTATCCTTCCAGTCTAGTGTTTAGGCTTAAAACAAAAAGTAAACCTTTAGTTATCCTGATGTAGAGAATAATAAAATGAATAAATTTTCTCAAGAGATTGAAGTTAGCGGTCACCTGATTGACTCTTTGATTTTAACCAAGATCTTTGATAAAATAATGGACCTTAAAGGAGAATTCCAAGTACAAAAAATTAAGATTGGTAAGAGAAAAAAAGATCAATCTTATGCACGATTACTTGTTACAGGTAAAAATCAGAAACATTTACATGAAATTTTAGAAACAATTTATCGAGAAGGGGCAACATCCAAAGATCAAAAAGAAATCATATTAAAAAAATCTCCAAAAAATTATGTAATGCCAGATAATTTTTACAGTACAACAAATAACCACACACAAGTTTTCCATAAAGGAAAATGGATTCAAGTTGAAAATATGATGATGGACAAATGCATTGTTGTAAAGGGTAACAGAGCATTCTGTGTACCAGTTAGAGACATCAAAAAAGGAGACCAAATAGTTTTTGGAGAAAAAGGAATCAAGATTACTCCACCTGAGCGTCCAAGAGGAGGAGCCAATGTTTTTGAGTTTATGGGAAGTTCAACCTCTAGTGAAAGACCAACCCAGCATATTGCAAAAAAAGTTGCAGAAGACATCTACAATACTAAAAAGAAGGGTGGGAAAATAGTCATTGTTGGAGGTCCTGCTATAGTACATACTGGTGCAGATGATGCAGTATCTGAACTAATCAAATCAGGATATATTGATGCAGTATTGGCTGGGAATGCCCTTGCAGTTCATGATATTGAATATGCCACACTTGGAACATCACTTGGAATGAATGTCCATGATGCAACCTTGGCATATCATGGACATAGAAACCACATGGATGCAATTAATGCCGTTTTCAAAGCAGGTTCTATTGCAAATATGGTAAAGTCCAAGAAATTGACAAAGGGAATTATGTACGAATGTATAAAAAATAAAGTACCATTTGTGTTGGCAGGTTCAATTCGAGACGATGGACCTTTACCAGATGTTATCACTGATATGACTGAAGCACAACATGAATACAAAAAAATTCTAAAAGATACAAGTCTGGTAATCATGATTTCAACTATGCTTCATTCTATTGCAACCGGAAACATGCTTCCAGCAGATGTCAAAGTGATTGTTATTGATATCAATCAACCAACAGTTACAAAACTTATGGACAGAGGCACATGGCAAGCATTAGGAATTGTATCAGATGTGGGGGCATTTTTACCAATGGTTGTACAACAAATTAGAAAAAAGAAATTTCGTTAACTTGGAGTGATTATCAAACTTTTTTGAGTTTGTAAATCATGTAATGGTTCTTTTCTAAGATCCTCAAAGAATCTACCAATCATTTCAATTCCTGCAACAATCTTTGGGGCGTTATTTTTTACAAATTCCACTCTTTCAGAACTTGATTTTGGTTTGTTATCAAGATAATTTTGAAGAACTTTTGTTCCATTATAGTCGACATAGGCAATTCTTGCACTAAAGTCAGTTCTTTCCAAAACAAGACTATCGCCACCTACAATTGCAGTGTGATATGGATGAACGATTAAAGATTCTGATAATTTCTGAGATGTGGCAATCTTGGCTTTTCGCAACTCTGTTGAAAATGCATTAAAATCAGCTAGAAGATAAAATGTGGCATCAGGTTTTGTTAGTTTAATTCCTTTAATGTTAGATAATGTATTGTAAATATATTCTCCCATAATCTGATGAATTTTTCGAGTTGCATCAAAATAGATATCCATCTCTTTACTTATTTCAAATCCTGCAACAGCAGCATGTTGAATTGGGGTAGATACTGCAGTGTATTCAGTTGCAAGAATTTTTTTAAATTGTTTCTTTAGATCAACTGCATGTTGGGGAAAAATCACATAGCCTAATCTATAACCACCAGCAGCGTGAGATTTTGATAAACCATTTGTAACAAATGTACCTTCAGGATAAATTTTTCCCATGCTAATAAATTTTGAAAAATCATAAGTTGTCTGGGCATAAATTTCATCAGAAATAACAACAATATTTTGCTCCCTACAAACATATGCAATTTCTTCTAGTTCAAATTTATCATACAATAATCCAGTAGGGTTATGAGGATTGTTTAAAATCAAAATTTTTTGTCTATCCTGTAATCTAAGTGCCAATCTCCTTAGATCACCAAGTGAGAATTTCTTATTTGGTTTAGCTGGTAACATATGAAAATTTTTCTTCAAGAATCTAATTTGTGGGAGATATCCTAACCAAGCTGGTGTAGGTAAAATCACAGTTCCATGTAAAATCTCTAAAAGATTGAAGATCAGTTCTTTAGTTCCAGGACCAACATAGATTCGTTCAGGAGCTATGTCCATTCCAAAATAGTGTTTATTGTATTTTGAGATAGTATCACGTAATTCAGGAATTCCTGCGACAGGTGCATATGCCCCTTGATTTGCATTTTTCATTAGTGCTTCTTGCATTAATAGTGGGACGGGAAATGGTGATTGCCCAAATGCAAACCCGTATAATCCAAAACTACACTCTGGATGAGGGCAATCAGAGTGAAATTCCTTCAAAAACGTGTTTAATTTGAGATTTTCAGGCATCTCTATGTCTTCTACCTGCTGATCAACTATGAATTTCAATGATGAGTATTATCAGATTTGATTAAGATACAAAGCGTGAAATAGTAAATAGCAAAAAGTTAGATTTTTTCAACCTAATTTTGGAATTTCATCTAAAACATTTGGGTTTTCAACAGATGATAAATCACCCAGATCCTTGCCCAATAATTTTAATTTTAATAATCGGCGCATAATTTTGCCTGTTCTTGTCTTTGGCAAATCAGATAATTGGAAAACAAGTTTGGGTCTTGCAACTTTGCCAATCTTTTCAGAAACATAGTCAGAAATCTCAGATTCTAAACCAGTTTTCGATTTATCATCAGCTACAAAAAATAAAACAATTGCTTCACCTGTAATATCATCTGGAATAGCAATTAATGCGGCATCAGATATTTTTTTGTGTGAAATTACAGTATGTTCAATCTCTGCTGTACTCATTCTATGACCAGAGATATTCATCACATCATCTGCTCTGCCATGCATGTACCAAAGATTATCTTCATCAATATAGACATAATCTCCATGAAACCAAACATTTTCAAATCGTGACCAATAAGTTTCAAGATATCGTGCATTATCATTTAGCAATCCCCTAGTCATTGCAGGCCATGGAGATTTGATAACCAAGTAACCATTTTGTTTTTGGATAGAATTTCCGTCATCATCAAAGACATCTAAATTCATTCCAGGAACTGGAATTCCAACAGTAGATGGTTTTAGTTTCATTCCAGGAAATACAGACAACATAGCTCCTCCAATTTCAGTGCCGCCAGATAAATTCATGATAGGAATCTTCTTGTTACCAACTTTTTCAAACAACCAGTACCATGAATCCTTATCAAGTGGTTCACCAGTAGTTGGAATGTTTTTGATTTTATCTAATGAATATGATTTTAGTGGTTCAACATTATTTTTTTTAAACAACCGTACAGCAGTTGGAGATATTCCAAAAATTGTTGCTTGATAATCAGATAACATCTTCCAGATCCGGTTAATGGTTGGAAAATCTATTGCACCATCATAAATTACAGCACTTGCCCCCATTATCAAAAGACCATAAACATTCCACACCAAGCCAGTAATCCAACCAATATCAGCAGGCCAAAATAACGTGTCATTTTGATTCATATCAATAAGATATGCAGACTGATGACCTGCAAAAACAGAAAAACCTCCATGAGTGTGAATTGCACCTTTAGGCTCACCTGTTGTGCCTGAGGTATATAGGATAAACAATGGGTTTTCAGAATCTAGAATTTCAGTGCTACAAAGAATATTTTGAGGAGATACCAGTTTATCATAAAAAATTATTTTTTCTGATTCTTTATAATTATCAATTCCTTTGTAGGAAACCACAATTGTTTTTTCAATTACAGTGTCTTTAATTGCAATCTCTGAAGTTTGTTTTTGAGATATGGGTTTCCCTTTTCTGTAAAATCCATCAGAGATAAAGAGAATTTTTGCCTTGCAGTCCTGCAATCGTACATGTAATGATTCTGAACTATATCCAGAAAAGATTACAGTTTGGATTGCGCCAATCTTTGAAGCTGCAAGGATTGCCAATATTGCTTCTTCAATCATAGGTAAGTAAACTGCAATAATGTCTCCTTTTTTTACACCAAGTGATTTAAGGCCATTGGCAAGTTTTGATACTTTAGAATTTAATTCTGAATATGATATTTTTGACGTCTGACCATCTTCAGATACAAAATGATATGCAATTTTTTGGGGATTTTGTTTTGCAAATTTTTCAACAGATGATTTATAGATATTTGTTTTGCCATTGACAAACCACTTTGGCCATGCAATCCCTTTTGAAACATCTAGTGTTTTAGTATAAGGTACGTCCCAAATAATTCCAATATCGTTATCTACTGATTGCCAAAACCATTCCAAATCATCCTTAGCTTTTTGAGATAGTTCTTCTAGTGATGATATGTTATGTTTTTGCATAAACTGAAAGATGTTTGATTCCTGGATTTGTTTTTCACTTGGAATAAATTCAAAATCAGACAAGTTATAATTTTTACAAACGAAAAGAGTGTAAAAAGATTTTTTGGTTTATGAAATATCTATTCCAAGACGTCTTGCACATGCAATTGCAGCTTTTCCATCATCTTCAGTAATACCTGCTTTTAGGAGTTTTTCACTCCACCCAGTTTTGGCGTTCCTAGTATTTTCATGATAATATTCCCTCAGAATCATCCCTATCTGTTCATCTAGTCTGTATCTAGTGGCATCATTCATGCCTGCTTGAAGAATAGTAGCGTCAGAAGTAGCAAGTATTTTGATAAATTCTATGTCTTCTAATGAGAGATCAGTCATGAATTACCCTATCTGTTTTTTTAGCAAATTCAATGTTAGTTTAGGATCTGCCTTTCCTTTTGTCTTTTGCATTACTTTCCCAACTAGATAGTTAATTGTTTCAGGATTGGATTTTGCGTGCTCTACTGCTTGACGCTCTTCAGAAATTACTTCTTGAATAACTCCCATTAGTTCTGATTCATCAGATACATTTCCAAGATCTAATTCTGATATTATTTGAGATAAATCCTTTCCAGTCTTTACAATTTTGTATAATGCATTTTTGGCAGAATTTCTAGAAATGTTTCCAGATTGAATTGAATCAGCTAAATCTTTCAGATGTGTTGCAGTAATTTTTGATTCTTCGCGTTTTTCTCTCGTATCTACTAGACCCATCAAATCAGTAGTAATGATATTTGCAATTTCTTTTGCATTAGATTCAGTGTGAGATTCTTCGAACAAATCAGAGTAAAATTTGTCAGATGATAAAACAGTTGCAACTTGTGGAGGGATGTTATATTTTGAAACATACCTTTCTTTTTTTGAACTAATGCTTTCGGGCATCTTCGATTTCAGATTCTCTTTAATCTCAGGATCAATTCTAATCCAAGGTATATCACCCTCTAGAAAATATCGATAATCAAGATCTTCTTCTTTGGAACGTGATGAAACAGTAATCTTTCTCTTGTCATCCCAATGTCGTGTTTCTTGAATTATTGGAATACCACGAGAATGTAAGCTTTCTTGTCTTGTAATTTCAAAGTGAACAGCTTTTTCTAAATCGTGAAACGAACCAATATTTTTGATTTCAACTTTATTTCCGCCTTCAATTGAAATATTGGCATCAGCCCTCATTGCACCATCCAAACCAGGATCAGAGACTCCAAGATTCTCAAGCAAATCGGATAGAATGTTAACAAAATCTCTTACTTGTTTAGGGCCCTCAAAGTCTGGTTCCGTAACAATTTCAACTAGTGGCGTACCAGCACGATTGTAATCAACCAAAGTGATTAGATTTTTGGATGAACCGCCTTCGTAAATTAGCCTGCCAGGATCTTCTTCTAGCTGAATTCTCGTGATTCTAATTTTTTTGTCACCAACCATTATTGATCCTGTACCACCAATGCTGGTTTCACCATAGATATTTAGCTGAGTGATTTGAAAGTTTTTTGGCAAATCAGGATAAAAATAATTTTTTCTAAAAAATGCAATCTTATCAGGAGTAGTACAGTTAAGAGCCATTGCAATCATTGTTGCCTTTTTTACTGCCTCTTGATTTAATCGTGGTAAACTCCCTGGTAACCCCATACAAATAGGACAGATGTTTCCATTAATTTCAAATTCTCGATAGTTTGCCTTACATGAACAAAACAATTTACTTTCTAAATTTGTTAGCTGGCAATGAATTTCTAAACCAATCTTTGTCAAATGGGAATCTCCTGTAATCTAATAGTCTGTTCCAATGCATATGCAGCTTGTAGTAGTAATTTATCCTGCATGGAATCTGCTAATAATTGTATTCCAATTGGCAATCCATTTGAGATAGTAAACGGTACTGAAATTGAGGGTTTTCCAGTGAGATTTGCTGTGACAGTGTTGATATCAATTAGAAACAATGAAACAGGATCATCAATCTTTTCTCCAATCTTAAATGGAAGAATTGGTACAGTTGGTGCAATCAAAAGATCAAATTTCTTAAATGCCTCATTTATTTCCCTTGTAAGTTTATTTTTTACTTTCATTGCTTTAAGGAAATATTTTCCTGCATGACCTGCAGACGGAACAAATCCTCCAATTATCATTCTTCTTGTAACTTCTGGACCAAAGTTTCGTCGTGCCTTTGCAATGTAAGAATTAAACTCGTAACCTTCAACAGAAAAATCATATCCATATCTTAAATTATCATATCTTGCAAGATTACTACCAGCTTCTGTTGCAGTTATTGTATAGTATGCTGCAACAGAATATTTTACCATATCCAATGATACTTCTTCGCATATTGCTCCAAGATTCTCCAGTTTTGATATAGCATCTTTTGTTGCAGATAAAACTGCAGGATCAGTTACGTCTCCAATCATCTCCTTGATTATACCTATCTTCTTGCCTTCTATGCCAGAATCAATGCCTGAAAGATAATCTTCATTTTTGTTATCCACAGTGGTGTTATCATTAGGATCCAATCCAGAAATGATGTTTAACATGAAAGCAGTGTCTTTTACGGTTCTAGTAAGAGGACCAATCTGTTCAATGCTATTTGAATAAGAAATTAAGCCATATCTACTAATTAGACCATAAGTTGGCTTGTATCCAACTGTAGAACAAAAGCTAGCAGGATTTCTAACAGAGCCACCAGTATCAGATCCTAATGAGGCAACACATTCAAAAGCACTTACAGAAACCGCACTACCACCAGAAGAACCACCTGGAACGTATTCAGTGTTCCATGGATTTTTACTTGAACCAAATGCACTAAATTCAGTTGTTAACCCCATAGCAAACTCATCAAGATTTACTTTTCCAATAAATACCGCATCTTGTTCTTTTAGTTTTGTTATAACAGTTGCATCATATGGTGCTACAAAATTTTCAAGCATTTTTGATGCACAGGTAGTTTTGTTGTCTTTGATGCACATATTATCTTTAATTGAAATTGGCATTCCAAAACATGCTCCAACTTTACTTCCAGATTTTATTTTCTTGTCAATCTCTCGTGCTTGATCAACTGCTTTTTCATTTACAGACAAGAAAGCATGGAGTTTATCATCAATACTTTGTATTCTTTCTAGGGTTTTTGCAACAAAATCTTCAGCAGAAATATTTCCATTTTGTACTTCTTGGACAAACTCAAAGGCAGAAATTTTTAGGTTCATTAAGACATCTTTGGTGCTCGAACATAGGTTCCTTTGTAGTTGTTTAGTTTATCGATTAGTTTTTCATTAAATGGGACATACTTATCTTCTCGCAGATTGGAAATTGGGATTTCTTGCATTGAGATTTCTTCAGATTCGACATCTGCAGAATCTAAAACATCAAAATAATCAATCATGGTCTGTACCTTGTCCACATATTCCTTATGATCATCAATGTCTATTTTCATTAATTTTGAAACATGCTCTATTTCTTCTTCAGTAACCATTCACTTGCACCTAGGGCATTAATTTGTCAAAGTCTCGCACTTTTCTAGACACTTTTGGATTGTATTGGTTATTTTGTGCCTGAGATAAACTCAATTTTAACATAATTTCCATAGTATTTTCATGGATATATTACTAATGATAGTTTAGATATTTTTAATCACTGATATTTTTTATTCAAAACTGTCCTACATTGATCTGAGTACTTAGTTACACGAGTACTTGAGTGATTTTTAATGACATTATATTACTGAATGTCTGAATCGGCTTTTTTGATTATTTTCATTGCCGGTAAAACTATTGTAAATGTAGTAGGACACGTTGAAACTGATATGGTTCCACCATGTTGTTCAATCACAGTTTTGCAATACGCCAATCCTAGGCCAGTTCCTGTAGTTTTAGTAGAATACAGAAGACCTCTTGCGTAATTGACACAATTTGATCAAAGCATGCAAATTTACTCACAGCAAGATCCAAAGCTGAGAACATCCTCGTTATTTCATGCTAACATACAAGAAACTAGCCAGAAAGCCAAGGTCATTCCAGTCATTTACTGGGATTGGTCTAGAACAGTTTGATTTTTTGTCATCTGAGATAGAAAAAGAGTACAAAAGAACAGAGCAAAGAAGGCTATCCCGCAAAAAGAGGGAGCGAAAGATTGGGGCAGGACGCAGATTCGCTCTTCCAGTCAGGGACAGGCTTATGATGCTTCTAGTTTACTACCGGATGTACATCACGTACGAGCTTGCAGGACACCTCTTTGGTTTGGACCAGAGCAACGTGTACAGGGACATCAGGTATATGGAACCTGCCGTGCGAGGCTCAATACCAATCCTCCAGAAGATAATGTACGCCAAATCCAAAAAGATAGGAACCATACAGGAGCTTGAACGGTACTTTCCGGAGTTTTGCGTGATGATTGACTCATCAGAGCAGCAGATACCAAGGCCAAAGAAGAACAAAAAGAAGAGAAAGACGCACTACTCGGGCAAAAAAGGGGATGCACACAGTCAAGAACCAGTATACAGTTAACCTCAAAGGCCAGATAGTCCACAAGCCTCCGCACTCTCCTGGCAGGCCGCATGACTACAAGATGTTTCAGGCCAAGCATTCTACGATGCTGCCAGAAGGACTGCAGACGTTTGTAGACCTGGGATACGAGGGAATGGCAAGGGACTTTCCGGAGTTCAATCCGGTACTTCCATGCAAGCGCAAAGGAGGCAGAAAACTGACTGCAAGGCAAAAGGAGTTTAACAGAAACCAGTCCAGAATCAGGATTACAGTAGAGCACACAATCTCAAAGATAAAGAAGTTCCAGTACTTGGGAAAGTAACTACCCAACATCCCCCAAATAATATTCTGATTTGATTTTTCTAAACGAATCAACAATAATGATTCCAAATATACACTTGAGAGTCTCAATTGTAATGATTGGATTTGTATGTGAAATGGAATGGTTATTTCTCAACGTACAATTTGCAATTATCCATGCATTAAACAAAATCAAAGGATAAAAAAAGTATAAGAATCTTACACAATGATTCATACTGCACGTTCTTGGCCTGAATTTTTCCACACATGCATAACCTGTTTCTATTCCCCATCTTTTGCGATACTCTTCTGGAAGAGTACATAGATTCCAAAATATCTTCTTTATTCTAAGATTAGTTGCAAACACCATATACTGATCCGTAAGATTTGATTTTGTTACATTTGGGTTTGGAAGAATCACTAGAGTAAATGATTCGATATGCTTTGATGTAGAATGAATTCTATATTCTGAAATTGATTCTCTATTGCCTGTAACATATTGGATGATTGCCTTTTTGATTCCAGGTGTTTTTCTTGCTGGCATGATAAATGTATCGTGGTTTTGTTTTATTTCATGAATTACTGCAGTTGAGAAAAATTCTCTATCTAAAAGAACTAGACGTGTCTTGATACAATTTCTGCTACAATCAGACAGTAATTTACGCACGATTACTCCCTTTGAATCACCTTTTCTGATTGGGACAGCACCAATTTGTGCCCTACACTGCTTATCTACACATTGTATTGTCCCATATCCTTCAAATGCGTCAGTTCCATTCTTTGGTTTTGATTTTACCAGATATGGAGAATCTGTTTTGTCATATCGTGGGATGAAATGCTTGTCAATTGCAACAGTCACTGGTTTGCAAAGAAATCCCATCTTTTTCAAATGTAAAATGGTTTGATCAATTCCACCATACAGTGAAAGTAACATCTTTTCTTGAGGTATCTTTACAATGTGTTTTCGAATCCAAGATCCAGATGGAATAGAGGCATTTGATTTTATTTTTAATCTCTTTGCAGTTGATTCAGAGTAACAATTCTCAATACATGAGGACATGATAAAACGATGTGCATCATCTGAATTGTATTTTGCATTACTTTTTTGTGAACAAGAAAATAACAATGTGGTAGACATTATTTTAGCAATATTTGCAAATGCGGTGCATGTAGAATGTTTAATGTGTGCAAAAGTAACATTAGAATAATTCACAATTGATGGAGCCGCACACCTCCATCAAGCTTTTTCTATCATCATTATTTTATCAAATGATCAAAAACCAGTTTCTGATGAATAATTGTGTTACTTTCCCAAGTACTGAGAATGATAGTCATACAACCATGATTCTTGTTGTTTTAGTTCAGTTAGATAGTAGTTGCAGTCATTTCGTGACACAAATCCATTTTTGCCAAAATCTACAAGCTTGTTGTATACCCACCTGCACACAGCTAGGTTGTTTTGAAGTTTATGCTCTTGAGTGTCATTTGGGTACAGTCTGAATTTGTAGTTTCTTGTGCTTTGTTTCCTAACTGCAAAAATCATTAACATCCTTTAATTGAACAATCAATTTTTGATTTTTCTATTGCATTACAATCATCTTGTTATACAAACAAACTTTCATTTTCAGTTCATGAATCATATTCTCTCTTTTGTGCGATGTTACATGCTCACCAAACATTCGCTTGAATGCAGAAAACACTGATTCAACAATCCATCTATCTCCATAGCTTACGCTGTTCCTCCATAATTCATAATTGAATAATTGAGCCAGAACAGCTTTTCGTCTAGGATAACAGTCAGTGCTAACTGATGAGTTCTTTCTTGTCTTGATTCCAGGAATTATTCCTTCATGGTACAAATATGAAAAACAATCCTTGGCGTCATATGCACCATCAGCTAGTGTCTTGATTACATCTCCAGACTCTTTTGATTGCTCAACTAGTGATATGAAATGTTTTGAATCATGTGACTTGTCATCTGTAATCTCTAAACCTGTGATTTGTTTAGATTTCACATCCACTGCAACATGAATCTTCAAGAAACCACGTCTTTTCTGCCATTTCTGCCTCATCCACTCACCACGATTGGCAACCTTGACTCCTGTACTGTCAATTGCAATGACGATGTCTTCTCCCAGTTTTGGATTCATCTTGATATTGAGTTTGCTGACACGCTTCCAAATGGCAGAATATGTCGGTGCTTTTGATTTTTCTTTCAGGTGTGATTTTATCAGACCTTCAGTTTGTCTGAATGGCAGATGCAAATAGAGATGACAGCACCCTAGTGCCTCCATGAATGATTCAGGATAAACAAATTGACGTCCTTCCTTTTTGTGGTTCATCTCCTTGAGTTCTGTATTCCATGAGTCTATAGCATCAAAAGACAACATGATTTCTCCACGTCTTACTAGTGATTCGTTGCATTTTTCCAATTTCTATTCATGGAATCATACAAAATATTCTGATCTAAAGCTTGTTTGGTAGAATTAGTTGGACAAACTAGTCATGTTAGGAAACACAGCACTACGATCAAATATGATATAAAGGTACCGTACTATACCGTAATGGTTCCATGCCTAGAAAATGAATCATTTTAGACAAAAACTATTCAATCAAACCTACTATTCAATTTAAATAATAAAGCACTAAAATTTTGTTTATGGGTGAACACATTTGGAAACTCTCAAGCAAAAGTAATACCTCTAGATTTATCTGAAAACCAATTTCAAATTTACAATAAAATTTCTAGAAACTATTCCCATTCATTTCTCTTTGAATCATTAACTGGTCCTGAAGTGCTAGCTGAAACATCAGTAATGGGATTTGATCCAAAGATAATACTCAAAGGATACTCAGATAAGGTGGAGATTATTCAAGATAAAAATACAGAAACAATACAAACTACAGATCCATTTGGAGAACTAAAAAAACTATTAGGAAGATCAGATGATCAAAGTTATCGATATCTAGGTGGGGCAGTAGGAGTAGTAAACTATGATGCAATTAGACTAGTCGAAGGTATTCCTGATACTCATAATTCATCACAACCACTAATGGAGTTTGGAATTTATGATGATGGAATACTCTATGACAATCTACACAAGAAACTATTCTACTTTTACCATGATGAAAATAGATTCGATAAACTAAAGATGAGTAATGATGCATTTGGTGATTTCCATTCTTCTGAGGTAATACCAAACATGGATGAGCAGAAATTTTCAGATATTGTAAACAAGGCAAAAAAATTAATCCATGATGGAGATATCTTCCAAGTTGTTTTATCTAGGAAGTTTACATTTGAGAATAATGGAGATAATCTAACTTTATACAAAACATTGCGCAAGCTAAATCCATCACCTTATATGTATCATCTAAAACAAGGTTCCAAAACAATCATTGGAGCATCTCCTGAAATGTTAGTTAGAATTACAGATGACAAGGTAGAGACCTTTCCAATTGCAGGGACTAGAAAAATTACCGATGATGAGGAAAAGAACAAACAGTTAGCAGATGAACTACTCCATGACGAAAAGGAGTTAGCAGAGCATACAATGCTAGTTGATTTGGGACGAAACGATATTGGCAGAGTATGCAAGTATGGAACAGTTCATCCAGAATCTCTAATGCAGATAAAGCGATTTAGCCATGTTCAGCACATAGTTACGCACGTAATAGGCAGTTTAGCGCCTGAAAACGACATGTTTGATGCCTTCAAAGCAGTGTTTCCAGCAGGAACAGTATCAGGTGCACCCAAAGTCAGAGCAATGGAGATAGTTGATGAGTTAGAGACTGAAGCAAGGGGACCATATGCAGGATCTGTCGGATATTTCTCATTTAACGGATGCTGTGATTTTGCAATAGCAATTAGAAGTATCTTCATTGATGGGAACAAGGGATTTGTGCAATCAGGAGCTGGAATTGTTTCAGACTCTGTAGCAGAATATGAATTTAAGGAAACAGAGCACAAGGCAGATGCAATGCTTCAAGCATTAAAGGAGGCAACAAAATGAAATTTTTAATTATTGACAATTACGATTCATTTGTGTATAACATTGCACAATACCTTGGAGAGCTTGGAGTAGAATCAGATGTTATTAGAAATGACAAAATCACATTAGATGAAATTAAACAGAAAAACTATGATGCAATTGTAATTTCACCAGGTCCAGGAACTCCTGAAGAGAAGAAATACTTTGGAGTATGTAGTGATGTGATTATTAACATGGGGCCGACTACTCCAATTCTTGGAGTCTGTCTTGGTCACCAAGGAATTATTTATGCATTTGGAGGTAAAGTTACAAACGCAGGATGTGTAAGGCATGGAAAGACTAGTCCAGTTGATCATAATAATTCAGAACTATTCAAAGATGTAAAGAATCCATTTAGAGCAACAAGATACCACAGTTTGGTAGGAGATAAAACAATAATTCCAGATGTGCTAGAAGTAACTGCTACTGCTGCTGATGATGGAGAAGTCATGGCAGTAAAACACAAAGAATATCTAATTGAGGGAGTACAATTTCATCCAGAATCAATAATGACTGAAGAAGGCAAAAAAATTCTTGCAAATTTTATTAGACAGGTGAAAGAAAAATGATTTCAAATTTAATTAAAAGATTACAAGAAAAGACAGACTTGACATACGACGAGATGAATAATGTCATGACAGACATTCTTTCAGGAAATACAAATATCCAAGAGAACGCAGATTTTCTATCCAATCTAGCAGACAAAGGAGAGACAGATGATGAACTACTTGGAATGCTTGACAAAATGCAAGAATTATCGCTAAAAATTGAGCCTAAAAATGCTGGAACCATTATCGATATGTGTGGTACAGGAGGAGACAAGCTTCAAACCTTCAATGTATCAACTACTGCATCATTTGTAGTAGCTGCTACTGGAGGAATGGTTGCAAAGCATGGAAATCGCTCTACTTCTGGAGTGTCTGGAAGTGCAGATATTTTTGAGTATTTTGGATATGATCTAAATCAAGAACCATCAAAAATTGTGCAAATTCTAGAAAAGCATAAAATTTGTTTCATGTTTGCACAAAAGTTTCATCCAGCAATGAAGCATGTTGGTCCAGCTAGAAAACAACTAGGCAAAAGAACTGCTTTCAATCTTCTAGGTCCACTCTCAAATCCTGCTGGAGTAAAAAATCAACTAATTGGAGTATTTTCTAATGAATACCTTGACAGATTACCTGCAATTCTAAAAAGAAAAGGTGGAGAGAGCATCATGACGGTACGTTCTGATGATGGAATGGATGAGTTTTCTACTAGTTCAACTAATCGTGTATGTGTTTTGAAAAATGACAAAGTATTGATGAATGCAATTGATCCCGAAGTCGTAGGATTGCGCAAATCATCACTCAAAGACATTCAGATTCAAACAAAAGAAGATGCAATCAAATCTTTTATTGGAGTTCTAAACAATACTGCAAATCAAGCAATGATTGAAACTACTGCACTAAATGCAGCAGGAGGGCTAATTGTTGCAAACATTGCAAATAATTTTAAAGAGGGAGTGGAACTTGCACTAAATACAATTAATGATGGAAATGCATTCAAGACTTTGGAAAACTTTGTAGCAGACACAGGAGACATTTCAAAATTAAAGGAGATGATATGATGGCTGAGAATATTTTAAAAAGATTGGTAACTAATTCTCAAACAGCAATTGATGATGGAACATATGATATAGATGCAAATCTGCAAAAATCAAGTAAAGACCTTCTTCAAATTATCAAGACAAATTCTCATCCAACATTTCTAACTGAGATAAAATTTGCATCACCTTCCTTGGGAAAGATTAGAACACTCACAGACCCTGCAAGTATAGCAAAACAGATGATTGCAGGAGGCTCAAAAGCACTATCAGTACTTACTCAACCCAATCTGTTTCATGGTTCGCCAGAATACTTCATGAAGGTCAGAGAAGCAGTAGATGTTCCATTATTGATGAAAGATATCATGATAGAGAAAAATCAGATTGATGCTGCAGAAAAAATTGGTGCGGATTACATACTATTGATTCAGTCATTGTTTGATCAAGGATTTCTCAAAGAGATTGATGAGTTCATTGAGTATGCACGCAAAAAAGAATTAAAAATTCTTCTTGAAGTTCATACAAAACAAGAATTTGAAAATGCGTTAAAGACTGAAGCTAATCTTATTGGAATTAACAACAGAAATTTGGACACACTAGAAATTGATCTAAAAACTACCGAGACAGTTCTAGAAGGATATGAAAAATCAAGACCAATCTTATCAGAGAGTGGAATTGAAACTATTGAAGACATCCAATATCTAAAAAAGTGTGGGGCAGATGCTTTCTTGATAGGTTCAAGCATTATGAAAAGCGATAATATTAAAGAGCAAGTAAGGAAATTGGTGAGGGCATATTGAAATATCCTAAGAATGGTAGGTTCGGAGAATTTGGTGGAAAGTACATTCCAGAAACTCTAGTTCCTGCAATTGAAGAGTTGGAAGAAAATTATCTTAAATTCAAAAATGATAAAAATTTCAAAAAAGAGCTAGATTACTATCTCAAAGTGTATGCGGGAAGACCAACTCCATTATATTATGCAAAAAATTTGTCAGAAAGACTAGGAGGAGCTAAAATCTATCTCAAGCGAGAAGATTTGTTACATGGAGGAGCACACAAAATTAACAACACATTAGGTCAAGCGCTTCTTGCAAAGAAAATGAAAAAGAAAAGAATTATTGCTGAAACAGGTGCAGGACAACACGGTGTTGCCACTGCAATGGCATGCGCTGCTTTAGGTATGAAAGCCGAAGTATACATGGGATATAAGGATACAATTCGTCAAAAGCTTAACGTATTTCGAATGAATTTACTTGGCTGCAAAGTTTATCCAGTGAACTCAGGTTCAAAGACACTAAAAGATGCAATCAATGAAGCAATTCGTGATTGGATAACTAATGTAGAGACAACATACTATCTACTAGGATCTGCTGTAGGTCCACATCCATATCCAGTGATGGTTAGAGATTTTCAAAGTGTCATTGGAAATGAAATCATATCACAGATGAAAAAAATTAACAAAACACCAGATAGTGTGATAGCATGTGTTGGTGGAGGATCAAATGCAATTGGAACTTTCTATCCATTAATTGATTCTAATACTGAGATGGTTGGGGTAGAGGCTGCAGGTCAAGGTTTAAAATCAAAATTACATTCAGCAACATTGTCAGCTGGAACTAAAGGAGTCTTACATGGTATGATGACATATTTACTTCAAGACAAAGAAGGACAAATTACAGAAACACATAGTATTTCAGCTGGGCTAGATTATCCAGGTGTTGGGCCAGAACACTCATACTATAAAGATACAAAACGAATAAAATATCATTCAGCTACTGATGTAGAAGTAATTGATGCATTCTTAATGCTTACAAGAGCAGAAGGAATCATTCCAGCGCTTGAATCAGCTCATGCAATAGCTGAGGCAATCAAAGTAGCACGAAAAGGAAAGAAATCAGAATCAATAGTTGTAACGCTTTCTGGAAGAGGAGACAAAGACGTTGAAGAAGCACAAAATTATTTGAAGAGAAATGTCAAAGATTAAAGAAAAGTTTGCTGAACTAGAGGCTAAAAATCAAAAGGCTTTGATATCATACATTATGGTAGGATTTCCAAATGAAAAAACCACAATTACGGCTGTGAGAGGCCTAGTAAAGGGAGGAGCAGACATCATAGAATTAGGTTTTCCATTTTCAGATCCTATAGCTGATGGACCTGTAATTCAGAATGCAAGTACTGTGTCACTCAAAAAAGGTACCAAAATTAACAAATTTTTTAGTATTGTAAAAAAAATTAGAGAAGAGACAGACATTCCACTAGTACTAATGACATACACTAACATCTTGTATCACAGAGGATATCCAAAATTCATCTCAGAAGCAAAAAAGGCAGGAATAGATGGATTCATTCTTCCTGATATGTTAGTTGAGGAATCAAAAGAATATCTAAAAGCAGCGAAAAGTAATGTAGATACAATATTTCTGATATCTCCAAACACTAGTAAAACAAGAATACAAAAGATTGTCAAAGTATCAACAGGATTCTTGTATCTTGTTGCAGTTTATGGAACAACAGGTATCAAAACAGGAGTTAAAAATTACACGTTAAAAGCAATCGAAGATGTTAAAAAACAAACCAAAGGAAAAACTCCTGTTGGTATAGGATTTGGAATTTCAACTCCTAAAGATGTAAAAAAATACATCAAGGCAGGAGCAGATGCAGTAATTATTGGAAGTGCATATTTGAAATTAATTGAAAAAACTCCACAAAACAAATTAGAATCAAAGATTACATCTTTTACAAAAAGTCTTAAGAAACAAACTTTACTTTAGCATAAACTAAACACGTCAAAGAATGGAGCCAAATACTCGGATGGTGTGATGGAGGGGAAAGTCTTACGTTAGTTATGGCCACCAAACTAGAGGGTCTCATAACATTATACACAAAGAAAAATAAAAAAAGGTGATTGGGTATCTACTGCCCCTAGATAATTATTGGATAGTCAACGATAACTAACAATGGATTTTGTATCATTTGCAAAGATAATCTCTGATGAATCAGCATTGATACAATTCCTAGAATCAAAACATACTAAGAATCTTTCTTGTATCTTTTGTAAAAGCAAAACACTCTACATCATGAAAAGCAGAGACAGAATTAGATGCCAAAACTGCAGAAAAGATTTCAAACCATTTGCCAATTCCAAATTCCATTTGATTAGAATCCCATACTCAAAATGGCTTGCACTAATCAAGCTCTTTGAGTTGTCAGTATCTGCCAAGACCGCATCTGAACAGATGCATCTAAGCTACAAGACAACTCTGCAGGCATTTGACACAATTAGATATTCCATACTAGAAGAACTGGCAAAGACAGATCATGTTCTGAAAGGCAAAATTGAACAAGATGAGGCATATTTTGGAGGCAAAAGGAAGGGAGATCGTGGACGCGGTGCAAAAAACAAGACTATTGTTTTTGGAATTCTTGAAAGAAAAGGGAAGGTACATGTTGAGATTGTAAGAAATGTCAAGGCCAAGACATTGCTTGCAAGTACAATCAAAAAAGTCAAGAAGGGAAGTATCGTATATACTGATAAGTGGCGTGGCTATGACTCGTTAATTTTCAATGGTTACAGGCATCTGTCAATAGATCACAACAGGATGTTTGGCAAAGGTGACGTATACATCAACGGCATTGAGGGGTTTTGGAGTTTTGCAAAAGAGAACATGGCAAAGCATCATGGTGTCAGTACAGGTAAGTTTTTACTGTACATCAAGGAGATGGAATGGAGATACAACAACAGAAACAATAACTTGTTTGAGTTGTTGTTGAAATACATGTTGGGGGCACTAGGTACATAATCACCTAAAAAAATAGTCCCAAAAACATCTAAAACTCGTTAAAAAAACAAGAGATTTTTTTACAATTGTAAAGATCGCAATTATCTAAACTATTGAAAATTTAGAGCGTCAAAAATTAGAAGAAACTATCACCCTCAATTTCAACCAATAATAGACAAAACATACAAAAGACAGATACTTGTTTCATTAATGTGCAGACGAAGTATATTTTTGTCACAGGTGGTGTGATGTCTGGCCTTGGAAAAGGCGTAACAACTTCCTCGATTGCAAAATTATTACAATTAGCAGATCAAAAAGTCTCCTGCGTCAAGATAGATCCTTATCTAAACTATGATGCAGGAACAATGAATCCAGTTGCACATGGCGAAGTCTTTGTAACAGAAGATGGAGGCGAATGCGACATGGATATTGGGAACTATGAAAGATTCCTAAACCAAGATATTCCAAAAAGTCACAATATTACAACTGCACAGGTATATTCTTCAGTAATTGAAGCAGAAAGAAAGGGGAAATACCTAGGAGTATGTGTACAGATAATTCCACATGTAACTGATGAGATCAAAAGAAGGATTAGAAAGATCTCAGAAGATGAAAAACTAGACTTTTTGATAGTAGAATGTGGAGGAACAGTTGGAGATATTGAATCATTGCCATTTTTAGAAGCGCTAAGACAGATGAGAGTAGAAGAAGGACCACAAGGCGTAATCTTTGTACATGTAACACTAGCTCCATCACTTGATGTAGTAGGAGAGCAAAAAACAAAACCAACACAACACAGTGTCCAAGAATTAAGAAGAATAGGAATTCAGCCAGACTTTTTGGCAGTTAGATGCACCTCACCATTAGAAGAAAAAACAAAGAACAAGATTGGAATGTTTACAAATGTATCAACAAAAGATGTTCTATCGTGTCATGATGCAAAATCAATCTTTGAAGTGCCACAGATGTTGTATGATCAAGGAATTATGGATTCAATGTTTACAAAGTTTGGAAAGGTTGGAATGGTAAATGCTTCGGCTAATTGGGATAAATGGAATGAGATTGCACAGAACATGGTTAATCATGAAGACCAGAAAGTAAAGATTGCAATGATTGGAAAATATGTCACACTTGCAGATAGCTATGTGAGTGTAAATCATGCATTAAAACATGCCGGGGCGCAAATAGGAAAATCAGCAGATATTGACTGGATAGATTCTGAATCATTAACAGATTATACTATACTATCAAACTATGATGGAATTTTAGTCCCAGGAGGATTTGGTACAAGAGGTTCTGAAGGAATTATTAAAACTGCAAATTATGCACGTGAGAAAAACATACCATATCTTGGGATATGTTTTGGATTCCAGCTGGCTGCAATAGCATTTGGAAGAAACGTTTTGAATTTGGAAGATGCAAATTCAGCTGAGATTAAAGCTGACACAAAAAATCCTGTAGTAGATTTACTTCCAGAACAAAAGGATGTTTCAGATATGGGTGGTTCTCTCAGATTAGGTGCAAATGAAATAACAATCAAAGAGAACACAAATGCACAAAAAATCTACAATACAGTAACCATCAGTAAACGCCATAGACACAGATATGAAATCAACAAAGAGTACATTCCTGAATTTGAAAAAAATGGACTGATATTTTCAGCTGAAAGTGATGGAGGAAAAAGAATGGAGATGCTTGAAATTCCATCACATAAATTCTATCTAGGAGTTCAATTTCATCCAGAATTTAATAGTAGACCAGGATTTCCTGAAGAATCTTTTGCGGCATTTCTCAAAGCAGCATCTGAAAAATAATTATTTTATCTTTGATATTTCATAGATTTTCTGCCTTGCATCTCTGATTGAGACTTTCTTTTTGATATACCCCTTTTTCAAAAGATGACTTAATGCCATTCTAACAGTCCTAGCAGGAAGTAAAGTTTTGTTTGCCAGATCTTTTTGTGTCAACGCTCCTTCATACTCTAATGTCTTTAGAAGCAATTTGGAGCTTGGTGGCATGCTAAGTAGTTCTTCAGCAAGATGTACTTTTTTTGCAAGAGCAGAAATTGCAGTAGAGTCCTTTTTGAGTCGGATAATTTTTGCAGGAGGGAAGAATTGAGTACATTCAACAGTTTTGTTTACCTTATATCTATCCGAGCCATCAAGAACAACTTCACAATGCAGTCTTGCATAAATATCACTAATCTCAATAGAACTGTCATTAGATACAATGACTGGTCTACGAGTTACATCAAGAGAGTTTACAGAAATTATCTCAAACACAGCTGAATCTTGAAATAAAACAGGGCCACCAGCAGACATGGAATATGCAGATGAACCAATTGGAGTAGATACTATTATTCCATCGCTATTATCGTGCCAAACTTCTTCCCCGTTGACACTCAGTGTATGCTCCATCAGCATAGCACTCTTTGAAGAAAACACTGCAACGTCATTAAGTACAGGATAGACATTTTTGCCATCAATTTTTACCCCAAGTCGTGGAACCTCTTCAATAGCATAATTTTGTTTTTTTAAGATGCTAACGTAAGAGGAAAATTCTCGAAGATCTATTTGAGCTAGGAATCCACTTGCCTCACCTTCACTAATTCCCAATACAGGAGAAACAGAATCAAAGGTGCTATGAAAATAATTTCTAACTCCCTTATCGCCACCCAAAACAATAATGCAGTCAGCTTGTTTGTTCTTGGATTTTGATATTGTAAATGATTTGATTCCAGATTCATCTAGAATTTTTTTTACTGTCTTTGCTGCAGCGTCTGTAGTTCCAGAACCATAAATGCCTATTTGCACAGATGAAACAAACTATTCAGTACAATAAAACAATATTGTCTTTGAAAAGACTAATCTTAACTACTAACAATTACATGCCTAAAAATCCGCCTAGAATTATATCACCATAGAATAATTGAATGATAAATCCGCCTGTGATTAATAACAAATATGGAATTCCAGGAGTTATTCATGTGTTCGGCTTTGTACAGAACTCTTGATTTTCTGCATGATAAATCACCAAAACGAATTTTTTCTTAGAATTTTCTGTTTTTTCTATGGCAAATCCAAATTTTGGGTTTTTAGCTCTATAGACCTCTTGCGCAATTAACACAATTTGATCAAATTATGCAAATTTACTCACAGCAAGATCCAAAGCTAAGAGCATCCTCGTTATTTCATGCTAACATACAAGAAACTAGCCAAAAAACCGGGAGCGTTCCAGTCATTTACTGGGATTAGCCTAGAACAGTTTGATTTTTTGTCATCTGAGATAGAAAAGAAATACAAGATCACAGAGAAAAAGAGACTCTCCTCTAAGAAGAGGAGACGAAGAGTCGGAGCTGGACGCAAGTTTGAGCTTCCCATCAAGGACAGGGCAGTTATGCTTCTAGTATACTACCAGGATGTACATCACATACGAGCTTGCAGGGTACCTCTTTA